>NZ_JBSFHC010000002.1:0-691432 GCF_053596835.1 Streptomyces sp. NPDC001606
CTCTCCGTGAATGTTTTCCCGTAATCGGGATGAACACCACGAGAGCGGTGCGAGAGGAGGAATAGTCCCCTCGCACACAGCGTCCTCGCTGTGTTTGTTTCAAAGGAACCTCGTCCATCGGACAATGTCCGACGGACGGGGTATCAACATATCTGGCGTTGATTTTTGGCACGCTGTTGAGTTCTCAAGGAACGGTCGCTTCCTTTGTACTCACCCTCTCGGGCTTTCCTCCGGGCGCTTCCCTTCGGTCTTGCGTTTCCGACTCTATCAGATCTTTTCTCGATCCGATTTCCTCGGTGCTTTCCAGTTCCCCGCTCTCGCGGTTTCCTTTCCGGCGCTCACCGACTTTATCAGAAGTTCCGAGTCGGTTTTCCCACCCGCTCCGGGCACCTGTGTCCAGCGCGTGAAGTGCTGGGGTTCCCGGTTGGGCGGAGCCGTAAACGTACTGGAGCGGGGCGCCCCGATGCAAATCGAGGCGCCCCGCTCCGGACTCGTGTCGACGGGGCGTCAGACCTCCACGACCACCGGGAGGATCATCGGCCTGCGGCGATAGGTGTCGGAGACCCACTTGCCGAGGGTGCGGCGGATGAGCTGCTGGAGCTGGTGCGGCTCCACGACCCCGTCCTGGGCCGAGCGCTCCAGGACCTCCGTGATCTTCGGCAGGACGTCGGAGAAGGCCGCGTCCTCGATGCCGGAGCCGCGTGCCTGGACGTGCGGGCCGCCCGTGATCTTGCCGGTGGACGCGTCCACGACCACGAAGACGGAGATGATGCCCTCGTCCCCGAGGATCTTGCGGTCCTTCAGCGCCGGCTCGCCGACGTCGCCGACGGAGAGGCCGTCGACGTAGACGTAACCCGCCTGGACCTTGCCGGAGATCTTGGCCTTGCCCTCGATCAGGTCGACCGCGACGCCGTCCTCGGCGATGACGATCTGGTCGTGCGGGACACCGGTGAGGGCGCCCAGCTCGGCGTTGGCGCGCAGATGGCGCCATTCGCCGTGGACCGGCATCAGGTTCTTCGGGCGGCAGATGTTGTAGAAGTACAGCAGCTCGCCCGCGGACGCGTGGCCGGAAACATGCACCTTGGCGTTGCCCTTGTGGACGACGTTGGCGCCCCAGCGGGTCAGGCCGTTGATCACGCGGTACACCGCGTTCTCGTTTCCGGGGATGAGGGACGAGGCCAGGATGACCGTGTCGCCCTCGACGATCCGGATCTGGTGGTCCCGGTTGGCCATGCGGGACAGGGCCGCCATCGGTTCGCCCTGGGAGCCGGTGCAGACCAGGACGACCTCGTGGTCGGGCAGGTCGTCCAGCGTCTTGACGTCGACCACGAGGCCCGGGGGGACCTTCAGGTAGCCGAGGTCACGGGCGATGCCCATGTTGCGGACCATGGAGCGGCCGACGAAGGCGACCCGGCGGCCGTACTCGTGCGCGGCGTCCAGAATCTGCTGGATACGGTGGACGTGGCTGGCGAAGCTGGCCACGATGATCCGCTTGCGGGCGCCGGCGAAGACCTGGCGCAGCACGTTGGAGATGTCGCGCTCGTGCGGGGTGAACCCCGGGACCTCGGCGTTCGTGGAGTCGGTGAGCAGGAGGTCGATGCCCTCCTCGCTCAGCCGGGCGAACGCGTGCAGGTCGGTGAGGCGGTTGTCCAGCGGCAGCTGGTCCATCTTGAAGTCGCCGGTGTGCACCACCATGCCGGCGGGGGTGCGGATGGCGACGGCCAGGGCGTCCGGGATGGAGTGGTTGACCGCGATGAACTCGCAGTCGAAGGGGCCGACGCGCTCGCGGTTCCCCTCGGCCACCTCCAGGGTGTACGGCCGGATCCGGTGCTCCTGGAGCTTGGCCTCGATGAGGGCGAGGGTCAGCTTGGAGCCGATCAGCGGGATGTCCGGCTTCTCGCGGAGCAGGAACGGGACGCCGCCGATGTGGTCCTCGTGGCCATGGGTGAGGACGATGCCCTCGATGTCGTCGAGGCGGTCCCGGATGGACGAGAAGTCCGGCAGGATCAGGTCGATGCCGGGCTGCTCCTCCTCGGGGAAGAGCACGCCGCAGTCGACGATCAGCAGGCGGCCGCCGTACTCGAAGACCGTCATGTTTCGGCCGATCTCGCCGAGGCCGCCGAGCGGGGTGACCCGGAGGCCGCCCTCGGGGAGCGGCGGGGGCGGGCCCAGTTCAGGATGCGGATGACTCAAAAGACTCTCCTCACCATGCGCGCCACGTACCGGTACGGCACGTGGCGCGCATGACGTTCGTGCGGAAGCAGTTGTCGTTGTGGTGTGCAGGCACCGGTGACCTGCGTGTTCAGTTGTCAGGATCTATTCGGTTGTGAAGTCGTGCTGCGCGGTTCTCCGCGCGAAGTCTGTTGATTAGAGCTGTACCCCGCCGGCAGCAAGATCGATCTTGAGCTGTGCGATCTCCTCGGGGGAGCACTCGACCATGGGCAGGCGCAGGGGTCCGGCGGGCAGGCCCTGGAGGGCGAGCGCGGCCTTGGTGGTCATGACGCCCTGGGTGCGGAACATGCCGGTGTAGACCGGGAGCAGCTTCTGGTGGATCTCGGTGGCCTTGACGACGTCGCCGGAGACATAGGCCTCGACGAGGGCGCGCAGGTCCGGGGTGACCAGGTGGCCGACGACCGAGACGAAGCCGACCGCGCCGACGGAGAGCAGCGGCAGGTTGAGCATGTCGTCGCCGGAGTACCAGGCGAGGCCGGAGCGGGCGATGGCCCAGCTGGCGCGGCCGAGGTCGCCCTTGGCGTCCTTGTTGGCGACGATCCGGGGGTGCTCGGCGAGCCGGACGAGCGTCTCGGTGCTGATGGGGACGCCGCTGCGGCCGGGGATGTCGTACAGCATGACCGGCAGCCCGGTGGCGTCGGCGACGGCCGTGAAGTGCCGGTACAGGCCCTCCTGCGGGGGCTTGTTGTAGTACGGCGTGACGACGAGGAGGCCGTGGGCGCCGATGCGCTCGGCCTCGCGGGCCAGCTCGATGCTGTGGTGGGTGTCGTTGGTGCCGACGCCGGCGACGACGTGGGCGCGGTCGCCGACAGCCTCCAGTACGGCTCGTACGAGGTCCGATTTCTCCGCGTCACTGGTGGTGGGGGACTCGCCGGTGGTGCCGTTGATGATCAGGCCGTCGTTGCCTGCGTCCACCAGGTGGGCGGCGAGCCGCTGCGCGCCGTCGAGGTCGAGTGCGCCGTCCGCCGTGAAGGGCGTGACCATGGCGGTGAGGACCCGCCCGAAGGGGGTCTGCGGAGTCGAGGTCGGAGCCATGGGTAACACGCTACTCGGTGCGCAATGCCTGGTCTGCCCTCGGGGTGCCGAGAAAGTCCGGACAAATAAGGAGCCCGGCACTGCCTGCTCGGGGGTTCAAGCAGTGCCGGGTCCGTTTGATCAGGCTAGATGAACTTCTCTAAATGCCGCAATACGGACACTTCGCGAGGCTGATCCGTACATCCGTTCCGAGCGGGGGAACAGGGCTTCGCAGGCCTTGCCTACGGGGCCACCCGGCCGTTCGCGTTGAAGGCGGCGTACGTCAGCGGCATGAGCCTGGCCCACTCCGCCTCCATCTTCTCGCCGACCATCTCGATCTCCCGCTGCGGGAAGGACGGCACCTTGGCCAGCTCGTGCTGGGTGCGCAGGCCGAGGAAGTGCATCAGGGAGCGGGCGTTGCAGGTGGCGTACATCGAGGAGTAGAGGCCCACGGGGAGAGCCGCACGGGCGACCTCGCGGGCGACGCCCTCGGCGAGCAGCTTCTGGTAGGACGCGTACGCCTGCTCGTACGACTCCCGCAGGGTGCCGCTGACCGCCTCGTACTGGGCGGGGGTGCCCTCGACGAAGACGTACTTGCCCGGGCGGCCCTCCTGGACGAGCTTGCGGTCGGTGTCGGGGACGTAGAAGACCGGCTGGAGCTCCCGGTAGCGGCCCGACTCCTCGTTGTACGACCAGCCGACCCGGTGCCGCATGAACTCACGGAAGACGAAGATCGGGGCACTGATGAAGAAGGTCATCGAGTTGTGCTCGAACGGGCTGCCGTGCCGGTCCCGCATCAGGTAGTTGATCAGGCCCTTGGAGCGCTCGGGGTCCTTCTTCAGCTCGTCCAGGGACTGCTCACCGGCAGTCGAGACCCGGGCGGCGAAGAGGACATCGGCGTCCGAGGCACTGGACTTCACCAGCTCGACGGTGACGTCACTGCGGAACGTGAGCGACTCGGTGGTCACGAGGGTCGGGGTCCTTCCCATCACTTCTTGAGGTTCGCGCCCACTGTACGGGGCACCTCTGACAGTCCGGACAGTGACCTTGCCGAGGATTTTTTCGGACATGGGCACCTTTTGTGCCACTCGAGCGTCTGTATCGGTGAGGCCTGAGAGGTCGAGGACGAAGCCCGGTTTCGCAGGCCCGGCTTCGAGAGGAGAGGTAGCCGCCATGTTCCGTCGGCGTGAGTCCGTGCCCTTCGCCTTCGTGGCCGAGGCGGACCGGTTCCGCAGCAATGTCGCTCCCCCGCCGCGCCGGCGGGCGTCCGCCGCCGAGATAGCGGGGCACTGGCTGCTGGGGGTCACGATCGTCGCCGGTCTCATAGGCGCGCTGATCCTCGGCTTGCCGGCGATGTCCATACCCTCCGACACGCCGTCCCAGCAGTCGCAGGCGTCACAGGGGCACTGACCCTTCCGGCCCCCCGAGGGTGGTGAGCGGCACCACAGGCGGATAGCCTCACCGGGCACAGCCCACACATGGACCGAGTGAGGACCAGCCGTGCCCCTGCCCTTCCTGACGGCCGACCGCACCTTCGAGACAGCGTCGGAGAGCGCGCTGCCGTACGACGACCGCGACCGCTGGCGGCGTCCGTACCGGCCCGGTCCCTGGCGGGTGGGGCTGGCCGCGCTGGTGCTGCTGGTCGCGTCGTTCGTGCTGTTCGCGGCCGTGGCGATCGCCCTGACCGGCTCGGTGTCCTTCGCCGGGGCCGTCCTCGCCGCGGGAGTGGCGGTCATCGCCTGCGCGCTGCGGCTGCTGCGGGTGGGGGTGTGGGTCAGCGGGCGCGGACTGCGCCAGGTCGGCTTTCTGGTGACGCGTACGGTGCCGTGGGCGCGGGTGGGCTCCGTGCGGACGGTGCAGCAGCCGGTGCGGTGGCTGGGGCTGCCGCGGACGGTGCAGGGCCAGGCGCTGGCGCTGGTCCGCACGGACCGGGCTCCCGATGAGACGGCGCCGCTGCTGACCACGCACACGCTGGACTTCCTGGGCCGGCCGACGGCGTTCGACCGGGCGGCGGATGTGGTGGAGGCGTGGGCGGCGGAGCGGCGCGGCTGGGACGCTCCCCGCTGAGCGGCACCGCGGCCGGCCGCGGCTTCCTGGCGCGCGCGTGGGCGCGCGCCGGGCAGCCTCAGGCCTCGACCGGCTTTCCGTCGTGCAGGGCGATCGCCCGCTGCATGGCCTTGCGGGCGCGCGGGGTGTCGCGGGCGTCGTGGTAGGCGACGGCCAGCCGGAACCAGCAGCGCCAGTCCTCGGGGGACGACTCCGTCTCGGCCTTGCGCCGGGCGAAGACCTCGTCGGCCGAGTCGCGGTCGATGTGCCCGCTCGGCAGCCGGCGCAGTTCGTCCACGGGCAGTCCGCCCTCGGCGTCGAGTTCGGCGGCGAGCTGGTTGGCCCTGCGGACGAACTGGGTGTTCTTCCACAGGAACCACAGGCCGATGACCGGCAGGATGAGCACCGCCACGCCGAAGGTGACGGTGAGCAGCGTGCCGGACTGGATGAGCAGCACGCCACGGCTGCCCACCAGGACGAAGTAGAAGACCAGGACGGCGGCCGTGACGAGGTAGGTGATCTTTGCGCGCATGACTGTGGGGCTCAGCTCAGGTCGAGGAAGTGCTCCAGGCCGAAGGTCAGGCCGGGAGTCGACACCACGCGGCGGGCGCCGAGCAGGATGCCCGGCATGAAGCTGCTGTGGTGCAGGGAGTCGTGCCGGATGGTGAGGGTCTCGCCCTCGCCGCCGAGCAGCACCTCCTGGTGGGCCAGGAGGCCGCGCAGCCGGACGGCGTGGACCGGGACGCCGTCGACGTCCGCGCCGCGGGCGCCGTCCAGGGCGGTGGCCGTGGCGTCCGGCGCGGGGGCGGTACCGGCTGCCCGGCGGGCCTCGGCGATGAGCTGAGCCGTGCGCGTGGCCGTACCGCTCGGGGCGTCGACCTTGTTCGGGTGGTGCAGCTCCACCACCTCGACCGACTCGAAGTAGGGCGCGGCGATCTGCGCGAACTTCATGGTCAGCACGGCGCCGATGGAGAAGTTCGGCGCGATGAGCACACCGGTCTCCGGGGAGTCGGCGAGCCAGCCGCGCAGCTGCGCGAGGCGTTCCTCGGTCCAGCCCGTCGTACCGACGACCGCGTGGATGCCGTGGCGCACGCAGTAGTCGAGGTTCTCCATGACGGAGGCCGGGGTGGTCAGCTCGACGGCGACCTGGGCGCCGGTCGCCGCCAGCGTCTCCAGCGTGTCGCCCCGGCCGAGGGCGGCGACCAGCTCCAGGTCGTCGGCGGCCTCGACCGCCCTGACGGCCTCGGAGCCGATCCGGCCCTTGGCACCGAGGACCGCCACGCGCAGCTTGCTCATCTCTGTTGCTTCCTTACCGAAGACGGGGAGTTTCAGGCGACGGCGTCATGCAGCCGCGCGGCCTGCTTGTCCTTCAGCGGGCCGATGACCGACAGCGACGGGCGCTGTCCCAGGATGTCGCGGGCGACCGAGCGGACCTCGTCCGGGGTGACCGCGGCTATCTTCGCCAGCATGTCGTCGACGGACATCTGCTCGCCCCAGCACAGCTCGCTCTTGCCGATACGGTTCATCAGCGCGCCGGTGTCCTCCAGGCCGAGGACGGTGGAGCCCTTCAGCTGGCCGATGGCACGGGCGATCTCGTCGTCCGAGAGGCCGTTGGCGGCGACGTGGTCGAGTTCGTCGCGGCAGATGCGCAGCACGTCGTGCACCTGGCTCGGCCGGCAGCCGGCGTACACGCCGAACAGGCCGCAGTCGGCGAAGGCCGAGGTGTACGAGTACACGCTGTAGGCGAGGCCGCGCTTCTCCCGTACCTCCTGGAAGAGACGGGAGGACATGCCGCCGCCGAGGGCGGTGTTGAGCACGCCCATGGCCCAGCGGCGGTCGTCGGTGCGGGCGATGCCGGGCATGCCGAGGACCACATGCGCCTGCTCGGTCTTGCGGCCGAGCAGCTCGATCTTGCCGGCCGTGCGGATCGTACGACGGCCTTCGCGCGGGCCGATGGGGGTCACGTCCGCGTTCTTGAACGCCCCGGCCTTCTCGAAGGCGGCGCGGACCTGGCGGACGACCTTGTTGTGGTCGACGTTGCCGGCGCAGGCGACCACCAGGTGGGTCGGGTCGTAGTGCTTCTTGTAGAAGCGGCGGATGCGGTCGGCGGTGAGGGCGTTGACCGTGTCGACCGTGCCGAGGACGGGGCGGCCGAGGGCGTTGCTGCCGAACATGGTGTGCGCGAACAGGTCGTGCACACAGTCGCCCGGGTCGTCCTCGGTCATGGCGATCTCTTCGAGGATCGCACCGCGCTCGACGTCGACGTCCTCCTCGAGGATGAGGGAGCCGGTCAGCATGTCGCAGACCACGTCGATGGCGAGTGGCAGGTCGGTGTCGAGCACGCGCGCGTAGTAGCACGTGTACTCCTTGGCCGTGAACGCGTTCATCTCGCCGCCGACGGCGTCGATGGCGGAGGAGATGTCCAGCGCGGAGCGGCGGGAGGTGCCCTTGAAGAGCAGGTGCTCCAGGTAGTGCGTGGCGCCGTTCAGGGCCGGGGTCTCGTCGCGGGAGCCGACGTGCGCCCAGATGCCGAAGGTCGCGGAGCGGACCGAGGGCAGCGTCTCGGTGACGATGCGCAGGCCGCCGGGGAGGGTGGTCCTGCGGACCGTGCCGATGCCGGCCGTGCCCTTGATGAGCGTTTGGGTACGGGCGACGGCCCGCGCCTCCGAAGAGGGGCGGGCCGTCACCTTGGAGCTACGGGACGTCACTGCTCGGCGTCGTCCTTGTTCTCGTCGTCTTCCTCGCCCTCGATCACGGGGACCAGGGAGAGCTTGCCGCGGGAGTCGATCTCGGCGATCTCGACCTGGACCTTCTGGCCCACACCGAGGACGTCCTCGACGTTCTCCACGCGCTTGCCGCCGGCCAGCTTGCGGATCTGCGAGATGTGCAGCAGACCGTCCTTGCCGGGCAGCAGGGAGACGAACGCACCGAAGGTGGTCGTCTTCACGACCGTACCGAGGTAGCGCTCGCCGACCTCGGGCATCGTCGGGTTGGCGATGCCGTTGATCGTGGCGCGGGCGGCCTCGGCGGACGGGCCGTCGGCGGCACCGATGTAGATGGTGCCGTCGTCCTCGATGGTGATCTCGGCGCCGGTGTCCTCCTGGATCTGGTTGATCATCTTGCCCTTGGGGCCGATGACCTCACCGATCTTGTCGACCGGGATCTTGACGGTGATGATCCGCGGGGCGTGCGGGGACATCTCGTCGGGCCGGTCGATGGCCTCCATCATCACGTCGAGGATGTGCAGGCGGGCATCGCGGGCCTGCTTGAGGGCCGCGGCCAGGACGGAGGCCGGGATGCCGTCCAGCTTGGTGTCGAGCTGGAGGGCGGTCACGAACTCCTTGGTGCCGGCGACCTTGAAGTCCATGTCGCCGAAGGCGTCCTCGGCACCGAGGATGTCGGTCAGGGTGACGTAGTGCGTCTCGCCCTCGATCTCCTGGGAGATCAGACCCATGGCGATACCGGCGACCGGGGCCTTCAGCGGCACACCGGCGTTCAGCAGCGACATGGTGGAGGCGCAGACCGAGCCCATGGACGTCGAGCCGTTGGAGCTCAGCGCCTCGGAGACCTGGCGGATCGCGTAGGGGAACTCCTCGCGCGTCGGCAGGACCGGGACGAGGGCGCGCTCGGCGAGGGCGCCGTGGCCGATCTCGCGGCGCTTCGGGGAGCCGACGCGGCCGGTCTCGCCGGTGGAGTACGGCGGGAAGTTGTAGTTGTGCATGTAGCGCTTGCGGGTCACCGGGGAAAGGGTGTCCAGCTGCTGCTCCATGCGGAGCATGTTCAGGGTGGTGACGCCCAGGATCTGGGTCTCGCCACGCTCGAACACCGCGGAGCCGTGCACGCGCGGGATGGCCTCGACCTCGGCGGCCAGGGTGCGGATGTCGGTGACACCGCGGCCGTCGATGCGCTTCTTCTCCTTGATGACGCGCTCACGGACCAGGGTCTTGGTCAGCGAGCGGTACGCGGCGGAGATCTCCTTCTCGCGGCCCTCGAACTCCGGCAGGAGCTTCTCGGCGGCCAGCGCCTTGACGCGGTCCAGCTCGGCCTCGCGCTCCTGCTTGCCGGCGATGGTGAGCGCCTGGGCCAGCTCGGGCTTGACCGCGGCGGTCAGCGCCTCCAGCACGTCGTCCTGGTAGTCCAGGAAGATCGGGAACTCGGCGGTCGGCTTGGCGGCCTTGGCGGCGAGGTCGGCCTGGGCGCGGCACAGCACCTTGATGAAGGGCTTCGCGGCGTCGAGACCGGCGGCGACGACCTCCTCGGTCGGCGCCTCGGCGCCGTCCTCGACCAGCTTGATGGTCTTCTCGGTGGCCTCGGCCTCGACCATCATGATCGCGACGTCGCCGTCCTCCAGGACGCGACCGGCGACGACCATGTCGAAGACGGCGTCCTCGAGCTCGGTGTGCGTCGGGAAGGCCACCCACTGGCCGCGGATCAGCGCGACGCGGACGCCGCCGATCGGGCCGGAGAAGGGCAGACCGGCCAGCTGCGTGGACGCGGACGCGGCGTTGATCGCCACGACGTCGTACAGGTGGTCGGGGTTGAGCGCCATGATGGTGGCGACGACCTGGATCTCGTTGCGCAGGCCCTTCTTGAAGGACGGGCGCAGCGGGCGGTCGATCAGGCGGCAGGTGAGGATGGCGTCCTCGGAGGGACGGCCCTCACGGCGGAAGAAGCTGCCGGGGATCTTGCCGGCGGCGTACATCCGCTCCTCGACATCCACCGTCAGCGGGAAGAAGTCGAGCTGGTCCTTGGGGTTCTTGGAGGCGGTGGTGGCCGACAGCACCATGGTGTCGTCGTCCAGGTACGCCACGGCGGAGCCGGCGGCCTGCTTGGCCAGGCGGCCCGTCTCGAAGCGGATGGTGCGGGTGCCGAATGCGCCGTTGTCGATCACGGCTTCGGCGTAGTGGGTCTCGTTCTCCACTAGCGTTTTCTCCTCGTCGTCGTCCCACGGCTGCCCGTGTGGCAGGGGGACGGTGGTGGAGAAGCGCGCCGTCTGGTGCGGGCCGGTCTTCGATCGAAGCACCCGGGGCTCGCTTCCCCCCGGGGGCCACTACCGAGGACCGGCGGCGGCGAGGTGCGCTCCTCCTCGTTCGGTGTGCGTGCTGTCGGCCTACCCGGAACGGGTCGGCACTATCACGCTGTGTCGTACGTATTGCGTTGTGCTACCACACTACAAAGCGTCAGTGACACTCCGCACGTTTCCGCCCGTGCACCGGAGGTTCGGCCTCCGTGCGGCACGTGCGTGCGGGACCTTGCGTGCGGCTCCCGCATACGGCAAAGGGAGCGGTCCCCGAGATCATTCCGGGAACCGCTCCCCTCACGGCGTCTTACTTCGCGCCCGCCGCACCGCGACGGATGCCGAGGCGGTCGACCAGCGCACGGAAGCGCTGGATGTCCTTCTTCGCCAGGTACTGGAGCAGGCGACGGCGCTGACCGACCAGGATCAGCAGGCCACGGCGGGAGTGGTGGTCGTGCTTGTGGGCCTTGAGGTGCTCCGTCAGGTCGGAGATCCGACGGGAGAGCAGAGCGACCTGGACCTCGGGGGAGCCGGTGTCACCCTCCTTGGTACCGAACTCGGCGATGATCTGCTTCTTCGTAGCGGCGTCGAGCGACACGCGTACTCCTCATAGTCTGTGAGTGGCAACCGAGTGCCCCCGGTCTTCATCTCGGGGGAGCTTCCGTTACTCGGGAGCCGGGATCCGCTGGGCGCGGCCTCCAGGGCGCAGGGCTCCGGGGGCGCGTACACACACGGCCGTCACTCAGGGTACCAGTACGGCTCGGCCACCCGGGTCACTGGTTGCGCTTGGCCGCCCAGACCAGGAAGACGACCACTGCGACGACCAGCAGCAGGACCCACAGGAGCGGCTGGCTTCCGCCGCCGGAGCCGTTGTCGCCGTAGTGGCGGTAGCCGCTGGAGTAGCCGCTGTGAGAGCTGCCGCCGTAGCTCCCCGTGGAGCCGCCCTCTTCCTCGGAGCCGTGGTAGCCGCTGGAGCCGCCCTCCTCCACGGAGCCGTGATAGCCGCCGGTGGAGCCGCCGCTGCTCCGGCCGCCGCCGAGGGCGACGACGTCGGTGGGCCGGAAGGACTGCGGGGCGAGAACAGGCAAGCTCATGACCGGGACGCTACGTGGACCCGCCATGGCATGGGCACGCCCGTTGCGGCCCTGTGACGAAACCTTCGCCGCCCGCGCACGTACGGGGACAGCCGTCCAAGGCCGACTGTCCTAGCCGACCATCGAGCGTACGTCCGTCAGGACGCCCACCACGGCGAGGCAGAGCGGGACCAGGGTGAGCAGCACCGCGCCCTCGGCCAGGTCGAGGAAGCGGCCCCAGAAGGGGGACAGGCCCTTGCGCGGCACGATCAGGCCGATCGCGGTGAGCAGCGCGGCTCCCGCGGCGACGGCCGCCGTGAGCCAGACGGTCCGCAGGTCCAGGGCGCCCCGGTCGTGGTGCAGTACGAAGTCGGTGAGGGCGGAGGACGGCGGGTTCAGCGCGAGCCCGAGCAGCAGCAGGGCGATGGCGGCGATACCGGCCACCAGGACGCAGCACACCTGCGAGGTGTAGCGGAACAGGCGCGCGCGCATCAGCATGGCGAGCCCCGTGGCCAGCGCGAGGAGCTGTCCCCACACGTCGGAGGAGAAGCCGAGGACGGCCGCGGCGCCGACCACGACCGCGGCCGTGCCGCCGACCAGGCCCAGCAGCATCTCGTGGCCCCTGCGGGCCTGCGCGGCGATGCGTTCGACGTCGAGCGGTTCGGCGTCCACGCCCCGGGTGGGGTCGGCCTCGAAGTCGTCGCCGCCGGACCGCGGGGGGGCGTAGCCGATGGGCAGCCGAGCGAAGCGGGCGGACAGGCCGGGCAGGAACGCGACCAGGCCGATCGCCGCGGGGGCGCACACCGACGCGGTGGCGGTGGCGGAGGCGTCGGACAGGATGGCCGCGAAGGCGGCCAGGGTGCCGGCCGTCGCCAGGAAGGAGGCGGCCACGAAGGGGGCGTCCCCGCCGGGGGTGACGACGACCAGGACCACGGAGGCGATCAGGACCGCGACACAGCCCAGCATGAACTGCAACCTGCCCGGCCCCTGGCCGGCGCTGGGGCCGACGAGCCCGGAGCCCGCGATCATCAGCAGCGGCAGGGCGCCCAGGCCGAGCGCCACGGCGGCGGGCCGGTCGCCGTAGACCCGCGCGCGGATGCCCGCGAACGCCGTCAGCAGCACGCCGAGACCGGCCGCGATGATCCCGGGCAGGCCGTGCATGTCGTGGCGGACCGGATCGGCGTACCACAGGACGAGCGCCGACAGCAGGACCAGCAGTGCGCCGCCCGTCAGGCCCGCGGCCCGCAGCATTCCCTCGCTCCACAGGTGCCGGTCACGTTCGACGGCGGAGGCGACGGCGTCGGAGATGTCGTCGTACACCGCGGGCGGCAGCGATTCCGCGAACGGGCGCAGGCTGAGCACCTCGCCGTCGAGGACCCGTTCGTCGGCGAGGGTGCGGCCGCTGTCGAGGACCCGGCCGTCACGCCGTACGAGGTGATAGCCGGACGGAGCGCCGACCGCTTGGGTCTGTCCGGTCAGGCGCAGGATCTCCGGGTAGATGTCGGCGACGGCGATGTCCACCGGGAGCGCCACGTCGATACGGCTGTCGGGCGCCACGACAGTGACTCTGCAGAACCCCGTCACCGCTGTCGTACTCACCTGTCCTGACCCCCTGTTCGCGGATGCGCACGGTGCGGGCGTCACCCTACCGGGCGGCGGTGTCAGTGGTGGCCAGTAGGATCGGCCGGCAAGCGGAGGAAGCCGTCGCCACGGGGGTGCCGGTGGTCAACCGATCGTCCGTACAGGTCGTCCGTACACGAGGATTGATGCTCCGGTGAGCCAGATCGTCATCAAGCGCCCGCCTCGCGCGCTTCCGCCTGAAGTGCCCACGGACGAGGTGCGATTGGAGGCTCCTCCCGAACTGCCGCGCGGGCAGCAGGAGGGCATGCTGATGCAGGTCCTGCCGACCCTCGGCATGGGCTCCTCGGTGGTCTTCTACTTCGCTTCTCCCAACGCCCATCCGTTCATGCGGATCATGGGTGTGGTGATGCTGCTGTCGACGGCAGCGATGGTGGTCTCGCAGATCGTGCGCTACCGCCGCGGTACGCAAGGGCAAATGGCCGACGTTCGCCGTGACTATCTGCGCTACCTGGCCCAGACCCGGCGTTCGGTGCGCAGGACGGCGCTGCGCCAGCGCGACGCGCAGCTGTATCTGCACCCCGCCCCCGAGCAGTTGTGGTCGCTGGTCGCCGAGGGCAGCCGGGTGTGGGAACGGCGTGTCAGCGACGAGGACTTCGGGCAGGTGCGCATCGGTCTGGGCCCGCAGCAGCTGGCCACTCCGCTGGTGGCGCCGCAGACCGCGCCCGTGGACGAGCTGGAGCCGCTGTGCGCAGGCGCCATGCAGCGGTTCCTCGCGGTCCACGGCCAGTTGGACGGCCTGCCCGTGGCCCTGTCGCTGCGCGCCTTCTACCACGTGACCGTCTCCGGCGACCCCGAGCGCGCGCAGGCGTCCGCGCGGGCGCTGGTGGCCCAGGCGGCCACCCTGCACTCCCCCGACGACCTCGTCGTGGCCGTGGTCGCCGCGCCGGGCGCCGTCGCCCGCTGGGACTGGACGAAGTGGCTGCCGCACTGCCAGGTGGCGGGCCAGTACGACGGCGCGGGCACCCGCCGGCTGTTCGGCGACGACCTGGGCGAGCTGGAGCAGCTGCTCGCGAGCCGGCTGGACGGCAGGCCCCGGTTCAGCCGGGACGGCCAGCCGCTGCTGGACCAGCCGCACATCCTGGTGGTGCTGGACGGTGGCATGGTGCCGCCGACCTCCGCGTTCGCCGCGGCGGAAGGTCTCCAGGGCGTGACCATCGTGGAGGTGCTGCCGGGCGAGCTGGACCAGCCGCGCGGCGACCTGTCGATCGTCGTACGACCGGAGCGGCTGTGGCTCGACTCCGGCGGCGGGGTGGCCTACGAGGGTCTGCCCGACGGGCTGTCGCTGCCGGCCGCGGAGGCGCTGGCCCGGCAGCTGGCCCCGCTGCGCGTGGGCGGCGGGGACGACGACGAGCCGCTGCTGGCCAACCTCGACTTCACCGAACTGCTGGGTCTGGGCGACGCCGCCTCCGTCGACGTCACGCGCACCTGGCGGCCGCGTTCCATGCCGGAGCGGCTGCGGGTGCCGATCGGTGTCGGCGAGAACGGGCAGCCGGTGATGCTGGACCTCAAGGAGGCGGCGCAGGACGGCATGGGCCCGCACGGTCTGTGTGTGGGCGCGACCGGCTCGGGCAAGTCGGAGCTGCTGCGCACGCTCGTGCTGGGGCTGGCGGTCACGCACTCCTCGGAGACGCTGAACTTCGTCCTCGCCGACTTCAAGGGCGGCGCGACCTTCGCCGGCATGTCCCAGATGCCGCACGTCGCCGCCGTGATCACCAACCTGGCCGACGACCTCACTCTGGTCGACCGCATGGGCGACGCCATCCGCGGCGAGCTGCAACGGCGCCAGGAACTGCTGCGCGCGGCGGGCAACTACGCCAACATCCACGACTACGAGAGGGCGCGCGCCGCCGGTGCCCCCCTGGAGCCGCTGGCCTCGCTCGTCCTGGTGATCGACGAGTTCAGCGAACTTCTCACCGCGAAACCCGACTTCATCGACATGTTCATCCAGATCGGCCGCATCGGCCGTTCCCTGGGTGTCCATCTGCTGCTGGCCTCGCAGCGCCTGGAGGAGGGCCGGCTGCGCGGTCTCGACACCTACCTGTCGTACCGGATCGGTCTGCGCACCTTCTCCGCCGCCGAGTCGCGGGCCGCGCTCGGCGTCCCGGACGCCTACCACCTGCCGTCCGTGCCCGGCTCCGGCTATCTGAAGTTCGGCACGGACGAAATGGTCCGCTTCAAGGCGGCGTACGTCTCGGGGACGTACCGTGCGGGCGGCCCTGAGGTGACACACGGCAGCCTGCCCATGGAGCGCCGGCCGGCGCCGTTCACCGCGCTTCCCGTACCGATGGCCTACGCGGCGCCCGACACCGCGCAGCCCCGGTCCGTCCGGCCGGAGGACGACGCGCTGGCCGACACCGTCCTCGATGTGATCGTGCGGCGGCTGGAGGGCCAGGGTGTGCCCGCACACCAGGTGTGGCTGCCCCCGCTGGACCAGGCGCCGACGCTCGACCAGCTGCTGCCGACGCTGTCGGTGTCGCCGGAGCGCGGACTGCACGCCTCGGGGTACACCCGCCCGGGCGGTCTGACGGTGCCGCTCGGCCTGATCGACAAGCCCTTCGAGCAGAAACGCGAGCTGCTCTACCGGGACTTCTCCGGCGCGGCCGGCCACATGATGGTCGTCGGCGGCCCGCAGTCCGGAAAGTCCACGCTGCTGCGCACCCTCGTCGGGTCCTTCGCGCTCACCCACACCCCGCACGAAGTGCAGTTCTACTGCCTTGACTTCGGTGGCGGCGGCCTCGCGGCACTGGCGGACCTCCCGCATGTCGGCGGGGTGGCGTCCCGGCTGGACCCGGAGCGGGTCCGTCGTACGGTCGCGGAGGTGGCGGGCATCCTCAACCGCCGCGAGCAGTTCTTCCGCACCCAGGGGATCGACTCCGTGGCGACCTACCGCAGGCGCCGCGCGGCGGGCGAGCTGCCCGGCGAGGCGTGGGGGGACGTCTTCCTGGTCATCGACGGCTGGGGCAGCTTCAAGGCCGACTACGAGGGCCTCGAGGGCGTCGTCAACGACATCGCGGGCCGCGGCCTCGGCTACGGCGTCCATGTCGTCGTCTCGGCCTCGCGCTACATGGAGGTCCGGTCGGCTCTGAAGGACCAGATCCTGGGCCGGCTGGAGCTGCGGCTCGGTGACCCGATGGACTCCGAGTTCGACCGCAAGGTCGCCGTGAACGTGCCGACGGGCGTGCCCGGGCGCGGCCAGGTCCCGGAGAAGCTGCACTTCATGACCGCCCTGCCGCGCGTCGACTCCTCGTCCACGGTGGACGGCCTCGCCGACGCGACGACCCGGTTCGTGCAGAGCGTGCGGGCCGGCTGGCAGGGCCCGTCGGCCCCCGCCGTCCGTCTGCTGCCCCGCAAGCTGCCCGCCGACCAGCTGCCCAAGGGCTTCGAGTTCCCGCAGCATGGCATCGCGATCGGCATCGACGAGGCGAATCTGGAGCCCGTCTTCGTCGACCTCGACACCGATCCGCTCTTCCTCGTCTTCGGTGAGAGCGAGTCGGGCAAGACGAACCTGCTGCGGCTGATGGCCAAGCAGATCGCGGAGCGCTACACGCCCGCCGAGGCCCGCATCGTCGTCGGCGACTACCGGCGCACCATGCTGGAGGCGGTCTCGGAGGAGCATCTGCTCGAGTACGCGCCCATGGCGTCCGCCATGGAGGTCCATATGGACGCGATCCGCCAGTTCATGGAGATGCGGGCCCCGAAACCGGACATCACCCCGCAGCAGCTGCGCGACCGCAGCTGGTGGAGCGGCCCGCAGCTGTTCGTCATCGTCGACGACTACGAGCTGGTGTCGACCAGTTCCGGCAATCCGCTGGCGCAACTGGCGGAGCATTTGCCCTTCGCACGCGATGTTGGCGTGAAGTTCATCATCGCCCGCAGCGCGGCCGGCGCCTCGCGTGCCATGTACGAGTCCTTCATGCAGCGCCTGAAGGAGCTGGGCGCCCAGGGCGTTGTGCTGTCCGGCGATCCGAGCGAGGGCGACATTCTCGGCAGCGTCCGGGCCCGTCCGATGCCGCCGGGCCGTGGCGTGTTCGTATCGCGCAAGCGCGGGACGTCCCTGATTCAGGTGGGGTTGCTTCCGCAACGGCACTAGAGTGATTGACGAGTTTTTACTCCGCTCCAGCGGGCGGAGTGCACGGGGAGAGCGGGGAGGCAGCTGAGGTGAGTTCGAACGGAGGCGGCGGTTCGAGGAATGCGCCGGACACCGGCAAGGACTTCGACTCCCTGTCCCATGTGAACCCTCAGATGGCGCTGGACGTCCAGCACAGCGCCATGAAGAAGTTCAAGAAGCGCGTCGACGACCTGCTGATCGAGCTGGAGAAGTCGGAGGCGGCCCCGGGCAAGGTCGGCGAGGACCGCCTGCCGCGGGCCGAGCTGGGGTCCGCGGACTTCAAAGAGGCCCAGTTCCTCTACGACTCGTACACCCTCGTCCACGACGAGCTGGAGAACCTGTCGAAGGCCCTGGGCGCCCAGATCGAGGGCATGGGCCTGGCCGTCCACGCGTCGCGGGTCGGCTACGCCAACCTCGACGAGGCCATCAAGGAACGGATGAGGGCGGTGAACGCGGAGGCGGAGAAGTACTACGACGTGAACCGGGATCCGTACGCGCATCAGCCGGACACGACGCCCACGTCCGGTTCTGGCTCCGGCTCCGGCTCCCAGGAAACGAAGGGGACGTGGTGATGAGCAAGGCGTCGAACCGACCGGAACCCCAGCTCGCCCACACGGACTTCGAGTCCATGACGCACGAGCAGCTGGCGGCGATGCTCGACTCCGCGAGCACGGCCGGAGCGTCCCACCTCTCCACCAAGCTCGCCAAGGCCGCGACGACGATCACCAAGATCGGCGACGACCTCATGCAGCACGTCAAGAACCTGGAGTGGCAGGGCGACGCCGGCGACGCGTTCCGTGACTGGGGTGGCCAGACGGCGAGCGCGACGCTGCGCCTGGGCGAGTACGCGGCGGTGGCGTCCCGCTGGATGGGCACCGTGTCGCAGGCCATCTCCGAGGCGAAGGCGGCCATGCCGGACGTCTCCGAGACGACCCAGGCCAAGACGGACCTCGCCAACGCCCACGCCACGATCGCGGCAGCCAAGCAGCCCGGAGCCCACAACGACCCCGACGCCCAGCAGCAGGCCCGCACGGCCAAGGCCGACGCGACGGCTGCGCAGCAGCGGATCGAGGCGGCGCGGGGCGAGGCGATCCAGCAGATGCGGAAGCTGGCGCAGACGTATGAGTACTCGGCGCAGCAGGTGAACAGTGTGACGCCGCCTACGTTTTCGCCGCCGGCGAGTCATCTGGAGCCGGATTGGTACGGCGACAGCAGCCGTCACATCTCGGTTGGCTCTGACGGATCTACGACAGCCTCCAGGACTCACACAACTCGGACGTCGGGCGGCACAGTCTCGGCACCATCCCGAGGCCCTCAGGGCACGGTCCCTCATGCCGTGACCCAGACCGTCAGCAACCACGGAACGCCGGTACACACAAACCAGCCGATTCCCCATACGCAACCGGTGGACATGCGAATCGACGGTACGGACACCCTGCCGCGCACTGCCCCCTCGCAGACCACCACGGGGCCGCACACAGGCATGCCGCATCCAGAAAGCCCTGTGCCCAGTTGGCAGCCGAGTGTCCTGCCGCCGGTGTATACCGGCGGTGAGCGCATGACGGGCCCGGCCCCCGGCCCGCGGGATTCGTCTCCTTCACGGCTCTCTCAGCCGACTCCCGGCGGCTTGGCTACCGGTCGTGGACCGACAGCTCTGCCTCCGGGGGGTGTGGCAAATGGACGCACACCTCAGCTCCCGCGGGAGACGGGGATCGTCGGCGGTCGTCCCGTGGCCACCCCGTCCGGGCGACCGCAGAACGGCATCCCGCGCGGAACCGTCATCGGCAGTGAAGGCGGCCAGGGCCGAACGGGCATGATGCCCGGGGGTACCGTGCAAGGCTCCGGTGCGGGTAGTGCCGGCTCAGTGCGAGGCACGGCCGGTGGCCGTCGTCTGGCTTTCGAGACCGGTGGGGTTGTCGGCAACCGTCAAGTCCAGCCGGAGCGAACGGGTGGGCGTCCGTTCACTTCGGGCGGCTCAGGGCTCGTCCGACCAGCGCCTGTCGCGGCCGAGGGCACTCGCGCCGGGGCGGCAGGCCGCAAGGGGTCAACCTCCCACGCGGAGCGACCTACGGGCTCACGCAAGGAACAGCAGCGGGGACGACGCCCGGACTACCTCTGTGAGGACGAGGAAACCTGGACGCCTGACAACCAGCGGATGCTTCCTCCAGTAGTCGACTGAGTCCGGTCACATCCAGTCCAGGAAGGCATATGCGTACCAGCAGGAAGCTGACACTCCGCCCGTTGCCCACTGCGTCGGCTGTTCTCGGCCTACTGCTTCTCGGCGTGGGTGCCACCCCCGCCTACGCGGATTCCGTCCGGGCTCGTCAATGGCACCTCGATGCCATGCACGCCGAAGAGATGTGGAAGGTCAGCAGAGGACACGGCATCACCGTGGCCGTCATCGACTCCGGCGTCGACGACACTCTGGCCGATCTCAAAGGCCAGGTTCTGGAGGGCAAGGACTACTCCAGCCAGCGCGGCGACGAACACACCGACATCGACGGCCATGGAACAGCAATTGCTGCTCTTATCGCGGCTACCGGGGCACGAGGACCGGTCACCGGATCGTACGGCCTCGCTCCTGAAGCCAAGATTCTTCCCATCCGCATGCGCTATGCCGTCGAGGACGACGGGAAGGACCACAAGGCCGAGTTCTCCCACATCCTCAGTAAGGCAATTCGCTACGCGGCAGACAGTCAGGCCGAGATCATCAACATGTCACTGGGCAACTCCAACACACCAGGCAGGCAGGACGTTGAGACTCCGGAACTGATGTCAGCTGTAAAGTATGCCCTTTCGAAGGATAAATTGCTCTTCGCTGCTGTCGGCAACAGCGGAGACAAATCCAACTTGCTCGCCTATCCAGCCGCCACCCCGGGTGTCGTGGGCATCGGGGCCGCCGATCAGAACGGCAAGGTGGCTAAGTTTTCTCAGCACGGCCCTCAGGTCGACCTCGTAGCCCCGGGCACCAACATGGTGCATGCCTGTCCCGGTGCCACCGAGATCTGCAATTCGCAGGGAACCAGCGACGCGACCGCCATCGCCTCCGCCTCAGCAGCCCTCATCTGGTCCAAGCACCCCACCTGGACCAACAACCAGGTCCTCCGGGTCATGCTGAACACCGCCGTCAAGCCGGCCGGCGGAGAGAAGCGGAGCGACTACGTCGGCTATGGCGGTGTACGGCCCCGGATTGCCCTGACGAATCCGGGCGACCCCGGCCCTGCCGACACGTACCCGCTCCCTGACCTGGCGACCGCGTCTCCCTCCCCCAAAACATCTGGCTCAGCAAGCTCGGCCGGCTCTGGCCGGAACGACAGCCGGTCCCCAGCCGCTGCCGCCAAGACGAGCGACGACAGCAGCACCTCGCTGTGGATAGGGCTGGGAATCGCCGCCGCTGTCGTTGTCGGGACCGCTGTCGCCATCCCCGCCGTCCGTGCGCACCGACGCCGCACGCGCCGCAGTCCGGCCGTCACCCCGACGCCTCCCGCCCACCCCCCGACGTACTCGCCCTCCCCGTACCAGTCGTCCGCGCCGCAGGCCCCCAGCCAACCGCCGCACAAGCCCGGGCAGCCTGGCTGATCGCGTCTCCACCGGCCGCGAACCGACCGTCCGCAGCGATTCAATGAGTGAGGTCTTTGTGACGTTCGAAGAACAGTGGGCGTCCGCGCGCACCCACGCAGCCGCCAAGCCAAGTCCCCCGGACGCAGCCGACATGACCCTCGCCTCCGCCGACTCCGGCAGCGGAGGCGGGGGAGGCGCGCTGGTCTACCTGCGATATCCGTGGACCAACGGAGCCACGATCCTGGGCGAGTTGAGAACCACGACGAACTCCTCGGTGACACAGCTGACGGAGGCGAAGGCCGGAGAGACCGCGCGCATCGAGGGGCTGGCTTCCATTCAGGCTTTGAGCACCGTCCGGGACAGTTGGCACCGTCGCCTCACGGCGGTTCGCGACGAGTGCGAGCACCTGGAGCCGGCCATGCGCCAGGCCGCCAAGGACCACGGGGAGAACGAAGCGAGGATCAAGGCTGCCATCGAAGCCGAGAAGAATCTCTCCAAGCGTTTCGAGGCGGACCACTAGTCATGATCACTCTCGGCCAGCTTCGCGATCTCAAGTTGTCCCAGCTTACGGACGAAGCGCATGCTTGGACCGCCATCAGTAATCGAGCCTACGCCTCACGGGACAGGGTCACGAACGAGATCTGCGCGGATCTGTCGGAGACCCAGGTGGGTGACGCCTCGTTCTGGGCCATTGTGCGGCTCGGCCGGCTCAGCAACAATTACCAGTACGTTTACACCGAATGTGGACTGGTCGCCGCAGCTCTGACCGGCCTGGCCGAGGAGCTGGCTCCTCTACAGCGGAAGCTGCTGAGCGCCCTGGAGGACGCCAAGCACGCGGGTTTCCAAGTCAACGATGACGGGTCTGTTCGCTATCCGGAAGCGAGTTCCGACGACACGTTTCTGCCAGGTGGCGCAGTCACTGGAAACAGCGGGTTCTTCAGCAGGGCCATGGGAGTGGCGGAGACGGCCACAAACCCGAACCCTCATGCCATGGTCGCCCAGGGCATCGCAGACACCATTGCCAGCGCCCTCTCCGAGGCCGCCCAGATCGACGATCAGTACGCGAAAGCCCTCCGCCGCCTCCAGGCGGCGGAGGGGCTCGATGTAACCGACTCGACGTGGGCCGACGTCAGTGGTGACGCAGCTGCCGTGCACGGTGCGGCGGATGATGTCCTGAAGCGAAACATCCCCACCGACAAATCGCCGGCAGAGCGCAAGAAATGGTGGAACAGTCTCAGTCCGGAGGAGCAGAGGGAATACCTGGCCGTCTACCCCGACACGATCGGCAACCTCGACGGCATTCCTTCCTTGGCCCGTGATCAGGCCAATCGCCTGTATCTTCCGCAGCTCATGGGAAAGCTGGAGGAACAGGGCGACGATGCCTCCATGACCAAACTCGACGGTCTTCGAAAAATCGACGAACAGCTCAGATCTGGAGGCCAGCCTCCCATGCTGCTCCTCGGCGTCGGAGATCAAGGCAACGGGCGCGCGATCATATCCTTCGGTGATCCGGACACGTCACAGAACGTCTCTGCCTATGTGCCTGGTCTGGGTACTTCGCTTGACGCGGATTTCGCAGACGGCACAGTGAAGCGGGCCAGGAATACGGCCGTAGGAGCGCGGGAAATCAATCCTTCCAGCGCATCGATCGTGTGGCTCGGATACGACGCTCCCCAGGGCGCGGACGTCGCCAGCACCGCCGATGCTGAAAGAGGAGCACCCGCCTATCAGAAGTTCATGAGCGGCCTGGCTGCCACCAACGAGAACGCCAATCCGCACCTCACCGCCATCGGGCATTCATACGGCTCGCTGACTGTCGGAACAGCGACTCAGCAACCGGGCGGAATGCCGGATGTAGACGACTACATCCTGGTAGGCAGCCCGGGCGTGGGCGTGGACCATGCCGAGGACCTGGGCGTGGGCAAGCAGCACGTCTTCGTCGGCGCGGCAGACAACGACCTCGTCAGCAAGGCTCCTTCAAAGAGTGCGGTCGTGGGTGGATTCCTCGGAGGCACCGTCGGGTTCGTCACGGGCGGGCCGGGCGGCGCGCTGGAAGGTGCCGGCTTGGGAGCGGAACTGGGCGACCCCGATCACGATGACAACTGGTTCGGTAAGGACCCGGCGAGCGCGGATTTCGGGGCTACGCGCTTCCGAACGGAAGCGGGGCCGAATCCGTTCACCCACTTTACAATGGAAGCCCATTCCAACTACTTCAACCCCGTGAAGGACCAGATGTCCGCCGACAGTATCGCCAACATCGTCGCCGGTAATCCTGGTGGGATCACTCCGGAGGCACGTCGATGAAAACGCGACTCGTCCTGGCTGCGGCGCTTCTCGCGCTCACTACAGCGTGCGGGCTGGTCGGAGGGGAGAGCGGGTCAGACGAAGGGAACGCGGCGTCAGATATGAACATGCAAGAAGCGGCGGAGCATGCCGACAATCTCCTTGCGGGCACCCTGGATGCGATCAAACCGCCGGTGAAGTGGGCGCATGGGATCTCCACGGACATCAGCTGCACGGTGTCCAGGAGGATCTCCGTGACGACCGTCATCTCCTCCGAGCGGCGGGGGAACTTCCTAGGTGTCGTGGAGCAGTACTGGAAGAAAAAGGGGTTCACCTATCGCGGCTCCAATAACAGCAAGGAGACTCCCGCGACATACTTCCTGACGCCGGACAATTTCCAGATTCGTCTGCTTTTCGGGTACCAGGGGCAGGCACACTTCGAAGTGACCACTCCGTGCGTGGAGAAGTCCGACGTCGCACCGCCGAAGCCGAGGCCCGGTGCGCCGACGTACGACGGCTCGGAGCCGCCGTTGCCCAGCGAGCACTCCGACTTCTGGTCCGCGACGTCTCCTGTCCCAGGAACTTCTTCGTCGGGTTGACCAGGGGCAGAAGAGAGAGGGAGGCAGCGCAAGCCGCGCTGCCTCCCTCTTGCGTGGGACGGGCTCAGCCCATCAGCATGCGGAAGCGGGCCGCGTTGCCCTTGTCCGTGTCCTGGTAGCCGATGACCGACTCGTCCAGGAGCTGGGCGACGCGGGCCAGCTTCTCCGTCATGGCGGCCATTTCCTGGGCGTTGCTGCGCTGGATCTCGCCGAAGGCCGTCTTGGCCTCGCCTTCCCAGCTCTCGGCCTTGACCTTGACGGCGCGCATCAGGGCCTCGAGGTGTTCGCTGAGGTTCTTCGCCGTGTTGCGGACGTCGTTCGCGGCCTGGGTGACGGTGTCGTAGTTGACCGCTGTCCGGTCGAAGCTACTCGACATGTTCTTCGTTTCCTTTCCAGCGGTTCAGGAGTAGTTGACGCCGACCTGGCCGAGGATCTTGCTCTGGATGTCCCCGGAGTTGTCCACCTTGCGGATCTCGGAGATTCGCTCCTGCTCATGCGCGCTGAACTTGTTGGTGCTCATGCGCACGATCTCCTCCAGGTCCGACAGGTTGTCCTGGAGCTTCCTCAGGTTCTGGTTGATGCCCCGTTGCAGGGAGTCGAACTCCTTGCCGGCTGCACCCTGCCACCCCGCCTGGACCATGTCGACGACCTGGTTCAGGGAACCGATCCGCTTGCTCAGTTCGACGTTGAAGGAGTCGATGTCCTTGGCCAGTTCTGTAATGCTGTCGTGGCTGAAGTCGAACTGCGGCTTCGTCATCGCCTCTTGCCCCTCCTGTTGTCCTGATCGTGGCGACAGCCACCGGGCCGGGTCTGCGAGGAATCCCTGAGGTGCCCGCCCGTGGGCAAGAGGTGCCACCGCTCCCCGCGTGCACGGACGCGGGAGCAACACCGCGCCGCCCCCGTGACGTACCACTGACGTAGTACCGGAAGCCACTCTAGTCATTTGATGTGTCGCTTCCAACTGCAAAGGACACCGGCCTGAGTTCGGCTGAGACTACGCTGGTCGGTGGATTGTCGGTACGTGGGAAAGGTCGCTGCGGCATGGCTGAGACTGCTGAGGAGATCAAGGCTCGCAAAGAGCGCGAGCGGGACGAGCTGTACTCGCTCGACATCTCCGGCGTCGAGTGGCACTGCGCTCCGGGTACGGAGGAGCACGAGGAGCGCGTCGAGATCGCTTATCTCCCCGAGGGTGCCGTCGCCATGCGGTCGTCCCTGGATCCGGACACCGTGCTGCGGTACACGGAGGCCGAGTGGCGGGCGTTCGTGCTCGGCGCGCGGGACGGGGAGTTCGACCTGGAGCCGATGGAGCACAACGGTGGGCTCGCAGTCGGGGAGGGGGAGGCCGACAGCAGCCACTGAGGCCGGCTGCCGTTGACGGCAGAAGGTGAGGGGCGGCACGCGTGTGCCGCCCCTCTGTCGTGTCAGTACCGGTTCACACCCGCACCGCTCAGTGCTGCTTCAGGCCCGCGCTGCCCACTCCCAGCGCCGACACCACCGGGTCCTTCGGGTTCTTGTCGTCGCGTTCGAGCATGCGGCGGGCGAAGAAGACCCGACCGTGTTCGTAGACGATGTCCGAGTACTCGGGGTCGCTCAGCTCCCACTCCTCCTCCGGAAGGTGGAAGAAGAGGTACGGCGTCTCCTTGTCCGTCCGGGGGTTCCAGTCGACCACGGCCGCGGGCTGCACGGTGTCCAGGCTGGTGCGGTAGATGATCAGGTCGTCGCCGTTCATGCGGACGGGGATGACCGTCTGGAAGGGGCGGCCCTTGAAGGAGGCGGCGGCGGTGCCCTTCTGGACGTCGAAGGCGGTGATCTTGTTGGCGGGCTTGACGATCTCGCCGCTGTCCTTCGTCATCACGAAGATCCGGTCGCGGCCGACCACCATGCCGTCGCACTTGTCGATGTCGCCGAAGGTCGGGCCGGCGTAGTCGCGTCCACACTTGGGGTCGTAACCGCGCAGCGAGATGGTGGCGAGCGGCTTGCCGCTCTTCGGGTCCAGGGTGATCAGGTCCGTGACGAGGGTGTCTCCCGCCGCGACGGCGAGCACCGGCGGTTCGGCGGAGGGCAGGTAGACGGCCTGGATGCCGCTGCTGACGTTGTACTGCCACAGGATCTTGCCGGTACGGGGGTCGATCTTCTCCGCCCGGTAGGTGGCGGTGGTGGACTCGCCGCAGGTGACGAGGGCCAGCAGGCCCCGGCCGCCGGCGTAGCCCGTGTCATGGCACTGGGAGGTGGACTCGGTGGTGTTCCAGAGCCGCTTGCCGCTGTCCATGTCGTACGCCACGGAGCCGTGGTTCCAGGCGATGGCCACGACCCCCTGGGTCAGGGCGATGTTCGTGTTGGTGACGTAGGCGAAGTCGGCCGCCGGCATCTTCTGCTGCCAGAGCTTCTTGCCGGTGTTGAGGTCGACGGAGAGCACCTCGTTGCAGACGCCGCTCTTGCCGGTCTTGGCGGCCGGGGGCTGGACGACGACCGCGGTGCGGCCGTCGGCGGTGACGTCGCGGCTGACGGCGCAGATGTAGCCGCCGAGGTCGAGGGACCAGGCGGTCTTGCGGTCGTCCGGGTTGGGCTCGATCGTGTAGCCCTGGATGGTGTGGGCGAC
The DNA here is from genome assembly GCF_053596835.1 of Streptomyces sp. NPDC001606. NCBI lineage: Bacteria > Bacillati > Actinomycetota > Actinomycetes > Kitasatosporales > Streptomycetaceae > Streptomyces > Streptomyces sp. NPDC001606. The sequence goes on from NZ_JBSFHC010000002.1 coordinate 26,174, forward strand.
GGCCTGCGCCAGGACCTTGTCCGTGGCCCAGGTGCCGGGGGCGTACCGCGGCTGGCCGGTGAGTTTGTCCTCGTAGTGGTGGACGACCATCTCGCCCTCGGGCGAGCCGGGCGCCTGTTCCACGGTCGCGCGTATCGCGTCGGGGGCCTGCTGGGCCGGCTTGGCGTCGGTGTGCCCCTTGGGCCGGCCGGACGAGTGGTACCAGTACAGGCCCGCGCCGAGGGCGAGGACGACGGCCACGACGGCGGCGATCGTGCCGACCGTACGTCTGCGGCGTCTGGCCCGCGACTGGTCGGCCTCCAGCGCGGATTGGGTGTACATCGACGAAGGTGGGCCGAAGCTCACGCTGACAGATCCTTTCGATGGCGGCGGCGCAGATCGCGGGCTACTACAGCGGTACCGGCGATGACGGCGACCAGGACGGCGGTGACACCGAGTGCGTAGACGGCGTAGCGCTGGTTGCGCTCCTGCGGGGTCTCCGCGAGGGAGAACGGCGCTACGTCGGGTTCCGGTGCCTTGGACGGGCCGGGGTCGGGGGTCGGGGAGGACGGCGGGTCGCCGCTGTCCGAGTCCTGGACGGCGCGCACCGGGTCGACGACGCCCCAGCCGACGAAGTTGTCGTGGCCGTTGACGGAGCGTTCGGCCGTCTGCTCGATCCGGGTGACGATCTGGGCGGTGGTCCAGTCGGGGTGCTTCTCCTTGAGCAGCGCCGCGACCCCGGCGACGAACGGGGCGGAGAAGCTGGTGCCGTCGTCGGTGCACTGGCCGCCGCCGGGCACGGTGGAGGCGATGTCCACTCCCGGGGCGGCGACCCCGACGAAGGTTCCGGCCTGGGAGAACGGCGCGCGTTCGTTGTTGCGGTCCGAGGCGGCCACGGCCAGGACGCCCGGGAAGGCGGCCGGGTAGGTGTTCTTGGGTCTGCCGTCCACGCCGTCGTTGCCCGCCGACGCGACCACGACCACTTTCCGTGCGATCGCGCGGTGTACGGCCTGGGCGAGGGCGGAGGTGTTGGACAGCGGCTTGGTCGTGTCCTGGGAGATGTTGATGACGTCGGCGCCCCGGGAGACGGCGTAGGTGATGGCCTGGGCCATGGTGTCGGAGTCGCCGCTGTTGTCGGCGTCGTTCTGCCGGATGGGGATGATGGTGGCCTTGGGGGCGAGTCCCACGAAGCCGGTGCCCTTGTGGGGGCGGGCGGCGATGATGCCGGCGACTTTGGTGCCGTGTCCCACCTGGTCGTCGGTGGGGTCGCCGCTCTTGCCCTTGGCCAGGTAGTCGCGGCCGGCCGCCTTGTCCACGGCACCGGCGAGTTGCGGGTTCCTGTCGTCCACGCCGGTGTCGATGACGGCGACCTGTACGCCCTTGCCCTGGTCGGTGCCCTGCCACAGCTGGTCGAGCAGGACGCGTTGCAGCGCCCAGGGCGTGCCCTTGATCTGGTGGGCGGGGAAGGTGCACTCGCCGCTGCCGTCCAGCCGCGGGTGCGGGTGCGGGGCGGGTGGAGCGGTGCCGAGCGCGGTCAGCAGGGCGGCGGCGGTCAGCAGGGTCGCCTTCGTGGGCAGCACGCGTACGGCGCTCCTCTTCGCGTGTCCGTCGTGTCCGTCGGTCATGTCGGGCAGGGGAGGCGTCAGGAACCCTGGGGCTGGCGGGCGCTGTTGGTGTCGAGGCGGGGCCCCTTGGCGAGCAGCTCCGACCAGGCCGCGGGCACCTTGGCGGGCCGGACGTTCTGGTAGCCGAGCTTGACCTGGGCCTCGCTGGGTTCGGGGCTGCCGTCGGAGGTCTTCTTGCCGTTCGCGCCGATGTCCGAGGTACGGCTGTCGCTGTCTCCGTTGGTCTGTACGGCGTACCGGAGTCCGGTGTCGGTGACCAGGAAGAGCGCTCCGGCGCCGGTCTCGGTGCCCTGGATCTGGGTGTAGAGGAGACCGGTGCCGGGGGTGACGTAGGTTCCGGTGCCGTCCGCGGTGATCGCGACGGGGTAGTCCTTGCCGGCCCAGGTGCTGAGGGTGGTGGTGTGGGCGGAGCCGGTGCCGGCGTCGCGCAGCACGCTGCACACGGTGTCGCGTCCGGTGGCGGAGGAGGCGGAGTTGACCTGCTGGGCGCGCGCCTCGGGCCACCTGCCCTGTCCGGCGAACGGGGTGGCGTCGGCCGTGAAGTCCTGGAGGCCGACGGTGCGTGCCTCGCCGTTCATGTCCAGTCCGGCGGTCTGCGGCGAGGAGATGAGCAGCCAGGCCGTGAACTCGCTGATCGGCTGCACCTTGCCGGGCAGGACGACGTAGTACTTGGTGCCGTCGCCGGTCCGGGTGCGCAGCACCATGCCGACCCTGTTCTCGGCCGCCGAGAGCTGGCCGTGCACATGGGCGGGTGTGCCGACCCCCGGGGGCAGTCGCGGGAACCGGATGGGGTCGCCCTGGTGCAGGGTGCCGAGCCATTCCTTGGTGACGAGCTGGGGTTTGCGGGTGCCGACCAGGGCGGTGGTCAGGGCGTCGGTCTCGGTTCCGGTGACGGCGTACGACGTTCCGTGCGCGTCGACGAGGTAGCGGTCGCCGGTGCGGGTCTTGACGTAGAGCACGTCGCCGGCGCCGAGGCGGCCGGGGCCGTCGGTCTTCGGGGCGTCCCGCTGGGCGAGGACGAAGGTGGCCTGCTGGACGGTCTCGCCCTTGCCGCCGGGCTGTTCGCAGACGGCCCACCGTTTGGGCTTGCCGGCCTCGTCGGGCGAGGGGAGCCGGTCGGGGGCGTAGGGGATGCCGAGGATCGGGCCGCGCGGTGGCTTGCCGGAGTCCAGGATGCTGTCACTCACCTGGATGACCTGGTAGTCGGCGCCGTTCATCAGCAGGCGTGCGGAGGCGAGGTTCAGGACCGGGTGCAGCCGGGCGGTCTTGCCCGTCTTCAGTACCACGTAGCGGGTCGTGGACTGCTTGCCGACGATCACCCGGGTGCCGGGGGTGTCCCAGCCGGCGGGAGCGGTGGGCCGGAACATGCCCCAGGCGCCGAACACGGCCAGCGTCAGCGCACCGGCGACCAGGCTGGGCACGATCGCGCGGAGCGGCTTGGGGGCGCCTTCCTCGGATCCGGACGGCGAGGGCTGGAGAAAGGCCGCGAGGGTGCGCCTCTTCGCGAACGTGTAGGCGTTGAGTTCGTCCCGCTGTGATGCCATTGGTGCCTGCTTCTCCCCGTCGTCGCACCGGCGGGCACCCGTCCCGCGCCGCGATGTCAGACCGGCCCCCTACTATGCATGGTGTCCGCGTGAACCGGTGGAGCGGGTAGGGTACCGGGGCCTCGGCTAGGCCCGGACGGGCCGCTCGGACCAGTGAGTTGTGAGTAAAACGGGGGGATGCAGTGATGGCTTCCGGTACTCGGTCGCGATCGCGCGGCCGGTCGGGGACCACCGGCTCCCCGGCGCCCGCCCCCGAGTCCTCCGGCCGGCCGGCCGCGCCGGATCCCGGCACCGCGGCGAGCGGTGCTCCGTCCTTCCGGGCCCGTCCGGGCCGGGCCGGTTCGTTCCGGCTGCAACGGCTCGTACTGCTGGAACTGGCGGTGGCCGTGCTGGTCGTCGGCTGGGCGGTCGCCCCGCTGGCGCTGGCCGTCGCGACGCCGGTGGCGGTGGCGCTGGTCCTGCTCGCCGTGGTCCGCCGCAGGGGCCGCACCCTGCCGGACTGGCTGGCCACGGCACGGGCGCTGAGGGCTCGTCAGCGGCGCGCCGCCAACACCCCCATACCGCCGGGCACGGAGCCCTCCCTGGTGCCCGCGCTGGAGTGCGAGCCCGCGTTGCGCACGTACTCCTACGGCGCGCGTGAGCGGCGGCCGGCCGGGATCGTCGGGGACGGGACCTTTCTCACGGCCGTGCTCCAGGTGGAGGCCGACGCGACCGCGCTGCGGGCCGAGCGGACCCGGCAGCCGCTGCCGCTGGGCCTGGTGCGGGACGCGCTGGAGGTGGACGGCATCCGGCTGGAGTCCGCGCAGATCGTGCAGCACACCCAGCCGGCGCCCGCGCTGCATCTGCCCCAGCAGTCCGTGGCCGTCGCCAACTACGCCCCGCTTCAGCAGCGGACGGGCGCCCCGGCCGTGCGCATCACCTGGATCGCGCTGAAGCTCGACCCCGAACTGTGCGCGGAGGCCGTGGCCGCCCGCGGCGGCGGGCTGCTCGGGGCGCAGAAGTGCGTGGTGCGGACCGCGGACCATCTGGCGAGCCGGCTGACCGGCGCCGGGTTCCGGGCGCGGGTGCTGGACGAGGAGGAGCTGGTCGCCGCGCTCGCCACCTCCGCCTGCGCCAACCCGCTGGTCACCGCCGAGGCCGGGCGCGGTGAGGCCCGGGAGCGGCGCACGGAGGAGTCGGGGCGCAGCTGGCGCTGCGACAACCGGCGGCACACCACGTACTGGGTGCGCAGATGGCCGCAGCTCGGCGGCGCGCGGGGCGGTTCGCTGCCGCAGTTCGTCGCCGAGGTCACGGCGATACCGGCCCTGGCCACCACCTTCAGTCTCACCCTCGCGCGCGGGGAGCGGCAGGAGGTCTCGCTCTGCGGTCATCTGCGGGTGACCGGCCGCAGCGACGACGAACTCGTCGCGGCCCGGCGTGCCCTGGAGGCCGCCGCTCGGCAGGCCGGTGCCGGGCTGTCCCGGCTCGACCGTGAGCAGCTGCCCGGCATGCTGGCCACGCTGCCGCTGGGAGGTGCGCGATGACGACGGTACCGACGAGCGCGGCCACCGAGGGGGCGGCGCCCAAGGTGTCCGGGCTGCGCCGGGCCGGTGAGCGGCTGCGGCACGGCCTCGGACTGCTCGGGCCCCGGCACGGCCGGCACACCCTGTCCGCAGCGCAACTGGACGCGCTGGCCCTGCCGATCGGCGACGACGGTGTGGTGGCCGGGGTCGACAGCGAGGGGCAGCCGGCGGTCCTGGGCATCAACCGGCCGACGCCGTACGACATCGTGCTGATCGGCGGCTTGTGGACCGCGCAGGTGCTGGCGCTGCGCTCGGCGGCCACCGGCGCGCGGGTCGCCGTGGAGACGGGCCGACCGCAGGCCTGGATGCAGATGGTGCACGCCATGGGCGGCGGGCAGAACGGGCTGTCCGTGTACGACGTCGGACGCGTCCCGCCACAGGGCGCCTCCGCCGGTACGCCGGTGCTGGTCGTGCGGGACTGCGGTATGCGGCCGCCCCGCGGGCGGGTGGTGGCCGGGCCCTGGCAGTCGGTGCTGACCCTGCTGCCCTATCTCAGCCCGGTCGCGCCCCGGTTGCTGCGGCAGGCCCGGCTCGCCGGCATCCAGCGGGTGTCGCCGGACGAGGCCACCGAGCTGGGGCGCACCATGGGGCTCAGCCGGACCGAGGTGGAGTCGCTGCCGGCGCTGCCCGACGGCGTCACCCTGTGGTGCACCGACCGTGACCGGCAGTACGTGCTGACGCAACCCACCGACGCCGAGACCGGATTGTTGGGCGGCCCGCGCCGGATGGACTGAACTGCCCTTACCTGCCCTATTTGTTATCCAGCCGCGCCTTTCCGGTTCGTCACATCTCTTCCGTTTACTCCCTGCTTTCGACGGTAAAACGCCGGGCGGATGCGGGGATTCGGGGTGCGTCGCAGCCCCGTCGGCGTGCGCCGAGAGGTGGGCGGGCCTGCCGAGGTGTGGCGTGCGGTGATTAGGCTGGGAGCGGGCGCGATGGCAGGAACCGTGGGCCGGGCGTCGGTGTCCCAGGGGGTGAGCCGTGGATCGGACTGCCTCGACGACTACGGACGATTCGGAACGACACGACAGGGTCGCCCCCGCACGGCATGAGGGTGCTCGACCACACCAGGAGGAACTGTGAGCAGCGATCGGGACGGGATGCGCGGGGGCTGGGCCACACCCGGCGATGACCAGCCCGACGCAGAGGCCGTCGAGACCACCGGCGAGTTCACCATCGACTACGCCCCGCCCGCCTGGTACACCCAGAACGCGGCCGGTACGGCGGCCGGTCCAGGTGGTGCGCCGGGCGCGGGCGGCTTCACCGGGGCGAACGGCCCGGGCGCTCCGGGTGAGCCCGGTGCCCCGGGGGCGCCCGGCATGCCGCCGTTCCCGCCGGGCGCGCCCGTCGCCGGGCCGACCCCGCCGCCCGCGGCGCCGTTCGGCCCGCCGCAGGGCGGGCCGTACGCTCCGCCGCCCCCGCCCGCTCCGGTGCCGGGTGCGCCCTTCACTCCGCCCGCCATGCCCACGCCACCCGCGCCGCCCGCGCCGCCGGTCGGGGAAGCGGTCCCGATGCCGAAGCTGCCCGAGGGCTTCGAACCCCAGCAGCCGGTGCAGCCCCAGAGTGTGCAGCCTCAGCCTCCGGTTGCGCAGTCGGCCGAGCAGGGTGGGCAGCAGGGGTCGTCCGAGGTGCCGGCCGCGTCCCCCGTGGCCGAGCCGGAGACGAACAACGGCGACCTGGAGAGCGGGGCCACCATCCGCTTCTCCTCCGCCGCGCTGAAGCGTGAGATGGCCGAGATCGCCGCGCGCGCGGCCGCCCTCCAGGCGGATGCCTCCGGCGGCCAGGGCGACGAGGCCGCTCCCGCGGGTACGGAGGAGGCCCAGGCCGAGGGCGGCTCCGCGCCGGAAGCCGAGAACGGCGGGGAGACCGAGGCGGAGGACGCTGCTGACGCCGAGGCGGAGGGCTCCGCCGAGGGTGGGGCGGAGGGCTCCGCCGAGGAGCAGGAGGCCGCCGCGGGCGACACCGACGCCGACACCGCCACTGATACCGACGCCGTGGCCGAGGCTCAGGAGCCTGCCCCGGCGCCGGTCTCCATCGAGAAGGCGGCACCGGAGGCTCCGCAGGCCGACGCTCCGGAGTCCGAGGAGACTCCCGCCGCCGAGCCGCCGGCAGCGGACGCGCACACCTCCGAGCCCACCGATGCCGTGCCGCCGCAGGCCGATGCCGCACCGCAGCCCACGGATGCCGTGCCCCAGAACAGCGCGCCCGAGCCCGGCGCCCCCGAGACCGGTGCCCCGCAGGACGCGGTGCCGCCCGCGCCCCCGGCCCCGCAGGACGCCGTACCCACGGCCGACGCCCCGCAGGACGCCGTACCCGCCGCTCCCCCCGCCCCGCAGGACGCCCAGTCCGCGTGGGCTCCGCCGCCGGCGCCGCAGAGCGGGGTGCCTCCGCTGCCGCCGTCGTACCAGCCGGCCGCCCCGGCCCCGGCTGCCCACTGGCCCGCGCAGCCCGCCGCACCGCAGCCCGCCACCCCGCAGCAGCCCGTGCCGCAGCAGCCCACGCCCCAGCCGCAGGCTCCGGTGGCGGGTCCGATGCCGGGTCAGCCGCAGCCGCAGCCGGCCGCCGCGCAGGGGCCGTTCGGCGTCCCCGGCCAGCAGCCGCCGTTCCAGCCGCAGGCGCCGCAGCCCGCACCCGCGCCCTGGGCCCAGCCCGGTCAGCCGAACCAGCCCCACCCGGCCGGTGCGCCCATGCCTCCTGCCGCCGCGCAGGGCGGTTACGGTTTCCCGCCTGGGCCGCCGGCGCCGCAGCCCGCCCCCAACGACCCGAGCGCCCAGGGCGGCTACGGCTTCCCGCCCGCCCCTCCGGCGCCCCAGCCCGCCCCCAACGACCCGAGCGCCCAGGGCGGTTACGGCTTCCCGCCGGCACCCCCGGCGCCCCAGCCCCAGCCCCAGCCCCAGCCCCAGCCGAACGACCCGAACGCCCAGGGCGGTTACGGCTTCCCGGCCGCCCCGCAGCAGCCGAACCCGCAGCAGCCCGCTCCGGCCCCCGGCCCGGGACCGGTCGATCCGCGTTCCGGTGCCGCATGGCCCCAGCCCATCCAGCACGACCAGCGGCAGATGGCCAACCCCGATGCGGCGCCGCTCGGTTACACCGCCGCCGTCGAGCTGTCCTCGGACCGGCTGCTCAACAACAAGCGGCAGAAGGCGAAGAGCAGCCGGCCGGCCGCCGCCTCCTCGCGGTTCAAGCTGGGCGGCAAGAAGGAGGAGGCGGAGCGACAGCGGAAGCTGGAGCTGATGCGTACCCCGGTGCTGTCCTGCTACCGGATCGCGGTCATCAGCCTCAAGGGCGGCGTCGGCAAGACGACCACGACCATGGCGCTCGGCTCCACCCTCGCCTCCGAGCGGCAGGACAAGATCCTGGCGATCGACGCGAACCCGGACGCCGGTACGCTCGGGCGGCGCGTGCGCCGGGAGACCGGGGCCACCATCCGCGACCTCGTCCAGGCGATTCCGTATCTGAACTCGTACATGGACATCCGCCGGTTCACCTCCCAGGCGCCCTCCGGTCTGGAGATCATCGCCAACGACGTGGACCCGGCCGTCTCGACCACGTTCAACGACGAGGACTACCGGCGCGCGATCGACGTGCTGGGCCGGCAGTACCCGGTCATCCTGACCGACTCCGGCACCGGTCTGCTGTACAGCGCCATGCGCGGGGTGCTCGACCTCGCCGACCAGCTGATCATCATCTCCACCCCGTCCGTGGACGGCGCGAGCAGTGCCAGTACGACGCTGGACTGGCTGTCCGCGCACGGGTACGCGGATCTGGTGTCCCGGTCGCTCACGGTGATCTCCGGGGTCCGCGAGACCGGCAAGATGATCAAGGTCGAGGACATCGTGTCCCACTTCGAGACCCGCACCCGCGGAGTCGTGGTCGTGCCCTTCGACGAGCATCTGGCCGCCGGTGCCGAGGTCGACCTCGACATGATGCGGCCGCGGACCCGCGAGGCGTACTTCAACCTGGCCGCGATGATCGCGGAGGACTTCGTACGGCACCAGCAGTCGCACGGGCTGTGGACCAGCGACGGCAACCCGCCGCCGGTGGCCGCCCCGCCGATGCCGGGCCAGCAGATGCCGGGTCAGCCGGTGCCCGGCCAGCCCGTGCCCGGGCAGCCGTACCCCCAGGCGCCCGGCCAGGAGCTGTACACCGGGCCGCCGCAGCCCTATCCGGCACAGCCCGCACAGCCGGGCCAGCAGCAGCCTGGCCAGCCGTATCCGCAGGCCGCTCCGGGCCAGCAGCAGCCCTACCCGCCGCAGGCCCAGGCCCCCGGTCAGCCGTACCCGCCGCAGCAGGGCTACGGGCAGCCGCCGCAGCAGTAGGGGCAGCGGGGTACGACACAGGCGGCCGGTGCGTTTCGTACGCACCGGCCGCCTGTGTATGTCCGGGGGTGACTCAGCCCTCCGCGGCCACGATCTCCCGGCAGCGCTCCACATCCGCGGCCATCTGCTCCAGCAGGGCCTCCAGCGAGTCGAACTTGGCCTGGCCACGGACGTAGGCGAGGAAGTCGACGGCGACGTGCAGGCCGTACAGGTCGAGGCCGACGCGGTCGATGGCGTACGCCTCCACCGTGCGCTCGGTGCCGTCGAACTGCGGGTTGGTGCCGACGGAGATCGCGGCCGGCATGACCTCGCCCTGGGCGTGCAGATAGCCGGCGTACACGCCGTCGGCGGGGATCGCGGTGTGCGGCAGCGTCTCCACGTTGGCCGTGGGGAAGCCCAGTTCGCGGCCGCGCTGGGCACCGCGCACGACGACGCCCTCCACGCGGTGCGGGCGGCCCAGGATCTCGCGGGCGCCGTGCATGTCGCCCGCGGCGACCAGGCGGCGGGTCAGCGTCGAGGAGAACGGCTCGCCGCCGCCCGCCTCACCGGAGACGTACAGATCGACGACGTCGACCTCGAAGTCGTAGACCTTGCCCTGCTCGGCGAGGAACTCGACGTTCCCGGCGGCCTTGTGGCCGAAGCGGAAGTTGGGGCCCTCCACGACCGCCCTGGCGTGCAACTTGTCCACCAGGACCTTCACCACGAAATCGGCGGGCGAGAGTTTCGAGAACTCGGTGGTGAAGGGGAGGATCAGGACGGCGTCGACGCCCAGTTCGCCCATCAGCTCGGCGCGCCGGTGGTGCGGGGCGAGCAGCGGCGGGTGGCTGCCGGGGCGGACGACCTCGCTGGGGTGCGGGTCGAAGGTGACCACCACGGCGGGGACGCCCAGCTCGCGCGCGCGGTCGACGGCATGCTTGATGATCAGCTGGTGGCCGCGGTGGACGCCGTCGTAGGAACCGATGGTGACGACGCTGCGCCCCCAGTCCTGGGGGATGTCCTCCAAGCCACGCCAGCGCTGCACTGTGACCGCTCCTCGAACCCGTGTCCGTATTGACTCTCAAGACTTGCGCAGGTCTAAGGGTGCCATGCCGGGTGCCCGGGACTCGCATCGGCATCAGGGCTGTGACGGGGCGCACGTTCACCCGGGCCCCGGACCGCTGCTCCGTGCACACCGGTACGCACAGGCGCCCACCGGCCGCCCGCTCACGCCGGTACGCGCACGCCCGCCAGGTTCTCCAGCATGCGGCGGGCGCTGGGGCCCACCACGGCGGCCCAGTCGTCGGGGGTGTCGGTCAGCCAGCCGGTCACCAGGGCGGCGAAACCGGGGACATGGCGGCCGAGGTCGACCAGGCTCCGGTCGAAGCGGGTGGCGCCCTCGGGGGTGCGGACGAGGAGCAGGCCCGTGCGGTGGACCAGGCCGCGGGCCTGCGCCTCCGCCTCCGGGCCGCCGCGGTGCTCGGCGGCCGCGTGCAGGACGGCGACCAGGACGGAGGGGTCCCGTTCCTGGGCGAGGAGGGCCTCCAGGAGTTCGCGGCGCAGCGGGCGGGAAGCGGGGGCGCCGGGCGCGGCGAGCACGGTGGCGAGGGCGGCGCGGAGCGGCTCGGGGCCGTCGTCGAGAAGGCCGGTGACCAGGGGCAGCAGCACCGGGCGGGCGGTGGGGCCCTCGGTCAGCCTGCGGTCGACGCGGGCGGCGACCCGGCCCGCGGTCTCCGGGCGCCGCCGCACCGCCTCCTGGACCAGGGGTGCGACCCGGCGGGCGAGGGCCGGGGTGGTGGCCTCGGCGACGAGGGCGGCCAGCGTGGTCAGGGACGCCTCCGCGTCCGGGCCGCACAGCCGGGCGCGGAAGGCCTCCAGGACCGGCTCCGGGTGGGTGCTGAGGGCCGGGAACAGGGCGGAGGGCGGGAGGTGCGGATCGCCGTCGGCGAAGTGGCGCAGCGCCTCGGGCAGGTGTGCCTCGCGGGTGTGCGGGTCGTGGACGAGCAGGGCGAGGGCACCGGCGTGCAGGCCGCTGACGTCGGGGCGGGCGAGCAGGGCGAGGGCGGCGTGCCGCAGCAGCTCGCGATCGGCCGCCGAGCGGGCGTGGGGGGCGACGCGCGGCCCGTGGGCCACCGCCGCGGCCCGGCGGGCGGGGCGCTCGTCGCGCGCCCAGCGGCCGACGGCCCGGCAGACGGCCGTGGGCTCCTCCTCGGCGAGCACGGTGAGCAGTTCGTCGGCGCGCCGGTGCCCGCTCGCCACCAGCGCGTCGACGAGTTCGTCCAGGGCGCCGTGCCGGTGGGTGTGCAGCAGCGCCTGGGCGGCGGTGGCCACGGTGGCGTGCGGCGTCGCGGGCAGCGGCCGCTCGTCCTCGAACCAGCGGGTCAGCTCCGGTTGTACGGCGCCGGGTGCGGCGGCGAGCAGCCGGGCGACGGCGTCGAGGTAGCGCGCCTCGGGAGCGGCGGGAGCACAGGGGCGCTCGTCGGCCCCGGACCGGCGCTCGACGTCGGGGTCGGGCGGAGGCGGATCGGCGAGGACGAGCCGCCGCAGCAGGTCGAGGCGGGCGGCCACCGGAAGGGGCAGGGCGGTCCAGAAGGCGGGGCCGAACTCCCCCGGGACGGGCCGCCGTTCACCGCGCCAGGCGACGACCCGGTCGGCGAGCAGGCGCAGCACCTCGGTGTACGGCGCCGCGTCCGGCACCTGGAGCAGGGTCCGGGCGAGCAGCCGGGCGGCCCACCAGGAGCCGTTGTCGCGATCACGCGGCGGAGCGGACGGTTCCCGGGAGAGGTCCGGAGCGGTGGGCAGGCTGAGATCCAGGGAGTCGATCAACTCCCTGAGGCAGAACCCGAGTCGGCGGGTGCCGTGCTGTCGGGCCAGAAGCAGCAGCGCCTGCACGACGGGGCCGACGCGGTGGTGCGGTACGGGCACCGGGTGCGCCTCACGGGCGGTACGGGGGCGGTGGACGAGGGCGTACAGGGCCTCGTCCAGGTCGAGGTGCATGCCCTGGATCCAGTCCGCCAGCTCCTCGTCGGCGAAGCGGTAGCCGCCGCCGGCCGGGACGAGCAGCCCCTCGGTGAGGACGGCGGAGGCCCAGCCGGTGCCGCTGCCGAGCCGGGCCGGGGCGGGTCCCCAGGGGAACACCGCCTCGAAGGACTCCCGGTCCAGTTCGCCCTGGCCCGGACCGAGGCTGCGCCGGGCGGCCTCGTGCACCTGTCCGGCGACCCGGGCCGCGAGCCGCCGTACGGCCGTGCCGCGCAGGCCGCTCGCGGCGGCGAGGCGGACCGCGATGCGCAGACACATCAGGTCCAGGTGGGCGGCGAACACCTCGTGCCGGTCGACGGGCCCGGCGTACGGCGCGTCCGGGAGCGCCGCCCGCACCTCGGCGAGCAGCCGCAGGGTGAGCGGGTGCCGGGCGTCCCGGTCGGCCAGTACGCCGTCGGGGATGCCGTACCGGGCGCGCGCCCGACGGGCCTCCTCGGGGGTGAAGTCACCGACTCGCAGGCAGGACGGGAGGGCGGCGTGCGGGGGACGTGCCGGGGGGCACGGAGATTCGGGCGCGGTGGGGGCGGGGTCCCGCGGGGTGTGGAGAAGGTCCGGGGGGAAGCAGGTGGCGGCGCGTTCCCAGTACTCCTCGCGGCAGGCCACCACCAGGCGCGCCCCGGTGCGCCGGAGCCAGTCCGCCGTGCCCCTGGTCCACTCGGGGAGGCGGTGGGCGAGGACGGGCGGCATCTCCTCGGGGCCGTCGAGCAGAAGCAGCAGGGGGCGGCCGGCCCGGGCGGCGAGGTGGGCCAGGTGCTCCGGGGTGATGTCGCCGAGGTCGCCGGGGTGCACGGATCGGGCGGCGGCGACGATCCGGGCGGCCCGCTCCAGGGTGCGGCGGGCCGCGTCGGCCACGGAGTCGTCGGTGTCGTGCAGGTCGGCGCCGCGCAGCCACAGCGTGGGCGCCGGCCGTTCGCCCCGGGTCCGGCGGGCGGCGAGGGCCGCGAGTTCCGTCGTACGGCCGCTGCCCGGGGCGCCGACCAGCCCGAGGACGGCCCGCTCGCCCTCGGCGAAGGCGGCCAGCTCCCGGACGACGGCGGTCCGCTCGATGGCCTCGCCCGTCCCGGTGAGCGCGCCGGGCGGTCCGTCCTGGGCCACGGAGGTGACGGTCAGTTCCAGGATCCCGGCCGGGTTGAGGTCGGTGCCGTAGGCGGGCACGGTGGCCGCGTTGCGGGCGAGCAGCTCGGCGAGGGGGCCGTCGGCGGGTCGCAGAGGGACGGCGAAGCCGGCGTCGCGCTGGGCGGTGTGCAGGGCGGTGCCGAGGACACCGAGGACCGCGTCGGTGCGCGCGTCGAGCACCGGGCCGCCGGCCGCGCCGCCGCCCAGCCGGAGCGCGTCCCGGCCCGCCGTGCCGATGGCCAGCTCCAGGGCGTCCTCGACGAGGTGGAAGCCGTCGGTGGAGGTGTACGTCACCTCGGTGGCGGCCAGCACCCGGGCCTCGCGCCAGCAGCCCGCGGGGATCCGTACATAGGTGCCGGCGTCCACGCGCTCGTGCTGGGTCAGCGGCAGCGGGTCCACGCCCAGGCCTTCGGTGCGGACCAGGGCGAGGTTCCGCTCGGGCAGCGCGGTGACGGCGTCGGGGCCGACCACACAGGTGCGGTCGCCCGCGCCGTGCAGTACCAGCCGGGCGAGGCCGTCGACGGCCTCGTGGCTGGTGAGGAGGGTGCCGTCGTGGTCGGCGAGAAATCCGACCCCGCGCGGCCGGCCGGCGAGGTCACGGATGTGCACGAGGGCACTGTCGTCGGCGCGAGGAGTCCGGGCCGGCGTCGGCACCTCACCCGGCTCACCACCACCGGGGTCCGTGGCCGGGCGGTCGGTGTGGTTGTCCGTGTGTTCCGTTCCCGCCATGGCCGTACCTCCCCGCCCTGCCGCGTGCCCTGGCTCCCGACGGTAGGCGGGCGATGATCGGCGGGACAGATCGCGCGATGAACGCGCCCCCTTCCGCTCCCCCGCTTCACTCCGAGCGCCTGCCCGGACGGGTGAATAGGCGCGGGCCGCTGGATAACCCTAGGGGAGGGGGAACCGAGGGGGGACCGTGGAGCGGCGGCAGGGGCCCGACCCCGTGGCCGGCCGCCGCTCCACGGACAGCGCTCCCCGCCGGGGGGGCGCCGTCCGTGGGCGGGGCGGGCGTGGGTCAGCCGAAGACGGCCAGGCTCTTGGCCTTGCCCTTGTGCTGCTCGACGAGCGCCAGGAAGCGGCCCTGGGGGTCGAAGACGGCGACCGGGCCGGCGCCCGCGTACTCGTCGGGCATCTCCAGGCGGACACCGTTCAGCAGCAGCCGGCCGCGCTTGGCGTCCACCTGCCAGCGCGGGAAGGCGGCTCCGGCGGCCTCGGCGACCGGCATCACGGTCAGCTCCTGCTGGAGCTGGTCCAGCGTCCTCGCCGCGTCCAGCTTGTACGGCCCGACCCGGGTGCGGCGCAGCGCGGTGAGATGGCCGCCGACGCCGAGGTCGGCGCCGAGGTCGCGGGCGAGGGCACGGATGTAGGTGCCGGAGGAGCAGACCACGGAGACGACCAGGTCCAGGACCTGGGTGCCGTCGTCGGCGACGGCGTCCCGGACGTCGTAGACCGCGAAGGAGGAGACGGTGACCGGGCGGGCCGGGATCTCGAAGTCCTCGCCCTCGCGGGCCCGCTTGTACGACCGTACGCCGTCGATCTTGATGGCGCTGACCTTGGACGGCACCTGCATGATCTCGCCGGTCAGCTTGGCGATGCCGGCGTCGATGGCGTCCCGGGTGATCTTGGTGGCGTCGGTGGACGAGGTGATCTCGCCCTCGGCGTCGTCGGTGACCGTGTTCTGGCCCAGGCGGATGGTGCCCAGGTACTCCTTCTCGGTCAGCGCGAGGTGGCCGAGAAGCTTGGTGGCGCGTTCGACACCGAGGACCAGGACGCCGGTCGCCATCGGGTCGAGGGTGCCGGCATGGCCGACGCGGCGGGTCCTGGCGATCCCGCGCATCTTGGCGACCACGTCGTGCGAAGTGAAGCCCGACGGCTTGTCGACGATGACAAGGCCGTCGGGCGGGGTGGGCTTGCTGGTCATTCGGCGGTGTCGTCCGTCTCGTCGTCGCCCGGCTTCCGGTACGGGTCCGCACCGGCCGCGTAGGCGGCGCCCGCGGAGGCCTCGCGGACCTTCGCGTCGGACTGCCGGGCCTTGTCGAGGAGGTCCTCGATGGTCCGGGCGGTGTCCGGCAGGGCGTCCGCGACGAAGGTCAGGGTCGGCGTGAACTTCACACCGGCGGCCCTGCCGACCTCCGAGCGGAGGATGCCCTTGGCGCTCTCCAGGCCGGCGGCCGCGGCCGCGCGCTCCTCGTCGTCGCCGTAGACCGTGTAGAAGACGGTCGCCTCCCGCAGATCACCCGTGACCCGGGTGTCCGTGATGGTGACGTGCGAGCCGAGCCGCGGGTCCTTGATCCCGCGTTGCAGCTTCTGGGCCACCACCTCCCGGATGAGGTCCGCCAGCCTTTTCGCCCGAGCGTTGTCGGCCACTGGTCCGTCTCCCGTTCTTTCTTCTTCGTGCGTTTCGTGATCTGGTCGTCGGGTGGTCAGTCGTCCTCGCCGTGGAAGCGCCGTCGGACGGACAGCAGCTCCACTTCGGGGCGGCCGGCGACCAGCCGTTCACACCGGTCGAGTACGTCGCTGAGATGCCCCGCGTCGCCGGAGACCATCGCAAGACCGATGACGGCCCGGCGATGGAGGTTCATGTGGTCCACCTCGGCCGCGCTCACCGCGTACTTCCGCTGGAGGTCGGCGACGATCGGGCGGACGACGGAGCGCTTCTCCTTCAGCGAGTGGACGTCGCCGAGGAGGATGTCGAAGGACAGAGTCCCCACGTACATGTGTGTAACCGGTTCACCCGCCGGTACGGGATCGATGGCCTCGGAGCCACGGTACCGCCTGGCTGCCGGTGTCTCGACCGGGTTTGTCGGCGTCCCCCGGGAACGCCGAGCTGGCCGGCGGGACCGTGATCCCGCCGGCCAGCTTCAGTCACCTCGGGCCGTTACGCCCGCGGCTTCTCCCGCATCTCGTACGTCGCGATGACGTCGTCGACCTTGATGTCGTTGAAGTTGCCGAGGTTGATACCGCCCTCGTAGCCTTCGCGGATCTCGGTGACGTCGTCCTTGAAGCGACGCAGGCCCTCGATGTTGAGGTTCTCCGCGACCACCTTGCCGTCGCGGATGAGGCGCGCCTTGGTGTTGCGCTTGACCTCGCCCGAGCGGATGAGGACACCGGCGATGTTGCCCAGCTTGGACGACTTGAAGACCTCGCGGATCTCCGCCGTACCCAGCTCGACCTCTTCGTACTCCGGCTTGAGCATGCCCTTGAGGGCCGCCTCGATCTCCTCGATCGCCTGGTAGATGACCGAGTAGTACCGGACGTCCACACCCTCGCGCTCGGCCATCTGCGCCGCGCGGCCGGCCGCGCGGACGTTGAAGCCGATCACGATGGCGTCGGAGCCCATCGCCAGGTCGATGTCGGACTCCGTGACCGCACCGACGCCGCGGTGCAGGACGCGGATGTCGACCTCTTCGCCGACGTCCAGCTGGAGCAGGGAGGACTCCAGGGCCTCGACGGAACCAGAAGCGTCACCCTTGATGATCAGGTTCAGCTGCTGGACCTCGCCGGCCTTGAGCACCTTGTCCAGGTCCTCCAGGGACACGCGGCGCGTGCGCTTGGCGAAGGCCGCGTTGCGCTCACGGGCGGCACGCTTCTCGGCGATCTGACGGGCCGTACGGTCCTCGTCGACCACCAGGAAGTTGTCACCCGCACCCGGGACGTTGGTCAGGCCCAGGACCTGGACCGGCGTCGACGGGCCGGCCTCGGCGACGTTGTTGCCGTTGTCGTCGAGCATGGCGCGGACCCGGCCGTAGGCGTCGCCCACGACCATCGTGTCGCCGACCCGCAGCGTGCCTCGCTGGACGAGGACCGTCGCCACGGCACCACGGCCGCGGTCGAGGCGGGACTCGATCGAGATGCCCTGCGCGTCCTGGTTCGGGTTGGCCCGCAGGTCGAGCGAGGCGTCGGCCGTGAGGATCACGGCCTCCAGCAGCGAGTCGATGTGCAGACCCTGCTTGGCGGAGATGTCGACGAACATGGTGTCGCCGCCGTACTCCTCGGCCACCAGGCCGTACTCGGTCAGCTGACCACGCACCTTGGTCGGGTCGGCACCCTCGACGTCGATCTTGTTCACCGCGACCACGATCGGCACGTCGGCCGCCTTGGCGTGGTTGAGCGCCTCGACCGTCTGCGGCATGACGCCGTCGTTGGCCGCGACGACCAGGATCGCGATGTCGGTCGACTTCGCACCGCGGGCACGCATGGCGGTGAACGCCTCGTGACCCGGGGTGTCGATGAAGGTGATCTTGCGCTCTTCGTCGTTGACCTCGGTCGCGACCTGGTAGGCACCGATGTGCTGGGTGATGCCGCCGGCCTCGCCCGCGATGACGTTCGTCTTGCGGATCGCGTCGAGCAGTCGGGTCTTACCGTGGTCGACGTGACCCATGACGGTCACCACCGGCGGACGGACGACCAGGTCCTCGTCGGAGCCCTCGTCCTCGCCGAACTCGATGTCGAAGGACTCGAGCAGCTCGCGGTCCTCCTCCTCCGGGCTGACGACCTGAACCGTGTAGTTCATCTCGTCGGCGAGGAGGTGAAGAGTCTCGTCGGAGACGGACTGCGTGGCAGTGACCATCTCGCCGAGGTTCATCATGACCGCGACGAGCGACGCCGGGTTGGCGTTGATCTTCTCCGCGAAGTCGGTGAGCGACGCGCCGCGGGAGAGACGGATGGTCTCGCCGTTGCCGCGCGGCAGCATCACGCCGCCGACGCTCGGGGCCTGCATGGCCTCGTACTCCTGGCGCCTCTGCCGCTTCGACTTGCGGCCACGACGCGCGGGACCACCGGGACGGCCGAAGGCACCCTGCGTGCCACCGCGGCCACCGGGACCGCCGGGACGGCCACCGAAGCCGGGACGGCCACCGCCGCCACCGGCGCCCGGACCACCCGGACGGCCGGCGAAGCCGCCGCCACCGCCGCCGCCACCGGGACGACCGGCGAAGCCACCGCCACCGCCACCGGGACGACCGGCGAAGCCACCGCCACCGGGACGACCGCCGCCGCCACCGGGACGACCGCCTGCACCGGGACCGCGGCCGCCGGGGCCACCGCCGCCCGGACGCGGGCCGGCAGCGGGACGCTGCGGCATCATGCCGGGGTTCGGACGCGGACCGGCCGGGCCGGGACGCGGGCCGCCGCCCTGCGGGCGGGGCATGCCGGCCGGGGTCGGCCGGGGACCGCCGGGAGCCTGCGGACGCGGACCGCCGCCCTGGGCGCCGGGCGCCTGCGGACGGGGACCGGCGCCGGGGGCACCGGGGCCGCCGGGACGCGGACCGCCCTGCGGGCGCGGGGCCTGCGGACGGGCCATGCCGGCGTTGCCGCCGGAGGTGAAGGGGTTGTTGCCCGGGCGCGGACCGGACGGACGGGCACCCGGACGCGGGGCCTGGCCGGGACGCTGACCGCCCTGGCCCGGACGGGCCGCCTGGCCCTGGCCGGGAGCGGCCGGACGGGCGCCACCGGGCTTGGGAGCGCCGGGACGGCCACCGCCGCCGGGACGCGGACCCTGCGCGGCCGGGGCCTGCGGGGTCTGAGCGGCCGGAGCAGCCGGCGGAGCGGTGAACTCCGGGGCGGCCGGGGCCGGACGCGGCGCGGGCTTGGGGCCCGGCACCGGACGCGGACCGGGGGTCGCCGCGGGGGCCGCGGGCGCGGCCGGAGCCGACGGGGCCGCGGGCTGCTGGGCCGCGGGCGTCACCGGCTTGGGGGCGCCCGGCTTCGGGGCAGCCGGACGTGCCGCCTGCGCCGGGGCGGGCGCGGCGGGCTTGGGGGCGGCCTTGCGCGGGGCGGGCTTGCCGGCGGACTTGCCGTTGCCACCGCCCTGGAAGGCGTCGGTCAGCTTGCGTACAACGGGCGCTTCGATGGTCGAAGACGCCGAACGGACGAATTCACCGAGCTCCTGGAGCTTGGCCATGACGACCTTGCTCTCTACTCCGAACTCCTTGGCGAGTTCGTAAACCCGGACCTTAGCCACTTCGCTCCTTTGAGGTCCGGGTGAAGCCGGACCGTCGCTAGTTCATGGGCGTACTCATCGCGTACTCATCGAGTGCTCATCGCAATCTCGACCTGCTTTCGACTCGCGAGGTACCAGACCGCACGGTGATCCGTGCGGTACGTCTTACGGCGTTGCCTGCTCGGCAACTGTCGTCTGCTCGACGTGCTGGCGCAACGCCTTTGTGTCGAGCGGTCCCGGGACGCGCAGTGCCCGCGGGAACGCCCGGCGGCGTACCGCCTGGTCGAAACAGACCAGGGCGGGGTGTACGTACGCACCCCGGCCGGGCAGCGTACCGCGAGGATCGGGGACGCATGCGTCCTCGATCACCACGATCCGCAGGAGATCACTCTTGGCCGTCCGCTCCCGGCACCCCACACAGGTGCGTTCAGGGCATGCTCCGGCGTGCGTCCGGCCAGACACGGTTAAGTCTACCTCCCCGTAGCGACCTCACTCCTATGGGGCAAAGATCGAACGGCTGTTGTCGTGATCTCAACGGCCTGCGGCCGGGATTCATTCCCCGCGGGGGTCCCCGGCCGCCTCCGTCATTCCCCGGCCTGCTCGGTGTCGGGCCGGATGTCGATGCGCCAGCCGGTGAGGCGGGCGGCGAGGCGGGCGTTCTGCCCCTCCTTGCCGATCGCCAGGCTGAGCTGGTAGTCCGGCACGGTCACCCGGGCGGAGCGGGTGGCCATGTCGACAACCTCCACCTTGCTCACCCGAGCGGGTGACAGGGCGTTCGCCACCATCTCGGCCGGGTCGTCCGACCAGTCGACGATGTCGATCTTCTCGCCGTTCAGCTCGCCCATGACATTGCGCACACGGCCGCCCATGGGGCCGATGCACGCGCCCTTGGCGTTCAGGCCCGAACGGGTGGACCGTACGGCGATCTTGGTGCGGTGACCGGCCTCACGGGCGATCGCCGCGATCTCGACGGAGCCGTCGGCGATCTCCGGCACCTCCAGGGCGAAGAGCTTCTTCACCAGGTTGGGGTGGGTCCGGGAGAGGGTCACGGAGGGGCCGCGGACGCCCTTGGCCACCCGGACGACGTAGGACCGCAGGCGCATGCCGTGCGGGTACGTCTCGCCGGGCACCTGCTCCTGCACCGGCAGGATGGCCTCCAGCTTGCCGATGTCGACCAGCACGTTCTTCGGGTCGCGGCCCTGCTGGACCACACCGGTGACGATGTCGCCCTCGCGGCCGGCGTACTCGCCGAGCGTCGCGTCGTCCTCCGCGTCCCGCAGTCGTTGCAGGATCACCTGCTTGGCGGTGGTGGCGGCGATCCGTCCGAAGCCCGACGGGGTGTCGTCGAACTCGCGCGGCTCCTGCCCCTCCTCCAGGTCCTCGGGGTCCTCCTTCGCCCACACGGTCACATGCCCGGTCTCCCGGTTGAGCTCCACGCGCGCGTGTCGGCGGCTTCCCTCGGTGCGGTGGTAGGCGATGAGGAGGGCCGACTCGATCGCTTCGACCAGCAGGTCGAAGGAGATCTCCTTCTCCCGGACCAAGCCCCGCAGGGCGCTCATGTCGATGTCCACGGCTACGCCTCCTCTTCTTCCTTCATGTCCTTCTTGTCCGCTTTGTCCTTGCGGTTGAACTCGACCTGCACGCGCGCCTTCGCGATCTCCGGGAAGCCGAGCCTGCGGCTGGTGGCCTTGCGGCCCTTGACTCCGGGGACCTCGACGTCGATGCCGTCCTCGTCCACCGTCAGGATCCGGGCGAGCAGCTCGCCGCCCTCGGTCAGCTGGAACTTCACGAGCCGGTCGGTGGCGCGGACGAAGTGCCGGTGCTCGGTGAGGAGGCGCTCGGCGCCGGGGGTTCCGACCTCCAGGTCGTACGCGCCCTCGCCCATCGCGTTGGTCTCGTCGAGCTTCGCCGAGAGCGCACGGCTCACATCGGCGATCGTGTCCAGATCCGCTCCGTTGTCGGAATCGACGACCACGCGCAGCACTCGCTTGCGTCCCACGGAGTCCACGGCGATCTCTTCGAGATCCAGCCCTTGCGAGGTGACGAGCGGTTCGAGCAGCTCTCGCAGCCTCTCGCTCTGGGTGGTGCTCATCCGGGTGACTCCTCGGCCGCGTGTGCTGTTGTGGGATGGGTCGCGTGTCTGCTCAAAGGGTATCCGGTCGCGGGGAGTGTTGCGTCCTGCCTCCCGCGGCCGGCGGTGCGGGCAGCGGCTCGGTCGAGCAGCGCCGCGGAGCCGGTGACATCACGCCACGGGATGCGCGGGTACCGTGATCACGGCGGGCCGGTCTCCCGCCCGTGTGTTCGTACGAGCCCCCGAGGACGTCAGCCGTGCCGTACCCCCCGCCGCCGCGCATCCCCTCGGGGCCGCGCAGAAGAACCCTGCTCGCCTCGGCCGCCGGGGCCGCCCTGCTGGCCGGCTGCTCGGCCGACCCGGACTCCGGCACCGATGCCGCCACGGCGGCCGCCGACCGGGTACGCGCGCGTGCGGCACGGGACAGCCAGGCGCTGCTGGCGCAGTACGACGCGACCCTCACGGCCCATCCGGGGCTCGCGGAGCGGCTGCGCCCGCTGCGCGCGGAGGTCGCGGCCCACGCGGCGGCCTTCACGAGCGGTACGACGCCCACGCCGAGCGCGTCGGCGTCGGCGTCTCCCTCCCCCGCCCCGGTGCCGGCCACCGAGCGGGCCGCGCTCGCCGGGCTGGCCGCGGCCGAGCGGGACCTCGCCGACCGGCGGGCCAAGGAACTGCTGGACGTGCCGGGCGAGACGGCCCGGCTGCTGGCCTCCGTGGCCGCCGCCGGCGCCGCGCACGCCTACCTGCTGACGGAGGGGGCGAAGTGACCGAGCGGACCGAGCACACGGCGGTGCACGGCCAGGCGGCCGCGAGCACCGCGCACAGCTGCCTGCCCACCAAGGAGGCGAAGTGACCGAGCGGACCGAGCACACGGCGGCATACGGCCAGGCGGCCACCAGCACCGCACACAGCTGCCTGCCCACCAAGGAGGCCAAGTGAGCCAGCGGCCGGAGAAGAAGAAGGCGGAGCCGGGCGAGCTGACCGCGCTCCAGGCGGCCCTCGCGGCCGAGCACGCGGCGGTGTACGGCTATGGCGTCGTCGGCGGACAGATCGGCCCGCGGCGGCGCACCGAGGCCCGGGCCGCGTACGACGCCCACCGGGCCCGCCGGGACGCGCTCAGCCGCCAGGTGCGCGATCTGGGCGGCGAGCCGGTGCCCGCGAGCGCCGCGTACGCGCTGCCGTTCCCGGTGCGGGACCCGGCGGACGCCGTCACGCTGGCCGCACGGCTGGAGCAGCGGGTGGCCGGGGTCTACTCGGACCTGGTGCGGGCGGCGACCGGCGCGCGGCGCGCGGACGCGGCCGCGGCGCTGCGGGAGGCCGCGGTGCGGGCGGTGCGCTGGAGCGGGCGGAGCGTAGCCTTCCCTGGGCTCGCCGAGCGGGGCGGCGAGGACACCGGCGCGGCCGGCCCGACGGGGTCGCCCTCGGCCTCGGCTTCCCCCGCGCCGTGAGTGCGCGTAGGACGGTATGACGGGACCCCGACGGGAAGGGAACGACTCGCGCATGGCTTTCGAACCGCCGCAGCGCCTGGTGAGGGCGCTCGGTGAGACGGCACCGGCCGGCGACGACTGGCTGGCCCGGCTGCCCGGGACGGCCGAAGAGGCCGTCGCCCGGCGCGAGTTGACCGTCGAGCGGGTGCAGGTGCCGGGCGGCCGCAGCAGCCTCGTGGTGCTGGTGCGGCGGGCCGACGGCACCCCGGCCGTACTGAAGCTGGCCCCGCCGCGGGCCCGTCCGGGCAGTGAGCGGGCGGCGCTGGCGCAGTGGGGCGGGCTGGGTGCCGTACAGCTGCTGGAGGCGGAGCCGGAGGAGGGGGTGCTGCTGCTGGAGCGGCTGCACCCGGATGTGTCGGTGCGCTCGCTGCCGGAGGCGAAGGCCCTGCTGGAGGCGGCGGGCACGCTGCGCCGGCTGTGGGTGGAGCCGCCGTCCGGGGAGGTCTTCGAGACCGTCGCGGAGCGCACCGGGCGGCAGGCGGCGGCGATGCGGGCGGGCGCCGAGTCCGCGCCCGAGGTGGCGCCGCTGGTGGACGCGGCGCTCGCGGCGCGCGAGGAGCTGCTGGCCGCGCCGCCCGAGCGGCGGCTGCTGCACGGCACGTTCCGGCAGAGCAAGGTGCTGGCCGGGGAGCGGATGCCGTGGCTGGCGGTGGGGCCGGACCCGGTGGTCGGCGAGTGCGCGTTCGATCTGGCGCGGCTGGTGCGGGACCGGGTGGAGGACCTGATCGCGACGCCGTCCGGGGCCGCGACGACGCGCCGCCGGATCAAGCGGCTCGCCGAGTCGCTGGAGGTGGACCAGGAGCGGTTGCGCGGCTGGACGCTGTTCCGGGCGGTGGAGTCCGGGGTGCGGGCGCTCCGCGTGGGCCGGCCGCAGGACGCGGAGCTGCTGCTGGAGTTCGCGGGCTGGCTCTAGGGTCTCCCCCGACGCCCGACGCCCGGTGCCCGGTGCGGGCCCGCGCCCCCGGAGAGGGGCGCGGGGACCGGACGGTGGTCAGGCCGTCAGGCGGGCGATCGCGTCCTCGACCGACAGCTCCTCGCGCTCGCCGGTCTTGCGGTCCTTCAGTTCCAGGACGCCCTCGCCGGAGCGGCGGCCGGCGACCAGGATCTGCGGTACGCCGATCAGCTCGGCGTCCGTGAACTTCACGCCCGGGGAGACGCCGGCCCGGTCGTCCACCAGGACCCGGACGCCCGCCGCGGCGAGCTTCTCGGCGACGTCGAGGGCCAGCTCGGTCTGGAGCGCCTTGCCCGCGGCGACGACGTGCACATCGGCCGGGGCGATCTCCTTGGGCCAGACCAGGCCGTGCTCGTCGGCGCTCTGCTCGGCGATGGCCGCGACCGCGCGGGAGACGCCGATGCCGTAGGAGCCCATGGTGACCCGGACCGGCTTGCCGTTCTGGCCGAGGACGTCGAGCTTGAGGGCGTCGGTGTACTTGCGGCCCAGCTGGAAGATGTGGCCGATCTCGATGGCGCGGTCCAGCTTCAGGCCGGTGCCGCACTTGG
Source organism: Streptomyces sp. NPDC001606 (assembly GCF_053596835.1). Lineage (NCBI taxonomy): Bacteria > Bacillati > Actinomycetota > Actinomycetes > Kitasatosporales > Streptomycetaceae > Streptomyces > Streptomyces sp. NPDC001606. Next base: position 50,333 of record NZ_JBSFHC010000002.1, read on the forward strand.
GGCAGGGGTCGCCCTCCTGGACCACGACCACGTCCACGTACGCGTCGACCTGGAAGTCACGGCCGGCGACGACGTTCCTGGCGTGCGTGTGCTCCTTGTTGGCGCCGGTGATCCAGGCGGTGCCGGGGGCGACGCGCGGGTCGGCGAGGTACTTCACCTTCTCGCCCAGGCCCTGCGGACCGACATAGCCGCGGACCAGGTCGGGGCGGCCGGCGAAGTCGGCCTCGGTGACCATCTCGACGGTGGCCGGGGCGAAGTGCGCCTCGACCTTGTCCAGGTCGACCTCGCGGTCGCCGGGCACGCCCACGGCGACGATCTCGCCGTCCACCTTGACCAGCAGGTTCTTCAGCGTGGCGGAGGCCGGGACGCCGAGCGAGGCGGCCAGGGTCTCGATGGTCGGGGTGTCGGGGGTGGGGATCTCCTCCAGCGCGGGCACCGCCGAGCCGTCGACCTCCTTCAGCCCGTAGGTGATCGCCTCGGTGTTGGCGGCGAAGTCGCAGTTCGGGCAGTCGGCGAAGGTGTCCTCGCCGGCCTCGGCCGGGGCCAGGAACTCCTCCGACTTCGAGCCGCCCATGGCGCCCGCGGTGGCCGCGCAGATCCGGTAGTCCAGGCCGAGGCGCTCGAAGATCCGCTGGTAGGCCTGGCGGTGCAGGGCGTACGACTGGGCGAGGCCCTCGTCCTCCAGGTCGAAGGAGTACGAGTCCTTCATCAGGAACTCGCGGCCGCGCAGGATGCCGGCGCGGGGGCGGGCCTCGTCGCGGAACTTGGTCTGGATCTGGTAGAGGATCACCGGCAGGTCCTTGTAGGACGTGCACTGGTCCTTGACCAGGAGGGTGAAGATCTCCTCGTGCGTCGGACCGAGCAGGTAGTCGCCGCCCTTGCGGTCCTTGAGCCGGAACAGCTCCTGGCCGTACTCGTCCCAGCGGCCGGTGGCCTCGTACGGCTCACGGGGCAGCAGCGCGGGAAGGGTGACCTCCTGCGCGCCGATGGCGTCCATCTCCTCGCGGACGATCCGCTCCACGTTGGAGAGGACCTTCTTGCCGAGGGGCAGCCAGCTCCAGATGCCGGCGGCGGTGCGGCGGACGTAGCCGGCGCGGACGAGGAGCTTGTGGCTGAGGACCTCGGCGTCCGCCGGGTCGTCGCGCAGCGTCTTCGCCATCAACTGGGACATGCGCTGGACCGGTGCGTTCGCCATGGTTCTCGTACTCCTGCCAAGAAAACGGTGATGGCAAGGAGGTTAGCCGGGCCGACTGCGGGGGTGGAAATCGGTTAGGGCCTTTCTTTCGGATCAGGTCGGCTGCGGTGGCGGTGCCTTTTCGGCCGACCCGAGCGGGGTCTGGTGCGTGCAGATGCAAGGCGGAGGGCCGAGTCGACGCGGAGCGTCGGGGAGGGACGACAACGCAGCAGATGTGCGTGCCAGACCCCGCTCGGGTCGGCAAGATCCGAAAGAGAGGCCCTAACGCCTGCGGAGCGGCAGCGGGGCGCCCATCACCGCGTACGGCCGCGGCGCGCTCGGGAAGTGCACCTGGCGGGCGAGGTCGGCGTAGCCGAGGGAGTGGTAGAGGCCGCGGGCGGGGCTGTCGGTGTCGATCGCGGAGAGGATCGAGCGCGGCTCGGTGGCGCTGTCGGTGATGGTGGTGATCAGGCTGCGGCCGATGCCCCGGTTCTGGTGGTCGGGGTGGACGTGCAGCTCGGTGATGACGAAGGAGTCGTCCAGCCAGTACTCGTTGCCGCCCGCGCGCAGGTACGGCTCCACGACCGTGGACCACCAGTGGGTGCGGGAGTTGGGCATGCCGTAGACGAACCCGACGAGACGGCCGCCGACGGTCGCGCCGAGGGCGCGGGCGCCCGGGAACTGCATATGGCGCTGGACGATCTGCCGGCGTACGGCCACTTCGTCGGGGCCGAGGCCGAAGGCGACGGCCTGGACCGCCAAGGCCTCGTCGACATGGGCGGAGAGGTCCAGCGGGCCGATCACGAGGTCCATGCGGGGAGCGTACAGGGAAGCGGGCGCGCGCGGTCCGGGTCGGCGGCCGGCCGTCCGGGCCGCCGGCGTCCGTTTCAGAAGAGCACGCTCATGAAGGCGCCGACCTCCTGGAAGCCCACCCTGCGGTACGTCCTGCGCGCCGCCGTGTTGAAGTCGTTCACGTACAGGCTGACCACGGGGGCCACGTCCGCGAGGGCGTAGCGCAGGACCGCCGCCATGCCGGGGGCGGCGAGGCCCCTGCCCCGGTACTCCGGGGCCACCCAGACGCCCTGGATCTGGCAGGCCCGGTGGGTGGCGGCGCCGATCTCCGCCTTGAAGACGACCTTGCCGTCGTCGTCGACCCGGGCGAAGGAGCGGCCGGAGCCGACGAGTTCGGCGACCCGGGCCTGGTACAGCAGGCCGCCGTCCCCGGCCAGCGGCGAGACGCCGACCTCCTCGGTGAACATCGCCACGCACGCCGGCATGATCGTCTCCATCTCGTCCTTGCGGACGCGGCGGACGTAGGGGTCCGGGGCGATGTCGGCGGGCATCCGGTCGGTGATCATCAGCGGCTGGTGGGCGCGGACCTCGCGGGCCGGACCCCAGTGCGGCTCCAGCAGGCGCCACAGCGCGGCGGTGGATTCGGCGGGGCCGACGATGGAGGAGCAGCGGCGGCCCGCCCGGCGCGCGCGGTCCGCGAAGGCGCGGACGGCGCGCGGGGTGGCGCAGATCGGGACGAGGTTGGCGCCCGCGTAGCACAGCGACGTGAGCATGCCGTCCTCGTACCAGCCCCACATCTCGCCGCCGAGGCGCCAGGGGTCGAGGCCCGCGACCTGGACCCGGGAGGTCACGAAGGCGTTGGCCACCGGCTCGCGGTCGAGGACCGCGAGCGCGGCGTCAAGGTCGCTCGGTTCGAGCACCCGGGAGGTGGTCTGGGTCAACACGTACGGGGCCTCACCGTGGGGTTCCGCTGATCCTCCGCACTATAGCTGCGCTGCTTGGGCGGTGCGCCTTCTGGCTCGGGGCACTTTGTGCGTGGGCGGGTTCCGGTGGTCCGTGGCCGGTCGCGCCCACGCGGCGGAGCCTGAAGGCGCCTTTGCCGCGGCGTCGGACCGTCAGCCCGCCACCGACACCGAGGGCTCGCCGGAGGTCACGCCGTCCTTCTCCATCTGCTCGGCCAGCTTCATGGCCTCCTCGATGAGGGTTTCCACGATCTTGGACTCGGGGACGGTCTTGATGACCTCGCCCTTGACGAAGATCTGGCCCTTGCCGTTGCCGGAGGCGACGCCGAGGTCGGCCTCGCGGGCCTCGCCGGGGCCGTTGACGACGCAGCCCATGACCGCGACGCGGAGCGGGACCTCCATGCCGGTCAGGCCGGCGGTGACCTCTTCGGCCAGCTTGTAGACGTCGACCTGGGCGCGGCCGCAGGACGGGCAGGAGACGATCTCCAGGCCGCGCTGCTTGAGGTTCAGCGACTCCAGGATCTGGATGCCGACCTTGACCTCCTCGGCCGGCGGGGCGGAGAGGGACACCCGGATGGTGTCGCCGATGCCCTGGCTGAGCAGCGCGCCGAAGGCGACCGCCGACTTGATGGTGCCCTGGAAGGCGGGGCCGGCCTCGGTGACGCCGAGGTGGAGCGGGTAGTCGCACTGCGCGGCGAGCTGGCGGTAGGCCTCGATCATGACGACCGGGTCGTTGTGCTTGACCGAGATCTTGATGTCCCGGAAGTCGTGCTCCTCGAAGAGGGAGGCCTCCCACAGGGCCGACTCGACGAGCGCCTCGGGGGTCGCCTTGCCGTACTTCTGGAGCAGCCGCCGGTCCAGGGAGCCCGCGTTGACGCCGATGCGGATCGGCGTGCCGTGGTCCTTGGCGGCCTGGGCGATCTCCTTGACCTTGTCGTCGAACTGCTTGATGTTGCCCGGGTTGACGCGGACCGCGGCGCAGCCGGCCTCGATCGCGGCGAAGACGTACTTCGGCTGGAAGTGGATGTCCGCGATGACGGGGATCTGCGACTTGCGGGCGATGGTCGCCAGGGCGTCCGCGTCGTCCTGCGTGGGGCAGGCCACGCGGACGATCTGGCAGCCGGACGCGGTCAGCTCGGCGATCTGCTGGAGGGTGGCGCCGATGTCCGACGTACGGGTCGTGGTCATCGACTGCACCGAGACCGGCGCGTCTCCGCCGACCGCCACGCTGCCGACCTGGATCTGCCGGCTCTTCCGGCGCTCGGCAACCTTGGTCGGAACGGACGGCATGCCGAGAGAAATCGCAGTCATCTGCTGTGCAACCCCAAGTCGTGGATCAAGGTCCGGCCCTGTGAACAGTGGGCTCCAGGCTCCGAGATTACGGCACCCGAGGCTCCGAGATTACGGCACCGCCCCGGGCTCCGGCACATCAGACCGGTAAACCCACTCGTTGGAAGACGGCCCGGAACACAGGGGTTTCCGGGCCGTCCGTGAACGGCCCGTGGCTAGGAGATTTTCACCGGGTTGACGACGTCCGCGATCAGCACCAGCAGGGTGAAGCAGACGAAGATCCCGGCGATCACGTAGGCCAGGGGCATCAGCTTGGCCACGTCGAACGGGCCGGGGTCCGGGCGGCGCAGCACCCGGGCCAGGTTCCGGCGCAGCGCCTCCCACAGGGCGCCCGCGATGTGCCCGCCGTCGAGCGGGAGCAGCGGGAGCATGTTGAACAGGAAGAGGGAGAGGTTGAAGCCGGCGAGGAGCATCACGAACATCGCCACCTGCTGGGAGGCGGGGATGTCGAGGGTGGCGATCTCGCCGGTGACCCGGGCCGCGCCGACGATGCCCATCGGGGAGTCCGGTTCGCGCGGGCCGTCGCCGAAGGCGGCGTTCCACAGGGCGGGGATCTTGCCGGGCAGTGCGGCGAGGGAGTCGACGGCGTCGCCGACCCGGTCGCCCATCCAGGTCACGGACTCGCCGAAGTCCTTGTGGACGACACCGGTGGCGGCGCTGAAGCCGAGGAAGCCGGCCTTGACGTAGCCCTTGGTGTACTGGCCGTTCGCGTCCTTCTTGGCGACCAGGTTCGTCTTGATCGTGGTGTGCAGGGTCAGCTGCCGTCCCTGGCGGTCGACGACGATCGTGACGTTCCGGCCCGCGCTGTCCCGGATGAGGTCCGAGAGGGTGTTCCAGTCCTTGGTGGGGGTGCCGGCGAAGGAGACGATCTTGTCGCCAGCCTTCAGACCGGCCTGGGCCGCCGGGGAGACCGGGTCGGACTTCTTGCAGGTGTCGCGGTTCTGGTTCTGCGCGATGGAGCAGGGCGAGACCGAGCGGACGGTGGTGGTCTGCTCCTGGACGCCGAAGCCCATCAGCACGGTGAGGAACAGGGCGATCGCGAGGATCAGGTTCATGAAGGGGCCGGCGAACATGACGATGACGCGCTTCCACGGCTTGCGCGTGTAGAACATGCGCGTCTCGTCGCCGGGCTTCAGCTCCTCGAAGGCGGCCGAGCGGGCGTCCTCGATCATGCCGCGCCAGGGCGAGGTGGAGCGGGCGGAGACCCGGCCCTGCTCGTCGGGCGGGAACATGCCGATCATGCGGATGTAGCCGCCGAGCGGGACCGCCTTGATGCCGTACTCGGTCTCGCCCTTCTTCCGCGACCAGATGGTCGGGCCGAAGCCGACCATGTACTGCGGGACGCGGATGCCGAAGAGCTTGGCCGTGGAGAGGTGTCCCAGCTCGTGCCATGCGATGGAGACGAGCAGGCCGACCGCGAAGACCACTATGCCGAGGATGAACATCAAGATCGTCATGCACGCGCCTCCGCGGTCGCCGTCGTGGCTGTGAGTTCGCGGGCCCGGGCGCGCGCCCAGGTCTCCGCTTCGAGGACGTCCGACACCGTGAGTGAGGTTCCCGTGCCGGGGGTGCCGTGCTCCTCCACCACCCGGGTGACGGTCTCCATGATCCCGTTGAAGGGCAGCGCACCGCCGCGGAAGGCGTCGACGCACTCCTCGTTGGCCGCATTGAACACCGCCGGGGCCGTGCCCGCGAGCTGCCCCACGTGCCGGGCGAGGTTCACCGAGGGGAACGCCTCGTTGTCCAGCGGGAAGAACTCCCAGGTGGAGGCCTTGCTCCAGTCGAAGGCGGGCGCCGCGTCCGGCACGCGTTCGGGCCAGCCCAGACCGATGGCGATGGGCCCGCGCATGTCGGGGGGCGTCGCCTGGGCGATCGTGGATCCGTCGGTGAACTCGACCATCGAGTGGACATACGACTGGGGATGCACGACGACCTCAATGCGGTCGAAGGGAATGTCGTAGAGGAGGTGCGCCTCGATGACCTCCAGACCCTTGTTGACGAGGGTCGCGGAGTTGATCGTGATCACCGGGCCCATCGCCCAGGTGGGGTGGGCGAGGGCGTCCTCGACGGTGACCCGGGCCAGCTCGGCCTTGGTCCGGCCGCGGAAGGGGCCGCCGGACGCCGTCACCACCAGCTTGCGGACGTCGGCCCGGGTGCCCGCCGCCAGCGCCTGGAAGAGGGCGGCGTGCTCGGAGTCGACCGGGATGATCTGGCCCGGCTTGGCGAGCGCCTTGACCAGCGGTCCGCCGACGATCAGCGACTCCTTGTTGGCGAGCGCGAGGGTGCGGCCCGCCTCCAGCGCGGCCAGCGTCGGCGCGAGGCCGATGGAGCCGGTGATGCCGTTGAGCACGGTGTGGCAGGGGGAGGCGGCGACCTGGGTGGCCGCGTCGGGTCCGGCGAGGATCTCGGGCAGCGGCTCGCCGGGGCCGTAGTGCGCGGCGAGCGCCTCGCGCAGCGCGGGTACGGCGTCCTCGCGGGCGACCGCGACGGTGCGCACCCGCAGCCGGTGCGCCTGCTCGGCGAGGAGGGCGGTGCGGCCGCCGTTCGCGGAGAGGGCGGTGACCCGGAAGCGGTCGGGGTTGCGCAGCACGAGGTCGATGGCCTGGGTGCCGATGGATCCGGTGGAGCCGAGGATCACCACGTCCTTGGGGCCGTCGCCGGCCACGGGGTCGTAGACGAGGTGCGGGTCGGCGAGGGGTGCCGGATGGGCGGGACTGTCGGTCATCCCTCCATTGTGGCCGCACCGGCCCGGCGCCCGGACAGGGTGTCCCTCGGAAGGGCGGCTCCGTGACGATCATGTGACACAGGCCACCCGTTGTGTCACTACCTTGTACCGGTCCTGTCGGAAAGGCACGGAAATCGCGCGCGGACGGCGGCCGGCAGTGGCATCCTTCCGGTGCAGCCCGTCACGTCGGGCCTCAAAGGGGGAGTACCACCACGATGAACCGTATGCGTACCACCGCGGCCGTCCTGGCCGGAGCAGCCGTCCTGACCACCGCTCAGCTGGGGATCGCCGGTACGGCGTCCGCCGCCACCCGCACGTCGGCCGGCGCCGGCTGCCCGGTGGACCTGGTCTACCCGAGCCGCTTCTACATCAACTCGCACCACTGGGTGACCAACGGCGGCCTGTACTTCGGCATCAAGAACAAGAGCACGACCACGTCCTTCAAGAAGGTCACGTTCAGCGTCACCAACGTGAAGTACCTCCGCTTCGGCACGGCGAGGGCCACGGGCGGCCGGATCACCCACAACTCGACCCAGTCGGTGTCCGTGTACACGGGCACGCTGAAGGCGAAGAAGAGCCTCGGCATGAGGATTCCGACGCATCTGCTCAACACCCGTACCTACCAGGTGAAGTTCACGCTCCACGGCACGGGCTGGAACTGCGCCGTGAACCAGGGCACCTGGGGCAACTGACCCGCCCCAGGCGCCCGGCGGGGGTCAGTCGCCGAAGGGTCGGCGTTCACTCGCCCGGGTCGCGGGTCCGGGGGTCGCGTCGGCGATCCACGGGCCGTCGCCGGACGGGTCGATGATCCCCTCTTCCAGCCAGGTGTAGGACCCGGCGAGGACGGCCTTGACCACCTTGTGGTCGAGGCCGTCCGTGTTGGTCCACAGCCGGCCGAACAGCTCGTCCACCCGGATGCGGGCCTGGTGGCAGAAGGCGTCGGCCAGCTGGTAGGCCTCGCGGCCGTGTTCGCCGCGGGTGCGCAGCCGCTCGGCGCGGACACAGGCCGCGCTCATGGCGAAGAGCTCCGCGCCGATGTCCACGATCCGGCCGAGGAAGCCCTGCTTGGTCTCCATCCGGCCCTGCCAGCGGGACATGGCGTAGAAGGTGGAGCGGGCCAGTTTGCGGGCGGTGCGCTCGACATAGCGCAGATGCCCGGACAGGTCGATGCCGTGCTTGAACTCACCGTACGACATGGGGAGTTGTCCGGGTCCGGCGACCAGCTTCGGCAGCCACCTGGCGTAGAAGACGCCCGCGTTCGCGCCCGCCCGCGCCTTGTCGGCGAGGGTCTTGTCGGGGTCGATGAGGTCACCGGCGACCGACAGGTGGGCGTCCACGGCCTCGCGGGCGATCAGCAGGTGCATGATCTCCGTGGAGCCCTCGAAGATGCGGTTGATGCGCAGGTCGCGGAGCATCTGCTCGGCGGGGACCGCGCGTTCGCCGCGCGCCCTGAGCGACTCGGCCGTCTCGTAGCCGCGTCCGCCGCGGATCTGGACCAGTTCGTCGGCCATCTTCCAGGCCATCTCGGAGCCGTAGAGCTTGGCGAGGGCGGCCTCGATGCGGATGTCGTTGCGGTCCTCGTCGGCCATCTGGGAGGACAGGTCGAGGACGGCCTCCAGGGCGAAGGTGGTGGCCGCGATAAAGCTGATCTTGGCGCCGACGGCCTCGTGCAGTGCGACCGGCTTGCCCCACTGCTCGCGCTCCGCGGACCATTCGCGGGCGATCTTCAGACACCACTTGCCGGCGCCGGCGCACATCGCGGGCAGCGACAGCCGGCCGGTGTTGAGGGTGGTCAGCGCGATCTTCAGACCGGCGCCCTCGGGGCCGATGCGGTTGGCGGCCGGCACCCGGACCCGGTGGAAGCGGGTCACGCCGTTCTCGATGCCGCGCAGCCCCATGAAGGCGTTGCGGTTCTCCACGGTGATGCCCTCGGAGTCCGCCTCCACCACGAAGGCGGTGATGCCGCCCGGGTGGCCCTCGGACACGGGCACGCGGGCCATGACGACGAGCAGGTCGGCGACCACCCCGTTGGTGGTCCACAGCTTCACCCCGTCGAGGACGTAGGCGTCGCCGTCGGGCACGGCGGTGGTGGCGAGCCGGGCCGGGTCGGAGCCGACGTCGGGCTCGGTGAGCAGGAAGGCGGAGATGTCGGTGCGGGCGCAGCGGGGCAGGAAGGCGTCCTTCTGCTCCTGGGTGCCGAACATCTTCAGCGGCTGCGGTACGCCGATCGACTGATGGGCGGAGAGCAGCGCGCCGACGGCGGGGCTCGCGGAGCCGGCCAGCGCGAGGGCCTTGTTGTAGTACAGCTGGGTGAGGCCGAGGCCGCCGTACTTGGGGTCGATCTTCATGCCGAGGGCGCCGAGTTCCTTGAGCCCGGCGACGACCTCGTCGGGGATGCGGGCCTCGCGCTCGATGCGGGCGCCGTCGACGGTGGACTCGCAGAAGGCGCGGAGCTTGGCGAGGAACTCCTCGCCGCGCTGTACGGCTTCGTCGGCGGGCAGGGGGTGGGGGTGGATGAGGTCGAGCCGGAATCGCCCGAGGAAGAGTTCCTTGGCGAAGCTCGGCTTGCGCCAGTGCTGTTCCCGGGCGGCCTCCGCCACCTGGCGGGCCTCCCGCTCGGTGACGTTGGTACGAGGGGTGGTGGGGGCGGACATGAGGCTCACCTCGCCGCGAAGAGGGATGTTTTCGGGTCGTTCGTACCGACCGGTGCTACTGGATCGTTGGTACCCGAAACGGGGCGACCCCACCACCCCTCGCGCGTCCGATCGGCCCATGCTTCGTCTCCGCCGGCGCGGTCCGGGGTGTTGCGCCGGGGGTCCTTCCGGGGGGACGGTTCGTGCACCGCGCCGGTGCGGCCGCCGCCCGCCGGGGAGGGAGCCGCAGCGCGTCCCGGACACCGGCGGCGGAAATCGCTGTCGAAGCGCTTCGACATCCTCTGGACACCCTGACCTCGCTGGGGCTAGTGTCATTGCCACCCTCAGTTATCCCCGTCGGCTATGCGCCCGTGTCGAAGCGCTTCACAACAGCTTGGAGAGCCGGATGGTCACCCTCGCCGAGGTCGCCCAGCACGCCGGAGTCTCGGCGAGCACGGTGAGCTATGTCCTCAGCGGCAAGCGGTCGATCTCCGCGACCACCCGGCAGCGGGTCGAACAGAGCATCCGGGAGCTGGGCTACCACCCGAATGCGGGCGCCCGCGCCCTGGCCAGCAACCGGTCGAACATCATCGCGCTGATGATCCCGCTGCGCACCGACATGTATGTGCCGGTGATGATGGAGATCGCCATCGCGGTGGCCACCACGGCCCGCACACACGGGTACGACGTACTGCTGCTCACCGGCGAGGAGGGGCCGGACGCGGTGCGCCGGGTGACTGGCAGCGGGCTCGCCGACGCGATGATCCTGATGGACGTCGAGCTGGAGGACGAGCGGCTGCCGCTGCTGCGGGAGACCGACCAGCCCTCCGTGCTCATCGGCCTGCCCGCCCAGACCACCGGACTGACCTGCGTGGACCTGGACTGGACGGCGACCGGCGCGCTCTGTGTGGATCATCTGGCGGGGCTCGGTCACCGTGATGTCGCGGTCATCGGCGAGGCCCCGGCCGTCTACGAGCGGCACACCGGCTTCGCCGAGCGCACCCTCGACGGTCTGCGCGCCCGTGCCCGCGAGACGGATGTGCGGGTGCTGCACCGCCCGTGCGAGGGCGGGTACGACGCGATGGCCCTGACCCTGGCCCGGATCTTCGACGAGCGGCCCGGGACCAGCGGGTTCGTGGTGCAGAACGAGTCGGCGGTGGAACCGCTGCTCGCGCTGCTGCGCCAGCAGGGCCGGGCCGTGCCGGAGGACGTCTCGGTGGTCGCGATCTGCCCGGAGCAGGTCGCCGTGCAGGCCTCGGTGCGGCTGACCTCGGTCGCCGTACCGGCGCAGGAGATGGGCCGGCACGCCGTGGAGCATCTGGTGGCCAAGCTGGACGGGCGGGGCGGCGACGAGGTCGTGCTGATCGCGCCCGAGCTGACGGTACGGGCGAGTTCGGGACCGGCTCCGGCCGCCTCCTGACCCACCCCTCCTCCCCCGTGCTCCGGTGCGTCCGGGGCACACCTCTGCCTGCCTTGTCCCTGTCCCGCACTCCTTCAGGAGCATGCAGTGAATCAGCCTGGCGTCGCGCAGTCGAAGGTCTCTCTCGCCCAGTCCTCCCCCACCGTCGGCACCTTCCGTGAGCGGGACGGCGCGCTGGAGTGGAGCGGCCGTCAGGAGACGGTGCGGATCGAGCCCTGGGGCCGGGACGCGGTCCGGGTCCGGGCCCGGCTCGGCGGCCCGGTGCTGGAGGGGCTGCCGGGGGCGCTCCTCGGCACCCCGCCGGAGCGGGCCGGCACGGTCAAGACCGATGGCGAGCTGGCGCGGCTGACGGTCGGCGCGCTGACCGTGGAGGTGACCGCGGAGGGTCTGATCCGGTTCCTGCGCACCGACGACGGCAGCGAGCTGCTGGCCGAGGAGCGGGCCCACTTCTGGTGGCCCGGGCCGCGGCTGTACACGGCGGTCGGCAACGGCCACCACCGGCTGGAGCAGCGGTTCGCCGCGTACGAGGGCGAGAAGCTGTACGGCCTGGGCCAGCACCAGCACGGGCGGCTGGACCAGAAGGGTCTGGTGCTGGACCTGGTGCAGCGCAACGCCGAGGTGAGCGTGCCGGTGCTGGTGTCCAGCCGGGGCTACACCCTGCTGTGGAACAACCCGGCGATCGGCCGGGTGGAGCTGGCGGGCAACGGCACCCGCTGGGTCGCGGACTCGGCGCGGCAGATCGACTACTGGATCACGGCGGGCACCCCGGCCGACGGGCAGCGTTCCTACAGCGCGGTGACGGGCCGCACGCCGATGCTGCCGGAGTGGGCGGCCGGCTTCTGGCAGTGCAAGCTGCGCTACCGCACCCAGGACGAGCTCCTCGCCGTGGCCCGCGAGTACAAGCGCCGGAACCTGCCGATCTCGGCGATCGTGTGCGACTTCTTCCACTGGACGCACCTCGGCGAGTGGAAGTTCGACCCGAAGGAGTGGCCCGACCCGGCGGCGATGGTCCGCGAGCTCGACGAGCTGGGCATCAAGCTGGTGGTGTCCGTGTGGCCGTCGGTGTCGCCGCTGTCGGAGAACCACCCGGTGATGGAGCAGCGCGGCTATTTCATCGGCACGCAGTACGGGCCGATGGCGCACGCCGACTGGCCGGACAAGGAGGTCGCCTCCACCGTGCAGGTGGCCTTCTACGACGCCACCAACCCCGAGGCCCGGGAGTTCGTGTGGTCGAAGGTGCGGGACAACTACCTGGTTCCGTACGGCATCTCGGCGTTCTGGCTGGACGCCTGCGAGCCCGAGCTGAAGCCCGGCTTCCCGGAGAACCTGCGCTACTGGGCGGGCCCGGGCCTGGAGGTCGGCAACCTCTACCCGGCGGAGAACGCCCGCACCTTCCACGACGGGCTGCGCGCCGAGGGCGAGGAGGTCCTCACCCTCAACCGCTCGGCGTGGGCGGGCAGTCAGCGGTACGGCGCCGCGCTGTGGTCGGGTGACATCGGCACCGACTTCGCGACCCTGCGCCGGCAGATCGCGGCGGGCCTGAACACCGCGCTGTCCGGCATCCCCTGGTGGAACACGGACATCGGCGGCTTCCACGGCGGCGACCCGGACGACCCGGCCTACCGCGAGGTGCTGATCCGCTGGTTCCAGTTCGGCGCGCTGTCCCCGCTGATGCGGCTGCACGGCTTCCGGGACCCGGGGATGCCGCTGGGCCCGGAGATGACCGGCGGCCCCAACGAGGTGTGGTCCTACGGCGAGGAGGCCGGCGCGATCCTGGAGCGCTATCTGCGGCTGCGCGAGCGGCTCAGGCCGTACATCCTCGAGGTGATGCGACAGGCGCACGAGGAGGGTCTGCCGGTGCTGCGGCCGCTGTTCCTGGAGTTCCCGGAGGACGGTGCGGCCTGGTCCGTGGACGACGCCTACCTGTTCGGCCGGGACCTGCTGGTCGCCCCGGTGCTGACGGCGGGTGAGAGGGTCCGTACGACGTATCTGCCGGCGGGCGCGCTCTGGACGGACGCGTGGACGGGCCAGTCGTACGAGGGCGGTACGGAGGTCACGGTGGACGCGCCGCTGGACCGGATCCCGCTGTTCCTGCGGGACGGGGCAGAGCTGCCGATCACCGGGTGAGGGGTGGCGAGCAGGGGGCGCGGGGAGCCGCGCCCCCTGCCGGACCGGCTGCCGGGTCAGCTGCTGGTGACGCTTTCGCTGTTGACCGTGAAGTTCAGGCCGCCGGAGGAGGAGGTGATCTCGAAGCCGAACTGGAGGTCACCGATGGTGACGTTGCCGAACCAGCCCTTGGTGTCCTTGATCCATTTCAGGATCGGCAGGATGTCGACCGTGCCGGAGCTGGAGTTGGAGGTGCGGAGGAACGAGAACACGTCGTTGGAGCCGTTGGTGCCCTTGTAGACCGTCCAGGTCGAGCCGCCGAGCGTCACGGTGCCCTGCGAGGTGCCGAGCGGGCCGACGGGTCCGGTCTTGTTGAGCCAGAGCATGATCTCGTACTTGTGGTTGGTGTCCCAGATGTCGTACGCCGTCTCGTAGGCGCCGGAGGAGGGGACGCTGACGTTGTAGCTGCTGGTCAGCGAGGAGAGGGAGGTGATCGACTTGTTGATCACCTTGTCGGCGTTGGGGTAGGACTTGATCCCGCCGGTGTTGGGGTGGTTGGCCCAGACGCCCCAGTTGGTGCCGGAGTTGGCCCAGATGCACTGGCTGCCGGCGCCGGAGCCCCAGATGTCGTTGTACAGGGTGTAGCCGTTCAGCGTGGTGGAGGCCCACTGGTCGCAGGAGGACCAGACGGCGGCGGAGGCGGGGGCGGAGGCGAGGCCGACGGTCGCGCCGAGGGCCAGTGTGGGGGCTATGAGGGCCTTGGCGACCCTGCTCAGGGTTCTCGTTGCCATGGTGTCCCTTCCATGGGTGGGGGGGGAGTGTGGGGTTTTCTCGGCTACCGCGCCCCCAGGGTGAGGACGCGGTCTTCTCCGGCGACGAGGTCGAGCGGCTCGGTGCCGGAGGAAGTCCGCAGTTCGATGCGGTGGGTGCGCCGGGGCTTCACGACGGCTCGGGCCCCGTCCGGGCGCCAGCTGAGGTCGATCTCCGCCCCGAACCGGGCCTGGACACCACGCAGTTCACCGCGCGGGCAGCCGGCCGGGACGGCGGGGAGCAGGACCAGCCGGTCCGGGGTGGACTGCACCAGCGACTCGATGAGCACGCCGGGCAGGGTGTGCGCGGCGTCCGCGTTGTAGACGCGGCGGTCCGGGTAGTGGGCGCTCATCAGGGAGGCGTGGAAGTAGTCGCCGCCGAGGACCCGTTCCAGGGCGTGCGCGACCCGGTCGGCGGCGCCGAGCCGGGCGGCGACGAGGGCGTGGTGCAGATGGCCGTGGGCGGAGTCGTTCTCGGCGCCGCGCAGTTCGAGGGCGCGAAGGGCGGCGGCGGCCGGCTCGGGGGTGTCGTGGGGGGTGATCTCCTCCAGGGGCCAGACGCCGTACAGATGGCTGAGATGGCGGTGGTCGTAGGTGTCGTCGAGTCCGGGCCAGGCCCATTCGGCCAGTGCTCCGTCCCGGTTGATCCGGTGCGGGGGCAGCCGGTCGGCCAACGCCAGCCATTCGCGCGCCCGTTCGGGGTGGTGGCGGGCGGCGGTGCGCAGGGCGTGCCGGGCGGCCGAGAGATCCATGGCCGCGTTCAGCACGCCCCAGCCGCCGTTGGCGGGGCGGTTCTCCGGCGAGTAGGAGGGGACGACGACGAGGTGTCCGTCGGCGTCGGTGCGGGTGAGGAAGTCGGCGTAGAAGGCGGCCGCCTCGGCGAGGGCGGTGACGGTGCGCGGATCCGGCTCGGCGCCGCTCGCGCGGTGGATCTCGTCGTGGTCGAGCAGCGGCTTGAGCAGCCAGTCCAGACCGGCGGTCCACAGGTGCAGCGGGTACTCGCGGCTGAAGTGGTAGGCCAGCCCGGACTCGCCGTCGGTGTGCGCGGGGACGACGGCACCCCGGGCGCCGAAGATCGCCCGGGCGTTCTCCCGCCAGTCGGGCAGCTGCCGCTGGACGAACCGGGCGAGCGCCTCGGTGACCTCGGGCAGCGCGGCGGCGGGGGCGCTAGCGGTCTGGAGATTGAGGTTGGCGTTGGTGGTGAGGGCGCCGGACCATGCCGTGTCCCACTCCCCCGTCCACAGCCCGGTGAGCCGGGGCGGGAGCAGGCCGCTGCTGGACAGCAGGTGATAGCGGCCGGCGGCGAAGAGCCGCTCCAGCAGTGCCGGGCTGTGCGGGCGGCTCAGCAGCTCGGAGCCGGGCAGCGCGCGCTCGGCGGGGTCGGCGTCCAGGTCGAGCGTCACCCGCTGGTAGGCGGTGCGGTGCAGGGCGAGATGCCGGCCGAGGAGATCGTCGTACGGTCGCCCGCCGGTCTCGGCACCGGCCTTGGCACGGGTCTCGGGACCCGCCTTGGCACCGGTCTCGGGACCGGTCTCGGCACCGGTGAGGAGGTCGCGCAGCTCCCGGCCCGCGGCAACGACGTCCAGTTCGCCGGTGTGCCGGCGCACCCGGGTCAGCAGCAGCACCGAGCGGGCGCCGGTGACACGCACGGCCGGCGGGGTGAGTTCCGCGCTGCCGCCGTCGAGCACGACGACGGTCACCCCGGTGTAGGCGCGGTCGCTGCCCGGGTAGCGGGCGCGCAGGCTGAGCAGGGCGCCCTCGGGGATCAGCAGGGCGCCCTGGCCGACCCGCAACCCGGCCGGGACGCCGGGCAGCCGGTGGTCCAGGCAGATGTCGAGGGTGCCGCCGGTGACCTCGTGCACGATCACGTCGTCCGCGCGGGAGACGAAGACCCGGCTGCGCGCGCCGGCGCAGCTCGCCGTGGCCTCGCCGGTGCTGAAGTCGAGGGCCCGCCGGTGGCCGCGCCCGGTCTCCCCGGTGCCGCGCACCCGCAGCTGGAAGGCCGGGTGGAAGGGCTGCACCCAGTGCAGCGGGCGGCCGTCGGTGAACTCCTCGGCGGCGGTGAGGTCACCGGCGAGCAACCGGTCCTGGAGGGCGGGGAGCCGGTCGGCGAGCCGGGGCGGCCGGGCGTGTTCGGAGCCGTTGGGGCGGACCAGGGTGTGATGGGTGACGATGACACGATCGTCGTGCGGATCACCGAACACCAGGGCGCCATGGTGACCGTTCCCGGTCAGGAAGGCGTCCTCCCAGCGGGCAGCCGGCGAGGGCTCCCAGGTGCCGTGCACCACGGATGCCTCGGGTGCCCCCTGGGAAGGCTGCCGGCTCAACCCTTCACCGCCCCCGTCAGCATCCCCTTCTTGAAGTGCTTCTGGACGAACGGCGACAACACCGCGACCGGCAGCAGCGCCATCACCATCACCGCCATCTGCACGGCCAGCCCGGACAGTTGGCCCGTCTTGATCGCCTGGCTCAGCCCCACCGGCGCCTCCTGCTTCTGCACCAGCTGGATCAGGACGTTCTGCAACGGCATCATGCTCTGGTCGTTGAGGTACAGCGACGCGTTGAACCAGGCGCTCCAGTACCCGACCGCGTAGAAGAGCGTGATGACCGCGAGGACGGCCCGGGACAGCGGCATGACGATCTGCCACAGGATCCGGAAGTCGCCGGCGCCGTCGATCCGCGCGCTGTCGATCAGTTCCTGCGAGATGCCCATGAAGAACCCGCGCAGGACCAGGATGTTGAAGACGCTCACCGCGCTCGGCAGGATCAGCGCGAGATAGCTGTCGGTCAGCCCCAGGGACTGCACCAGCAGGTACGTCGGGATCAGACCCGCGCTGAAGAACATCGTCGCCAGCAGCAGCATCAGCAGCCAGCGGTGCCCGAGCGAGCCGATGCGCGAGAGGCCGTACGCGCACAGGACGGACACCGCCATCGAGAACAGCGTGCCGACGAGGGTGACGAGGGCGCTGATGACCGTGGCCCGGGTGACCTGGCCGCCGCTCAGCAGCTCCTTGTACGCGACGAACGTGATGCCCTTGGGGACCATCACCAGCCCGCCCGCCTGGTCGATCGTCCGGCGGGAGGACAGGCTGGTGACGACCACGATCCAGAGCGGGAAGAGGATGCCGAGACAGGCCAGGGTCAGCACCAGGCCCTTGCCGGCCAGGCCGGCCCTGCTCGGCTCCTCCTCCCACACCGGCCGGGGCGGAGCGGCCCAGCGGGACGGCCGCCGTACCGGAGGCTTGTCGACTACCTCGGTCACTTCTTGTACACCCCCTGCTCGCCCATGAGATGGGCCACCTTGTTCGCGGCGAGGACCAGCCCGAGGCTGACCACGCCCTTGATCAGACCGGCGGCGGCCGCGTAACCGAAGTCCTGGTTGCGTACGCCGTTCCACCAGACGAAGGTGTCGAGGACCTCCGCCGCGCCCGGCCCGACGGCCTGCCGCTGGAGCAGGATCTGTTCGAAGCCGACGGTCAGGGCGTCGCCCACGCGCAGCACCAGCAGCAGTGCGATCACCGGGCGCAGCGCGGGCAGCGTGACGTGCCACATCCGGCGCCAGCGGCCCGCCCCGTCCATCGCGGCGGCCTCGTACAGGTCGGGGCTGACGGAGGCCAGCGCCGCGAGGAAGACGATGATCCCCCAGCCCGCGTCCTTCCAGACGCCCTCGGCCGTGACGAGGAACTTGAAGGTGGACGGGTCGCTCATGATGTCCAGGCCGTCGTACCCGTGTTGCCGCAGCAGCTGCGACAGGACGCCCGCGCCGCCGAAGATCTGCTGGAAGACGGAGATGACCAGCACCCAGGAGAAGAAGTGCGGGAGGTACAGGATCGCCTGGGACAGCGAGCGCAGCCGCGGCCTGACCACGCTGTTGATGAGCAGCGCGAGCAGGATGGGGACCGGGAAGAACAGCACCAGCTGGAGGAAGAACAGCACCAGCGTGTTCTTGACCGCGTTCCAGAAGGCCGGGTCGTCGAACATCCGCTGGAAGTTGTCGAAGCCGACCCAGGGGCTGTGCAGGATCGAGACGATGCCGTTGTCGCTGACGTAGGGGTCGTAGTCCTGGAAGGCGACGACGTTGCCGAGGATCGGCAGGTAGTTGAAGACCAGGAGCAGCAGGACGGCCGGCAGGGTCATCAGGAGCAGGATGCGGTCGCGCCGGAATCTCTGGCGCAGCCCCGGCTTCCCGGTCCTGGTCCTGGCGTGGTCCGCCCGGGCTGTGCCGGCGGCGCCGGACGCCGCCCGGGTCCTGCCCGTCCTGTCGTCCGCTCCGGCCGGCTTGCGGGACACGGTGCTGTGGGACACGGCCGTCCTCCTTGCCTCGGTGCCCGGTCAGCCGGCCGCCGGACCGTTCTCGTCGAGCAGCTTCTTGTACCAGTCGCGCAGCTTGTCGCCGCCCTGGCTCTTCCAGTCCGAGACGGCCTGCTGCATGTCGCTGATCTTCTTGCGGCCGCGGGTGATGTCGTCCTCGAGCTGTTCGAAGTCGCTGCCGAGGTTGGTGTAGCGGGTCGGCTCGGTGATCATCTGGCCGTAGAAGCTGGACTTCCTGGTGAAGGCGCCCATCCGCTGCTGCCACTCGACCTGGGCCTTGGCGACGTCGGGGAAGTCGGGGTGGGCGATGGTGGCGGCCGGGCTCGCGACCATGACGTAGGCGTTGAGGACCTCGTTGTTGCCCTGGGTGGTCTTGCTGGGCACGCCGTTCTTGACCGTGTAGTCGGCGCCCTCCACGCCGTAGTTGGTGAGCATGTACTCCTTGGTGCCGTACGGCGCGGCGGTGACGTTGGCGACGGCGAGCGCGTCCCGGATCACGGACTCGGAGGCCTTCTTGTTGATGAAGGCGAAGATGCCGGCAGGCTGCTCGGCCCACAGCTTCGGGGCGCCGCCGTCATGGCCGAAGATGTCCATGCCCCAGATCTTGAACTCCGGGTTCTGGGCGGCCTGTTCGGCGGTACGGCCCCACCACTGGCTGATGTTGTTGGGGTAGATCAGGAACTCGCCGGCCGCGAACCCCGGGCCCGCGTCGGGGGCGTTCTTGCCCATCATGGCGTCGGGGTGGACGTACCCGGCGGCGAAGAGCTTGCGGGTCCACTCCAGGGCCTCGAGGTACTCCTCGGTCTCGATGCGGCAGATCATCTTGCCGTCGACGAGGTTCCACCCCAGCGGCTTCTCGCTGCCGGAGAGCACCCCGAACATCTGGAAGGCGGTCCACTTCATGTCCAGGCAGGCCCACCGCTTGGCCCTGGCGTTGGTGATCTCCTTGGCCAGGGACATGAACTCGTCCGCCGAGCGCGGGACCTGGTAGCCCTTCTTGTCGAAGATGTCCTTGCGGTAGAAGGGCACGATGCCGGTGACGTACGGGGAGGGCTGCGGCAGGCCGCGCAGCTTGCCGCCGATGATGCAGCGCTGCCAGGCGTCGGTGGGGATGGCCGCGAGGTTCGGGTAGTCCTTGACCTTGTCGCCGGAGAGGTACGGCCCGAGATCGGCGAACTTGTTGATGATGGCGGTGGGTATCCTGCCGCCCATGTTCCAGCTCGGGACGACCACCACGTCCGGTACGTCGCTGGAGGCGAGGACCGCGCCGAGCTTCTGGTCGTAGGTGTTGCCGTCCTGGTTCTGCCAGACGACGTCCACGCCGATCAGGTCGTTCATCGCCTTGTAGTAGGCGTTGTCCTGCTTGGGCGGGGTACCCCAGAACGGCGACATGACGGTGACCCTGCCGCCCTTGCCGAGCTTCCTGGGCACCGAGGTCTTCAGGCCGGCGAGATCGAGCTTGCCGGTGAAGCCGATCGCCGAGCCGTTCTTCGCCGGGATGTCCGGGGTCACCACGTTGGCGGCGACGTAGGACGGCAGCAGCTTCTTCGCGTCCTTGCCCGAGGAGGAGCCGCCGCCCGAGCCGCTGTCCGACCCGCCGCAGGCGGTGAGCAGCGGCATCCCCCCGGCCACCGCCACTGCGGCGACCGCCGTGGAGGCGAGGAAGCTTCTCCTGCTGGTTCCGGTGGGGGCGGAGTCGGCGTTCGGCGTCATTGCGTCAACCCTTCGTGGCGCACCAGGACACCCGGCGGTGGCCGTCGGCTGCGGTGTCTCGAGTGGATCTGGCTGAGCGGAAGCGCCCGGATCAGGACACCCGGGTGAGGAGCAGATCGAGCGCTCCGCATAGTCGAAGCGCTTCGATGTTGCTGTGAGATTAAGTGAACCCCTGGGGGCGCACAAGGGTCGTTACGAAAGTTCCCGGGATGCGGCGCGCCCCCTGCACATCGCCGATCCACCCTTGCGGGGCAGGCGAGAAGTCCACTCTTTTCGGGTCCGGGACCTTGACACCCACCCCACCGTCGAATGAGCATCGAAGCGCTTCGAAAGCTTCTCGTCGCTCCCGTCGCAAGGGGAACCGCTCGTGACCGTTGACTCGCCGACCACGCCGCCTTTCCGCGATCCGAACCTGCCGTTCGCCAAGCGCATCGACGACCTGCTGGCGCGGCTCACCCTGGACGAGAAGGTGGCGTTCCTGCACCAGTTCGTGCCCGCCGTGGAGCGGCTCGGCATCGCCGCCTTCCGCACCGGCCAGGAGGCCCTGCACGGCGTCGCCTGGACGGGCCCGGCGACGGTGTTCCCGCAGGCCGTCGGCCTGGGCGCGAGCTGGAACCCGGAGCTGGTGCGGCGGGTCGGCGAGGCGGTGTCGAAGGAGGTCCGCGCGATGCGCGCCCGCGACGAGCGGATCAGCCTCAACGTCTGGGCGCCGACGGTCAATCTGCTGCGCCATCCGCTGTGGGGCCGTAACGAGGAGGGCTACTCGGAGGACCCGAAGCTGACCTCGGCGATCGCCACGGCGTACACCCACGGGCTGCGCGGCGACCACCCGGTGTACTGGCGTACCGCCCCCGTGCTGAAGCACTGGCTGGCCCACAACAACGAGACGGACCGGGCGACCTCCTCGGCCTCCGTCCGGCCGCGGGTGCTGCACGAGTACGACCTGCGCGCCTTCCGCGAGACGGTCGAGGCGGGCGCCGTGGCCGGCGTGATGCCCGCCTACAGCCTGGTCAACGGCCGCCCCAACCACGTCTCCCCGTATCTGCGCGAGCATCTGCGCACCTGGACGGACGAGGACCTGATGGTCTGCTCGGACGCCACCGCGCCGTCCAACCTGGTCGACCCGGAGCACTACTTCGACACCCACGAGGAGGCCACCGCGGCCGCCGTGCTGGCCGGCCTGGACAGCTTCACCGACCACGGCACGGACTCCTCGCAGATCACCGCCCGGATCAAGGGGGCGCTGGCGCGGGGGCTGCTGACCGAGTCGGACATCGACACGGCCGTCCGCCGCCAGCTCTCGGTGCGCTTCCGGCTCGGCGAGTTCGACCCGCACTACGACCCGCACGCGGGCACCGGCGAGTTCGACACCCCCGCGCACCGGGCGCTCGCCCGGGAGGCCGCCGAGCAGGCGGTGGTCCTGCTGAAGAACGACGACCTGCTGCCGCTCGCGCCCGACACCCGGATCGCGGTGGTCGGTCCGCTCGCCGACGAGTGCAAGCTCGACTGGTACAGCGGCAGTCTGATCCACCGCTGCACCCCGCTGGAGGGCCTGTACGAGCGGTTCGGGCCCGAGCGGGTGGAGTTCACGGAGGGCGTGGACCGCGTCCGGCTGCGCACCGCCGCCGGCGCCTTCCTGCACGTGCCGCCGTCCGAGGCGCCCGACGAGGTGCGGGGCGCCGAGGGCGCCCTCGACCCGGCGCTGCTCGCCGGCCGCACCGATCTGCCGCCGCTCACCACCGATCCGACCGGCACGGAGTTCGCCCTGGCCGAGTGGGGCGACGGGGTGCTGACCCTGCGCGCCCCCGACGGCCGCTATCTGACCGTCGCCGAGGACGGGTACGTACGCGCCGCCGCGGACCAGCCCGGCGGCTGGGTGGTCCAGGAGACCTTCCGCCTCGAACCCCACCACGGCGGTCACCTCCTCACCCATCTCGGCACGGGCCGCCATGTCCGAGTCGCCGCCGACGGCGTGCAGGTTGCCGCGACCGGCGACATCTTCGAGGTGATCACGGTCGAGCGCGGCGAGGAGGCCGTGGCCCGGGCCGCGGCCGGGGCGGACGTGGTGCTCGTCGTCGCGGGCAACGACCCGCACATCAACGGCCGCGAGACCGAGGACCGTACGACCCTGGACCTGCCCGGCCACCAGCAGCGGCTGCTGCGCGCGGCCCGCGCCGCGAACCCGCGCACGGCGCTGGTGCTGGTGTCGGCGTACCCCTATGCGGTGGACGTCACCTCGCTGCCCGCCGCGCTGTGGACGGCCCACGGCGGCCAGGCGGCGGGCACCGCCCTGGCCCGGGTGCTGGCCGGTGACGTCTCCCCCTCGGGCCGCCTCCCGCAGACCTGGTACGCCTCGGACGCCGATCTGCCCGATCTGCTCGACTACGACGTGATCGGCGGCCGGCAGACCTATCTCTACTTCGAGGGCACCCCGCTGTTCCCCTTCGGCCACGGCCTGTCGTACGCGACCTTCGCCTACTCCGACCTGGTGGTCCGCGTCGGCCCGGGCTCGGTCGTGGTCGACTGCGCGGTCACCCACACCGGGGACCGCCCGGCGGCCGAGGTGGTCCAGCTGTACACCCGGGCCGTGGACCCGTCGGCGGCCCGCCCGCGCCGGGAACTCCTGGCCCACGAGCGGATTGCCCTGGAGCCGGGCGAGACCCGGCAGGTCTCCTTCGACGTCCCCCTGTCCGCCTGGGAGTTCTGGGACGTCGCGCACAGCCGACGCCGGCTGGAGCAGGGCGTGTACGAGATTCTGGTGGGGGCGTCCAGCCAGGACATCCGGCTGCGTACGACCGTCGTGCTGGACGGCGAGCCCCCGGCGCCGCGTCCGGTGGTCCGGCGGGGCCTGCCGGCGGCCGACTTCGACGAGCAGTCCGGCGTCGCGATCGTGGACCGCACGAAGACGGCGGGCGACGCGGTCACCCCGGCGCACGGCGGTACGGCGGAGCTCCTCTACCGGGCCTGCGACTTCGGCTCCGGGGTGCGCGAGGTGACGGCGCAACTGGCCGGCCAGGGCGTCCTGGAGGTCTCCCTGGACGGCGGCCCGGTCCTGGCCGAGCTGGCCCTCGACACCCCGACCGCGGGCCCCTACGCCTACACCAGCACCGGCGCCGCGCTCGACGCCGAGGGCGTCCATGACGTCCGGCTGAGACTGCGCGGCCCGCTGCGGCTCGCGCACGTCGGCTTCTCCGGTTGAGGGTCCGGACGAGGCCGACGAGGGGAAGGGGTCCGGCACCGGCAGGCAGCGGTGCCGGGCCCCTTCGGCCAGGGCGGCTCCGGTGCGGCGGGCGGAGCAACCGGAGGGCCGGAAAACGCCTCACTAACAAGCGTCGGCACCAAGCACTGGCACTGGAAAGGCCCCCGCATGCCTGCGTTCGCGCGAATACGACGGCCCCGGATACTCATCGCCGCCGGGACGGCCGTGATCGCCGCCCTGGTGGCGGCGCTGATCGTGTCCCTGACGATCACGACGTTCGACCACACGTCGCCGCGTGCCGCCCGGGACAAGGCGAAGGGCACGGTGACCGGGCCGGTCGACTGCCGCAAGGCGAAGTGCGTGGCCCTCACCTTCGACGGCGGTCCCAGCGCGACGACCCCGCGGCTGCTGGACATCCTGAAGGAGAACCATCTGCACGCGACGTTCTTCGTCCAGGGCAGGGGCCATATCGACACGTACCCCAAGATCCTCCGCCGGATCTCGGACGAGGGGCACGAGATCGGCAACCACACCTGGTACCACGAGGTCCTCACGGAGATCGACGACAAGGACGTCCGGAGCGAGCTGACCAGCACCCAGACCGCCATCGAGCGGATCACCGGCAAGAAGCCCATCCTGATGCGCCCCCCGCAGGGCCGTACCAGCCGCAAGGTCGCCGAGATCTGCAAGGAGCTGGGGCTGGCGCAGGTGCTGTGGAGCGTCACGGCCAAGGACTACGAGACGACGGACTCGGCGCTGATCACCAAGCGGGTGCTCGACCAGACCCAGCGTGACGGCATCATCCTCCTGCACGACCTGCACAAGGGCACCGTCCCCGCCGTACCGGGCATCCTCAAGGCCCTCAAGGAGCGCGGCTACACGATCGTCACGGTCTCCCAGCTGCTCGCCCCGGCCAAGCCGGAGCCGGGCATGGTCTACCGGCCGTAAGAACCGTTTCTGCACAGAGACTGCGGAATTCACATTCACGCCTTCGGGGGTAGATCGACCGCAGGACACCTGCACAGCCTCATGCGGCCCGGCGGGCATGGCACGCTTCGGGAAATGCCCGTCGCACCGTGAGGAATCCGCATGAAAAAGGCTGGCAGCGTCCTGGACGACGGAATGTCCCTCGACGGTTCGGCCGACGCACTGCACAAAGCCGTGGCGCACCATTTCGACCAGCTCGTCGATCTGTACGAGGAGCTGTGGGGCGAGCACATCCACCACGGTTTCTGGGACCCGGACCGGCCCGAGGTGCACCGGCACGAGGCACAGCTGCGCACGGTCCGGGAGCTGATCGCCTACGGCGGTGTCCCCGAGGGCGGCCGGGTGCTGGACAGCGGCTGCGGCATCGGGGCCTCGGCCCAGGTGCTCGCCCGCGACCTGGGCTGCCGGGTCGAAGGGATCACCATCAGCGGCGAGCAGATCCGGCGGGCCGCGGAGAAGGCCGCGCAGGCCGGCCTCGCCGACCGGGTCGGCTTCCGGCTCATGGACGCCATGCGGACCGACTACGCGGACGACACGTTCGACGCGGTCTGGTCCCTGGAGAGCTGTGAGCTGATGACCGACAAGCGCGCCTATCTCGCCGAGTGCCTGCGTGTGCTCAAGCCGGGAGGGAAGCTGGTCGTGGCCACCTGGTGCAGCCGCGACGACCGGCTCACCGGCTCCGAGGTGCGGCTGCTCCGCAAGATGTACCGGGGCCTGGCGGTCCCCTATGTGCTGCCCCTCTCGCATTACCGGGACATCTGCACCGACCTCGGTTTCTCCGCGGTGGACACCGCCGACTGGACCGACAGTGTCCGGGCCACCTGGAGGATTTCCGCGGACATCGTCAAACCCATCGCGCGCAATCCCCGTCTCATGGTCAAACTGATCCGCGCCAAGGGGCTGGAAGTCCTGCGCATGTCGCATTCGGTTCCGCTGATGAAGCGACTGTACGACGAGAACATCATGCGCTACGGCGTGTTCCGCGCCACCAAGCCGAGGGACTGACAGGCGCCTGACGTGACCCCGTCGAAGGCGCCGGTGGTCGTCATCGGTGCGGGCCCCACGGGGCTCACCACGGCCACCCTGCTCGCCCAGTACGGCATCGACTGCCTCGTCCTCGACCGCTGGGAATCGGTCTTCCCCCAGCCCCGAGCGGTCCACCTGGACGACGAGGTGTACCGGATCCTGGCCCGGCTCGGGATCCGGGAGGAGTTCGCCGCGATCTCCCGGCCCTGTCCGGGGCTGCGCCTGGTCGACTCCCGGCTGCGCCCGCTGGCCGAGTTCCGGCGGGACCTCGGGACGGGGGTCCACGGCTATCCCGCGGCGAACATGTACGACCAGCCGGACCTCGAGGCGATCCTGCGCGCCAACCTCGCCCGGCACCCCGGTGTGACGGTCCGCGGCCACACCGAGGTCACCGGCCTGACCCAGCCGGCCGGCGGCGGGGTGACGCTCCGGGTCACCGACCGGGTCACCGGCGAGACCGGCACCCTCCACGCCGAGTACGTCCTCGGCTGCGACGGCGCCCACAGCCGCACCCGCGCCTGGATCGGGGCCACCATGCGCGACCTGGGCTTCGCCCAGCGCTGGCTGGTGGTGGACGTGGTCACCGACGCCGACATCCCGCAGTGGGACGGGGTGCACCAGGTGTGCGATCCGGTCCGCGCGGGGACGTACCTGCGCGTCGGGGGCCGGCGCCACCGCTGGGAGTTCCGGCTGGGGCCCGGCGAGTCCGCCGACGGCTACCGCGACATCGCCCGGCTGTATCCGCTGATCGCTCCCTGGACCGGTGCCGTGCCGGCCGGGCGGCTCGAGGTCGTGCGCGTCGCCGAGTACACCTTCCGCGCGCAGCTGGCCGACCGCTGGCGGGACGGGCGGGTGTTCCTGCTCGGGGACGCCGCCCATCTGACCCCGCCCTTCATCGGGCAGGGCCTGGGCGCCGGGCTGCGGGACGCGGCCAACCTCTCCTGGAAGCTCGCGGGCGTGCTGGCCGGCCAGCTGCCCGAGGCCGTACTGGACACCTACGAGACCGAGCGCAAGCCGCACGCCCGGGCCATGATCCGGCTGGCGAAGCTCATGGGGGTCGCCATGACCCGAGGCGGCGAACTCGGCAACGCCGTACGCGGGCTGCTGCTCCCCCGGCTGGGGCTGCTCCCCTCGGTCGGGCGTCTGGTCCTCAGCAGCGCGACCCCGGCGCTGCGCCGCTCCGCCCTCGTCCGGCGGCCGCGGCTGCCGCGCGGCCCGGCGGGCAGCCTGTGCCCGAACGCGCTGGTGGACGGCGGCCGCAGACTCGACGATGTCGCGGGCGGCCGGTTCGCCCTCGTGACCACGGCGGAACCGGGCGGGGAACTCCGCGCCGAGCTGGCCCGCCGCGGTGCCGTGCTGGTCGTGGCACACGCCGGCACGGAACTGCACCGCTGGCTGCACGGCGCTCGCGTGCGAGCCGCCCTGGTCCGCCCCGACGGGACGGTGCTGCGTGCCGCGCGCCGCGCCGACGAGCTGTGCCGGGACCTGCCGGTGTGCGCCGTCGAGCACCCGCGCCCGTGGACCGGCGCCGAGGGGCATCGGCCGTCGAGCGTCTTCGAACGGGTGAAACCACGTTTCCCGCTCCCGCGGCGCGCGTTCACAGAGGGGCGCTCGGACGATCATGTAGTACGCAGGGTCGGCCTGCCGCGCCCGTCGACGGACCGAGAGGGATTCCGCGATGGCCGCGGAACGTGAACAGGAGGCACCGGTATGACCCAGGCCGCCCGGGGCGCGCTGCCCGAACAGCTCGTGACCCTGCTGACCCAGCACATGGAGGTCCGGCTGGACCCCGGGGACCTGACCCCGACGGCCACCTTCAAGAGCCTCGGCGTGGACTCGCTGTCGCTGATGGAGCTGGTGGTGGCGGCGGAGGACGAGTTCGGCATCGTCCTGCCCGAGGACACCCTGGACCTCTCCCCGGCCTCCACGCTCGCGGACGCGGCCCGAGTCTTCGAGGAGGCGGCCTGTGCCGCCGACGACGCGCGCTGAGATCGCCGTCACCGGCCTCGGTCTCGTCACCCCGGCGGGACACACCGCCGAGGACAACTGGGCGGCCCTGTGCCGGGGACGTTCGCTCGCCGCACCCGATCCCGAACTCGCCGGGCTCGCGGTCGACTTCTCCTGCCAGGTGCCCGGCTTCGACGCCGCGGCGGAACTCGGCCGGCCGCTGGCCCGGCGGGTGGACCGGTTCATCCAGTTCGCCCTGGTCGCCGCCCGCCGGGCCGTCGCCGACGCCGGTCTCGGCACCAGCACCGACGGCGGGCTGGGCGACCGGGTCGGGGTCGTCCTCGGGGTCGGGTCCAACTGTCTGAGCACGTACGTCACCGAGTTCGGCCACCTCGGCGCGGGCCGCCCGGAGCGGGTCTCGCCGCTCGCCCTGCCGCGCAGCGTGCCCAGCATGGCCGCCGGCGAGGTCGCCATCGACCTCGGTGCGCGCGGCCCCAACTTCACCACCGCCAGCGCCTGCGCCTCCGGCACCACCGCGCTGGGCGTGGCCCGCGATCTGCTCCGCTCGGGCACCTGCGACATCGTGCTGGCCGGCGGCAGCGAATCGGCCCGCTCCCGGATGACCGCCACCTGCTTCGCCCGGATGCGGGCGCTGTCCCGGCGCCGCGAGGAACCGGAGCTGGCCAGCCGGCCGTTCGACGCCCGGCGGGACGGCTTCGTGCTCGGCGAGGGCGCGGCCGTCCTCGTCCTGGAGCGCGCCGCCGACGCGCGCGCCCGCCACGCCCGCCCGCTGGCCCTGCTGCGGGGGTACGGCGCCGGCGCCGACGCCCACCACCCGGTGGCCCCGCACCCGGACGGTGACGGCGCCGTACGGGCCGTCACCGCCGCGCTGCGCGACGCGGGCTGCGGTCCCGGGGACATCGTGCACGTCAACGCGCACGGCACCGGCACCCCGTTGAACGACGCGGCGGAGGCCGCCGCCCTGACCCGGGTCTTCGGCGACGCCATGCCCGCGGTCACCGCGGCCAAGGGGGTGATCGGCCATGCCCTGGGGGCGGCCGGGGCGATCCAGGCGGCGTACACGGTCCTCGCCCTGCGCCACGGCCTGGTGCCTCCGGTCGCCAACTTCGAGGGGCAGGACGGCGATCACAAACTCGACATCGTGGCCGGACGGCCCCGCCCGGCCACCGGCGCCGGGCTCAGCTGCTCCTTCGGTTTCGGCGGCCAGAACGCCGTTCTTCTCCTCACCCCGGCGTAGCCGCCGCCGGACAGCCACAGCACACGGACGCAGAAAGCAGAAAGGGGTGGAAGCCGTATGCCGACAGGTCGGACGACGGTGGGGCGCGGGGGGTGGGGGCCGGCCGAGCCGGGACCGCGGGTCAGGGCGGTCCGGACCGCCGTACCGGCGCACCGGTTCACCCAGGAAGAGATCATGGAGGCCATCGCGGGCACCACGCTGGGGCGCTCCCAAACCGGCCGGCTGATGCTCCGCAAGATCCAGGCCAACGCGGGGGTGACGACGCGCCACTTCGCGCGGCCGCTCCGGGAGCTGAGCGGCCTGACCGACTTCACCGACGCCAACCGGGCCTGGCTCGAGACCGCGCTGGACCTCGGCGAACAGGTCCTCACCGAGGCGCTTCAGGCGGCCGGTGTACAGCCCTCGGACGTGGACGCCGTGATCAGCACCACGGTCACCGGGCTGGCGGTGCCGTCGATCGAGGCGCGCCTCGCGCAGCGGGTCGGCCTGCGCCCGGACGTCCGGCGCGTCCCCCTGTTCGGCAACGGCTGCGCGGGCGGCGCCGCGGGCCTGGCCCTGCTGCGCGACTATCTGCTCGGCCACCCCGGCCACATCGCGGTGCTGCTCTCCGTCGAACTGTGCTCCCTGGCCTACCGGACCGACGACACGTCGATGGCGAACATCGTCGCCGGAAGTCTCTTCGGCGACGGCGCGGCGGCCGTCGTGGCGTTCGGCGCGCAGCGGCACCGGCAGTCCGGCGGCACCGGCGGCGGGCCGGAGCTGGTGGACAGCCACAGCCGCCTGGTGCCCGGTACCGAGGAGGTGCTGGGCTGGGACATCGGCTCCCACGGCCTGCGCATCCTGCTCTCCCACGACGTCCCGGAACTCACCGCGGAGCATCTGCCGAAGGCCGTCTACGACCTGCTCGGCCGGCATGCGCTCACCCCCGGGCAGATCGCCACCTGGATCGTCCACGGCGGCGGACCGAAGGTGCTCACCGCGGCGGAGCGCGCCTTCGACCTGCCCCCGCAGACACTCGAACCGACCCGGCGGTCCCTGGCCGACAGGGGCAACCTCTCATCGGCCTCCGTCCTGCACGTGCTGCACACGGCGATGGCGGCACCACCGCCGCCGGGCGCGCCCGGCCTGGTCGCCGCCATGGGTCCCGGGTTCGCCATCGAGCTGGTGCTCACCCGCTGGTGAGTGTGGTGAGTCCCTCCGCCGTACGACCAGACAAGGATGCCGACCGCCCATGACTCTCACCCCCGCGCACCACGAAGGAGTGGCGGCCGGACCGGACCAGGTGGCGCACCGCCGGGTGCTGTGCGTGATGTGCCTGGCGCTGATGCTGGTCACCGCCTCCATGTCCGCGCTGAATCTGGCCCTCCCGGACATCGGCCTCGACCTGTCGGCCTCCTTCACCTCGCTCACCTGGATCGTCGACAGCTACACGGTGGCCCTCGCCGGCCTGGTGCTGCCGCTGGGCGCCCTCGGTGACCGGGTCGGCCGCCGTGCCGTGCTGATCGCCGGAACCTTCGTCTTCGGCGGGGCCGCCTTCGCCGCGGCCGTGTCCTCCAGCAGCACCGGTCTCGTCGGGTGCCGGGTGGTGATGGGCCTGGGCGCCGCGATGATCATGCCGGGGACCCTGTCGACCATCACCGGCGTCTTCCCGGCGCACCGGCGCGCCAAGGCGGTGGCGATCTGGTCCGGCTGCGCCGCCGCGGGGTCCATCCTCGGCATGCTCGGCTCCGGAGCCCTGCTGGAGTACTTCTCCTGGAGGTCGATCTTCGTGGCCCTCGGCTGCGGCGCCCTGGCCGCGGCGGTGGCGTCCGGCGTGTGGGCCCCGGAGTCCAAGGACGCCTCCCCCGGCCGTTTCGACGCCGCCGGAGCGGTCTGCACCGCTCTCGCGCCGGGCGCGCTGGTGTACGCGCTGATCGCGGGCAGCGACCAGGGCTGGGGCACGCCCGAGGTCGTCGTCGCCCTGGTCGTCGCGGTGGCGGCCGGCACCGCCTACGCCCTGCTGGGGCTGCGCGCCGAGAACCCGCTGCTGGACCCGCGGCTGTTCCGCGTGCGGGAGTTCTCCCTGGGCAGTGTGGCGCTCACCGTGCAGTTCATGGTCCTGTTCGGCTTCTACTTCGTGGGCCTCCAGTACCTGCGGCTGATCCTCGGCTACGGCCCGCTGAAGTCCGCCGTCGCGCTGGTGCCGGTCGCCCTGGTCGTCGTACCGACCTCGCTGGCCACTCCGCCGCTGGTGCGGCGGGCGGGCAGCCGGGTGGTGATGACGTGCGGTCTGGTGCTGCTCGCCTCCGGGCTGATCTCCATGTCGCTGCTGACGGCCGCCTCCGGGTATCCGCCGTTCCTCGGCAGTCTGCTGCCGGCCGGTCTCGGCATCGGCCTGATCGGGGCCGCGGGCACCTCCGCACTGACCGGCTCGCTGCCCCCCGACCGGCAGGGCGTGGCGTCGGCCGCCAACGACGTCACCCGGGAGGTCGGGGCGTCCCTCGGCATCGCGCTCATGGGCTCCGTCTTCGGCAGCCACTACCGGTCCTCGCTGACGGTGGACCTCGGCCGGCTGCCCGAAGCCGCGGCCGCCGCGGTGCGCCGCTCGCCGGTCGGCGGGCTGTACGTCGCGGATCTGCTCGGGCCGCGGGGGGCGGCGCTCGCCGCGGACGTCCGGAACGCGTTCATGAACGGCATGTCCGCGGCGGTCCTCGCGGTGGCCGTGGTCACCGCCGCGGCGATCTGCCATCTCGCCCTGAGCGGGCGGCGGAAGGGCTCCGGCCGGCCCGCGCCGGCGGCGGAGCGGACGGCCCTGCGCGCGGCCGCGGAGGACTCGGGAGCGGTCGAGTGACCGCCCTCGGCACTGCGGTGGTCCCGCTCGGGGCGCTGCTCCTGGTCGCCGCCGTCTGCTGTGTGCGCGTGGTGGAGCTGTCGGTGGCCCGGCGCAACACCCGCTGGGCCGCCGCCCACGGCGGTGTGGAGTACGGCCACCGGCGCTATCCGGTGGTGATCGTGCTGCACACCTGCCTGCTCGCCGGGCTGCTGCTCGAAGTCGCCCTGGCCCACCGCCCGTTCGTGCCGCCGGTCGGCTGGTCCGCGGTGGCCGTGCTGGTGCTGGTGCAGGGCGTGCGCGGGTGGTGCATGCGCGCCCTCGGGCCGCGCTGGAACACGCGGATCGTCGTCGTCCCCGGTCTGGCCCTGGTGCGCCGGGGGCCGTACCGGCTCCTGCGGCACCCCAACTACAGCGCCGTGGTGCTGGAGGGCATGGCCCTGCCGATGGTGCACACCGCCTGGCTGACCGCCGTGCTGTTCACCATCGTCAACACGGTCTTCCTGGTCTCCTGGGCGCGGCTGGAGGACCGGGCGCTGGCGCTCGCGGCGAGCGGGTGCGTGAGCGGGGCGGGCCGGCCGCTGTCACCGGGGCGACGGGGTGCCGGAAAGGCGAACGGCCGGAGCCCCCGCACAGTGGGCTCCGGCCGTTCTGTTATCTGACCTGTCCGTGGCAGGTCAGAGCGCGAGGCCGGTCAGGACCAGCACGCGCTCGTAGGTGTAGTCCTCCATCGCGAACCGCACGCCTTCGCGGCCCACACCGGACTGCTTGGCGCCGCCGTACGGCATCTGGTCGGCGCGGTAGGACGGGACGTCGCCGATCACCACACCGCCGACCTCGAGGGCACGGTGGGCACGGAAGGCGGTCTGGAGGTCGTGGGTGAACACGCCCGCCTGGAGGCCGTACTTGGAGCTGTTGACCGCGGCGAAGGCCTCGTCCTCGCCGTCCACCTTCTGCACGGTGAGGACCGGTCCGAAGACCTCCTCGCAGGCGAGGGTGACGTTCTCCGGTACGTCGGTGAGGACGGTCGGCGCGTAGGAGGCGCCGTCGCGGTCACCGCCGGTGAGCAGCGTGGCACCGGCCTCGACGGCCTCCTTCACCCAGGACTCCACGCGCTTCGCGGCGTCCTCGCTGACCAGCGGGCCGACGTCCGTCTTGGCGTCGCTCGGGTCGCCGGTGACCTGGGCCTCGACGGCGGCGACGATGCGCGGCAGCAGACGGTCGTGGACGGAGGCGTCGACGATCACGCGCTGCACGGAGATGCAGGACTGGCCGCCCTGGTAGTTGGAGAAGGTCGCGATGCGGCTCGCGGCCCAGTCCAGGTCGGCGTCGGAGGCGTAGTCGCCGAGGACGACCGCGGCGCCGTTGCCGCCCAGCTCCAGGGTGCAGTGCTTGCGCGGCACCGAGTCCATGATCGCGTAGCCGACCTTGTCGGAGCCGGTGAAGGAGATCACCGGCAGGCGCTCGTCCTGGACCAGGGCGGGCATCCGGTCGTTGGGCACCGGCAGGACGCTCCAGGAGCCGGCCGGCAGGTCCGTCTCGGCGAGCAGCTCGCCGAGGATCAGGCCGGACAGCGGGGTGGCCGGGGCGGGCTTGAGGATGATCGGCGCGCCGACCGCGATCGCCGGGGCGACCTTGTGGGCGCACAGGTTCAGCGGGAAGTTGAACGGCGCGATACCGAGGACGACACCCTTCGGGAAGCGCCGGGTGAGCGCGAGGCGCCCCTGGCCGCCGGCGTCGGTGTCGAGCCGCTGGGCCTCGCCGCCGTTGAACCGACGGGCCTCCTCGGCGGCGAACCGGAACACGGAGACGGCACGGCCGACCTCGCCGCGGGCCCACTTGATGGGCTTGCCGTTCTCGGCGGAGATCAGCTGGGCGATCTCCTCGGTGCGCTCGGCCAGCCGCTTGCTGACGTGGTCGAGGGCGGCGGCGCGGACGTGCGCCGGGGTGGCGGCGAACTCGTCCCGCACGGCGTACGCGGCGGCCACGGCCTCCTCGACCTGGGCGTCGCTCGGCACGCTGACCTTGCCGACGAGCCGGCCGTCCCACGGGGAGGTGACGTCGAAGGCAGCGTCGCCGGTGACCTGGCGGCCGGCGAGCCAGAAGGCATGGGTGGAAGTCATGTGCGAGTCCCGGCCCTTCCGCGTTGGGGGTGCTTGTCTTTCGTGGTCCACGGTAGGGCGGGCCCGGCCGGAGGTCGTTTGTCCGCGCAGTAGCAGTCGGGCCGGATGGTGCTACGGATTGGCGGAGTAGCGCCTGGTCACTCCGGCGAGGTCGCCTTGAGGGCGAGCCACAGCTCCATCCGGACGTCCGGGTCGTCCAGGCTGCGCCCCAGGATCTCCTCGACCCGGCGCATCCGGTACCGCAGGGTGTGCCGGTGCACCCCGAGGTCCGCCGCGGCCGCGTCCCACTGGCCGTGCCGGGACAGCCAGGCCCGCAGCGAGGCGACCAGATCCCCGCGCCCGGTCGCGTCGTGCTCGTGCAGCGCGCGCAGCAGCCCGTCGGCGAACGCCTTCACCGCGTCGTCGGCGAGCAGCGGCAGCACGGACCCGGCGGCCAACTGCTCGTGCTCGACCAGCACCCGGCCGCGCCGCCGGGCCACCGACAGCGCCTGCTCGGCCTGCTTGTAGGCGGCGGCAGCGGCGATCGGCCCGGCCGGTGCGGACAGGCCGACGACCAGCTCCTGCTCCTCGGCGGCCGCCTTCTCCGGTACCGCGCGCGCCGCCTCCAGCGTCGCCGCGTACTGGGTGCACGCGGCGGCGGCCGCGCCCCCGTCCGCGGCCAGCACGACCAGCCGCTCCCCCTCGGGTACGACCAGGACGGCCTCGCCGGCGCGGGCGGCGGCGGACTCCACGGTCTCGCCGAGCGCGCCCAGCGGATCCCCGGCCGCGGCGGTGCCCTGCCCCCGGGCGGCGGCCGGGCCGGGCACCGACTCGGCGACGATCATCCGGAACGGCGCGTCGAGCAGCCCGCCGTACAGGTCCCCGGCGACGGCCCGGGCGTGGTCGGGCTCGGCGGCGAGCAGCATGCGCAGCACCGCCGCGCCGACCCGCTGCTCGGCCGCGTGCAGGGAGCGGGAGCGTTCGGTGGTGAGGGTGAGCAGGGCGATGGCGGAGTGGACGGCGTAGCGCTCGGCGGTGCCGAGGGCGGCGGCGGTGCCCACGGCGAGGGCGGCGCGGGGCCGTCGTCCGGTGCCCAGCGAGTGCAGTTCGACCCGGTCCTCGTGGTCCGGGCCGCCGACCACGGACGACGCCGGCGCGGGCCGGTCCCGCAGCCGCTCCACGTCCCCGGTGAGCCGTGCGGCCCGCCGGCCGGCCCACTCCGGTGCGGCGGCGACGACGGCGCCCGAGGCGTCGTACAGCGCGGCCCATCCGTCGACCTGGGCGGCGAGGGCGCCGAGCAGTCCCTCGGGCCCGGAGCCGAGCGCCTGCCTGGTCAGCTCGCGCTGGGCGGCGAAGCCGGCGGTGACCGCCCGGTACTGGTCGGCGGCGATGGCGGCGGAGACGGCCTTGCTGATGGCGAGGAAGGGGGTACGGCGCGGCACTTCGAGCAGCGGCAGCCCCTCGGCGGCGCACGCGTCGACCAGCGCCCCCGGAACCTCCTCGTAATTCACCCCCACGGCGAAACCGAGCCCCACGACCCCCGCCCCGGCGAGCCGCTTCACATACCGGCGCATCACCTCGGGGTCCTCCGCGTCCAGCTTCAACGCGGTGATCAGCAGCAGCTCGCCGCCCTCCATGTACGGCACGGGGTCGGCCAGCTCGCTGACGTGCGCCCAGCGGACGGGCACGTCGAGCCGGTCCTCGCCCGCGCGCACGGTCAGCTTGAGCGCGGAGTGGTGGACAAGGGAGGCGAGCGTCAGGGGCATGGGGCCTTCACGGTGAGGAGATCCGGTGATCGTTGCGATCTATTGGCCGTCACGTATGAACAACCTAAGCCGATTCTGCCTCACCGTACGATCCCGGGCGGCCACCTCACCCCCGCAGATCCACCAGCAACGGCGGCGCGTGCTCCCCCCGGACGGTGGTCAACGACAACACGGCATGCCCGGCGGGAACGCCATGCGCCAACTCAGAAGCAGACCACCGCTCCCGCTCGACCTGCCGAACGGTGACGGCCTCCGTGGTCACCGCCTTGCCAGTCACCAGCTTGCGCAGGGCGTGGATCGCGCGGGTCATCGGCTGGTCCGCGAAGACGGTGTGCCGGGCGATGTCCCGGGTCTCCACCCACTGGGTCCCCCAGGCATCCGCGAACCTGCTGCCGTCCCATGTGGTGACCCCGGAGAACGCCATACGACAGCCGACGGCCGCGTACAGCGGCCCGTGCAGCGCCTCGGGTACGTCGCCGACCGTGCGCAGGGCGAGCACCACGCCCGCGTTCCGGGAGCGCAGACGCTGGATGCGGCGGACCGACTCGGTCGTCACCGCGCCGGTGGCGTCGTCGAGGACGAGGCATGCGAAATGCTCCCGTTCCCCTGCCGTCGCGACGGACCCGAACTGTGCGAGTACCAGCCGGGTGACGATCCGGGACGCCTCTTCGTGGCCGCGTTCGGGCAGGTCGATACGGACCCGCAGCGGGTGGTGGGCGATGGCACGCAGGGAGAACGGGCGGGGGCTGCCGCCGTCCGCGCCGAAGAACTCGGCGAACGCCGGACGGTCCAGCACGGCGAGCCGGTCGGCCAGGACGGGGCCGGGATCGCCCGCGCTGCCCGCCTGCCGCGCACGCGCATCGAGCTCGCGGCGCATCGCCGCATGCTCCGGCCCCTCCAGCGCCGTGTGCAGCGCGGCCAGCGCCGCGGGCTCCCCGTCCAGGAGTTCACGCAGCACAGGCAGCGTCGGGAAACGTCCGTACGCCGCCCGGTAGGGCCCGAGAAGCTGGGCGAGTGCGGTGGCCGCCCGCTGCCCGCTCGCCGCGTCCAGGTCGCCGGCCAGCCCCTCGGCCAGGAAGGCGGCCGCCTCGTCCGGGTCGTCGGATTCCGCGTACGGGTCGAGGTCGTGCACGGACGCGGGGTCACCGAGGCGTACGACGACGTCATAGGCGGCGTCCGGCCCGAGCGGAGTACCCGCCGCGCAGACCGCGACGACGGCGCACCGCCCGGCGAGCGCCTGTAGTCCGAGCGACTCCACGACGGGCCGGATCAGGTGGTGCGTCTTGCCGGAGCCCGAGGGCCCGACGGCCAGCAGTGACGTGCCGAGGGTCTCCGGTGCCAGCGCGGCCCCGGCACCGACGTAGGCGGGCGGAGTGCGATCCCCCGCCACCCACTGTCCGATCCGCACCTGCCCGGCGAGCAGATCGTGCCGGGCGGCCCGGCCCGGCAGATCCCGCACACCGGAGGGATGCGTCCAGGCGGCGGCACCCTCGCGCACCACCGTGTCGGTGAAGGAGGCGAGCCGAGCCCTCGCACGGCTCACGGTCCACATATGGCCGATCCGGACGCAGTCGACGTCGTTCATGCGGCCGGCGTGCACCTCGGCGGCGAGCACGTCCGCCGCCTGATGCTGACCGGCCTCCCGCAGCTCGGGCCACTGCGACGGCCGCCGCTCCACGGACGACGTGGGGGTGGGCTGGGCCGTCTTCGCCCGTTCTCGGGCGGCGAGCCTCTCCTTGACAAGGGGCCACCAGCCGCCGAGCCGGGCGAACGGCCACAGCACCAGCAGCGTGACGAGCAGGTACAACCCGTCCGTGAGCAGCTGCGAGCCGAACACGGCATAGCCGCCGGTGACCAGGACGACCAGGGAGAAGACCGGGTCCTGTACGGGCAGCGCGTCCCAGCCGAGACCGAACGCGCTGGGGAAGACGAAGGCCAGTGCGACCAGTGCACCGAGGGCGGCGAGGAGGGCCCGCGCGGGTTGCTCACGGCGGGCGACCAGGTGCCGGATGATGTCGGACCAGCTGCCCAGACGCGCCATGGCGTAGACGAGGAGGGCGAAGACCACGCCGTCGGCGACCGTGATGGCCTCGGCGCCCTGGTAGGTCTTGGGTGTCGTCGTGCCGCCCCACCACCAGTCGTCCGGGGTGAGCAGCTTGAGGATGGTCCACTGGTAGGGGATGCTGCCGTGCCGCCACAGGGACCACAGGAGCAGGCCCGCCACCAGGGGGACGACGAAGCCGACGATGGTCACGGGGGCCAGGCGCTGTCCCTGCGACGCGGCCTTGGCCTGACGGTAGCCGTAGCGCCAGATGCCGGGCTCGGCGGACGGGCGCGGCGCGTCGAGCCAGTCGGCGACCGCCGGGCGGGGATGTGGTGGATGCGAGGGGCGGGGGGACTGGGCGGCCAGGGGCGGCATGTCCGGTGCCCTCGTCGGCCGTGGCGGCACCGCGGGGTTCTCCCGTGGGGGGGTTGGGTGGGGTAGGGGGGTTGGATGGGTGCCGCGTGGGTCGCGGGTGTTGTTGCTGTCCATCCGTCTGCCCCCTGACCAGCCGGTCCGTCCGTCATCAGCCATCAGCGAGCCAATCTAACGCCCCGGCAAGGGGAGTTCACCGCTTACACGGCCGACAGGCGCCGCCGGGCGAGTGGTGTGCGGGCCCACGGCTATGTCCATGGCGGACAAGCCGGGCCTCCGACAACGCCCACATGGAGCATGCCCAGCCTCCACCCCCGGCCCTAGCCTGCGAAGAAAGAGTAGGTAAGCGTCCGAAAAACGCACCCCGTACCGCCGCCCGAAAGATCATCAGGGAGCCCCCATGACCGCACTTCCGCAGGAGCGCCGCGTCGTCACCGCCATCCCCGGCCCGAAGTCGCAGGAGCTGCAGGCCCGCCGCACCGCCGCGGTCGCGCAGGGCGTGGGCTCGGTGCTGCCGGTGTTCACCACGCGCGCGGGCGGCGGCATCATCGAGGACGTCGACGGCAACCGCCTCATCGACTTCGGGTCCGGCATCGCCGTGACCAGCGTCGGCGCCTCCGCCGAGGCCGTCGTACGGCGTGCCTCCGCCCAGCTCGCCGACTTCACCCACACCTGTTTCATGGTCACCCCGTACGAGGGGTACGTGGAGGTCGCCGAGGCGCTGGCCGAGCTGACCCCGGGTGACCACGCCAAGAAGTCCGCGCTGTTCAACAGCGGTGCCGAGGCCGTCGAGAACGCCGTGAAGATCGCGCGTGCGTACACCAAGCGGCAGGCCGTGGTGGTGTTCGACCACGGGTACCACGGGCGCACCAACCTCACCATGGCGCTCACCGCGAAGAACATGCCGTACAAGCACGGCTTCGGGCCGTTCGCGCCCGAGGTGTACCGCGTGCCGGTGGCGTACGGCTACCGCTGGCCGACCGGTGCGGAGAACGCCGGCCCCGAGGCCGCCGCGCAGGCCATCGACCAGATCACCAAGCAGGTCGGCGCGGACAACGTCGCCGCGATCATCATCGAGCCGGTGCTGGGCGAGGGCGGCTTCATCGAGCCGGCCAAGGGCTTCCTCCCGGCGATCCGCCAGTTCGCCGCGGACAACGGGATCGTCTTCGTCGCGGACGAGATCCAGTCCGGCTTCTGCCGGACCGGCCAGTGGTTCGCCTGCGAGGACGAGGGCATCGTCCCGGACCTCATCACCACCGCCAAGGGCATCGCCGGTGGTCTGCCGCTCGCCGCCGTCACCGGCCGCGCGGAGATCATGGACGCCGCGCACGCCGGCGGGCTCGGCGGCACCTACGGCGGCAACCCGGTCGCCTGCGCCGGTGCGCTCGGTGCCATCGAGACCATGAAGGAGCTCGACCTCAACGGCAAGGCCAAGCGCATCGAGGAGATCATGAAGGGTCGCCTCACCGCCATGGCCGAGAAGTTCGACATCATCGGCGACATCCGCGGGCGCGGCGCGATGATCGCGATCGAGCTGGTCAAGGACCGCACGACCAAGCAGCCGAACCCGGAGGCCACCGCCGCGCTGGCCAAGGCCTGCCACGCCGAGGGCCTGCTGGTCCTGACCTGTGGCACCTACGGCAACGTGCTGCGCTTCCTGCCCCCGCTGGTCATCGGCGAGGACCTGCTGAACGAGGGTCTCGACATCATCGAGCAGGCGTTCGCGGCCGTCTGAGCAGTTCCTGAGCGTCTGCGGCAGGGCGTGTGAAGAAGGTGTGCGAGGTGGATGACGGGAGGCCGATCCGTCTGCCCAAGCGCCACCGCCTGCCGTAGGTTCTCTCGGGATGAGAGATACACCCCGCCCACAGGGGACTGTGGGCGGTCTCAGGCCGAGGCCTCCCCAGCTTCGACCTGGCCGTGCCCTCGCGCACACGACCGGGGCCTGACGGCTCCGGGATCTCCTCACCGATCGGACGGTCGCCGCCCCAAACCCCCCG
This sequence comes from Streptomyces sp. NPDC001606, assembly GCF_053596835.1. Classification (NCBI taxonomy): domain Bacteria; kingdom Bacillati; phylum Actinomycetota; class Actinomycetes; order Kitasatosporales; family Streptomycetaceae; genus Streptomyces; species Streptomyces sp. NPDC001606. The sequence continues at coordinate 89,835 of NZ_JBSFHC010000002.1, forward strand.
GGGCGTGCGACGTTCCGGTCCGGACGGCCGCCTCGGAACCATCCCCCCTGTTCCGGGGCGGCCGACCTCCTTCCCCCGCTCCCTCTCCCGGGACACCGCACCTGCGAAGCTGGGCCCGTGTCGTCCCGTCGCCCGTTCCGCCCGGCCCTTCTCCTCGCCGTCCCGGCCGTTCTCTTCGCCCTGATCACCTGGCAGGTGACCGGCCACGGCCCGCTGCTGCGGCTGGACTCCCGGCTCAGCCGGGCCCTCGTCCATCCGGACCGCCCCTCCCAGCTGCTCTCCGACCTCGGCGACATCCAGGTCGCCGTCCCGGTGCTCGCGCTCGTCATCGGGTACGCCCTGTGGCGGGGCCGGGCCACCCGGACCGCCCGCTGGTGGGTGCCACCGCTCGGCGCCGCCGTGCTGATGGCGGTCGTACCGGCGATCGTGGTGCCGCTCAAGGACTGGACCGCCCGGCCGGGAACCCCCGTGGTGCCCCCGGCCGTCGGCTACTACCCCTCCGGCCATACGGCGACCGCGGCCGTCGCCTACGGCTCGGCGGTCCTGCTGCTGCTCCCCCGGCTGCGCTCCCCGGCCGCCCGCCGAGGCCTGGTCGCCGGCTGCGCGCTCCTGGTGCTCGGGGTGTCGTACGGCCTGGTCCGGCACGGCTACCACTGGCCGCTGGACGTGGTGGCCAGCTGGTGTCTGTGCTCCGTGCTGCTGGCCGTCCTCGCCCTCGTGATCAGCCGGAGTACGCGTCGAACGTCTTCCGGAGCTGTCGAGGGTGGGAAATGTAAGCGGCCCCCTGAGGCCGCCTAGTCGCGCTCGCCCCGCGGTCCGGCCTGGCCCGCCGCGGCCTCGTGCATCGCCAGCTCCAGCAGCGCCGGATCGGTCAGCGTGCCCGAGCCGTCCGGCGGTACCAGCCAGCGCACCCCCCGGGTGGCCCGGCCCGGGTACGGCACGACGATCCAGGTGCCCGGCCCGGCGGTCCGGACACCGGTGCCGAGCCAGCGGGTCGCGGTGCCCGGCGGCACGAAGAACCCGACCCGGTTGTCGCCGAAGTCGGCGAGCACCGGGCCGGGTCGGTCGAGGACGCGGGTGAGCACGTCCAGGGTCGGATGGCCGAGGTCGCCCGGCAGGATCAGCACGTCCCAGGCCCGGCCGGCGGGCAGCAGCGCGACCCCGAGCGGGTTGCGCTCCCATTCCCAGCGGCAGGCGTCGGGATCCGGCGCGACCGATGTCAGCCACTCGACCGCCGTCTTCGCCCCACTCATCGAAGGCCTCCCTCTCGCTCCTTCCCGCGCCCGGCCGTCGGGCCCGGGGTGTCGGGAGGAGAGAGGGAGGCCGCTCGGGGAGCATTACGCGACTTCCGCGCACCGGGAGTTGTGAGCTGGATCACACATCCGGAACTGGCTTCAGCTGTCGAAGCCCAGCCCCAGCCGGTCCATGGCCCGCAGCCACAGATTGCGCCGGCCGCCGTGGGCGTCCGCGCGGGCCAGGGACCACTTGGTGAGGGCGATCCCGGTCCAGGCGAACGGCTCCGGCGGGAACGGCAGCGGCTTCTTGCGGACCATCTCCAGCCGGGTCCGCTCGGTGTCCTCGCCGTCCAGCAGGTCCAGCATCACATCGGCGCCGAAGCGGGTGGCGCCGACCCCGAGGCCGGTGTAGCCGGCCGCGTACGCCACCCTGCCCTGGTGCGCGGTGCCGAAGAACGCCGAGAACCGCGAGCAGGTGTCGATCGCGCCACCCCAGGCGTGGGTGAAGCGGACGCCCTCCAGCTGCGGGAAGCAGGTGAAGAAGTGCCCGGCGAGCTTGGCGTACGTCTCCGGGCGGTCGTCGTACTCCGCCCGCACCCGGCCGCCGTAGTGGTGGACGGCGTCGTAGCCGCCCCACAGGACGCGGTTGTCGGCGGACAGCCGGAAGTAGTGGAACTGGTTGGCCGAGTCGCCGAGGCCCTGCCGGTTCTTCCAGCCGATCGCCGCCAGCTGGTCGGCGGTGAGCGGCTCGGTCATCAGCGCGTAGTCGTAGACCGGGACGGTGTAGGAGCGGACCCGGCGCAGCAGGCTGGGAAAGATGTTGGTGGCGAGCACGACCTTGCGGGCGCGCACCGAGCCGTACGGGGTGGTCACGGCCATCCCGGCGCCGTACTGCTTCAGGGTCAGCGCCGGGGTGTGCTCGTGGATCCGCACACCGAGCCGGAGGCAGGCCCGCTTCAGGCCCCAGGCCAGCTTCGCCGGGTGCAGCATGGCCACGCCCCGGCGGTCCCACAGGCCCGCCTCGAAGGTGGGCGAGTTCACCTGTTCGCGCACGGCGTCGGCGTCCAGGAACTCGACGCCGTCCGCGAGGCCCCGCTGCTCCAGCTCCCGGTGCCAGTCGCGCAGCTCCCAGGCCTGGTAGGTCTCGGTCGCGACGTCGATCTCGCCGGTGCGCTCGAAGTCGCAGTCGATGCCGTGCCGGGCGACGGCCGCCTCGATCTCGTCGAGGTTGCGCCGGCCCAGCTCCTCCAGCCGGTGGATCTCGTCCGGCCAGCGGGCCACGCCGTTGGCCAGCCCGTGGGTGAGGGAGGCGGCGCAGAAGCCGCCGTTGCGGCCGGAGGCGGCCCAGCCCACCTCGCGGCCTTCCAGCAGGACCACATCCCGCTGCGGGTCGCGCTCCTTGGCGTTGAGCGCGGTCCACAGTCCGCTGTACCCACCGCCGACGACCAGCAGGTCGCAGGTCTCGGCGGTGGTCAGCGCGGGCTCGGGGTGGGGCTTGCCAGGGTCTTCCAGCCAGTACGGGACCGGCTGGGCTTCGGAGAGAGAGGCGATCCAGTTGTCTTGGCCACGGCTCATGGCGCTTGGGGCCATGATTTCAACTCCCTACAGAGGAATCCCCGAAAAGGCTTATGCCTTTTGCTTGCTACGGCGGTTGGTGATGAGCATCGAGGTCAGTGTGATGAGCACCGCGACGAGGAACATGGCCGTGCCGATCACATTGATCTGGACCGGTGTTCCGCGCTGCGCCGAACCCCAGACGAACATGGGGAAGGTGACCGTCGAGCCGGCGTTGAAATTGGTGATGATGAAATCGTCGAAGGAGAGCGCGAAGGACAGCAGCGCTCCCGCGGCGATTCCGGGTGCCGCGATCGGCAGGGTGACCCGCAGGAAGGTCTGCACGGGGCCGGCGTACAGGTCCCGGGCGGCCTCCTCCAGGCGCGGGTCCATCGACATCACGCGCGCCTTGACCGCGGTGACGACGAAGCTCAGACAGAACATGATGTGGGCGATGAGGATCGTCCAGAAGCCCAGCTGGGCCCCCATGTTGAGGAACAGGGTGAGCAGCGAGGCGGCCATGACGACCTCGGGCATCGCCATCGGCAGGAAGATCAGCGAGTTCACCGCGCCGCGCGCGCGGAAGCGGTAGCGGACCAGCGCGAAGGCGATCATCGTGCCGAGGGCGGTCGCGCCGACCGTCGCCCAGACCGCGATCTGGAGGCTGAGGGACAGCGAGCCGCACATGTCGGCGACGCCGCACGGCTGCTTCCAGGCGTCCAGGGAGAACTGCTGCCACGCGTAGTTGAAGCGCCCCTTCGGTTTGTTGAAGGAGAACACCGTCACGATGACATTGGGCAGCAGGAGATACGCGAGCGTCAGAAGTCCCGCGATGACGACGAGACGGCGCTTGAGCCAGTTGACGAAGGGCATTAGACCAGGTCCTCCGTCCCCGACCGGCGGATGTAGATCGTGACCATGGCCAGGATCGCGGCCATGAGGATGAAGGAGAGGGCCGCCGCCGTCGGATAGTCCAGAATCCGCAGGAACTGCGTCTGGATGACATTGCCGATCATGCGGGTGTCGGTGGAGCCGAGCAGTTCGGCGTTGACGTAGTCACCGGCCGCCGGGATGAAGGTCAGCAGCGTGCCGGAGACCACGCCCGGCATCGACAGCGGGAAGGTCACCTTGCGGAAGGTGGTCCAGGGCCGCGCGTACAGGTCGCCGGCGGCCTCGTGCAGCCGTCCGTCGATCCGCTCCAGCGAGGTGTACAGCGGCAGGATCATGAACGGCAGGAAGTTGTACGTCAGTCCGCACACCACCGCCAGCGGGGTGGCGAGGACGCGGTCGCCGGCCGTCCAGCCGAGCCAGTTGGTCAGGTCCAGGATGTGCACCGCGTTCAGGGCGTGCACGACCGGGCCGTTGTCGGCGAGGATCGTCTTCCAGGCGAGGGTGCGGATCAGGAAGCTGGTGAAGAACGGCGCGATCACCAGGATCATGATCAGGTTGCGCCAGCGGCCCGCGCGGAAGGCGATCAGATAGGCCAGCGGATAGCCGAGCAGCAGGCACAGCAGGGTCGACGCGGCCGCGTAGAGGACGGACCGCAGGAACTGCGGCCAGTACTCGGACAGGGCGTCCCAGTAGGTCGCGAAGTGCCAGGTGACCTTGTAGCCGGTCTCCAGCGAGCCGGTCTGCACGGAGGTGGAGGCCTGGTAGATCATCGGCAGCGCGAAGAACACGACCAGCCAGAGCATGCCGGGCAGCAGCAGCCAGTACGGCGTCCAGCGGCCTCGCTTGCGCGGTGGCTTGCGCTTCGGCTCGGCGGGGGCGAGCGGCGGTGGCGCCTCGGTGAGGGTCGACATCAGGCGGCCGCCTCTTCCTCGGTGCCCGCATCGATGTCTTGGGCGGCGTCGAGACCGAAGGTGTGCGCCGGGTTCCAGTGCAGGACGACGTCGGCGCCGGGCACCAGCCGGCCGTCGCGCTCGACGTTCTGGACGTAGACCGCCAGCTCGTCGCAGACCGGGCTGTCGATGACGTACTGGGTGGAGACGCCGATGAAACTGGCGTCGGCGATCCTGCCGGTCAGGCGGTTGCGCCCCGCGGGGATCGAGCCCGCGTCGTCGGCGTGGGTGAGCGCGATCTTCTCGGGGCGGATGCCGACCAGGACCTTGCCGCCGGTCCGGGCCGGCGCGGAACAGCGCGCCGCGGGCAGCACCAGCTTGCCGTCGGCCGCCTTGAGCACGATGTCGTCGCCGCTCTTGGTGTCCACCTCGGCCTCGATGAGGTTGGAGGTGCCGAGGAAGTTCGCAACGAACGTCGACCGCGGGTTCTCGTAGAGGTCGTCGGGCGAGCCGAGCTGCTCGACGCGGCCGGCGTTCATCACGGCGACCGTGTCGGCCATCGTCATGGCCTCCTCCTGGTCGTGCGTGACATGGATGAAGGTGATGCCGACCTCGGTCTGGATGCGCTTCAGCTCCAGCTGCATCTGGCGGCGCAGCTTGAGGTCGAGGGCGCCGAGCGGCTCGTCGAGGAGGAGCACCTTGGGGTGGTTGATGAGCGCGCGGGCCACGGCGACGCGCTGCTGCTGGCCGCCGGAGAGCTGGTGCGGCTTCTTGCGCGCCTGCTCGCCGAGCTGGACCAGCTCCAGCATCTCCTCGACCTGCTTCTTCACGCTCTTGATGCCGCGCCGGCGCAGACCGAAGGCGACGTTCTCGAAGATGTCGAGGTGCGGGAAGAGGGCGTAGGACTGGAAGACGGTGTTGACCGGCCGCTTGTACGGCGGCAGGTGGGTGACGTCCTGGTCGCCGAGGCGCACGGTGCCGCCGCTGGGCTCCTCCAGGCCCGCGATCATGCGCAGGGTGGTGGTCTTGCCGCAGCCGGAGGCGCCGAGCAGGGCGAAGAAGGAGCCCTGCGGCACGGTCAGGTCCAGGGGGTGTACGGCGGTGAAGGCGCCGTACGTCTTGGTGATCCCGGAGAGGCGGACGTCGCCGCTGTTGTCTGGTGTCGTCATCGTCGTCACGCCCCTGTGAGCTTCGAGAACTTCTGCTGGTAGGTCGTCTCTTCCTTCGCACTCAGGGAGCGGAAGGCATGGGACTTCGCCTGCATGGCCTTGTCGGGGAGGATCAGCGGGTTGTTCGCCGCCTCCTTGTCGATTTTCGCGAGATAGGGCTTCACTCCCGCGACGGGGCTCACGTAGTTGATGTAGGCGGCCAGCTCGGCGGCGGGCTCGGGCTCGTAGAAGTAGTCGATGAGCCGCTCGGCGTTCGTCTTGTGACGCGCCTTGTTGGGGATGAGCATGTTGTCGGTCGACGTCATGTAGCCGCTGTCGGGGAGGACGTAGCCGATGTCCGGGCTGTCGGCCTGGAGCTGGACGATGTCGCCGCCCCAGGCGATGCAGGCGGCGAAGTCGCCCTTGCTGAGGTCGGACGTGTAGTCGTTGCCGGTGAAGCGGCGGATCTGGCCCTTGTCGACGGCCTTCTGGAGGCGGGCGGTCACCCTGTCGTAGTCGTCGGCGGTGAACTTCGCCGGGTCGATGCCCATGTCGAGCATGGTCATGCCGATGCTGTCGCGCATCTCGGTGAGGAAGCCGACGCGCCCCTTGAGCCTGGGGTTGTCGAGCAGGTCGGAGACCGACTTCACCTCGATGCCGTCGAGCGCCTTCTTGTTGTAGGCGATGACGGTGGAGATGCCCTGCCAGGGGTACGAGTACGCCCTGCCCGGGTCCCAGTCGGGCGCGCGGAACTGGTCGGACAGGTTCGCGAAGGCGTGCGGCAGGTTGGCGGGGTCCAGTTTCTGGACGTACCCCAGCCGGATCATGCGCGCGGCCAGCCAGTCGGTGAGGACGACCAGGTCGCGGCCGGTGTCCTGGCCGGCGGCGAGTTCCGGCTGGATCTTGCCGAAGAACTCGTCGTTGTCGTTGATGTCCTCGGTGTACTTGACCTGGATGCCGGTCCGCCTGGCGAACGCGTCGAGCGTGGGGTGGTGCTTGCCCTTGTCGTCCACGTCGATGTACTCGGGCCAGTTGGAGAAGTTGACGACCTTCTCCTTGGCCGAGTGGTCGTCGGCGGAGACGCCGCCTTGCGTCTTGGTCGCCGCGGGGATCCCGCAGGCGCTCAGCGCCCCGAGTCCGCCGACCGCGAGCGCGCCGCCCGCGGAGGCGCGCAGCAGCGAGCGGCGGGTCATGGCGGCCCTGCCGCTCCGCATGCTGCGCCGTATGGCGGCGACTTCGACCGGTGTCAGGCGGTCGGGCTCGTACTGCTCCATGCGCGTGGTGCCCTTTCGGGAGGGTTGGGTGGTCGGCCTGGTCGAGGGCCGGGACGTCACACCCGGCAGCAGCCGGGCCGCTTGCGTTGTCCGGCGCGGAACGCCGGACGGCGGCTGCTACCGGTCCCCGAAGATCGTGCGGTGCCAGTCCTTCTCGGCGACCGCCGTATTGTCGAACATTACGTGCTTGACCTGCGTGTACTCCTCGAAGGAGTACAGCGACATGTCCTTGCCGAAGCCGGACGCCTTGTAGCCGCCGTGTGGCATCTCGCTGATGATCGGGATGTGGTCGTTGATCCACACGCAGCCGGCCCGGATGTCACGGGTGGCGCGGTTGGCGCGGTAGACATTGCCGGTCCACGCGGAGGCGGCGAGGCCGTACGGGGTGTCGTTGGCCAGCCGGATGCCCTCATCATCACCGTCGAACGGGAGGACCACCAGTACCGGGCCGAAGATCTCGGACTGGACGATCTCGCTGTCCTGGGCCGCGTCGGCGATCAGGGTGGGCCGGTAGTAGGCGCCCCGCTCCAGCTCGCCCTTCGGCGCCTCGCCGCCGGTCACCACGCGCGCGTAGGCACGTGCCCGGTCCACGAAACCGGCGACCCGGTCCCGCTGGGCGTGCGAGACGAGCGGCCCGAGGTCGGTGCCGGGGGCGAAGGGGTCGCCGAGCCGTACGGTCTCCATCAGCGCGGCGGTCCGCTCGACGAAGGCGTCGTAGAGCGGTCGCTGGACGTACGCGCGCGTGGCGGCCGTGCAGTCCTGCCCGCTGTTGATGAGCGCCCCCGCGACCGCGCCGTGCACGGCCGCCGTCAGGTCGGCGTCGTCGAAGACGACGAAGGGCGCCTTGCCGCCCAGCTCCAGGTGGAGCCGCTTGACGGTGGCGGTGGCGACCTCGGCGACCCGCTTGCCGATCGCGGTGGAGCCGGTGAAGGAGGTCATGGCCACGTCCGGGTGGCCGACGAGATGCTCGCCCGCCTCCCGGCCGGTGCCGGTGACGATGTTGATCACCCCGTCGGGGATCCCGGCCTCGGTCGCGGCCTGCGCGAACAGCAGCGAGGTGAGCGGGGTCAGCTCGGCGGGCTTCAGTACGACCGTGTTGCCTGCGGCGATGGCCGGGAGGATCTTCCAGGCGGCCATCTGGAGCGGATAGTTCCAGGGCGCGATGGAGCCGACGACGCCGATCGGCTCGCGCCGGACGTACGAGGTGTGGTCGCCGGAGTACTCACCGGCCGACTGCCCCGCCAGATGCCGGGCGGCGCCCGCGAAGAAGGCGGTGTTGTCGATGGTGCCCGGCACGTCGAATTCGCGGGTGAGCTTGAGCGGCTTGCCGCACTGGAGGGACTCCGCGCGCGCCAGCTCCTCGGCACGGCCGGCGTCGGCGAGCACGGCGGCGAACCGGTGCAGGGCCTCCGAGCGCTCGGCCGGGGTGGCCGAGGACCAGCCCGGGAAGGCCTCCCGGGCGGCGGCGACGGCCGCGTCGACGTCGTCGGTGCCGGCCAGCTCGTAGGTGTACACCTCGGCGCCGGTGGCGGGGTCGACCACGGCGTGGTGACGGCCCGAGGTGCCCTTCGTCAGCCGGCCCGCGATGAACTGCGCGCCGTCGGCGAATGTGTCCTCGGCGGGAAATCGGTCCGGGGTGGCGGTGCCCGGGTTGTGCATGTCGCTCTCCTCCGCCGTACGCCCCGTGACGGGGGTGGGTGGCGTAGCTCCAGCTCGATTTGAGTGCCGATCCTGACAGAGCACTAGGACTCCAACAAGTGATTCCGTTGTTGCCTTTTGGTTACGCAACGGAATCTGTCGACCAGGTGTCGAGTCGCGGCGGAAAAGGGCGGACGGAGTGTCAGTGGTGCGTGCCAGACTCGCGTGCATGGGAAAGATCGACGGGGTGGACGCGCTGATCAGGGAGGTCGGAGCGGGGACCCGAGTGAAGTACCTCCACTTCTGGGGGCACCGGCCGCGGCCGGACGGCAGGATCGGCGCGAGCTGTCTGAGTCAGTGGTGGCCGTCACCGTTCGCGGTGGACGGGGAGCACTACGCGACGGCCGAGCACTGGATGATGGCCGGCAAGGCCCGGCTGTTCGAGGACGCGGACGCGCTGCGGCGGGTGCTGGCGGCTGGGCATCCCGCGGAGGCCAAGAAGGCCGGGCGACTGGTGCGCGGGTTCGACGAGGAGGTGTGGGAGCGGGAGCGGTTCCGGATCGTGGTCGAGGGCAGCGTGCACAAGTTCTCGGCCGACGAGGAGCTGCGTCGGTTCCTGCTCGGCACCGGTGACCGGGTGCTGGTGGAGGCCAGTCCGGTGGACCGGGTGTGGGGGATCGGCCTGACCGCGGACGACGAGGCCGCCATGGACCCGGAGCGGTGGCGGGGACCCAATCTGCTGGGGTTCGCTCTCATGGAGGCGAGAGAGCGGCTCGCCGCGGCGGGGTGACGCCGGGGGACGCCGTGGGGGGCGGGTCAGCGCCGCCCCCCTCAGCGCCGCCCCCGCCTCAGCGGCGCACAGCGACTCTCAGGCGTTCATCGCGATGATGAGCGCGAGGAAGGCGGCGGCCAGGACGAAGCCCACGCCGCCGCAGATCATGCCGGCCAGGGCCATGCCCGGCTTGGTGGCCTCGCCTCGGGTGACCTTCGCCCGGCCGACGGCGCCGAAGATGACGGCGAGGACGCCGACGATCAGCGCCACGGGCCACAGCAGGAAGCCGACCGCCGAGATGATGCCCAGCACCAGGGAGGCCGTGCCCATGCCGTTGCTGGGCTGCGCGGGCATCCCGGACCAGCCGTAGCCGTTCGCCATCGGGTAGCCGGGCACGCCCGCGCCCGGATAGGACGCCTGCGGCGGATAGCCGTACGACACCGGGCCGGGGCCGGTCGGGGCGATCGGCGGCGGAGGCACCGGCTCACCGGCGGCGGGTGCCATGGGGGCGGGCGGCGCGAACGGGTTCGGCTGGGCGGCGGGCTGCGGCGCCGACGGCGGCGTGAAGGGGTTCGCCGGGGGTGCGTACGGGCCGGCCGTGGGCGGTGCCCAGGGGGCCGGGTCCGGTACCGAGGGCAGCGAGGTCACCGTCTCCTGGTAGTGCACCGCGTCCTGGGCCGGGCCCGTCCGGCCGGGCGCGGAAGCCGCCCCCTTGTCCAGGGAGACGCCGGGCGCGGTGGACCGGTCGCCGGTGCCGTACTCGCCTGGCGCGGACCACGCCGACTCGTCGGACATGCTGGAAGACCCCCTGTTGCTGGACGTCCCGTCATGCTACGGGCAGCGGGGTACGGCGCGGCCCGGGGCCTACGATGTTGGCGCGCAACCGATCAGCCGATCACCGCGCCCGCCGCCGGCAGTAGCACCGCGCGGGCGCCCGTCCCGGGGAGGACCCCCTTGACCGACACCTCCGTACCCGCCACCGGCACGGCCGACCGCGATCTGCGGACCTTCATCGCCGGGCTGCCCAAGGCCGAACTGCACGTCCACCACGTCGGCTCCGCCTCCCCGCGCATCGTCTCCGAGCTGGCCGCCCGGCACCGCGACTCCCGGGTGCCCACCGACCCCGAGGCCCTGGCCGACTACTTCACCTTCACCGACTTCGCCCACTTCATCGACGTCTATCTGTCGGTGGTCGACCTGATCCGCACCCCGGAGGACGTCCGGCTGCTCACCTACGAGGTGGCCCGCGACCTCGCCCGCCAGCAGGTGCGGTACGCCGAGCTGACCCTCACCCCCTTCTCGTCCACCCGGCGCGGCATCGACGCGAAGGCGTTCATGGACGCCATCGAGGACGCCCGCAAGGCCGCCGAGGCCGAGTTCGGGACCGTACTGCGCTGGTGCTTCGACATCCCGGGAGAGGCCGGGCTGGAGGCGGCCGAGGAGACGGCGCGGCTCGCCACCGACGACCGGCTCCGGCCGGAGGGGCTGGTGTCGTTCGGTCTCGGCGGGCCCGAGATCGGGGTGCCCCGGCCGCAGTTCAAGCCCTACTTCGACCGGGCCATCGCCGCGGGGCTGCGCTCGGTGCCGCACGCCGGGGAGACGACCGGCCCGGAGACCGTCTGGGACGCGCTGACCCATCTGGGCGCGGAGCGCATCGGGCACGGCACCAGCTCCGCGCAGGACCCGAAGCTGCTCGCGCACCTCGCCGAGCGGCGCATCCCGCTGGAGGTCTGCCCGACCTCGAACATCGCCACCCGCGCGGTGCGCTCCCTGGACGAGCACCCGGTCAGGGAGTTCGTCCGCGCCGGTGTGCTGGTCACGATCAACTCGGACGACCCGCCGATGTTCGGCACCGACCTGAACAACGAGTACGCGGTGGCCGCCCGCCTGCTCGACCTGGACGAGCGGGGCCTGGCCGAACTCGCCAGGAACGCGGTCGAGGCGTCCTTCCTGGAGCCGGAGGGCAAGGCGCGGATCGCCGCCGAGATCGACACGTACACCACCACCTGGCTCGCCTCCTGACGCACCGCACAATGGGGCCATGCAGACGCTGACCGCCGTGGCCCATCGCGGCGACCCCTACCGCTTCCGCGAGAACACCGTCGCCTCGCTGCGTTCCGCGCTCGACCGGGGCGCGGACGCGGTCGAGATCGACGTACGGCTCACCCGTGACGGCGTGCCCGTGCTGCTGCACGACGAGACCCTCCGGCGGCTGTGGGACATCGACCGCCCGCTGACCGCCCTGTCCGCCGAGGAGGTGCGCGGACTCACGGCGGGCGGGCTGCCCACCCTCGCGGAGGCGCTGGCCGCGACCGGGGAGAGCCGGGTGATGGTGGACCTGTGCGGGCGGGTCTCGCGGCGCGTGGTGGACCGGGTGATGGACGTGGTCCGGCAGAGCGGGGCCCGGGAGCGGGTGTACTACTGCGCCGGTGCCGAGGCGATGCTCGCCGTGCGGGCCGCCGATCCGGCCGCCGAGATCGCCCTGACCTGGACGACTCTCGCCCCGCCCCGGCCCGCGCTGCTGGCCGCGATCCGGCCGCGCTGGCTCAACTACCGCTTCTCGCTGGTGAGCCACGACCTCGCGGCCCGCGTCCACCGCGACGGCCACCTCCTCTCTGTCTGGACCCCGGACACCCGCCGCTCCCTGCGCCGCCTGCTGGCCCTGGGCGTCGACTCCATCACCACCAACCGCATCGACGCCCTGCACGCCCTGCGCAACGGCGGCGGATGACCGTTCTTTCCCTCCGCCGCACGCCCCCTAAGGGACACCCCTCGCAACTCCCCCACCACGACGGGCTTTGACTCCGGGAACGACCGGGGTCGGACATCATCCCCGCCGATGATCCTTCCCTCGGCCCGGCAGCGCAGGATGATCACACACCGCTCACCGATCCGTCCCGATCCGGCCGGATCCGCTCCGAGGAGCCTGTATGCGTCCGCGCACCCGCGCCACCGTCCTCACCACGTCCGCCCTGGTCCTGGCCCTGTCCGCCGCTCCCCTGGCGGCGCCCGCCTTCGCCGCCCCCGCCATGACGGCGGCACACCGCGCGTCGGCCCCGGACGGCGCCGCCCTGCGCGCCGCCCTCGCCGGGCTGCCCGACGCCGACGCGACCGCCGCGTTGGTCCGGGTCGGCGGCAGCGACGGCAGCTGGCGGGGCAGCGCGGGTGTGCACGATCTGGCGAGCGGCCGGGCGGCGGACCCGGATGCCCGGTTCCGGGCCGGTTCGACCACGAAAGTGGTGACGGCGGCGACCGTGCTGCGGCTGGCGGCCGACGGCCGGATCGACCTGGACACCCCGGTCCAGCACTACCTCCCCGGTCTGCTCACCCCGGCCTTCAAGCCCGTCGCCATACGGCAGTTGCTCAACCACACCAGCGGTATCCAGGCGGGCGACGGCTGGGGCGACGACTTCCAGGACCAGTACGCCCACCGCTTCGACACCCTGACCCCGGCCCAGGTGGTGGCGTCGGCGGTGGCGAAGGGACCGGAGTTCGACCCGGGCGAGCGCCAGGACTACCTCAACATCAACTACACGGTCCTCGGCATGCTGATCGAGAAGGTGACCGGACGGCCGTACGCCGAGGAGGCGGCCCGGCTGGTGCTGCGTCCCGCCGGAATGCGGCACACGTACTTCCCCGGCACCGACCCGCGCATCCACGGCCCGCACAACCTGGGCTACCAGAAGGTGACCCGGGCCGACGGCACGACCGGGTTCGTGGACGTCACGGAGTGGAACCAGGCCGACCGCTGGGCCGCCGGGGACATGATCTCCACGACGGCCGACCTGGAGCGGCTGATCACCGCACTGTTCCGCGGACGGATCGTCCCCGAGCCGCAGTTGCAGGAGATGTTCACGGTGCCGGCCGGCATCGAGGGCGCCAGCTACAGTGCCGGGCTCCAGCGGTTCGAGTACGGCGGCAAGGTCTACTGGGTCAAGTCCGGTGCGCGGTACGGCTACAGCACGGCGATCGTGGCGACGCGGGACCTCAGCCGCACCCTCGTCTACTCGGTCGGTTCCACCGACGCCAAGGGCGACTCGATGAACCCGGTGGCCCAGCGGATCGTCCTCGCGGCACTCAAGTAGCCACGGCTGCCGCCGGGTTCGGCGCGACGAGCTCCTCCAGCCGCTTGATCTTCTTCCGCAGGACGTACAGCGGGATCACACCGAACACCCCGAAGGACATGTCGATTAGGCTCCACCAGAAGGGGATGCCCCGGATCGGTCCGCAGGCGAGGGCGAGCGGGATGATCCCGGCGCAGGCGATCATCCCGAACTCGACGACCCAGATGTTGCGGACGGGGTCCCGGTACACGCCGTAGAAGGCGACCGCGATGACGAGATGGGCGAAGGCCAGCCAGTCCGTGCCGTACAGCACGAAGGGGTACGTGGCGTCGACGGAGTCGAGCCCCTGCCGGACGCGGGTGATCCACGCCATCAGCCCGGGCAGATGCTCCGGCACGGACAACGCCCGCAACGCGCTCTCGGTCCAGCGCAGTTCATGAACCAGAGGAAAGGCCGTGGCCCCGCTGAGGACGAGACACACGACGAAGAGGCCCAACCAGACGCGAATGCCCTTGAGCAGGGCTGCTCTGTCGCTCATGAGGGCAGCGTACGCCTCTGATTGAACGTGTTCAAAAGAGTCTTGCGCCGGAACTCGGCCCGCACGGGACCGAGGAGCGCCGGAAGTCCGCTCAACGTCATGCCGGTTGCGCCGAGCCAGAGCGTGGGGGCGGTTCCGACGGCGGCCCCCGTCGCTCCGCCCGCGAGAGCGCCGAGCGCCAGGCCGCCCCAGGACAGGAAGCGGGCCGTCGCGCTCATACGGCCCAGGAGGGGGTCCGGTGTGGCGGTCTGCTGGAGGCTGGCCTGGGCCACCAGGCGGACGACTCCGCCGAGGGAGAGAAGGGCGAGGCCGGCACCGGCGGCGTACAGGGTCCAGTGCCCCGGGCGGGCCCACGGCAGCAGGGCCGCCGACGGGCAGGTGAGCAGCGGGGCGAGGCCGATCACGCGGCCCGGTCCGACCCGCGCCGAAACCCTGCCCGCGACCAGCGCGCCCAGCAGTCCGCCGCAGCCCATCCCCGACAACAGCAGGCCGATGCCGAAGGAGGAGAGCCCCAGCTGCCGGGCGAGGAAGATCATGAGCATGGCCTGGTAGAGGGCGAGGAAGACGTTGAACACCGCGTCCGTCGCCATGGTCGCCCGCAGCACGGGTGACCGGAGGACGAAGGCGAGCCCTTCCGCGATCTCCCGGCCGAAGCGGCGGCGCCGCTCCTCGCCCGGCCCGGGCTTCTCCTCCCGTCCGCGGACGGCGGTCACCAGCAGGCCCGACAGCGCCATCCCCGCCGAACTCGCCAGCAGCGCGAGCGGCGCCCCGCACCAGCCGACCAGGGGTCCCGCCAGCGCCGGTCCGCCGATGCTCGTCGCCGAGCGGACGGCGGAGAGCCGCGCGTTCGCCTCGACCAGGTTCCGGCGCCCCACCAGATGCGGCAGCCAACTGACGTAGGCCACGTCGAAGAGGACCGTCAGCAGGCCGTGCACCAGGGCGACGGCGTACAGCAGTCCCATGGTCAGCGTGCCGGTCCCCCAGGCGACCGGCACGGTCAGCAGGGTCAGCGCGCGGACGAGGTCGGTGCCGATCAGGACCGTGCGTTTGCGCCGACGGTCCACCCAGGCGCCGGCCGGGAGGCCGACCAGCAGCGAGCCCGCCATGGTCGCCGTACTCAGCAGCCCGGTCCGGAACGCGCCCGCGTGCAGCGCCTCGACCGCCACCAGCGGCAGGGCGAGGAAGAGGACACGGTCGCCGAGCTGGCCGAGGGCCGTCGCGGCGAACAGGCGTTGGAAGTCCGGGTGGTCACGCAGAAGGCCGAGCCGGGAGGGCGAGGGTGTCGACGCCGAACTCATAGACCACCTCCCGGCGCGCGTCCGGGATCACGATGTCGGCGGTCTCCACCGGCCGGCCGTCGGTGTCGTAGATGATCCGCTCGATCCGGAGCACCAGGTCCCCGACGGCGATGCCCAGCAGATGCGCCTGCTGTGGGGTGGCCCGGGCCGGGCGGGGCAGTTCCACGACCGTTTCCACCACGACGCCGATGGAGCGCATGCGGGCGACGACGCCCTTGCCCGCGAGCGGGCCCTTCTCGGGGAGGACGACCGGGGTGCCGCCCGTGATCGCCAGGGGTTCCCAGGACTCCGACAGCTGGACGGGCAGTCCGTCGGCGAGGAACTCGTAGTGCGTGGTGACGCACGGGTCGCCGGGCCGGACGGCCAGCCGCTCGGCGATCGCCTCGGGCGCCGGGACCCGCACCTGGCTGTGTGCGTCCCAGGCACCGGCCCGGCCGCGTTCCGCCGTGCAGGGCGGGGAGGGGCGGTAGCCGCCCGGGCGGTCGCGGTGGCGGGAGCGCACCATGCGCAGGCGCTCGCGGGGGACGCGGACGTACGTCCCGGAGCCCGCGCGTCCTTCGAGCAGCCCCTCGCCGATCAGCCGGTCCACGGCCCGCTGCATCACATTGCGCCCGACCCCGTACGCCTCGGCAAGCCGCGCCCGGGACGGCAGGCGCGCCCCGATCTCCCACTCCCCCGCCAGGATCCGGGCGCGCAGCGCGTCGGCCACGGCCAGGTACGGCGCCTCTCGGGGCATGGACGACCTCCGGTTGCTCGGCTGGGGGGCGGCCGCCCGGGTGGGTGCGGGCGGTGTCGGCACGCTAATGCAGCCGGGGAAAGCTACTGGAGCAGCAATACGCTGGGTGCGGGGACGCTCAAGGGAGGGCGGCGGGCGTCCGATGGTGCCGGTATGACCACGCGATCCCCGGGCGCCGAGCGCCACTTTGCTGTCTCCCGCCGGCTGCTCCTGACGGCCGGGCTGTCCGCCGTACTGACGGCTGCGACGGCGGGTCCGGTGGCAGCCTCGGGCGAGGGCGGGGAGTGTCTGCGGTCCCTGTTCGGCTCGGAGAACCGCGTCCTGCGCACCCGGGAGCGGGTGGTCGCGCTGAGCTTCAACGCGGCCTGGAACACGGCCGGACTGGGCCGCGTCCTCGGCGAGCTGGCCCGCCGGTCCGCCCCGGCCGTCTTCTTCCTGACCGGCGACTTCGCCGACCGCCACCCCGAGGCCGTCCGGCGGATCGCGGCGGCGGGACACGGGCTCGGCAACCACTCCTACAGCCACCCCCACTTCACCGGCCTGTCCGCCGCGGCCGGCGCCCGGGAGGTGCGGGCGGCGGACCGCGCGCTGCGCCGGGCCAGGGCCGGCCGGGCGCTGACCCCGTTCTTCCGCTTCCCCTACAGCGAGACCACGCCCGCCCACATCCACAACGTCTACGAACTCGGCTTGGCCGACATCGAGTTCACCAAGGACACCAACGGGTGGATGGGCAGCGGGGGCGGGATGACCGTGGACCGCGCGGTGGGCCGGGTGATGGAGGCGCTGCGGCCGGGGGCGATCGTGGAGATGCATGTCGGTGCGGCCGACGGCGGCAGCGAGGTGATCGACGCCCGGGCGCTGCCGCTGATCCTCGACGGTGTCGCCGCCCGCGGCTACCGGGTGGTGGATCTGCGCACCCTGCTCACTGCCCCGTGTGTCACATCCGGAGACCGGGCGGTGTCTTCATGGCGTACGCGTCGGACGCACCAGCCATGAGGAGACAGACGATGACGCCACGCCTTCCGAAGGCCGAGCTTCCCGCCGAGCTGCGGGAGATGATGCTCCAGCAGTTGGGTGCCGTCCCGGAGAATGTCGAGGTGACCTGGCACGCTCCCGATGTCGCCCAGGCCAACCTGGAGTTCGGCGCCAAGGTGGGCGCCTGGAGCGCGGCCGACACGAGCCTGAAGTCGTTCGCGCACATGGCGGTCGCGGCGCAGGTCGGGTGCAGCTGGTGCCTGGACGTCGGCTACTTCCAGGCACAGAACGAGAACCTGGACCTGACCAAGGCGAGCCAGGTGCCGCGCTGGCGGGTCTCGGACGTGTTCACGCCGCTGGAGCGGGATGTGATGGAGTACGCCGAGGCCATGACGAACACCCCGCCGACCGTGACCGACGAGCAGTACGCGAGCCTGCTGGAGCGGCTCGGCCCCGCGGCGATGGCCGAGCTGACCGCGTTCGTCGCCTTCGTCAATCTGGCGACCCGGGCCAACGTCGCCAACGGCGTCACCTCGCAGGGCTTCTCCGACGCCTGTGCGATCCCGCTGGCCCCGACGGCATGACCGAGGTGCCGGCGGATCCCTTCGTCACCCATCGCAGCCTGCTGTTCACCGTCGCCTACGAGATGCTCGGCTCCGCGGCGGACGCGGAGGACGTGCTCCAGGAGTCCTGGCTGCGGTGGGCCGGCGTGGACCCGGCGGGGGTGGGCGACCCCCGGGCCTATCTGGTCCGGGTGGTCACCCGGCAGGCGCTCAACCGGCTGCGCTCGCTGTCCCGCAGACGCGAGGACTACGTCGGCGAGTGGCTGCCGGAACCGCTGCTGACCAGCCCCGATGTCGCCGAGGACATCGAACTCGCGGAGAGTGTCTCGATCGCGATGCTGACCGTCCTGGAGACCCTCGGACCCCTGGAACGGGCGGTGTTCGTGCTCCGCGAGGTCTTCGAGATGCCGTACGACGAGATCGCGGAGGCCGTCGGCAGGTCCGCGGCCGCGGTACGGCAGACCGCCCGCCGGGCGCGCGAGCACGTGGCGGCCCGGCGGCCCCGGACGCGGGTGAGCCGCGCGGAGCAGCAGCGGGTGGTGGACCGGTTCCTGGCCGCGCTGCGCACGGGCAAGGTGCAGGACCTGATGGACGTCCTGGCCCCGGACGTGGTCTTCGTCGCCGACGGCGGCGGCCGGGCGAGCGCGGCCCCCGCTCCGCTGCACGGCGCCGCGCTGGTGGCGGCGGTCCTCGCGCGTCCGGGCCGCACGGTGACGCCCGTCTGGCTCAACGGCGCGCCGGCGGCCCGGATCGAGTCGGACGGTCAGCGGGCCGCGGTGACCCTGGAGGTGGCGGACGGCCGGATCACCCGGATCCACGCGGTCGCCAACCCCGGGAAGCTGACCCGGCTGCACCGCCCGACGGCACTGGCCCGGTAGCCGGTCACAGGCCCACGATGCGGTTCCAGCGCTTGGCGAACTCCAGGCGTTCCGTGGACGTGATGTCCCGGGCGATCGCGAGGCGCTGACGCATCGTGGAGTCGGGGAAGACGAGTCGGTTGTCGGCGAGGGCCGCCGTGTCCTTGTCCTTCGCGGCCGCCAGGATCTCCCTGGCGGCCGGCACCGGGCAGACGTAGTTGACCCAGGCGGCGAGCCGGGCGGCGACCTCGGGGGTGTAGTAGTAGTCGATCAGGCGCTCGGCGGCCGCCTTGTGCCGGGCCCGGTCGGGGATCATCAGGGAGTCCGACCACAGCTCGGCGCCCTCCTCGGGGACGACGAAGCGGATGTCGGGGTTGTCGGCCTGGAGCTGGATGACATCGCCGGAGTAGGCCTGGCAGGCGAGGACGTCCCCGCTGACCAGGTCCTTGGTGTAGTCGTTGCCGGTGAAGCGGCGGATCTGGCCGCGGCGCACCTCGCGCTCCACCTGGTCGCAGATCCGGTGGAAGTCGTCGGCGGTCCACCGGGTGATGTCCACGCCGTTGCCCTGCATCAGCAGCGCGAACGCCTCGTCGAGGCCGGACAGCAGGGTCACCCGGCCCTTGAGGTCGCTCGCCCACAGGTCGGACACCCGCCGGATCTCCCGGCCGAGCTTGCGGTGGTTGTAGGCGATGCCGGTGATGCCGGACTGCCAGGGCACCGTGAAGCGGCGGCCCTTGTCGAAGGCGGGCGAGCGGAGCAGCGGGTCCAGGTTCCTCGCCACGTTCGGCTGCCGGGCCCGGTCCATCTCCTGCACCCAGCCGAGCCGGACGAACCGCGCGCACATCCAGTCGCTGACGACGATCAGATCGCGGCCGGTGGTCTGGTGGTTCATCAGCGCGGGGCTGATCTTGCCGAAGAACTCGTCGTTGTCGTTGATCTCCTCGGCGTAGTCCACGGAGATCCCGGTGCGCTTCTGGAACGCCTCCAGGGTGGGCCGCCGGTTCGGGTCATTGTCATCGGTGTCGATGTACAGCGGCCAGTTCGCCCAGGTCAGCTTCTTGTCGGCCACGGACTCGTCGGCGACGGCCCGGTCGCCGGGCGCGACATAGGCGGCGGGCACCCCGCAGCCGGCCAGGGCACCGAGCGCGGCGGTGCCGCCGAGGGCGCGCAGGAGGGAGCGGCGGGACATCGGGGTCGTACGAGAAGAAGTCTGGGGCACCCCGGAAGGATGCCGCTCCCCGCGGCGGAGTCACAATCGACGCTGCGTCGAGCAGGCCCCGGCCTGCCGGACACCTTGTCGATCAGTCGGACCGGGAGCGGTCGGCACGGCTCGAACAGACCGAGCAGGGGCCGGATTTCGTCGCAGGGACATGAGACAGCGCGGCCCCCGGCAGGGAGGTGAGCCTGCCGGGGACCGCGCTGTTGTGTGTCGGTGGGGACGGCCACCCCCAGGGGCGCGGGGCTGTGTCGCCATGCGGCTCCGCCACGCGGACGCGACAAGCCGCAGCGCACCCGCAGCCGAAGAGCGGCCGACCCCGGCGGAGCGCTACTCGCCCAGGGACGTCATCACGTGCTTGATGCGCGTGTAGTCCTCGAAGCCGTACGCCGACAGGTCCTTGCCGTAGCCGGACTTCTTGAAGCCGCCGTGCGGCATCTCGGCGACCAGCGGGATGTGGGTGTTGATCCACACGCAGCCGAAGTCCATCTTCTTGGACATGCGCATCGCGCGCGCGTGGTCCTTGGTCCACACCGAGGAGGCGAGCGCGTACTCGACGCCGTTCGCGTACGCGACGGCCTGGTCCTCGTCCGAGAAGGACTGGACGGTGATGACCGGGCCGAAGACCTCCTGCTGGATGATCTCGTCGTCCTGCTTGACGCCGGAGACCACGGTCGGCGCGAAGAAGTAGCCCTTGTCGCCGACGCGCTTGCCGCCGGCCTCCACGCGCGCGTGGGCGGGCAGCCGCTCGATGAAGCCCTCGACCTGCTTGAGCTGGTTGGGGTTGTTGAGCGGGCCGTACAGCACGTCCTCGTCGTCCGGCCGGCCGGTCTTGGTCTCCTCCGCGGCCTTCGCCAGCGCGGCCACGAACTCGTCGTGGATGGACTCGTGGACGAGGACGCGACAGGCGGCCGTACAGTCCTGGCCGGCGTTGAAGAAGCCCGCCACGGAGATGTCCTCGACGGCCTTGTCGATGTCGGTGTCCTCGAAGACCACGACCGGGGCCTTGCCGCCCAGCTCCAGGTGGACCCGCTTGAGGTCCTTGGAGGCGGACTCGGCGACGGACATGCCCGCGCGGACCGAGCCGGTGATGGAGGCCATCGCCGGGATGTCGTGCTCGACCATCAGTCGGCCGGTGTCCCGGTCGCCGCAGACGACGTTGAAGACGCCCTTGGGGAGGATGGACCCGATGATGTCCGCGATCAGGACCGTGGACGCCGGGGTGGTGTCCGAGGGCTTCAGGACGACCGTGTTGCCCGCGGCGATGGCCGGCGCGAACTTCCACACGGCCATCATCATCGGGTAGTTCCACGGCGCGACCTGCGCGCAGACGCCGACCGGCTCACGGCGGATGATCGAAGTCATCCCCTCCATGTACTCGCCGGCCGAGCGGCCCTCGAGCATCCGCGCCGCGCCCGCGAAGAAGCGGATCTGGTCGACCATCGGCGGGATCTCCTCGGAGCGGGTGAGCCCGATGGGCTTGCCCGTGTTCTCCACCTCGGCCGCGATCAGTTCCTCGGCGCGCTCCTCGAACGCGTCGGCGATCTTGAGGAGGGCCTTCTGGCGCTCGGCCGGGGTGGTGTCGCGCCAGGCCGGGAAGGCGCGGGCGGCGGCCTCCATGGCGGCGTTCACGTCCGCCTCGCCGGACAGCGGCGCGGTCGCGTACGCCTCGCCCGTCGCGGGGTTGACCACCTCGGTGGTCCGTCCGTCGGCGGCGTCCCGGAACTCACCGTCGATGTAGTTGCGCAGACGACGCAGCTCGGTGCTCACTGCCGGCCTCCTGATCTGGTTCAACACTGTCCACTCACTGAGACACCCACCCTAGCCGCCCGGTCCACGTTTTCAACACCCCCACCGGGACCAGTTCTGCGAAATCCGCAAGGTTGGATCTCTTAAACAACGAATTTCATCGCTTGGGGCTTGCAAAACTGTCGAGACCTCGTGCACAGTGAGGTCGTGGCCAGTCGAAGCGCAGACCAGAGGGACTCGTCCCGCGAGTCCAGGAACGGCACCCCCCAGCTGGATGCCGTGTCCCTCGCCATCATTCAGCAGCTCCAGGAGGACGGCCGCCGGCCGTACGCCGCGATCGGCAAGGCCGTCGGCCTGTCGGAGGCGGCCGTGCGCCAGCGCGTGCAGAAGCTGCTGGACCAGGGCGTGATGCAGATCGTCGCCGTCACGGACCCGCTCACCGTGGGCTTCCGCCGGCAGGCGATGGTCGGGATCAACGTCGAGGGCGATGTCGAGTCGATCGCCGACGCGCTGACCGACATGTCGGAAGTCGAGTACGTGGTGATGACCGCGGGCTCGTTCGACATCCTCGCCGAGATCGTGTGCGAGGACGACGACCACCTGCTGGACGTCATCAACAAACGCATCCGAGCCCTGCCCGGGGTGCGCTCCACCGAAAGCTTCGTCTACCTGAAGCTGAAGAAGCAGACCTACATGTGGGGAACCCGATAACCCGTGAGGACCCGATAACCGTGAGCACCAAGGACCTCAGCCGCACCGCGTACGACCACCTGTGGATGCACTTCACCCGCATGTCCTCGTACGAGAAGTCCCCCGTCCCCACCATCGTCCGGGGTGAGGGCACCTACATCTTCGACGACAAGGGCAAGCGGTACCTCGACGGCCTCGCGGGTCTGTTCGTGGTCCAGGCCGGTCACGGCCGTACGGAACTCGCCGAGACCGCGTTCAAGCAGGCGCAGGAGCTGGCCTTCTTCCCGGTGTGGTCGTACGCCCACCCCAAGGCCGTCGAGCTGGCCGAGCGGCTCGCCGACTACGCCCCGGGCGACCTGAACAAGGTCTTCTTCACCACCGGCGGCGGCGAGGCCGTGGAGACGGCCTGGAAGCTCGCCAAGCAGTACTTCAAGCTGGTCGGCAAGCCCACCAAGCACAAGGTCATCTCGCGTGCGGTCGCCTACCACGGCACCCCGCAGGGCGCCCTGTCCATCACCGGTCTGCCCGGCCTGAAGGCCCCCTTCGAGCCGCTGGTCCCCGGCGCGCACAAGGTGCCGAACACCAACATCTACCGCGCGCCGATCTTCGGTGACGACCCGGTCGCCTTCGGCCGCTGGGCCGCCGACCAGATCGAGCAGCAGATCCTCTTCGAGGGCCCCGACACCGTCGCGGCCGTGTTCCTGGAGCCCGTCCAGAACGCGGGCGGCTGCTTCCCGCCCCCGCCCGGCTACTTCCAGCGGGTCCGCGAGATCTGCGACAAGTACGACGTGCTGCTCGTGTCGGACGAGGTCATCTGCGCCTTCGGCCGCCTCGGCACCATGTTCGCCTGCGACAAGTTCGGCTACGTCCCGGACATGATCACCTGCGCCAAGGGCATGACCTCGGGCTACTCCCCGATCGGCGCCTGCATCATCTCCGACCGGCTCGCCGAGCCGTTCTACAAGGGCGACAACACCTTCCTGCACGGCTACACCTTCGGTGGCCACCCGGTGTCGGCGGCGGTCGGCCTCGCCAACCTCGACCTGTTCGAGCGCGAGGGCATCAACCAGCACGTGCTGGACAACGAGGGCGCCTTCCTCCAGACCCTCCAGAAGCTGCACGACCTGCCGATCGTCGGCGACGTCCGCGGCAACGGCTTCTTCTACGGCATCGAGCTGGTGAAGGACAAGAACACCCGGGAGTCCTTCAACGAGGAGGAGACCGAGCGGGTCCTGTACGGCTTCCTCTCCAAGGCCCTGTTCGACAACGGCCTTTACTGCCGTGCCGACGACCGCGGCGACCCGGTCGTCCAGCTCGCCCCGCCGCTGATCTCCAACCAGGAGACCTTCGACGAGATCGAGCAGATCCTGCGGGCCACCCTCACGGAGGCGTGGACCAAGCTCTGATCATCCGACCGGCTGATCGACTCCGGCCCCGGTGCCCTCCGTTCGAGTGAGAACGGCGGCCCGGGGCCGTGTGCTGTCCGGGCTCCCCTCGCCGCCTGCCTAGCGTGCCAGTGACCGATCGGCCCAGCCTTTCGTTCCCCCACACGGAGGAAACAGGCACGGGGAAACGGATCAGAACGAGGTGTACGCCCATGGAGGCCCCGCCGGACAACGACGTGCTCTGGGCACGCTCGCTGCACTTCAGGCACCCCGACGGCTCCCCCGGGCTGGCCGGGGTCTCGCTCGGTGTGCGGGAGGGCGAGATCCTCGCCGTCACCGGGCCGCGCGGCTGCGGCAAGACGACCCTGCTGCGCTGTCTGTCCGGGCTGGTGCGGGTGCGCACCGGCGAGGTCTGGTTCAACAGCGCGCCCGTCCACACCCTCGGCCCGATCGCCCGCGAACGGCTGCGCCGCAACCGCTTCGGCTGGATCGACCCCGAGCCGGTCCTGGTGCCCGAGCTGAACGTCTGGGAGAACGCCGCGCTCCCCCTGATGCTCCGCGGCGCCGGCCGCCGACGGGCCAAGGTGACGGCGCTGGAGTGGCTGGAACGCCTCGACATCGGCGACCGCGCCCGCAACCGCCCGCACGAACTCCAGCAGGCCGAACGCCAGCGCGTGGCGATCGCCCGGGCGCTGGCCACGACCCCGACCGTGCTCTTCGCCGACGAGCCGACGGCCCCGCTGCACCGCGCCGACCGCACCCATGTGCTGCGCACCCTCACCACGGCCGCCCGCTCGCACGGCATCACGGTCGTCCTCGCCACGAACGACCCCGACACCGCCGCCCTCGCCGACCGCACGGTGACCCTGCTCGACGGCCGTCGCGTGCACACCGTCCAGCTGCCGGACACCGCCGAACCGGAAGGCCGGGCCGCGTGCTCGCTCTCCGTCTGACCCGCGCCGCCCGGCCCGCCGTCCAGCTGCGCCGCCTGCTGGTCACCGCGGCCTCGGCCGGCACCGGCTTCCTCCTGCTGTCCTGCCTCGGCTACGCCCTGAACCACCCCGAGGCCGCGGGCGCCGCCGCGCTGCGGCTGGGCTGGTGCGTGGTGCCGCTGGCCGCCACCGTGTACCTCGCGCTCGCCGTCGCCCGCACCGACCCGAGCACCCGCCCGCGCTCCGGCCTCTCCGCCGTCGGCCTCGGTCCCGCCCGCATGATGGCGATCGCGTCACTGACCACCGCCCTGTCCTGCACCCTGGGCTCACTGCTGGCCCTGCTCGTCTTCCTCCACTTCCGCGGCGATCTGACGGGCCTGCCCTTCGACGGCGCGGCCACGGACTTCCTGGCCGCGGGCCGCCCGCTGCCCCTCCCGGCCTCCCTCACCCTGCTGGCCCTGCTCCCGGCGACCGCCACGGTCACGGTGGCCCTGGCCCTCCGCCCCAAGGACCCCCGCCCCCCGGCCCAACACCCCCGCCACTTCGGCCGCTTCGGCGCCTACAGCAAGACCCCGCCGAAGGAGACGTTCGGCGCCTACGGCCGCTTCCGCGCGGGCACGCGCCGCCCACCGAAGGGCAAGAGGGATGCTGACGGCTCCCCGGCCCACGCGGGTTCCGCGACCGGGGCGGGAGGTGCGGGCGGCTCCCAGGCCCGCGCGGGCTCCCTCAGCGGAGGGGCGGGTGCGGACGCGGAGGGTGCTCCGCCGCGCACGCATTCCGCGGCCATGCCTGCCGCCGGTACGGCACGAACGAGCCCGGACCATCCTGAGTCACCGGACCGCGCCGAGCCCCACGCGCACCCCGCGCCCGGCCCCACCGCCGAGACGGGAGCTACGGGCCCGGACGGCACCCCGCCCCACCCGGATCCCGCAACCAGCCCCGCCGCCGAGCCACGCGCCGACGATGCGGGCCGCACCTACCCCCAGGCGCATTCCGCGGCCGGCTCGGCCACCGTGACGGTACGAACGGGTTCGGACAGCCCCCACTCACCCGCGCACCCCGCGGACAGTCCCACCGCTGGGGCGGAAGCTGCGGACCCGGGCAGCGCCGTGCCCCCCTCCCAGACGACGGCCGGCCCCGACGCCCAGAACCCCACCGGTCTCCCCTGGGGCATCGCGCTGCTCGCCACCGGCCTGGCCCTGCACCCCTACGCTCCCCACTCCGGCCTCGTCGTCCTGCTCAGCCGCCTCCTCACCGCCACCGGGCTGGTCCTGGCCGCCCCTGGCCTCACCCACCTCTGCGGCCGTCTCCTCCAGTCCGTGCGGCCCGGCGCCCTGCGCCTCCTCGCCGGCCGGGTGCTCATGACGGAGGCCACCCGGATCGGCCGCCCCCTCGGCGTCGTCTGCGCGGTCGCGGCCACCGGCTACGCCATGACCACCCTGTACGACCGCCCCCTGCCCTCCTTCGGCCCGCTGACCACCCTCGCCGCGCTCCTGGTCACCGGCTGTACGGTCGCCACCCTGCTCACCGCGGCCGTGGAAGCCCGGCAGAGCCGCGCCGACACCACCGCCGCCCTGCTCCGGCTCGGCGCCCCGGCGACGATGCTGCGCGCCGCGGCGGCCCTTCGCGTCGCCGCCCTGCTGGCCCTGTTCGGCCCGCTCACCCTGCTGATCGCCGCGCTGGCGGCACTGCCGGTGGCCGGCTGAGCGGTGCGCCGGCGGACCGCCGTAAAAAAGATCGAAGAAAGTTCCGGCCCCGCCGATGAGTTCGGCGCGGGCCGCCGGTCTACCCAGGCGAAACGATCGACACCGATAGGGAAAGGCCCACCATGTACCAGCAGATGATCTTCGTGAACCTGCCCGTGAACGACCTCGACGCCTCGAAGAAGTTCTTCACGGAGCTGGGCTACACGATCAACCCGCAGTTCAGCGACGAGAAGGCGGCCTCGGTGGTGATCAGCGACACCATCGTCGCGATGCTGCTCACCAAGCCGTTCTACGCGACCTTCACCAAGAAGGAGATCGCCGACGCCACGACGACCAGCGAGGTGCTGGTCGCGCTGAGCGCCGAGAGCCGCGAGAAGGTCGACGAGCTGGTCGACAAGGCGCTCGCGGCGGGCGGCACCCCGAGCGGCGAGACCCAGGACCACGGCTTCATGTACGGCCGCGCCTTCGACGATCTCGACGGCCACACCTGGGAGGTCATCTGGATGGACCCGGCCGCCGTTCAGGGCTGACCCCTCCCCGGCGTGCCCGGCAAGGGCGGGCGCACCCCGCGCCCGCCCAGCCGCACCCACCACACACGCACCACGGCCGAGAACAAACACATGAGCGATTAATAAGCAGGTAAAGCCAACTCCCGTCACAGGCATATGCGTTGACACTGCTCGCGGGGCGCTTATAGACCAGTGAGCCTCCCCGAAACCCCCCGCACATATGCTCTGTAAAGGACAAACGTGTCCATAACTCTCCGCAGCGCACGCCGTTCCGTGCGCGTGCTGGGTGTCGCCTCCGCCACGGCCGCGCTCACCCTCGGCATCGCCGGCCAGGCACTCGCGTGCGACATCTCGGATTTCAAGGCCGAGGCCAAGTGCGTCGGCGGCAAGGGCGTCATCGTCGTCACCGACACGGACAAGGGCGCCACCCCGGCGACCGTCACGCTGTTCCGCGAGAACGCCGGCGGAGTCGAGAAGCAGATCGGCCAGCAGCAGGTGAAGGGATCGGCCGCGGGCACCTCCGTCACCTTCACGGAGAACTGGCAGCCCAAGAACACCTACCGCGTCCATGTCACGGCCGGCCCGGTCGACCAGGATCTGGCGGGGCAGCTCACCACCCCGGCCGCCGCCTGTACGACCGACACCGCGACGCCGACCCCCTCGGCTCCCACCCCCTCGGCCCCGGCGCCCTCCCTGTCCGCGTCCGCGTCCGCGCCTGCCGAGTCCGCGACGCCGACCCCGAGCCCGACCCCGTCGGTGTCCGTGTCCAGCCCGGCCCCGGCGGGCGCCCCGAGCAACGAGCCGTCCCCGGCGGCCGGCAGCTCGAACCTGGCGGAGACCGGCGCCGACTCCAACATGCCGCTGATCGCCGGAATCGCGGCCGCACTGGTCGTCGTCGGCGGCTGTGCGGTCTTCTTCGGCCTGCGCCGCCGCGGAGCACGCGGCAACGGCTGATCGTCCGGCCCGCCCCCGAGGACACCGGAAGTCCGGGGGCGGGCCCCACCGCCGCGCGGCTCAGCCGAAGGTGGTCCAGCCCAGCCAGGACTCCAGCACCTCGCGCTCGCCCAGCACCTCCAGGCCGGGGGCGTCCAGCGGCAGCCGCCGGTAGAAGGCGAGCATGACCGAGGTGAGCGGTCCGCGCAGCGCGACCGTCGCCTTCTCGTGGCCGCGGCGCCAGCGCACGCCCTCCGCGCCGAACTCCAGCAGCCACTCGGCGTTCAGCTCCGGGCCGGCGTCGGTGGCGTGCAGATGGATGGAGCGCAGGGGCCCCTCCAGCCGGAAGCGCTGCTCATCGCCCCGGTGCTGCTGGATGAAGCCGATGATGCCGAGCCACTCGTCGATCGCGTCGGCCGCGATCTCCGGCGCCACCGTGTAGCCCTGCCCGGCGGCGAGGGCCGCGTCCGCACGGTGCACGGTGATCTCATGGGTCATCCGGCGGGCCCAGAACCCGGCGGTCGGCTCACCCTTCCAGCTCCACACCGCCGCGTCCGGCCCGGCCTCGCGCAGCGCCGCGACGACCCGCTCGCCGCTCTCCGCCAGCCACTTGTCCAGGGCGATGGCGTCCCCCCGCTCCTCGGGCCCGGCACCGAGCGGCACCTGGTCCCAGGGGATGTTCTCCTGCGCCCGGGCGCGCACCAGCGCGTCCACCCAGCGCAGGGCGCCGCCCATATGGCGTACCAGCTCTTCCAGCGACCAGTCCGGGCAGGTCGGCACGGTCGCCGACAGATCGGCCCCGGAGGTCACCACGGCCCTCAACTGCTCGGTCTGGAGGGCGATTTCATCGCAGTAGCGGTCATGTGCGAGCAAGGTCATGGCCTCACCCTAAGCCGCGCCCGGCGGCCGGCCCCCATGGATTCGGCCGCGCCGGTCAGTCCAGTACGACGATGTCGGCCGCGTCGAACTCGACGCCCACCGTGTCCCCGGCCTCCGGCGCGTCGCGCAGCGCGCAGGCCGCCTCCAGGCGGGGTCCGTCCGCGGGCTGGAGATGGACGGCGACATGCGTGCCCTTGAAGGTGCGGGCGCTCACCGTGCACGGCAGCCCCTGGTCGGCCGCGACCAGCCGGACCCCGGCGGGCCGGACGAGCAGCGTGCGCGCCCCCTGCGGCGAGCCGTCGGGCACCGGCACCTTGCCCCACGGGCTGTCGGCGGCCGTACCCACGACGGTCGCCGGGACCACGTTGTCGAAGCCGAGGAAGCGGGCCACGAACGCGTCCGCGGGCCGCTGCCACACCTGGAGCGGGGTACCGGACTGCGCGATCCGCCCGTCCCGCATCACCACCACCCGGTCGGCCAGCGCGAACGCCTCGCCCTGGTCGTGGGTGACGGCGAGCACGGTCGTACCCAACCGGCCGAACAGCTCGCGCAGTTCGACCACCAGGCGCTCGCGCAGCGAGCGGTCGAGCTGACCGAGCGGCTCGTCCAGCATCAGCAGCCGGGGCCGGGGCGCGAGCGCGCGGGCGAGGGCGACGCGCTGCTGCTCGCCGCCGGAGAGCCCGGCCACGGCCCGCCGGGCGGCCCCGGGCAGCCCGACCAGCTCCAGCAACTGACCCACCTCGGCGTCCCGTTCGGCTCGCGCCATGCCGCGCATCCGCAGCCCGAAGGCGACATTGCCGCCGACGTCCCGCTGCGGGAAGAGCTGGTGGTCCTGGAACATCAGGCCGATGCCCCGCTTGTGCGCGGGGGACGCCGTCCGGTCCCGTCCGTCGAGCAGCACCCGCCCGGAGTCCAGCGGCTGAAGCCCGGCCACCGCCCGCAGCAGCGTGGACTTTCCGCTGCCGCTGGGCCCGAGCACGCACACCACCTCGTGCTCGGCGACCTCCAGGTCGACCGCGTCGAGCACGGCCCGGCCGCCGAAGCGGACGGTCGCGGCCTCCAGGCTCAGCAGCATCTAGAACTCCCCCGTCCGGTCGGTGCGCAGCCGTTCCAGCAGGAGCAGCGCGGCGGCGCACACCACCATCAGAATGGTCGAAAGGGCCATCGCCTGGCCGTAGTTGAGATCGCCGGGGCGGCTGAGCAGCCGGGCCACGGCGACCGGGAGCGTCGGGTTGTCGGGCCGGGCGATGAACACGGTCGCACCGAACTCGCCGAGCGAGACGGCGAACGCGAACCCGGCGGCGACCAGCAGCGCCCGCCGCACCAGCGGCAGGTCGACCTCGCGCCACACCCGCCACGGCGAGGCACCGAGCACGGCGGCCGCCTCCCGGAGCCGTGCGTCCACCGCGCGCAGCACGGGCAGCATGGTCCGTACGACGAAGGGGGCGCCGACCAGCGCCTGCGCGAGCGGGACGAGGATCCAGGACTGCCTGAGGTCCAGCGGCGGCTTGTCCAGGGCGATCAGGAAGCCGAAGCCGACGGTCACGGCGGAGACGCCGAGCGGCAGCATCAGCAGCGCGTCGAAGCCCCGCAGCAGCCGTCCGGCGTCCCGGCGGGCCAGCGCGGCCGCGGCGAGCCCGCCGATCAGCACGGCGATGGCGGTGGCGGCGCAGGCGTACTGGAGCGAGGTCCACACCGCCTGCACCGGCGCCACCAGGAACGTACCGCTGTCGGCGTCGGTCAGTGCCCGGTAGTAGCCGAAGCCGGGCGCGTCCAGCGAGCGGCGGACCAGCACGGCGAGCGGCAGCACCAGGAGCAGGCCGATGGTCAGCAGCACCCCGCCGAGCAGGGCCCACTGTCCGGCGCCGCGCGGCCGGCGCGCGGTCACCGACGGGTCGACCAGCCGCAGGGCGCTCTCCCGGCGCCGTACCGTCCAGGCGTGCACGGCGAGAATCGCGCCGACGGCGGCGAACTGCACCAGGGTGAGGACGGCGGCCGTGGACAGGTCGAAGGTCTCCGAGGTCTGCCGGTAGATCTCCACCTCCAGGGTGGAGAAGGTGGGGCCGCCGAGGATCTGCACGATGCCGAAGGACGTGAAGCAGAACAGGAACACCATCAACCCGGCTGCGGCCACTGCGGGCGCCAGCGCGGGCAGCGTCACCTTCCGCCAGGCCTGCCACGGGGAGGCGCCGAGCATCCGCGCGGCCTCCGTCTGCCGGGGGTCGAGCTGGGCCCACAGCCCGCCGACGGTACGGACGACCACCGCGTAGTTGAAGAAGACATGGGCGAGCAGGATCGCCCAGACCGTGGTGTCCAGCCGTACGCCCCACAGCTGGTCGAGCAGCCCGCCGTGCCCGAGCACGGCCAGGAAGGCGCTGCCGGCGACGACCGTCGGCAGCACGAACGGCACCGTGGCGACGGCCCGCAGCAGCCGCTTGCCCGGGAAGTCCAGGCGGGCGAAGACATAGGCGGCGGGCAGCGCGAGCAGCAGGGTGAGCGCGGCGGAGGCAAGCGCCTGCCAGGTGGTGAACCACAGCACATGCCGGATGTCCGGCTCGGTGACGACGTCCGCGATCCGCCCGAGCCGCCACGCCCCGTCGACCTTCAGCCCGCGCGCGACGATCGCGGCCACCGGCCAGGCGAAGAACAGCGCGAAGAACGCGACGGGCAGGGCCACGAGCCCGAGCCGCGCCGCGTTCCCGCGCCGGGACGCCGCTACTTCAGTACGAGCGAGGTCCACTGCTTGACCCACTGGTCACGGTTGGCGGCGATCTTGCCGGGGGTCATGTTCTCGGGGTGGTCGGCCGCCCTGCCGTACTCGGTGAACTCGGCGGGCACCTTCGCGCCCTGCACCACCGGGTAGACGAACATATTCAGCGGCATGTCCTCCTGGAACTCCTTGGAGACCAGGAAGTCGATGAACGCCTTGGCGCCCTTGGGGTTCCTGGCGTTGCTGAGGAGGCCGGCGAACTCGATCTGCCGGAAGCAGGTGCCGTACGACACCCCGGTCGGGGCGGTGCCGGGCCGCTTCTTGGCGTAGATGACCTCGGCGGGCGGCGAGGAGGCGTAGGACACGACCAGCGGCCGGTCACCGCCCGCCTTCCTGCCCTCGGAGGAGCCGGAGAACTCCTGGTAGTAGGCCTGGTCCCAGCCGTCGACGACCTTGACGCCGTTGGCCTTGAGCTTCTTCCAGTAGCCCTGCCAGTTGGTGTCGCCGAACTGCGCGGCGCTGCCGAGCAGGAAGCCGAGGCCCGGCGAGGAGGTGGCCGCGTTCTCGGTGACGAGGAGGTTCTTGTACTGCGGCTTGGCCAGGTCGGCGAAGGTCTGCGGCGGGGTCAGCCTGTGCTTGCTGAAGTAGGCCTTGTCGTAGTTGACGCAGATGTCGCCGTAGTCGACGGGCGTGACCCGGTTCCGGCCCCGGTCGAGCTGGTACTGGGTGCCGACCTTGTCCAGGCCCTTGGCGGTGTACGGCTGGAAGAGGCCGTTGTCCAGGGCGCGGGACAGCAGGGTGTTGTCGACGCCGAAGAAGACGTCGCCCTGCGGGTTGTCCTTGGTCAGGATGGCCTTGTTGACGGCCTGCCCGGCGTCGCCGTCCTGGAGGTTGCGGACCTTGTACCCGGTCTTCTTCTCGAAGTCGGCGAGGACGCTCTTGGAGATGGCCCACGAGTTGTGGCTCACGAGCGTCACGGTCCTGGAATCGGCGGCGGAGTGCTTGCTGCCGCCGCCGGAACCGCACGCGGACAGCGTGATCAGGCCGAGGCCGACCGCGACGGCCACGAAGGTCTTGTTCTGCACCGGATGTCCTCCTGGGGGTTGGCCAGGAAGAGACGCGGCCCTGCCCGGGCTCCGCGAGGGAGGCCCGGGCAGGGCGCAACAGCTTGAGTGATGACCGAACTTCCTACCCAGAATGACCTGGGCGAGGTTCAGAGGGTCTGCGGCCCTGTCCGCCGCACTCTCAGCGCTGTGGCGCTCCCCTGTCGGAATATGAAGATATGTGGACCCGGTCAGATTACCGCTCGGTGGCGGCGAGCTGACCACAGGCTCCGTCGATCTCCTGTCCACGGGTGTCCCGGACGGTCACCGGCACCCCGTGTGCGGCGATCGCCTCCACGAACGCCTTCTCGTCCTCGGGCCGCGAGGCGGTCCACTTGCTGCCCGGGGTCGGGTTCAGCGGGATGAGGTTGACGTGCACCGGCTTGCCCCGGAGCAGCCGCCCGAGCCGGTCTCCCCGCCACGCCTGGTCGTTGATGTCACGGATGAGGGCGTACTCGATGGACAGCCGGCGGCCGCTCTTCTCGACGTACTCGAACCCGGCGTCCAGCACCTCGCGCACCTTCCACCGCGTGTTCACGGGGACCAGGGTGTCGCGCAGCTCGTCGTCGGGGGCGTGCAGGGAGATCGCGAGCCGGCACTTGAAGCCCTCGTCGGCGAACCGGTGGATGGCCGGCACGAGCCCCACGGTGGAGACGGTGATCCCGCGCTGCGACAGCCCGAGGCCGTCCGGCGCCGGATCGGTGAGCGCGCGAATGGCGCCGACCACCCGGTTGTAGTTGGCGAGCGGCTCGCCCATCCCCATGAAGACGATGTTGGACAGCCGCGCGGGACCGCCGGGCACCTCGCCGTCCCGCAGCGCCCGCATACCGTCGACGATCTGGTGGACGATCTCCGCGGTGGACAGATTCCGGTCCAGCCCCGCCTGCCCCGTCGCACAGAAGGGGCAGTTCATCCCGCACCCCGCCTGGGAGCTGATGCACATGGTCACCCGGTCCGGGTAGCGCATCAGCACCGACTCGACGAGCGTCCCGTCGAACAGTCGCCACAGCGTCTTGCGGGTGGTCCCCTGGTCGGTCGACAGATGCCGTACGACGGTCATCAGCTCCGGGAACAGCGCTTCCTGAAGCTTGCCGCGCGATCCGGCCGGGATGTCGGTCCACTGCTCCGGGTCGTGCGCGTACCGCGCGAAGTAGTGCTGCGAGAGCTGCTTGGCACGGAACGGCTTCTCACCGATCTCGGCCACGGCATCCTTGCGCTGGGCGGGCGTGAGGTCGGCGAGATGCCGCGGCGGCTTCTTGGCTCCGCGGGGGGCGACGAAAGTGAGTTCTCCGGGCTTGGGCATGGTGCTACCAGTGTCTCAGATCAATTCCCGTGGCCCGTTGCCTGTGGATTTCGTCGCCCGTTGCCTGTGGATCTCCGTGCCGGGGGTGGGTTACAGCGCGCCCGGGGTGGCGTGTTCCAGGCGTTCCTTGAGGAGGCGTTCGTTGTGCGGGAGTTCCTTGCGGACCTGGGGGCGTACGACGAGGGGCAGCAGGACCTTGCCGATGCCGTGGCCCTCGAAGTCGAGGTCCATGGTGACCCGGGTGCTGCCGTCGGGCAGTGCGGTGACCTCGCCGTGGACCTGGCCGCGGATGTGTCCGTCGATGCCCCGGGCGGTCCAGGAGTGCGGCGGCTCGAACTCGGTGCACTCCATGGTCATCGGCATGTCCCGGCCGCCGACGTGCCGGGTGACGCGGAAGCGGGAGCCGACGCCGAAGGGACCGTCGTCCAGCTCCTCGACGGAGACCGCGCTCTCCTGCCATTCCGGCAGGTGGACGGGGTCGCTGACGTACGCCCAGACATCACCGGGCGACCGCTCGATGTCGATCTCTTCATGGAAGGCGGACATGGCGCCCTCCTTCGGTGCGGGAGAGGGTCTGTCTACGTGCAGAATCGTCCCACTTGGATGGGTTTAGGGCTATACGGGACGGGCCCCCGCCACGCGCGCGTACGCGTGAGGCGGGGGCCCGGGAGCCGTACGACGCCGTCGCTCACCCGGAGCCGACGAACGCGACCATCAGCAGCCAGACCACCGGCGCCGTGGGCAGCAGGGAGTCGAGACGGTCCATGATGCCGCCGTGCCCGGGGAGCAGGGTGCCCATGTCCTTGATGCCCAGGTCCCGCTTGATCATGGATTCGCCGAGGTCGCCCAGCGTGGCGCTGGCCGCGACCGCGAGGCCCAGCAGCAGCCCCTGCCACCAGCTGCCGCCGTCGATCAGGAACTGCATGCACAGCGCCC
This sequence comes from Streptomyces sp. NPDC001606, assembly GCF_053596835.1. NCBI lineage: Bacteria > Bacillati > Actinomycetota > Actinomycetes > Kitasatosporales > Streptomycetaceae > Streptomyces > Streptomyces sp. NPDC001606. The sequence continues at coordinate 124,319 of NZ_JBSFHC010000002.1, forward strand.
CCGCGACCATCGCGAACAGCACCGCGCCGACCAGGCCCTCGCGGGTCTTGCCGGGGCTGATGCGCGGAGCGAGCTTGTGCTTGCCGAAACGCCAGCCGACGGCGTAGGCGCCGGTGTCGCTGACCACGGTCAGCAGCAGGAAGGTCAGGACGCGCCAGGGGCCGTCGTCGGCGGTCAGCATCATCGCGACGAACGTGGCCAGGAACGGCACGTAGAACGCCGCGAAGACACCGGCCGTGACGTCCTTGAGGTACCCCTCGGGGGGTTCCGTCATCCGCCAGACCAGGGCCGCGAGCGCCGTCAGGGCCATGGCGACCCACGCGCCCTCGGCACCGCGCACATACCCGGCGACCACCATCGCCGCGCCGCCGACGGCGAGCGGCACCAGCGGCGCCCTGATGCCCTTGCGCTCCTGGAGCCTGCTCGTCAGCTCCCACAGGCCGACGACCACGGCGACCGCGACCACCCCGACGAACACGGCCTTCTTGATGAACAGCGAGGCGATGATCACCACACCGAGCCCGACGCCGACTCCTATGGCCGCGCTCAGATCACGGCCCGCGCTCTTCTTCTGCGGCGCGGGGGCCGGCTGCGGGGCGTCGGACATGGGCTCCGGATTCTGGTTCTCGGCCGGGATCTCCCCGGACAGGGGGCCGCTCGACCGAGCGGCCCCCCGGTGATCGTCCTGGTCTCCGCCGTACGCGGGGCCGTCGGGCACGATGGGCATGGGGCGAGTCTGCTGCGCCTGAGGCGCATCGTACGCGGGACCCGCCGGGGCGGCCCCCCGGACAGGCGGGACGGGCTGGGCGGGCCCACCGTCGGTGGTTCCCCAGTACCCGGCCTGCCCCGCGGGTGGCGGCGCTCCCCAGGAAGAGTCGCTCATCAGACTTCGAGCAGCTCCGCTTCCTTGTGCTTCAGAAGCTCGTCCACCTGGGCGACGTACTTCGCCGTGGTGTCGTCCAGCTCCTTCTCCGCCCGACGCCCGTCGTCCTCGCCGACCTCGCCGTCCTTGACGAGCTTGTCGATGGCGTCCTTGGCCTTGCGGCGCACGGAGCGGATCGAGACCTTGGCGTCCTCGGCCTTGCCCTTCGCGACCTTGATGTAGTCGCGGCGGCGCTCCTCGGTCAGCTCGGGGAACACCACCCGGATGATGTTGCCGTCGTTGCTGGGGTTGACGCCCAGGTCGGAGTCGCGGATCGCCTGCTCGATGTTGCGCAGCGCGCTCTTGTCGAACGGGGTGACGACCGCCATGCGCGGCTCCGGCACGGAGAACGAGGCCAGCTGGTTGATCGGCGTCGGGGCACCGTAGTAGTCGGCCACGATCTTGTTGAACATCGCCGGGTGCGCACGGCCGGTGCGGATCGCGGCGAAGTCCTCCTTGGCGACCACGACGGCCTTCTCCATCTTCTCCTCGGCCTCGAGGAGGGTCTCTTCGATCACCACTTGCTCCTGCGTGTCTTGAGTAAGGCCCGGCTGCGGTTCCTTGAGTCGGTCGGCGGCCGGCTGCGTCGCGTCTTCTTCCTGCACGGTTCCCCACCGGCAGGACATTGTCCATCCCCCGGCCGGGGCCCGGCCCCTGCGGGGCCGTACATCACCGGCCGGACGGATACCGGGTCAGTCCCGGTTGCCCTGGTCGCCGACCAGCGTGCCGATCTTCTCACCCTTGACGGCCCGAGCGATATTGCCCTCGGCGAGCAGCTCGAAGACGAGGATCGGAAGCTTGTTGTCGCGGCAGAGCGTGATGGCGGTGGCGTCGGCGACCTTCAGGTCGCGGGTGATGACCTCGCCGTAGCCGAGCGCGTCGAACTTGACGGCGTCCGGGTTGGTCTTGGGGTCGGAGTCGTACACCCCGTCCACGCCGTTCTTGCCCATGAGCAGCGCCTCGGCGTCGATCTCCAGGGCGCGCTGGGCGGCGGTGGTGTCGGTGGAGAAGTACGGCATGCCCATACCGGCGCCGAAGATGACCACGCGGCCCTTCTCCAGGTGGCGCACGGCGCGCAGCGGGATGTACGGCTCGGCGACCTGGCCCATGGTGATGGCGGTCTGCACCCGGCTGTCGATGCCCTCCTTCTCCAGGAAGTCCTGGAGGGCGAGGCAGTTCATCACGGTGCCGAGCATGCCCATGTAGTCGGAGCGGGCGCGGTCCATGCCGCGCTGCTGGAGTTCGGCGCCGCGGAAGAAGTTGCCGCCGCCGATGACGACCGCGATCTGCGCGCCGTCCCGGACGACGGCCGCGATTTCGCGGGCGATCTTGTGCACCACGTCGGGGTCCACGCCCAGGCCGCCGCCACCGGAGAAGGCCTCTCCGGACAGCTTCAGCAGGTACCGGCCGCGCACTTTGCCGTCGTCGCTCTTCTGGGCCTTGGTGGTCATGGGAGATCCCGCCTCTTTCACGTGTTGCACATACGAAGAAGGCCATTGCCGATGGGGTCGCTTTTCGCTCCCATGCGCGGCAATGGCCTCCTCGTCAGATCTGCTGCCGTCCGCCACGTGCCCGGGTATGGCGGTGTGCGCGGACGACTGCTGTCGACCCTACCGAGAATTCTCCTCGGGTCGCGCGTCGATCGCGGTACGGACTCAGATGCCGACCTTGATGCGCGAGAAGCGCTTCAGGGTGACACCGGCCTCGTCCAGCACCTTCTGGACCGACTTCTTGTTGTCCAGCGCGTACGGCTGGCCCAGCAGCGTGGCGTCCTTGAAGAAGCCGTTGAGGCGACCCTCGACGATCTTCGGGAGCGCGGCCTCGGGCTTGCCCTCGGCGCGGGTGGTCTCCTCGGCGATACGACGCTCGGACTCGACGACCTCGGCCGGGACGTCCTCCTTGGAGAGGTACTTCGGCGCGAAGGCGGCGATGTGCTGGGCGATGCCCTTGGCGACCTCGGCGTTCGGCTTGTCCAGCTCGACCAGGACACCGATCTGCGGGGGCAGGTCGGGCATGGTGCGGTGCATGTAGGCGAGCACGAAGCCGTCGGCGAACTGCGCGAAGCGGTCCAGGACGATCTTCTCGCCGAGGTTGGCGTTGGCCTCGTCCACGAACGCCTGCACGGTCTTGCCGGGCTCGATCTCGGAGGCGAGCAGGGCCTCGATGTCGGCCGGGGAGGTCGCGGCGACGTGCTCCGCGATCTTGTTGGCGACGGCCTGGAACTTGTCACCCTTGGCGACGAAGTCCGTCTCGCACTTCAGCTCGACGATGACGCCGGAGGAGTTGTCGTCGGCGATGATGGAGACCACGGCGCCGTTCTCGGCGGAGCGGCCCTCGCGCTTGGCGACGCCCTTCTGGCCCTTGATGCGCAGCGCCTCGACGGCCTTCTCGACGTTGCCCTCGGCCTCGTCCAGCGCCTTCTTGCAGTCCATCATGCCGGCGCCGGTCAGCTCACGGAGCTTCTTGACGTCGGCGGCGGTGTAGTTCGCCATGAGTCTGTGAGTCTTTCTCGAAGTCTGGAAGATCTTCAGATCAGCACGGTCCAGCACGGTGTCGCTCCACATGTGAACGCGGCGCGCATACGTCGTGCTGACCTACGGGTGAACAGCGGGGGCGGTCTTCACCGCGCCGGAGGCGCTGTCAGTACCGCCCCCGCTGTCGACGCCTGTGTCAGGCCTGCTCGGCCTCGGCGGCGGGGGCCTCGGCGGCGGCCTCGGCCGGAGCCTCGGCGGCGGAGGCCTCGGCCGGCTGCTCCGCCTCGTCGGCCTTCTTCTCGCCCTCGAGCAGGTCGCGCTCCCACTCGGCGAGCGGCTCGCCCGCGGCCTTCTCACCCTTGTCGCCGGTGGCGACGCCGGAGCGGGCGATGAGGCCCTCGGCGACGGCGTCGGCGATCACGCGGGTGAGCAGGGTGACGGAACGGATCGCGTCGTCGTTGCCCGGGATCTTGTAGTCGACCTCGTCCGGGTCACAGTTGGTGTCGAGGATCGCGACGACCGGGATGTTGAGCTTCCGGGCCTCGCCGACGGCGATGTGCTCCTTCTTGGTGTCCACGATCCAGACGGCGCTCGGCACCTTCTGCATCTCGCGGATACCACCGAGGGTCTTCTCGAGCTTGGCCTTCTCGCGCGAGAGGACCAGCAGCTCCTTCTTCGTCAGACCGGAGGACGCGACGTCCTCGAAGTCGATCTGCTCGAGCTCCTTGAGGCGCTGCAGACGCTTGTAGACGGTCGAGAAGTTGGTGAGCATGCCGCCCAGCCAGCGCTGGTTGACGTAGGGCATGCCGACGCGGGTGGCCTGCTCGGCGATGGCCTCCTGCGCCTGCTTCTTGGTGCCGACGAACATGACCGTGCCGCCGTGGGCGACGGTCTCCTTGACGAACTCGTAGGCGCGGTCGATGTACGACAGCGACTGGAGCAGGTCGATGATGTAGATGCCGTTGCGCTCGGTGAAGATGAAGCGCTTCATCTTCGGGTTCCAGCGACGGGTCTGGTGACCGAAGTGGACGCCGCTCTCCAGCAGCTCCCGCATCGTGACGACGGCCATGGCCGTTTCTCCTTGGTTTCTCGGTTGTGCCGCGTCCGCCGGACGGCGGTCGCGCCTGACGCCCGCGATGCGCCGTTGCCACAGAGGACCGAGGGGCGCTGACACAGATCGTTTGACCGATCGGTGTCGGGGCGTGCGAAGTCGACCCGGTGACCCGGATCGCCAGAAGAAGTGTACGGGACCGGCGGGCCCGCGGGTGACGCCGCTGTCCACAACGGCGGGGTGGTCCACAGACTCCGGCCGTGATCACAGGCCTGCGGAAGGGTGGATCGCATGCGACGAGCGACGCGACACCTGACCGCGGGTACGGCCCTGCTGCTCCTGGTGCTGCCGGCCGCGCTGCCGGCGGCGGCCCTGACCGCCGTGCCCTGGGCGGGCCCCCCGCCGCCGGGTCCGCCGCCCGGCCCGCCGGTGCCGGCCGTCGCCCGGACCTGGCCGGTGGGGCCGCCGGGCGGCCGCCCGGCGGTGATCCGCGGCTGGGAGCCGCCCGCCACGGTCTACGGCCCCGGCCACCGCGGTGTGGATCTCGCCGCCCCTCCCGGCGCCCCGGTCCGCGCCGTCGCGTCGGGCCGGGTGTCCTTCGCGGGGCGGGTGGCGGGCAGGGGGGTGCTCACCCTGGAACTGGACGGGACGGACCTGCGGACGACGTACGAGCCGGTGATCCCGTCGGTCCGCGCGGGAGAGGAGGTGACACCGGGCGAGACCGTGGCGACGCTGGACCGCCCGACCCCGCACTGCGGCCCGCGCTCCTGCCTGCACTGGGGTCTGCTGAGAGACAGCACCTACCTGAACCCCCTGTCCCTGCTCCCGCCGTGGCTCCTGCCCCGAGGCCCGTCGAGACTGCTGCCGGTCCTGGGCGTACCGGAGGCCCCGTAGCCGCAGCTCGGCAACAGAGGCCCCGGGTGAGGCCCGCGCAACGCTGGGCACCCGACGCCCCGGCTCCTGCTCCGAGGCCGGTCGCTTTCCGTCCGGGGCCTACCGCAGGCGCCGTGGACGCGGCCCCTGCAGCTCGGCCCGGGAGCGCGGTGATCCGTTGGGCCACCCGGGAGCCAGGCAGGCCCGGGCGAGACCATCGCGGCAGGCCGGTCGAGACCCCTGCCGGTCCTGGGCTACCGCAGGCCCCGTAGCCCCGGCCCGGCAGTAGAGGCAAGCCCGGAGACGAGGCCACGCAACGCTGGACACCCGACGCCCGGCTCCCGCCCGACGCCGGTCGCCTACCCGTCCCGGGCACGGCGCAGGCGCCGTGGATGCGGCCGCGAGCCGGGGCCGCCGCCGGGTCAGCCTCGTACGCCCCGCAGTGCCATGGCCACCGCGGCCTCCGTCACCTGCGCGGGCTCCTCGGCCGCGCCCAGCTCGATCCGCCGCACGGCGGCATCGACCACACCCTGCACCAGCATCGCCGCCAGCCGGGGCTGACCGTGCCCCATCTCGCCGAGCGCCTCGACGATCATCGCGACCAGCCCGCCGTGGGCCGCCCGGATCTTCTCCCGCGCCCCGGCGTCCAGCTCGCTCGCCGAGATGGCGACGACCGCCCGATGCCGCCGGTCCCCGACGAGCGCCAGCTGCTGCCGCACATACGCCTCGACCTTGGCCTCGGGCGTCCCGGCCCGCTCCATGGCCGCCTCGACCTCGGCCGCCCACAGCGGGAAGTCGACCTCGCACAGCTCCTCGACCACGGCCGCCCGCGACCGGAAGTACTCGTACACCGACGACCGCGCCAGCCCGGTGCGCTCGGCCAGCGCGGGGAAGGTCAGCGCCTCCGTCCCGCCCTCGGACAGCAGGGACCGAGCCGCGTCCAGCAGGGCGGCTCGCTGCATCGACCGGTGCTCGGCCACGGAGGCCGCTCGAATCCTTGGCACGGCAACACTTTACGGACGAGCCCCGCCGAACGGGAGCGACTCAGCGCCCGAAGCTCGCCAGCTTGGCCCGCAGCTGGAGCACCGACTTGGTGTGGATCTGGCTGACCCGGCTCTCGGTGACCCCGAGCACATTGCCGATCTCGGCGAGGGTGAGCCCCTCGTAGTAGTACAGCGTCACCACGGTCTTCTCCCGCTCGGGCAGGGTGTTGATGGCCCGCGCGAGAAACCGGCGCAGCTCCCGGTCCTCGGCCACCTCCACCGGGTTGTCCGCAGCGGTGTCCTCCAGGGTGTCCATGAGGCTGAGCCGGTCCCCGCCCTCGCCGCCGACGTGCAGCAGCTCCTCCAGGGCGACCACGTTGGCCAGCGACAACTGGCTGAACACCGCGTGCAGTTCGTCGACCTCCATGCCCAGCTCGGCGGCGACCTCGCACTCGCTCGGGGTGCGCCGCAGCCGGGCTTCGAGGGTCGCGTAGGCCCGCTCGACGTTGCGCGCCTTCTGCCGCACCGAGCGGGGGATCCAGTCCAGCGCCCGCAGCTCGTCGATCATCGCGCCGCGGATCCGGGTGATCGCGTACGTCTCGAACTTGATCTCCCGGTCGATGTCGAACTTCTCGATGGCGTCGATCAGCCCGAACACCCCCGAGGAGACGAAGTCGGCCTGCTCCACATTGGGCGGCAGCCCGACGCTGACCCGGCCCGCAACGTATTTCACGAGCGGCGAGTAGTGCAGGATCAGCTGCTCCCGCAGCCGGTCGTCCCCCGTCGCCTTGTACGACCGCCACAGCTCGTCAAGCGTCGAGGGAGCGGGCGGCCGCACGCTGCCACCCTCGCGGGCGGCTGGGGGGAGCGCCGCCCGGTCGGACCCGGAGGTGTGCTGGGGCATTCGTCGCCTTGTGCCGTTCTGCCGTGAAGTGCTGTGAACTGCCGCGAAGTGCTGCGGTGTGGGAGGGGCTGGGATGTCGTGTCGTACGGTGCGGTGCCGTGGGTCGAAGTGGGCTGCCTGGGTGACCTGCCGGTCTGGTGTTGAGTTGGCGCGTTCTGCTCCGTCGCCTTTGTGAGCGTAGCGTGACTGAGGAGTCGCGGTGTGCGAACAGCGAGGCTCCACCCGCGCACGGGGCGCTCACGGGGGCTCCGCGAGCGCGGCGCGCGCCTCGCTCCGGGTGACCGGCGCGGACCCCAACTCCGGGAAACCCCAAGGGCGTCGGGGGTTCCCCCGGACGGCCGAACACTCTCGGTCAGCGACTTTCGTGGGCAGCCCGGACGGACATCACCGCCTGGCGTGTCAACTTCCAGCCGTCGCCATGTCGTTCGACGTACCCCAGTGCTCGGAGTTCGTACAGCCGGGCGATCGTGTCGTCCGGCGTGGTGCGGGCGCCCAGCGCGATCTCCGCGGCGGGGGCCGGCCGGTCGCCCGGCAGGGCGGCGAGGACGCTCCGGGCGGCCGGTTCCAGCAGGTCACGGGGGAGCACCGGGCCCCGCCGGGCCGGGGCCAGCTCTCCGATGTCGCCCACGAGTTCGACCACTTCCGCGGCGTCGGTGACGAGGGTGGCCTCACCGCGCAGCAGTTCGTGCACCCCGGCGGAGAGTGCGCTGGTGACCGGGCCGGGCACGCCCATGGTGAATCTGCCGAGCCGCTGTGCGGCCCGCGCGGTGGCCAGGGAGCCGCTGCGGCAGGCCGCCTCCACGACGACGGTGCCTCTGGTGAGGGCCGCGATCACCCGGTTGCGCAGGATGAACCGGCTCGGTGTCGGGTGGTCGCCCGGCGGCAACTCGCCGATCACCAGCCCCTGTTCCCCCATACGGTCGATGAGCGCGGTGTGGCCGCGGGGGTAGGGCCGGTCGACGCCGCTGGCCAGGACGGCGACGGTGGCGCCGCCGACGGCGAGGGCACCGCGGTGGGCGGCGCCGTCGATCCCGTAGGCGCCGCCCGACACCACCACCCAGCCCCGCTCGGCGAGGCCCGCGGCGAGGCCGGCGGCGGTGTGGCTGCCGTACTCGGTGCAGGCGCGGGCGCCCACCACCGCGACCGAGCGCAGCGCCCATAACCGCAGGCTGGGGCGGCCCCGCACCCAGAGACCGAGGGGCCGGGCGTCCCCGAGGTCGTCGAGCTGCCCGGGCCACTCGGCGTCCCCCGGGCGCAGGAACCGTGCCCCCGCCCGCCGGGCCTGGGCGAGATCCCGCTCGGGCTCGGCCCGCCGGGCCCGCGCGACCAGCCCCTCCCACCGCACGGCGCTCACCCCGGGCAACGGCTCACCGTCCCCGCGCAGCCGCCGCACCACCTCCCCGACCCCGAACTCCCGCACCCACCGCCCGCCGGCCTCGTCCCCCGGCTCGATCACCCGCCCGAGGAAGACCCGCCCGAGCAGTTCGGCGTCGGGGCATTCCTCTCCGGTCATGTCAGCGCCCCGATGGCCATCGGCACGCCCCGGGGGACTCCGGTGCGCAGTTGCAGGGCGAGGGCGACGTCGGCCGCGTCCGGGCGGTCGTGGCCGACGAGGTCGGCGACGGTCCAGGCGACGCGCAGCACCCGGTCGATGCCGCGCGCGGTGAGCACGCCCCGCTCCAGGTTGCGCTCGGCCTCGTCCATGGCGCCGGCCACGGCGTGATAGCGGCTGCGCAGCTCCCGGCCGGGCACTTCGCTGTTGCTGCGCCAGGGGGTTCCGGCGAGCCGGGCCGCGGTCCGCTCCCGGGCCTGCCGCACCCGGTCGGCCACGGTGGCGGTGGTCTCGCCCCGGGCGCCCGGTGCGGTGAGCTGGGCCCGGCTGACCGGGTCGACCTCGACGCGCAGGTCCACCCGGTCCAGCAGCGGCCCGGAGAGCCGGGCCTGATAGCGGCGGATGGCCGACGGCGGGCACTCGCACAGGGAGTCGCGCACGGAGAAGCGGCCGCAGGGACAGGGGTTGGCCGCCAGCACCATCAGGAAGCGTGCCGGGAACCGGACGACACCGGCGCTGCGTGCGATGACCACATGGCCGGACTCCAGGGGCTGGCGCAGGGCGTCCAGGGTCTGGCTGTGGAACTCGGGTGCCTCGTCCAGAAAGAGCACCCCGCGATGGGCGAGGGACACCGCTCCGGGGCGCGCGATGCCGGGGCCGCCGCCGACGAGGGACTGCATGGTCGCCGAGTGGTGCGGGGCGCAGTAGGGGGCGATGTCGATGAGCGGCTTGCCCGGCGGCAGCAGCCCGGCCACCGAGTGCACGGCCGTCACCTCCAGCGAGTCCTCCCTGGTGAGCCGGGGAAGCACGGTGGGAAGCCGTTCGGCGAGCATGGTCTTGCCCGCGCCGGGCGGCCCTTCCAGGAACAGATGGTGTCCGCCGGCGGCGGCCACCTCCACGGCCGTACGGGCCGATGTCTGGCCCACCACGTCCGCGAGGTCGTGGTCGTGTTCCTGCTGGGTGGCGCCGATGCTGTGCATGCCGGTGGCGGCGCCCGTGCCCGGTACCCGCAGACCGGCCAGGACCGGGTCCGGGCGGCCCTGCTGGGCCGGTTCCTCCTCGGGGACGGGTTCGTCGGCCAGGACCGCGATGAGCTGGCGCAGGCTGCGCACGCCCAGCACCGAGACACCGGGGACCAGCGAGGCCTCCGCCGCGGCGCATTCCGGCACGACCACCTGTTCGTACCCGGCGTCGGCCGCGGCGAGCACCGCGGGCAGGATGCCGCGCACCGGGCGGACCCGGCCGTCCAGCCCCAGCTCTCCGATCATGACGATGTCGGCGAGGACCCGGGGATCGATCCGCTCGGCGGCCCCGAGGACGGCGCAGGCCACGGCCAGGTCGAAGCCGGAGCCCGCCTTGGGCACCGATGCCGGGCTGAGTCCCACGGTGAGCTTCTTCTGCGGCCATTCGCCGCCCGAGTTCACCACCGCCGCCCGGACCCGGTCCCTGCTCTCCGTCAGGCTCTTGTCCGGGAGACCCACCAGGGTGAAGGCGGCGACGCCGGGTTCGAGGTCGGCCTGGACCTCGACGACCACGCCCTCCACGCCCACCAGGGCCACCGAGCACGTACGGGCGAATCCCATTCAGGCCACCCCCCGGGCGTGCTCGACACTCGGGCCGCCCCGGCGGGGCAGGAGCACGCCGACCAGGTCGATGCGGACGCCTCCGGGCGGAGCCCCTCCGTGGGCCTGGATCCAGTGCTGGGCCAGGCCGAGCAGCCGACCCGCCTTCTGCGGGGTGACGGCGGCCATCGGATGCTGGAACGCGCCGTCCCTGCGGGTCTTCACCTCGCAGACGACCAGGACATCGCCGTCCAGCGCGACGATGTCGATCTCTCCGGAACGACCGCAGCGCCAGTTGCGCTCCAGGATCCTCATCCCGGCCTCGGTCAGCCGCCGGGCGGCCAGATCCTCGCCGTACCTGCCGAGTCCACTGCGTGCCTTGCTCATGTCGGCACCACCTCCGGCGCCAACGATCACGCAGCCGGACCCAAGATGTTGATCTTGGTGGACGGCCCGGCGATTGTGGATAACCCCGTCACCTGCGGGAGCCCGTCACCCGCCGGAATCCGTCAGCCGCGGGTCACCTCACCCGCCGGGCAGCTCGAGGTCGCTCTTGTTCAGCTCCTCGATGTTCACGTCCTTGAACGTCAGGACCCGGACCTGCTTCACGAAGCGAGCCGGCCGGTACATGTCCCAGACCCAGGCGTCGGCCATGGACACCTCGAAGAAGACCTCACCCTGGACCGAGTGCACCTGCATCTCGTAGTCGTTGGTGAGATAGAAGCGCCGCTCGGTCTCGATCACGTATTTGAACAGACCGACGACATCGCGGTACTCCCGGTAGAGCTTCAGCTCCATCTCGGTCTCGTACTTCTCGAGGTCCTCGGCGCTCATGGCATGTTCCCCTTCAGCCGTGCGATCCCACCATTGTGCGCCAGCCGCGCGAGCCCTCAGACGATTTCCGGATCGAGGGTCACGGGACCGGCCGGGGGACCTTCGTCGAGCAGCGTGCGCAGCAGCTCGGCGAGTCTGGTCGGATACACCGTCTCATGCGCCCGGGCCAGTTCCTGACACGTCCACCACCGTGCTCCGGCCACGCTGCGCCGCTCCAGCTCCGTCAGCTCCGTCGCCCCGGTCACCGTCTGCGCCGTACGGGCCAGGTAGTACCACTCGTCCTGGTCCCAGCGGCGGCCCGCGAACGGGAAGGAGCAGCGGCGCTGCCACAGCACGGGGCCCAGCTCGACGTCCGTGATGCCGGTCTCCTCGGCAAGCTCCCGGAGGGCGGCCTCCTCCCGCGTCTCGGTGCCCTCCAGACCGCCCCCGGGGGTGAACCACCAGTCGTCGGCGGGGTCGTCGGGCTCATGGCCGTGCAGCAGCAGAATGCGGTCCTCGGGATCGAGCAGGACCACCCGGGCCACCTTGCGCAGCTCAGCGGGCACCGGCCGCCTCCGGGCGGGCGGGAGTGCGCCGGGAGCGGCCGAAGAGCTTGGCGACCGGGCCGTACGCGCCGCCGGCCAGGACCAGGACCGCACCGGCGACGATCAGCAGCTCGATGGTGCGCAGCGGGCCGGGCTGCGAGAGGGTGCCGAGCGCCGTGAAACCGGTGGGCCGCTTGAGCATGCCCTTCCAGGGCCATACGACGGCGTCCACGCGGGCGGTCACGGCGTCCCGGGAGACGGTGCCCTTGGCCGCGTCGGTGAGGTGGGCGGTGGAGTCCAGGGAGCCCTGGCGTTCGTCGCCGAGCAGGAAGAGCCGGCCCGCGGGGACGGTCACCGTCGGGAAGTTCTTGATCTCGGCGAGGGAGCCCTCGGGCAGGTAGGGCTCGTCGATCTGCTTGCCGTTGACGGTCAGCTTTCCGTCGGTGCAGCAGGAGACGGTGTCCCCGCCGACGGCCACGACCCGCTTGACCACCTTGGCGTTGGTCACCCAGCTCGTGTCCTCGAAGACCACCACGTCACCGCGCTTGACGTCGGCGCCGTCGACGCGCTGGGCCAGCACCCGGTCACCGGCGTCGATCGTGGGTGTCATGGAGCTGGTGGGCACGGTGTACGGCCGGTAGGTCACCGCCGCCCAGCCGAAGCCGCCGAGGAACAGGACGAGGCCGAGGGCCACGACCAGCCCGGACAGCCGCTGCCCCAGCCGGCTGCCGCCGGGCCCTGCCGTGCCTGTGCCGCCGCTGCGCGGGGCCGTACGCGTCGTGCTCTCGCCACCCATGGACCGGGACCCTACCCGGCGGTACTGAGCCTTGCCCACCCCCGGCGGAAAAGCCGGAGCCGCCCCGGCCGGGGCGGCTCCGGATGCTGTCGGACAGGTCCTGCCGCAGCGTGTGGCGTCAGCGCGCTCCTGCGGCGGCGTCCGGCGTCAGACGCGCTCCTGCGACCGGCTCCTGCGCCGGCGCCACACCGCCACCGGCACGACCGCCGCGACGGCCAGGCCCTCCGGAGCCACCGTCAGGGAGGCCGCCGCCGAGGACTGCCGGTCCAGGCCGGGCTGGTCGAAGGTGTCCGGAATCGGCAGGGTGCCCCAGCGGTTGACCGGCCAGGCCTTGACGATCGCACGGCCCACGACCTTGCCGACGGGGACCATGCCGTGGTTCCGGTCGGACTGGTTGTAGCGGGAGTCACGGGAGTTCTGGCGGTGGTCGCCCATCACCCAGATGTAGCCCTTGGGCACCTTCACCTTGAACTGGCCGCCCTGGTCGTCCACGCTGCACGGCGTGTTGCCGGGGTACACATACGGCTCGTTCAGCGCCTTGCCGTTGACCAGCAGCGGGCCCGAGCCCTTGCACTGGACGGTGTCGCCGCCGACCCCGATCACCCGCTTGATCAGGTCCTTCTCCTCCGCCGACGGCATCAGGCCGATCCAGCTGAGCACCTTCTGCACCGCGTTGGGGTTCGGTGTCGGCTCGCCCGCCAGCCAGTTGTCCGGGTCGTGGAAGACGACGACCTCGCCGCGCTCGGGCTCGGAGCCGAACCACGGGGTGAGCTTGTCGACCAGGACCCGGTCACCCTCCTGGAGGGTGTTCTGCATCGAGTCGGAGGGGATCGAGAACGCCTGCACCAGGAAGGTCTTGATCAGCAGCGCCAGGACCAGCGCGATACCGATCAGGATCGGCAGCTCCTTCCAGAAGGAGCGGGGCTTCCTGGGCCGGGGCGCGGTGTCTTCCGCGTCGGATCCGGACCCGGAGCCGGAGCCCGCGTCCTGGGTGCGGGGCGGCTGCTCGTCCCCGGGGGTGCCGTCGTCCGCTGCCATGTCATTCCCGGAGGTCATGGCGCCGTCCGGTGCGGGGGCGTTCGCTTCCACGGGGTGCCCGCGGTGCTCCTCGCCGTCGTGTCCCGACCGTGCGCCAACCGCCACATCCCCCACGCCAACTCCTTACTCTGTGCCGCCGCCCGCACCGCATACGACGCAGGCCCACCACTCCCATAACGAGCGGGAGTTCCGCAGGGGTCGGGAGTTGGGTCATTCCGTTCGGATTCTCGGAAGCAACCCTATGCGACAGCCGGGAGGCCGCGGCCGTACCGGAGCGGGAGTCGCCGACGCTTGCGAAGGTTTTAGGTTCGTCCAGGCTGGTCCAGTGACCGATCGGCCAGCCGATGACCATGGCGCGGCCCACCACGGAGTCCAGGGAGACCGTGCCGCCGTACGGGGTGTTCTGGTGGGCGCGGGAGTCCGCGGAGTCGTCGCGGTGGTCGCCCATCACCCACAGCCGGCCCGGGGGCACGGTGATGTCGAAGGGGGTGGCGGCGGGGGACGTGCCCGGGAAGAGGTAGTCGGCCTCGCTGAGCGGGACGCCGTTGACCGTCACCCGGCCCTGCGCGTCACAGCACTTCACATGATCGCCACCGACGCCGATGACCCGTTTGATCAGGTCTTTCTCATTGTCGGACGGAAGCAGGCCGATGAAGGAGAGGCCCTCCTTCAGCTGCTTGAGGACGACCGGGTCGGACTTCTTCTGGGTCTGTTCGTCCGCCAGCCAGCCGCCCGGGTCGTGGAAGACGACGACGTCCCCGCGCTGCGGCTCGGAGCCGAACCACGGGGTGAACTTGTCGACCAGGACCCGGTCGCCGATCCGGATGGTCTGCTCCATCGAGCCGGACGGGATCACGAACGCCTGGACCAGGAAGGTCTTCAGGACCAGCGCTATCAGCACGGCGACGCCGACCAGGAGCGGGATCTCCCGGACGGCCGAACGCCGCCGCTTGCGCTTGACCTTGCGCTGGAGTTTGCGGCGCTCCGCGCGCGTGCGGCCGCCACCGGGCGCGGAGGTGCGCCGGACCCCGGTGGGCAGCAGGTCGTCCGCGGGGGTCTCGGGCACCCCGCGCGGTTTGCCGCGGTTACCCATGGGCGCCCTCCGCCGCGGTCGCGGGCACGCGCGCGTAGGCGGACGGCCGGCTCAGGTGGGTCATATGGGCGTACGGCCAGAGGATCCAGTCGGCGCGGCCGATGACGTCACCGACGGGGATCATGCCGCCGCCGGGTGAGCCCAGGTGGTCCCGGGAGTCGCTGGAGTCGCTGCGGTGGTCGCCGAGGACGAAGAGGGTGCCGGCAGGCACACGGATGTCGAAGGCCACCTCGGAGGGGCGGTCCCCGGGATAGAGGAACGCCGTCTCGTCGACCGCCCGGCCGTTCACCTCGATCCTCCCCTTCTTGTCGCAGCAGACCACATGGTCTCCCCCCACACCGACAACGCGCTTGATGTAGTCGGCGTCCCCGAAATACCCCGTGCCGTCGAACACAACCACGTCACCGCGGCGCGGCCGGGCACCGAAACGGTACGCCAACTTGTTTACGAGAACGCGGTCCCCGATCCTCAATCCCTGTTCCATCGATCCGCTCGGGATCTGGAACGGTTGCACCACGAAGGCGTTGAGGGCGAGCAGGAACGCCAGGCAGACGAGAAGGGTGAGGGTGATCCGGCCGCCCGGCAGCCAGTCGGCGAGCCGCGCCACCAACGCGAAACGCGACCGTCCCTCCGGCCCCGGGGACTCCGGGTGGGAGGAGCGGTCGCGTTCGGTCGGCTGTGCTTCGGTGTCCATCGGGGCGAGATGCTATCCCGCCCCGCTGTGACGCCGTGGTGCCGGCTCGCTCGCCTGCGGCTCGCGAGCAGCGCAGAGCGCTCAGCTCTCGCGCTTCTCCTTGATCTTCGCGGCCTTGCCGCGCAGCTCACGGAGGTAGTACAGCTTGGCGCGGCGCACGTCACCACGGGTGACCAGCTCGATCTTCTCGACGATCGGGGTGTGCACCGGGAAGGTGCGCTCGACGCCGACGGAGAACGAGACCTTGCGGACCGTGAAGGTCTCGCGGACACCGGAGCCCTGGCGACGGATCACAACGCCCTTGAACTGCTGCACACGGGAGCGGTTGCCCTCGATGACGCGGACGTGGACGTTGACGGTGTCACCCGGGCGGAAGGCCGGGATGTCGCTGCGCAGCGACGCGGCGTCGACGGTGTCGAGCAGGTGAGACATTTGGTCTGCTTTCTTCGCTGATGCCACAGGTCATCAACGGAAACTAGTGGTTCCAAGAAGGACTGTCGTGCGAGTCGGGGCGGACGTCGTGTCCCCCTGTGGCAGGGGCGCACACCGGACGGACGCACAACAGCGGTCTATTCTTCCACGCCCCCGGCCCGGCGCCAAAATCGGCCGTGCGGGTGACCCTCCGGGTCCGGTTCCCAGCCCAGGATCGACAGCATCTCCCGGTCCTTCTTGTCGAAGGCCTTGGGATCGCAACGCTCGATCAGGTCGGGGCGGTGCAGTGTCGTACGCCGCAGGGCCTCGTCCCGGCGCCAGCGGGCGATCTTGCCGTGGTGGCCGCTGAGCAGCACGTCCGGGATGTCCCGGCCGCGCCAGACCGGCGGCTTGGTGTAGACGGGGCCTTCCAGGAGGTTGGCCATGGCGCCGGGGGCGAAGGAGTCGTCGCGGTGGGACTCGGCGTTGCCGAGGACACCGGGCAGCAGCCGGGCCACGGCCTCGGTGATGACCAGCACGGCCGCCTCGCCGCCGGCGAGGACGTAGTCGCCGATGGAGACCTCGTAGACGGGCATCCGGGTGGCGTACTCGTCCATGACCCGGCGGTCGATGCCCTCGTAGCGGGCCGGCGTGAAGATCAGCCAGGGCCGCTCGGAGAGTTCGACGGCGAGTTCCTGGGTGAACGGGCGGCCGCTGGGGGTGGGCACGATCAGCGCGGGCGCCTGGGCGCCGCTCTCGTAGCCGTCGGCGAGGACGGTGTCCAGGGCGTCGCCCCAGGGCTCGGTCTTCATGACCATGCCGGGACCGCCGCCGTACGGCGTGTCGTCCACCGTGTTGTGCCGGTCGTACGTCCACGCGCGCAGGTCGTGCACCTGGACGTCGAGCTGCCCACGCGCGCGGGCCTTGCCGACCAGGGAGACGTTCAGCGGCTCCAGGTACTCCGGGAAGATCGTGACGACGTCGAGCCTCATGCGCCGTCCTCCGTCGGCTCTTCCCTGGACGAGGCGATCTCGGCGCGGTCGTCGATCAGACCCGGCGGGGGCGCGATGACGGCCCGCTGCTCCTCCAGGTCGATCTCGGTGACGATCTCCTCCACGAAGGGGATCAGCACCTCGCTGCCGTCGGGGCGCTCCACGATGAACAGGTCCTGGGAGGGCAGATGCGAGATCTCGGTGATCCGGCCGACCTCGGTCCCGTCCTCGGTGACCACGTCGAGGTCGATGAGCTGGTGGTCGTAGTACTCGTCCTCGCCCTCGGGCAGCTCTTCCGGGTCGATCTCGGCGATGAGCAGGGTGTTGCGCAGGGCCTCGGCCGCGTTGCGGTCGGTGACGCCCTCGAAGCGCAGGAGGAGGCGGCCGCTGTGCACGCGGCCCGTCTCGATGGTGAGGGGGCCGGCGGAGGCCGGGTCGGTGGCCAGGACGGCGCCCGGCGCGAGCCGCAGCTCGGGCTCGTCGGTACGTACCTCCACGGTGACCTCGCCCTTGATGCCGTGGGCGCGGCCGATCCGTGCGACTACCAGCTGCACTGTGCTTGATCTCCTGTCGGAACGACGAGAGCCGGAAGGCTCATACGACTGCGGGCCGGGGACGGCCCGATGGACCGGTCCCCGGCCCGAGCCGGTTGCGATGAAGCGTCAGCGGACGTGGTCCACGTCGACGAGGTCGACGCGGACACCGCGGCCGCCGATGGCGCCCACGACGGTACGCAGAGCGCGCGCGGTACGGCCGTTGCGGCCGATCACCTTGCCGAGGTCGTCCGGGTGGACCCGGACCTCGAGCACGCGTCCGCGGCGCAGGTTGCGCGAGGCGACCTGCACATCGTCAGGGTTGTCGACGATGCCCTTCACGAGGTGCTCAAGCGCCTCTTCGAGCATTGTGCTCAGGCCTCGGCCGACTCGGACTCGGCAGCCGCCTCGTCCTTCTTCTCAGCCTTCTTCTTCTGGGTGATCGCCTCACCCTTGCCCTCGTCGTCACCGCCGAGCGCCTCGAACGACGGACGGGCCGGCTTCGGCTCGGCGACGAGCAGCGGCGCGGGAGCCGGCTCGCCCTTGAACTTCTGCCAGTCGCCGGTCTTCTTCAGGATGGCGAGGACGGGCTCGGTCGGCTGCGCGCCGACACCCAGCCAGTACGCCACACGATCGGCGTCCACCTCGATGACCGACGGGTTGTAGGTCGGGTGGTACTTGCCGATCTCCTCGATGGCCCGGCCGTCACGGCGGGTACGGGAGTCGGCGACGACGATGCGGTAGTGAGGCGAACGGATCTTGCCCAGACGCTTCAGCTTGATCTTGACTGCCACGGGAGTGGATTCTCCTGGAATTGACGTGGTTGGGCACGGCGAGCTGCCGCGTGGGGTTGCGGTACCCGAATGCCCGATGGACGCGTCAGCCGGAGGAGAGAGGGGTCCTATGCGGCTGTCGAGTACAGCTAGCCATTGTGCCACACCCGGCGGGTCGCTCCCGGCCGCGGGGTGTGCCGGGCATGCTTGACCGGCACCCGGCGTGGAGGTGAGGTCACGTCGGGTGCACTGCCCCCGTGCCGTGCGACTGCGGTCCGGGCCGTCACCGGCACCCACGAGATGCCGGTACCGCGGCCCGGGTCACGCCGCTCCCACGACCTCCGGGATCCTGAAGGGCTTGCCGCAGCCGCCGCAGACGATGGGGGCCTGGGCCAGCACCGAGGGGACCACGCGGACGTTGCGGCCGCAGTCGCAGACGGCCTTGACCCGGACCCCGCCGCCGGAGGAGCCGTGCCGGGCGGCCGGACCGCGGAAGGTGCGGGAGGTGTCGGACGAGGTGGCCGCGGTGTGCGCCTTCAGGGCGCGCTGGAGGCGCTCCATCGTCGGGCGGTAGCGCCGCTTCGCCTCGGGGTTGAGCGTGACCAGGGAGAAACCACTGCTCGGGTGTGGTTCCTCGGGGTGGTCCAGGCCCAGCTCCTCGGCGATGGCCAGGAATCGGCGGTTGTGATAGCGGCCGGCCCGGGAGGTGTCGCGGATCCCACGGGCGGCGGCGATGCCATGGACTGCCTCATGGAGCAGTCGCTCGAAGGAGAGTTCGTGCCCGCACGCGGACGACGACTCTCCGATCAGGGACTCTGGCGCGGCGAGGTCAGGCAGCTCGGGGTGGTACCGCTGAATGTCGGCCCACGCCTGCGCCAGCTCTGCGGCGAGAACAGGGGGTGTCTGTGTCGTGCTCACGTAATGACAACGAGCGGGGGTGCCGCTGTGTTCCTATTCCGGGGCATCCCAAATAATTTGCACGTACCCGTCAGTTGGCACTGATGCGTCCGGACGAGGGCGGGTGCGCCGATCCACGGAGAAGCCGCACAGCTCCTACCAAGCCGGTGCGTAGGCCGCGCTACGACGCATCCCGTAAAGCCGGATGTCGCCCGGGCCGACGGATGCGCAAGAGGCGATTCGGCCGCTCTCCGCGCGGGCCTCGTCCTGGTCAGCGTCCGTGACGGCCGTGACGTTACCGCGCACCCCCGCAACCCCCCTGCCCCGCCCCTTCCCTACCTGGAGCGGACACCGTACGGCCGTCCGTATTGCCGGGACATGAAATCTCGCCACACCGGCCACCGGCCGCCAAGCGGAGCCCTACGACCCCTGGACGGCGCCGCGAGCCCGCAGTTACCTGGCATACGTGGAAAGTGCGCGCGCACGGTACGGGGGCCACGCGACCGGGCACAACGGCGAACTGTCGGCGGATTGGGGCGCTTACCTATGACACCTACGCTCGTGCGGCAGCATCAGGCGCACGCGGACTCCACACCCCGCGTCGACCGGTACGCACGCGCGCGTGACTGGTCCGAGATACAGGAGCGCATGCTGGTCCCGCTCTACGAAGCCGTGTACCAGCGACTGGAAGTGGGCCCCGCCACCCGGCTGCTGGGCCTGCGCTGCGGCTCCGGGCTCGCGCTGCTGCTGGCCGCCTCCAGAGGCGCCGCCGCGGTCACCGGCGCCGACCCCTCCCCCGAGCGCCTCGCCCTCGCGCGCGAACGCCTGCTGCCCGAGGAACCACGCGACCGGCACAGCACACGCGCGCGTACGGCCGTACGCCTGCTCCAGGGCCCCGCCGGGGACCCGGCCGACCCCGAGCCGGCCCGGTACACCCTGGTGACGGTCTTCGAACCGATCGGCTGCCGCGCGGGCGACACCGAAGGGCTCGGCGGCCTGCTCGCCGAGGCGCTGCCGGCGGCCGCACCCGGGGCCGCCGTGGTGCTGGCCGGCTGGGGACCGCCGGAGCGGTGCGCCACCTCCTCGGTGCTGCGCGTGGCCGGAAAGCTGGCCGATCCGCTGCGCGGCGCGGACAGCTGGCGACCCGCCCGCAGGGACGACCTGGAGGAAGTCGCCCAGCGGGCCGGGCTGCGGCCCGACGGCTCGGGACGGGTGGCCTGCCCGTTCGGGTACGCCGATGCGGACAGCGCCATACGCGGACTGCTGTCGACCGGGCTGTTCGACGCCGCGATCGCGGCCACCGACGCCAAGCAGGTGGACAAGGAGCTGACCGAGGCCCTGCATCCCTACCGGCGCCCGGACGGAACCGTGTGGATGGACAACGTCTTCCGCTACGTCATCGCCCGCGTGCCCTGACCCTCACCCCTCCTCGGCCCCTCCCCCGTCCTTGGCCAGCCGGGTGATCCCGGCGATCCGGTACGCCTCCGCCTCCTCCAGCGTCTCGTTCTCCAGCAACGCCTGCGCAAGGGCGTCCAGCTGCCCGCGGTGCTCGCGGAGCTTGCGACAGGCCTCCTCGTAGCACTCGTCCACGAACCGCCGCATCTCGGCGTCGATGACATCGAGCGTCTGCGGGGCGGCGGCGAGCCCGTAGGCCTGCTGGGCGTCGTTGGGCAGCGCGGAGAGCCGGCCGACCTCCTCGCTCATCCCCCAGCGCGACACCATCCCGCGCGCGATGCCGGTGACCTGCTCCAGGTCACTCTCCGAACCCGTCGTGATCACGTCGTACACCACGTGCTCGGCGGCCATCCCGCCGAGCGCGCCGATGATCCGGCCACGCAGGTACTCCTCGGTGTACGCGTACTTGTCCGCGTCCGGCGTCGACAGGGTGACCCCGAGCGCCCGGCCGCGCGGCACGATAGTGATCTTGCGAACCGGGTCGGCACCCGGCTGGAGCATGCCCAGCAACGCATGCCCGCTCTCGTGATACGCGGTCCGCCGACGCTCCTCCTCGGGCATCACCAGCGACCGCTCCGCCCCCAGCTGGATCTTCTCCAGGGCCTCCGACAGGTCGGCCTGGGTCACCGCCCGCTGCCTGCGCTTCACCGCGAGCAGCGCGGCCTCGTTGGCGAGGTTGGCCAGTTCCGCACCGGTCATCCCCGGCGTCGTCCGGGCGACCCGGGCGAGGTCCACGCCCTCGGCGAGCGGAATGTCCCGGGTGTGGATCTCCAGGATGGCCTCACGGCCGCCCCGGTCCGGCGGCGCGACCTGGACGATCCGGTCGAACCGGCCCGGCCGGGTCAGGGCCGGGTCCAGCACGTCCGCACGGTTGGTCGCCGCGATGACGACCACGCCCTCCGAACCGGAGAACCCGTCCATCTCGGTGAGGATCTGGTTCAGCGTCTGCTCACGCTCGTCATGCCCGCCCATCGACGCGCCACCGCCACGGGCCCGCCCGATGGTGTCGATCTCGTCGATGAAGATGATCGACGGCGCCAGCTTGCGCGCCTCGGCGAACAGCTCCCGCACCCGGGAGGCACCCACACCGACGATCATCTCGATGAACTCCGAGGCGGAGGCCGAGAAGAACGGCACCCCCGCCTCACCGGCGACCGCCCGCGCGAGCAGCGTCTTGCCCGTACCCGGCGGACCCGCGAGCAGCACACCGCGCGGCATCTTCGCACCCATCCGGCGGTAGGCGTCCGGGTTCTTCAGAAAGTCCACGACGTCGTTCAGCTCGCCCGCGACCTCGTCGATACCGGCCACGTCGGCGAAGGTCGTGCGCTTCTTGCCGGGCTCCAGCTCCACCGGCCTCGGCGGCGCCTTGCGCCCCAGCATGCCGCCCGCACCACCGAGCCCCGCGCTCATCCGCCGCGCAATGAAGATCCACAAGGCGACGATGACCAGCATCGGCGCCAGCGAGATCAGCAGATTGGCCAGGAAACTCCGGTGCTGCACGACCGGCTGCGCCGTGACGATGACGCCGTGCTTGGTCAGACTGGCCCACAGATCGTCGTGCGCGAACGACGGGCGCTCGGTGTCGAACTTGGTGTACGTGCCACCGCCGTCGGGCCGCTTCTGCTCCTTCTTGAGCTGGCCCTGGATGGAGTCGCCCTTGGCGTAGATCTTGGCGACATTGCCGTCGTCCACCTGCTTGGTGAACTCGGTGTACGAGATCGTCGGCTCGTTCGCCTGATCGAAGTACGACAGCACCAGGTTGGCGATCAGAAACACCACCAGCGCGGTGAGCGCCAGCCGCCACCAGCCGCCGCGCATCCTCCGCCCACCGGGCGACTGCGGCGGCGGCTCGTCGGGCGCACCCTCGGTACGCCAGGGCTGGTCGGGCGACGTGCGTGGCGGCGCGGGGTTGGTCATATGCGGACGGTACGACACCGACCAACCCCCGGCACGCGCAGCCGCGACCGCGGGGTAATCCCGCGGTCCCGGCTCAGCCCATGAACTTCTTGAACTCGTCCGGAAGCTCGAACTCCTGGCCGCCCTGCTGCGGCAGCCCGAAGGCGCCACCGCCCTGCGCGGCCGCCTCGCGGCGCTGGGCCTCCTCCAGCTCCTGCTGCCGGCGCTTCATCGGGTTGCCGGAGCGCTGCTTGCCCTTGGCCTTCTTCTGCTGCTTCTTCGGCCGGCCGGGGCCGCCGCCCATGCCCGGGATCCCCGGCATGCCCGGCATACCGCCCTGGGCCATCCGGGACATCATCTTGCGGGCGTCGAAGAACCGCTCGACCAGGTTCTTCACCGCGCTGACCTCGACACCGGAACCCTTGGCGATACGGGCGCGGCGGGAGCCGTTGATGATCGTCGGGTCCTGGCGCTCGGCCGGGGTCATCGACTTGATGATCGCGGCCGTGCGGTCGACGTCCCGCTCGTCGATGTTCTGGATCTGGTCCTTGATCTGCCCCATGCCGGGCAGCATGCCGAGCAGCTTGCTGATGCTGCCCATCTTCCTGACCTGCTCCATCTGGGCCAGGAAGTCGTCCAGGGTGAAGTCCTGGCCCTTCTTGGACGCCAGCTTCGAGGCCATCTTGGCGGCCTCTTCCTGGCTGAAGGTCTTCTCCGCCTGCTCGATCAGGGTGAGCAGGTCACCCATGTCGAGGATGCGGGAGGCCATCCGGTCCGGGTGGAAGGCGTCGAAGTCGTCCAGCTTCTCGCCGTTCGACGCGAACATGATCGGCTTGCCGGTGATCTGCCGGATCGACAGGGCGGCACCACCACGGGCGTCACCGTCGAGCTTGGACAGGACCACACCGTCGAAGCCGACGCCGTCGCGGAAGGCCTCGGCGGTGTTGACCGCGTCCTGACCGATCATCGCGTCGACGACGAAAAGGATCTCGTCCGGGCCGACCGCGTCGCGGATGTCCGCGGCCTGCTGCATCATCTCCTGGTCGATGCCCAGGCGGCCGGCGGTGTCCACGATCACGATGTCGTGGACCTTGGACTTCGCGAAGTCGATCGAGTCCTTGGCGACCTTGACCGGGTCACCGACGCCGTTGCCCGGCTCGGGGGCGTAGACGGCGACACCGGCGCGCTCGGCGACGACGCTGAGCTGGTTCACGGCGTTGGGGCGCTGGAGGTCACAGGCGACCAGCAGCGGGGAGTGGCCCTGCTCCTTGAGCCACCGGCCGAGCTTGCCCGCGAGGGTGGTCTTACCGGCACCCTGGAGACCCGCCAGCATGATCACGGTGGGGGGCTGCTTGGCGAAGCGGAGCCGGCGGGTCTCGCCGCCGAGGATGGTGACCAGCTCGTCGTTGACGATTTTCAGGACCTGCTGCGCGGGGTTCAGCGCACGCGAGACCTCGGCGCCGAGCGCACGCTCCTTGACGTTCTTGATGAACGTCCGGACGACCGGCAGCGCCACGTCGGCTTCGAGAAGCGCGATGCGGATCTCGCGGGCCGTGGCGTCGATGTCCGCCTCGCTGAGGCGCCCCTTGCCGCGGAGGTTTTTGAATGTCGCGCTGAGGCGGTCGGAGAGGGTATCGAACACGGTGGCGTCGGTCCTCGGGGTCGGAGGTGGACAGGGCTGCCCTCCAGGGTATCTGGCCCGGCGGGGCAACAGTCCCCGCACGCCGGTTCCGGCGGCCGGGACACTCCCCGCGGCCGCAAGGTCACCCCCGCAGCGTCTCCTCCAGCACCCGCGCGAGTGATCCCGCGTCGTCCGCCGGGAGCGGGTCCCCGACGCCGGTCGTGACGTAGAAGGCGTCCACGGCGTTGGCGCCCAGGGTCGACACGTGCATGCTCCGCACCCGCACGCCCGCCTTCTCCAGGGCCGTGCCGATCCGGTGCAGCAGGCCCGGCGCGTCCTGGGCCCGTACCTCGATCACCGTGGCGTGGTGGGAGGCGGCCGGGGCGACGGTCACCCGCGGTGGCGGGGCGACCCAGCCCCGGCGCCTCGGATAGGCCGCGTCGCGTTCGGCGAGCCGGCCGGCGATGTCCAGGCTGCCGTCCAGGGCACGGACCAGGTCGGAGCGGAGCCGGGCGGCCTGGGGCAGGGAGCCGTACTCGGCGGCGACCCGCCAGTTGAGCAGGAGCACCGCGCCGTCGTCGACGTCGTCCGGCAGGCGCAGGGTGCGCAGTTCCGCCGTACGGACCGTGAGGCGGTGCACGGCGAGGACACCGGCGACCGCGGGGAGCACCGCGGGCTGGTCGGGTACGGCGATGAGCAGCTCGACGCCGAGGGGTTCGCCGGAGCCCTCCTCGGCGGTGACCGGCTCGGGCTGCGCGCGCAGGGCGAGGACCGGGCCGCCGGTGCGGTGGGCCTCGATGGCGAGGCGCTCCTGTTCGGCGGTGGGCGCGACGGGCTCGGGTTCGGCCGGGGCGTCGCCGGAGAGCACCGCGGAGACCCGTCGTACGAGGTCGGCGACGAGGGAGCCGCGCCAGGCGGACCAGGCGGCGGGGCCGGTGGCGAGGGCGTCCGACTCGGTGAGGGCGTGCAGCAGCTCCAGGGTGCTCTGGGTGCCGACCGCCTCGGCGACCGAGCGGACGGTGGCGGGGTCGTCCAGGTCGCGGCGGGTGGCCGTCTCGACCAGCAGGAGGTGGTGGCGGACGAGGGTGGCGAGGACGGTGACGTCGGCGCGGTCGAAGCCGATCCGGGTGGCGACGTCCTTGGCGATGATCTCGCCGGCCACCGAGTGGTCGCCGGGCCAGCCCTTGCCGATGTCGTGCAGCAGGGCGGCGACGAGCAGCAGGTCGGGGCGGCTGACGCGGCGGGTGAACGCGGAGGCGCGGACGGCGGTCTCGATCAGGTGCCGGTCGACGGTCCAGATGTGGACCGCGTTGCGCTGCGGGCGGCAGCGGACCCGCTCCCAGTCGGGGAGCAGCCCGGTGATCAGCCCCTCGGCCTCCAGCGCCTCCCAGACCGGGACGGTGGGACGGCCGGAGCCGAGCAGGGTGACGAGTTGTTCGCGGGCCTCGGCGGGCCAGGGCGTGGGCAGCGGGCGGACGGTGGCGGCCATGCGCCGTACGGCGTGCAGGGAGAGCGGGAGTCCGGCCTGCGCGGCGGCGGCCGCGGCGCGCAACGGGAGTACGGGGTCGCGTTCGGGGCGCGCGGCGCGGGCGAGCACCACCTCGCCGTCCTGTTCCACCACGCCCTCGGCCAGGGGCGAGCGTTCCGCGACCGGTTTGCCGCCGCCGAGCATGGCGCGCAGCCGCGGGCGGACGGCGCGGGAACGCAGGACGCGCCCCACCTCGCGCCAGGTGACATCGCTGGCGTACGAGATGACCCGTGCCGCCTCGTACACCTGCCGCAGCAGCGTGTCGGCGTCGAGCAGGCCCAGCTCGGCCGCCACCTGGTCCTGTTCCTGGAGGGACAGCCGGTCGGTGGCGCGGCCCGTCGTCAGGTGCAGCGCGTCGCGGACGTCGAGCAGCCGGCGGCGGGCGTCGGCGAGTCCCTCGCGGGGGGCGTCGGCGAGCCAGGAGGCGGCGACGGCGCGCAGCGCGGTGGCGTCGCGCAGTCCGCCGCGGGCCTCCTTGAGGTCGGGTTCCAGCAGGTACTGGAGTTCGCCCTGGCGCTCGGCGCGTTCGGCGCACAGCTGCTGGAGTTCGGGGAGGCGCTTGGGGGCCTGGTTGCGCCAGTCGGCGAGGACGGCGGTGCGCAGCTGGGAGGTCAGGCCGGCGTCTCCGGCGAGGTGGCGGGCGTCCAGGAGGCCGAGCTGGACCTTGAGGTCCTCCTCGGCGGTCCTGCGGGCCTCGGCGGGGGTGCGCACGGAGTGGTCGAGGGCGAGCCCGAGGTCCCAGACGGGGTACCAGAGCCGGTCGGCGAGGGCGGCGACCGCGCCCGGGTCGGAGCCGTCGTGCAGCAGCAGGAGGTCGAGGTCGCTGCGCGGGGACAGCTCGCCGCGGCCGTATCCGCCGACGGCGACCAGGGAGGCGCCCTGGACGTCCCGGGCGGCCGCGGTGAACAGCCCGGCGAGCCATTCGTCGGTCAGCTCGGCGAGGGCGGCACGGCGCGGCGGCCCGGACCGCGCCTCCTCGGTGAGGAGACGCAGCCGGGCCGCCGCGTAGCCGCTGGGCCCCGGGTCTTCCGCTTCCGTGCGCACTTCCGTACCCGTCACCCAGCGACTCCCGTCTTCACTGTTCTGTCGGAGCGACCGTCCGTCGGAGCGACCGTCCGTCGGAGCGATCGCCCTGGCGGAGCGACCGTCGTGTCAGAGCGCGTCCGGGCCGCGCTCGCCGGTGCGGACCCGTACGGCCGTCTCGACCGGCAGGGACCAGACCTTGCCGTCACCGATCTTGCCGGTGCGGGCGGCCTTGACGATGACCTCGACGAGCTGTTCGGCGTCGTCGTCCTCGGCCAGTACCTCTATGCGGATCTTGGGCACCAGGTCGACGGTGTACTCGGCACCGCGGTAGACCTCGGTGTGTCCCCGCTGTCGACCGTAACCGCTGGCCTCGGTGACCGTCAGCCCGTGGACGCCGAAGGCCTGAAGGGCCTCCTTGATCTCGTCCAGCCGGTGCGGCTTCACGACGGCGGTGATGAGCTTCATGCGTCCACCTTCTTGGTCTGCGCGGCGGCGGCCAGGGCCGGGGAGGAGACGGAGGAGCCGATGACACCGCCGCCGGCGCCACTGAAGTCGTATGCGGTCTCGGCGTGCTCGGCCTGGTCGATGCCGGAGACCTCCTCGTCCTCGGTGACCCGCATGCCGATGGTCTTGTCGAGGAGGAAGGCGAGGACCGCGGAGACGACCAGCGAGTAGCCGAGGACCGCACCGACACCGGCGCACTGGATCCAGAACTGGTGCATGCCGCCGCCGTAGAAGAGGCCCTTGACCTGCGACTGGCCCTTGCCGGTGGCGAAGAGGCCGATCAGCAGGGAGCCGAGGATGCCGCCGACCATGTGGACGCCGACGACGTCGAGGGAGTCGTCGTAGCCGAACTTGAACTTCAGGCCCACGGCCGCGGCGCAGGCGACACCGGCGATGGCGCCGACGGCGATCGCGCCGAGCGGGGAGACGGCACCGCCCGAGGGGGTGATGGCGACCAGGCCGGCGACCGCGCCGGAGGCGGCACCGAGGGTGGTGAACGCGCCGTGGCGGATCTTCTCGTAGGCGAGCCAGGCGAGCATGGCAGCGGCGGTGGCGACCTGCGTGTTGACGAACATCAGGGCGCCCACGCCGTCGTCGTTGCCGAGCCAGGAGCCGGCGTTGAAGCCGAACCAGCCGAACCAGAGCAGACCGGCGCCGAGCATGACCAGCGGGAGGCTGTGCGGACGCATCGGGTCCTTCTTGAAGCCGACGCGCTTGCCGATGACGAGGATGACACCGAGGCCCGCCGCGCCCGCGTTGATGTGGACCGCCGTACCACCGGCGAAGTCGATCACGCCGAGCTTGTAGGCCCAGCCGTCGGCGCCCCAGACCCAGTGGGCGACCGGGACGTAGACGATCGTGAGCCACAGGGCGATGAAGAGCGACCAGGCGGAGAACTTGACGCGGTCCGCGAGGGCGCCGCTTATCAGGGCCGGGGTGATGATCGCGAACATCAGCTGGAAGACCATGAAGACGAAGATCGGGATGGTGTAGCCGTCCCAGAGCTGCGTCAGGCCGATGTTGCTGAGGCCGAACCAGTCGGTGTTCCAGCCGATGAGCCCGTTGTGCGTGCCGAAGGCGAGGGAGAAGCCGTAGAGCACCCAGAGGATGGTGACGATCCCCAGGCTGATGAAGCTCATCATCAGCATGTTCAGGGTGCTCTTGACCCGGACCATGCCCCCGTAGAAGAAGGCCAGGCCCGGGGTCATGAGCAGTACAAGGGCGGAACAGATGAGCATGAAGCCTGTGTTCGCGGACGACAGCTTGGGTGCGTCCGCCGCAAGCATGATGGCTGGTGCCATCGGCGTCTCCTCGTCGGTGTGTACGGCCCCGTGCGGGCGGTGCCTGTGCGGTCCGGTCAGTGAGGGGTGGGCCGGTTATGCGCCATGAGATTGGCGCAGCGCGGTTTCGGTGGGAGCCCCTCGCTGTTTCGCCGGGGTGACGAAGGCTGCGTGCGTGTTACGCGTCCATGAACTGCCTGATCTGGGCGGCGCCGATCGTTATCGTGGCGCAACCTTCTCCCGAGTGCGCTCGGGGAAGACAGGCCGGCCGCGGGCGGCCTCTCGATGACCTGGCATGGGGGAGCCGAGTCGGGCAGTTCGGGAGGACCGGCCGCGGCCGGGGCATGGGTGCTCGGGCCGGTCAGACGGCCTCTGCGTTCTCGGGGAGATCGACGGCGAGCTGTTCGGTGAGGTCGATGACGGCGGCGAGATCGCCGTGGTCGCGTACGGCCGTGTCGACCGTCTTTCGGATACGAGTGTTCACACGCTCGGAGCGGACTTTCTTGGCGATGTCCATGGCCTGGGAGGCGTAGGCGGTGCTCTGCTCGGGCTCGCGCTGGAGCAGGTGCACGGTGGCCATGCCGATCAGGTTGAGGGCGTACGACCGCTGGTGCTCGGTGTCCTTGGCGAACAGCTCCACGGCCCGCTTCATGAGCGGCTCGGCGAGGGAGGCGTAGGCGGGGCTGCGGCCGGCGACATAGGCGAGGTCGCGGAAGGAGTGGGAGTTCTCGCCGTACAGCTCGGCCTCGGAGAAGAAGCGGATCCAGTCGGGGTCCGGCTCGTCCCACTCGTCGGCCTCGGCGAAGGTGTCCTCGGCCATGCGGACCGCGCGCTTGGTCTTTCCGGGCTGGCCCATGTTGGCGTAGGCGCGGGCCTCCATCGCATACAGCATGGACTGGGTGCGCGGGCTCGCGCAGTCGCGGCTGCCGTACTGGGCGAGGTGGATCAGTTCCAGGGCGTCGTCGGGCCGGCCGAGGTGGATCATCTGGCGGCTCATGCTGGAGAGGATGTAGGAGCCGAGCGGCTTGTCGCCGGCCTCCTTGGCCGCGTGCAGGGCGAGGACGAAGTACTTCTGGGCGGTGGGCTGGAGTCCGACGTCGTACGACATCCAACCGGCCAGTTCGGCCAGCTCGGCGGCGATCTTGAAGAGCTTGCGGGTGGTGGCCTCGGGCTGGGGTTCCTGGAGCAGGTCGGTGACCTCGTGCAGCTGGCCGACGACCGCCTTGCGGCGCAGTCCGCCGCCGCACTGGGCGTCCCACTGGCGGAACATCCGGGTGGTGGACTCCAGCAGGTCCAGCTCGGGCCGGGACAGCCGGCCGGGCCTGCGCGCGTCGAACGCGGCCTCGGGTTCGGGGGTGATCGGCACGGCGGGCGCGGGGACGAGCCAGCGCTGCATGGGCTCGATCAGGGTGGGGCCGGCGGACAGCGCGAGCGAGGTGCCGAGGAAGCCGCGGCGGGCGAGCATCAGGTCGCTGCGCGAGAACTCGCTGAGCAGCGCGACCGTCTGCGGGGCGGTCCAGGGCAGGTCGACGCCGGACGCGGAGGGTGACGGCCGGGCGGCGCGCAGGCCGAGGTCCTCGATGGAGACCACGCAGCCGAAGCGCTCGGAGAACAGCTCCGAGAGGATGCGCGGGATCGGCTCGCGCGGGTTCTCCCCGTCCAGCCAGCGGCGCACGCGCGAGGTGTCGGTGGAGATGTGGTTGGCGCCCAACTGGCGCGCCCGGCGGTTCACCTGCCGTGCCAGCTCGCCCTTGGACCAGCCGCTGCGCACGAACCACGAGCCGAGCAGCTCGTTGGGGCGCTTGTCAGCGTTCGTCCCGCTACCGCCGTTGCCGCCCACCGGAAGGCCCCCATCCCTGATTGCGATCCTCGGTCGCCCTGGAGGGAGACCGCCTCGCGCCAAGCCCTATCAGAATGCCCGTTGATACGGCTTCCCGTCCGCCGGTTCTCACCCTTCGAACGGGTTGACGAGTTGCCTCCGGCATACCCGCGCGGGCATGTGCCCCAGGGCTCGCACACTCACAGTAATCCTACGATCACCGGTCCAGCCACGGGGATCCGGGAAACGCCACCATTCGCCACCCCTTCGAATGAACTCACGATCGGCCGCTCGCGATTCACTTGACATAGGACGAACGGAAGTGGGCGGAGTGAAGCACGCAGGGGCGCGCAACGCCCGGTGCACCACTTTCCACGCTTCCAGGCGCTGCCTCAAGTGCGCGGTCACGCGGGCTTGGCCTTCGGGCCGCACGGGAAGGCGCAGCCGTAGCGTTACGTTCCGCTTTCGTCTCGTTCCGTGTCGTAACCACCGGCGCGCTGGACCCGTTGGAGGGGGCATGGGCTTCACGATCGGCGGCATCCGCGAGATCCGCTCCGGCACGCGACGGCGCGGCCGCTCGTCGGAGTGCACCACCGTCGCCGAGTTCACCGGGCTGTGGGGCTGGGACGTGGTGCCGGGCGCGCGGGCCGCGGCGGGCGCCTGCTCGTGCGGCCGGACCGACTGCCCGGCGCCGGGCGCGCATCCGCTGGACTTCGCGCCCCAGGTGCCGGCCGGGGCCACGCTGGACGAGGTGACCAAGACCTGGTCGGACTTCCCGGGCGCCTCGGTGATGCTGCCGGTCGGCCAGGCCTTCGACGTCCTGGAGGTCTCCGAGGCCGCCGGCCGGCGCGCCCTGGCCCGGCTGGAGCGGATGGGTCTGCCGCTCGGTCCGGTGACCGCCACCCCGGAGGGCCGCGCCCACTTCTTCGTCGCCCCCGGCGCCGCCGCGGAACTCCCCCGGCTGCTCTACCGCATGGGCTGGGACGACCCCGGCGCCCTGGATCTGCGCGGCCTCGGCCCCGGTGCGTTCGTCACCGCCCCGCCGTCCGACCGGGGCGGCCTCGGCCCGGTGCGCTGGCTGCGCCCGCCCGCGCTGGACTCGGCGACCAGGCCCCCGGCGGCCCGGCTGCTGCTCGGCACGCTGGCGTATGTGGCCCACCGGTCGCGGGCGCGGGCCTGACCGCCGCCGGAGAGGGCCTGACCGCCGCCGGAGAAAGCCGAAGCTCCCGTCCCCCACTGCACCTGGGGGGCGGGAGCTTCTCACTGCGCACCTGCGGCGGCAGTCCTAGTCGCCGATCAGCGCGTCCACGAACGCCTCCGGCTCGAAGGGCGCCAGGTCGTCCGCGCCCTCGCCGAGACCGATCAGCTTGACCGGCACGCCCAGCTCGCGCTGGACCGCGACGACGATGCCGCCCTTGGCGGTGCCGTCGAGCTTGGTCAGCACGATGCCGGTGATGTCCACGACCTCGGCGAAGACCCGGGCCTGCACCAGGCCGTTCTGGCCGGTGGTGGCGTCGAGGACGAGCAGCACCTCGTCCAGCGGCGCGTGCTTCTCCACGACCCGCTTGACCTTGCCCAGCTCGTCCATGAGGCCGGTCTTGGTGTGCAGCCGGCCGGCGGTGTCGATGAGGACGACGTCGACCCCCATCTCCTTGCCTTCCTTGACCGCGTCGAAGGCGACGGAGGCGGGGTCGCCCGCCTCCGGGCCGCGCACGGTGTGGGCGCCGACGCGCTCGCCCCAGGTCTGGAGCTGGTCGGCGGCGGCGGCCCGGAAGGTGTCGGCGGCGCCGAGGACGACCGTGCGGCCGTCGGCGACGAGCACCCGGGCGAGCTTGCCGGTGGTGGTGGTCTTGCCGGTGCCGTTGACGCCGACGACCATCACGATGCCGGGCTTGCGGTCCTCGGGCTCGGTCTTCACCGTGCGGTCGACATCGGTGCCGACCAGCTTGAGCAGTTCCTCGCGCAGCAGGCCGCGCAGTTCCTGCGGGGTGCGGGTGCCGAGCACCTTGACGCGCTCGCGCAGCCGCTCGACCAGCTCCTGGGTGGGCTGCACACCGACATCGGCGGTGAGCAGCGTGTCCTCGATCTCCTCCCAGGTGTCCTCGTCCAGGTGCTCGCGCGACAGCAGCGTGAGCAGGCCCTTGCCGAGGGCGTTCTGGGAGCGGGACAGGCGGGCGCGCAGCCGGACCAGCCGGCCCGCGGTGGGCTCCGGGATCTCGAGTTCGGGAACCTCGACGGCGGCGGGGCCGGCGGGCGGCTCCTCGACGGCGACCGGCGCGGGGCCGCCCGGGAGATCAACCTCCTCGATCGTCCGGCGCGGTTCGTCGCGCGGCGTCTCGGCCTCGTCGCCGACATGCGGCTCGGCCGGGGGCGCGGTGATGTCGGGCGTCTTCGGGGGCGGCGGGGGCAGCGGCTTCCGGCGCCGGCTGCCCACGATCAGCCCGCCGAGCGCGCCGAGCACGACCACGGCGATGACTACAGCAAGGATGACGGTTTCCATAACCCGACCAGTATCGGCCATGGGGTGCCGGGGAACCGGGTTTGTGGCTTTCTCCGAGAGACAAAGGCCACGTATGGCGAGGAGTGGGAGCAAAGTACGATGGTGGCGACTCGGTTGACGCGCGTAGAGTCCGGGTCGTCCCCTGTTCCCCCACGTCTGGCCCCTTTTTCATGAGCAAAACCGTCGAGACCGAAGGCGCTCTCGAGACCCGAGGCATCGAGCAGGTCCCGGATCACGAGCGCACCGCCAAGACCCGTGAGCTGTTCCCCACCTGGGTCGGCGCCAACATCAGCGTGCTGCTGCTGACCATGGGCGCGAGCCTGGTCGTCGCGTACCACCTGGACATCTGGCAGGCGCTCGTGGTGGCCGTGGCCGCGCCGGTCGTGTCGTACGGCCTGGTCGGGCTGATCGGTATCGCGGGCAAGCGGGGCGGCGCGCCCGGTATGGCGCTGTCGCGCGCGGTGTTCGGCCAGCGCGGCAATCTGCTGCCCGGTTCGCTGATCTGGGTCGCGCGCTGGGGCTGGGAGACGATCAACGCGGTCACCGGCGCCTACGCGATGCTCACCATCCTGGACATCCTGTTCGGCCTCAAGGCGAACAGTGTGCTGGACATGGTGATGCTGCTGGCGTTCGTCGTGGCGACCTTCGCGATCTCGGGTCTCGGCATCAACGCCGTGCAGAAGTGCAACAAGTACGCCACCTACCTCTTCGGCGTCTTTTCGGTGCTCGTGCTGGTCTACCTGGCGGCGAACACGGACTGGTCGAAGGTGACGCACCAGGGCGGGGGCTCCACCGCGGCGGTGATCACGGGCATCGGCATGATCGCGGCGGGCGGTGTCAGCTGGATCCCGACGGCCCCCGACTTCACCCGCTATCTGCCGCGTACGGCCTCCTCGAAGGCGATCGTCGGTACGGCGGTGGGCGGCGCCGGCATCGTCGTCCTGCCCATGGTGCTGATGGGGGCGGTGATGGCGGTGTCCACGCCGGACCTGGCCTCGGCGACCGACCCGGTCTCCTTCCTCGGCGAGATCCTGCCGACGTGGATCGCGGTGCCGTACCTCTTCATCGCGCTGATCGGCATGCTGCTGATCAACTCGATGTCCATGTACTCGGCGGGCTTCACCGCGCAGACCCTCGGCTTCAAGGTGCCGCGGCACTGGGCGGTCTCGGTGAACGCCGTGATCTCGCTGCTCTTCGGCGGGGTGCTGATGCTGGTGGCGACGAGCTTCATGGGGTCGTTCATCGCCTTCCTGTCCCTGCTGGCGGTCGCGTTCTCCGCGTGGGTCGGCGTGTTCGGCGCGGACATGCTGCGCCGCACCGAGTACGACGGCCGGGCCATGGCCGACACCACGCGCGCCAGCGCCTACTGGTACAAGGGCGGCTTCTCCCCCGCGGCCGTGGCCGCCTGGGCGATCGGTCTGCTGGCCGGTCTGATGTTCACCACCTCGGACTGGTTCACCGGCCCGCTCGCGGGCAACAACGTGATCGGCGAGTACGGCCTGGGCTGGGTCGCCACGATCGTCGTCTCGGGCCTGCTGTACCTGGCCCTGCCGAAGCCGGCGGTCCGCCCGGTCGAGGGCGGTGCCGCGGAGCAGGCCGCCGAGCCGGTCGCGGAGCCCGTGACCGCCGACGCGTGACGGAACCTTCCGCACCCCTGGTTATCTGACACCTCGTCAGCTAAGGTCCCCCTCCTGCCGCAGCGCACCGGAGGGGGATCTGCCATGCCCGGCACGGTCGTCCGTTTCAACCTCGTCGCACCCGGCGCCGCCCCTGCCGCTCTCTCCGCCCGCTACCGGGCCGCCGTGGAGATGGCCGCGTATGCCGACGCGCACGGGATCGGCATGGTGCAGACCGAGGAGCACCACGGCGCGCAGGACAACTGGCTGCCGTCGCCGTTCGCCTTCGCGGGCGCGGTGTTCGGGGCGACGCGCCGGATCGCGGTGACGGTGTCGGCGGTGATCGGCCCGCTGCACGATCCGCTGCGGCTGGCCGAGGAGATCGCCGTACTGGACCTGCTGAGCGGCGGGCGGCTGGTGACGGTGGCCGGGATCGGTTACCGGCCCGAGGAGTACGCCCTGTTCGGCGTCGACTGGCGGCGCCGCGGCCGGCTCCAGGACGAGCTGCTGGAGACGCTGCTGAAGGCGTGGTCCGGCGACGAGTTCGGCTATCGGGGCCGTACGGTACGGCTCACCCCGCGCCCGTGCACCGATCCGCACCCCCTGCTGCTGGTCGGTGGTTCCTCCCGGGCGGCGGCCCGGCGGGCGGCCCGGCTGGGGCTGCCGTTCTTCCCCAGCGCGCATCTGCCGGAGCTGGAGGCGTACTACAAGGAGCGGCTCGCCGAGTACGGCACCGAGGGCTGGGTGATGATGCCGGCCGCCGCGACCCCGCTGCTGCACCTCGCCGAGGATCCGGACCGGGCCTGGGCCGAGTACGGCGAACACTTCCTGCACGAGGCGCTGACGTACGCCTCCTGGCAGTCGGACGGGATCCGCTCGGCGGTCCGGTCGACCGCCACGACGGTGGCGGAGCTGCGCGCGGAGGGCGTGTACCGGATCCTCACCCCACAACAGTGCCTGGCCCAGGACCTGGACACCCTGGTCCTGCACCCCCTGGCGGGCGGCATCCCCCTGGCCGAGGGCTGGCGCAGCCTCACGCTGTTCGCGGAACGGGTACTGCCGGAGCTGGAACGGCAGGGGGCTCGGTGAGGACGGGACCGGATGACGGGGTCCCGGGCGGTGCGGCCGGGTGGCCGTGGTCCTGACGGCGCGACCGGGTGGGGATGGTCTTGGCGGCGTGGCCGGGTGGGGGTGGTCTTGGCGGCGCGGTCGGTCGGCGGTGGTCCTGACGGCGCGGCCGGGTGGCCGTGGTCCGGGGCGGTGCGGCCGGGTGGCCGTGGTCCTGGCGGCGTGCCCGCCCGGTTGCGATCGGGTTCGGCGCCCGGTCCGTGACCGGTGTGTCGACAACCGCCGACGCCTTGGCTCTGCCGCTGGGAGGGTGGCAGTGCTGGACGCCCTCCGGCCGGCGGGCGGGATGCGTAGCCGACGGCTCGGTCAACAGCGCGGCCGCGCGGCTGGCGCTCCCCGTGGTGCCCGGCGCCGGCTGCCGCCGGATTCGACGCTCAGTCCAGGACCGGGGTGTCCACAACCACCGGCGCCTTGGCCCGCCACCGGGACAGCGGGAGTGCTGCGCACGGAGGGCGTGTACCTCTCGTCTCCCCCCGGGTCAGCGCCTGGCAGAGGGCCTGCCCCCGGATGGCAGGCGCTATACGGAGCCGGCGTAGCCGACGGCTCGGTGAGGGCGCGGCCGCGCGGCTGGCGCTGCCCGTGGCGCCTGGCGCCGGCCGCCGCCGGATTCGACGCCCAGTCCGGGACCAGGGTGGCCTTGGCCCCGCCGCCGGGACGGGGGCAGTGCTGCGCACGGAAGGCCCTGCTGGCGGCCGGGATGCGTAGCCGACGGGTCGGCCGCGCGGCTGGCGCTCCACGCGGTGCCCAGCGCTGGCCGCCGCCGGATTCGGCGCCCAGTCCGGGACCGGGGTGTTGGCCAGGGCTGCGGGCCCGTGCTCCGGCGTCGGCAGGTGCGCTGGTGCAGGGTCCGGGCTGTGCCCATCGCAGGGGCGGAGCCCACGGCGCGGTCCAGATGGCGGCGGGCTCGGGTCGGGCCCAAGGGGGGCGGGGTGGGAGCAGGGAGCCTGGGGCCAAGCGGGCGGGCCCGGGGGCCAGGGGGCCGGGCCCGAAGTGGGGCCGGGGCGGCTAGGGCCCGGGTCCGGAACGAGGTCAGGGCCGCCCGAGGCCGGGAGGGCGGCGTACTATGCCGCCGCCCCCGGTCCGGGCAGTGGCCGGAGCGGGGGCGGCGGAGGGTACGAGGAGAGGGGCAGCGGGGACTTGGCCCTTCTCCTCGAGTTCGAGGGGGCTGCGGGTCAGCCCATCTCCTCCAGCGACTTGCCCTTCGTCTCCTTGACGAACTTCAGGACGAACGGGATGGAGAGGGCGGCGAAGACCGTGTAGATCACGTAGGTCGCGGAGAGGTTCCAGTCGGCCAGCGACGGGAAGCTCGCGGTGATGGCCCAGTTGGCGATCCACTGCGCGGCGGCGGCCACGCCCAGGGCCGCGGCGCGGATCCTGTTCGGGAACATCTCGCCGAGCATGACCCAGACGACCACACCCCAGGACAGGGCGAAGAAGAGGACGAACACGTGGGCGGCGATCAGCGCGGTCCAGCCCTGGGTGCTCGGCAGCTTGCCGTCGACCAGGTCGTAGCTGAACGCCCAGGCCTCCAGCGCGAGGCCGACGGCCATGCCGATCGAGCCGATGAGCGCGAGCGGCTTGCGGCCGACGCGGTCGACGAAGATCATCGCGATCACGGTGCCGACGATGTTGATGATCGACGTCGTGAAGGAGTAGAAGAACGAGTCCGTCGGGTCGACACCGACCGACTGCCACAGCGTCGAGGAGTAGTAGAACGCGACGTTGATGCCGACGAACTGCTGGAAGACCGACAGGCCGATACCGATCCAGACGATCGGCTTGAAGAAGAAGCCGCCGCCGAGCAGGTCCTTGAAGGTCGACTTGTGCTCGCTCTTCATCGCGTGCTCGATCTCGGCGACGCGGGCGTCGAGGTCGATGCCGTTGCCCTCGACCTCGGCGAGGATCTCCTTGGCGCGCTCACGCTTGCCGACGGAGAGCAGGAAGCGGGGGGACTCGGGGATCGCGAAGGACAGCATGCCGTACAGGACGGCGGGGACGACCATCACGCCGAGCATGACCTGCCAGGCCTCCAGGCCCATCAGGTGGCCGCGCTGGTCACCGCCGGCGGCGTTGAGCAGACCCCAGTTGACCAGCTGCGAGATGGCGATGCCGACGACGATCGCGGCCTGCTGGAAGGAGCCGAGACGGCCGCGGTAGGCGGGCGGGGCGACCTCGGCGATGTAGGCGGGGCCGATGACGGAGGCCATGCCGATGGCGAAGCCGCCGACGATCCGCCAGAAGGCGAGGTCCCACAGCGCGAACGGCAGTGCGGAGCCGACGGCGCTGATCGTGAACAGGACGGCGGCGATCTGCATACAGCGGATGCGGCCGATGCGGTCGGCTATGCGGCCGGCGGTCGCGGCGCCGATGGCGCAGCCGATCAGGGCGACGGCGATGACCTGGGCGAGGGCCGCGGAGCCGATGTCGTACTTGCCGCGGATGGCCTCGACGGCGCCGTTGATCACGGAGCTGTCGTAGCCGAAGAGGAAACCGCCCATGGCGGCCGCCGCCGCGATGAAGATGACGTGCCCGAGGTGCTCGGGTTGGGCCGTCCTGGCTCCTGACTGAGGTGCCTGCGCTGTGCTGGTCACGTGTATCTCCTCGGGCCACGGCAACGCTGCCGCGGGTGGGGGCGAGCCCTTCCAGGTGTGTGGATCTCTGGGTTCCAGTGGCGCATACGTTCACGCCGCTCACACCTGAAGGTAAAAGCAACGTTGCAGAGACTATGCCTTCAAGTTTCGAAGTCAATAGTTCAACGGCTGTGAGTTTTCAGATATGCCCGGTAGCTCTGTGTTCAAGAAGTGAACACAGAGTGAGCTGATCTTTGGATTGATCTTGAAAAGCGGCTAGCGGAGCCGCTGGGAGATGACCTTTGACACACCGTCACCCTGCATCGACACGCCGTAGAGCGCGTCGGCGACCTCCATCGTGCGCTTCTGGTGGGTGATCACGATCAGCTGCGAGGCCTCCTGGAGTTCCTGCATGATCCGGATCAGCCGCTGGAGATTGGTGTCGTCCAGCGCCGCCTCCACCTCGTCCATCACATAGAACGGACTCGGCCGGGCCTTGAAGATCGACACCAGCAGCGCGACGGCCGTCAGCGAGCGCTCCCCACCGGACAGCAGCGACAGCCGCTTGACCTTCTTGCCCGGCGGCCGGGCCTCGACGTCCACGCCCGTGGTGAGCATGTTGTCCGGGTCGGTGAGCACGAGCCGGCCCTCGCCGCCCGGGAAGAGCCGGCTGAAGACACCCTCGAACTCGCGGGCCGTGTCCCGGTAGGCCTCCGTGAAGACCTGCTCGACCCGCTCGTCGACCTCCTTCACCACCTGGAGCAGGTCCGCGCGGGTCTTCTTCAGGTCGGCCAGCTGCTCGCTGAGGAACTTGTGCCGCTCCTCCAGCGCCGCGAACTCCTCCAGCGCCAGCGGGTTGACCTTGCCCAGCTGCTGGTAGGCCCGCTCGGCGGCCCGCAGCCGCTTCTCCTGCTCGGCGCGGACGAAGGGGCGCGGCTGGTTGCGAGGGTCCTCGGGGTCGTCGGGCAGCTGCTCGCCGTCGGCGGGGGGCGAGGGCGGCACAGGCTGGTGCGGGCCGTACTCGGCCACCAGTCCCGCCGGCTCGACACCCAGCTCCTCCAGCGCCTTGGTCTCCAGCTGCTCGATCCGCAGCCGCTTCTCGGCGCCGAGTACCTCGCCGCGGTGGACCGAATCCGTCAACTTGTCGAGTTCGGCCTTGAGTTCGCGCCCGGCGGTGCGTGCGGCGGCCAGCTCCTGCTCGCGCCGGGCCTTGGCCGCC
Source organism: Streptomyces sp. NPDC001606 (assembly GCF_053596835.1). NCBI lineage: Bacteria > Bacillati > Actinomycetota > Actinomycetes > Kitasatosporales > Streptomycetaceae > Streptomyces > Streptomyces sp. NPDC001606. The sequence goes on from NZ_JBSFHC010000002.1 coordinate 163,387, forward strand.
TCGGCGACGGCCCGTTCCTGCTCGGCGCGGGTGAGGGACACCTCGACATGGGCGAGCAGCTGCCGGGCGCCGGAGGCGACGGCCTCCGCGACGGCCGCCTCGTGCCGCAGCCGGGCCCGGCGCTGCTCCGCACGCGCGCGTGCCTCGCGTTCCGCACGGGCGGCCCGGTCCAGCGAGTCGGCCCGCCCGGCCAGCCCCTTGACCCGCTCCTCGTGGGTACGGACCTGGAGCCGGGCCTCCATCTCGGTCTGCCGCGCGTTCGCCCCGTCGGCGGCCAGCCGGTCCCGCACCGAGGTGTCCGGCTCCTCCTCGACGGGCATCTCCTCGGCCACGGCCAGCCGTTCGGCCAGCTCCTCGGCCTCCATGACGGCCGCCTCCAGCGCCTCCTGCGCGCGTGCGGCGGCGGCCGTGGACCGCTCGGCCTCCCCGGCGGCCGCGCGCGCCTGTCCGGCGAGCCGGCCGAGCTGCTGGGCGACGGCCGACTTCTCCCGGTCGGCGGTACGGCGCCGCTCCCCGAGTTCCTCCACCAGGGCCGCGGCCTCGGCGCGCCGTTCGGCCGCCGTGCGCTGCTCCTGGGCCAGCTCCTCGCACCGCACCGCCAGCTCGGCCAGCTCGGCCGCGGCCTGGTCCACGGAGGCCTGCACCTCCAGCAGGCTCGGTGCCCCGGCGGAGCCGCCGTGCGCGAAGTGGGCGCCGAGGAGGTCGCCCTCGGCGGTGACGGCGGTGAGTTCGGGGTGCGCGTAGACGAGGTCCTCGGCGTCTTCCAGGGTGCCGACGACCGCGATGCCGTGCAGGAGGCGGCGGACGGCGGGAAGGAGTTCGGCGGGGCCGCGGACCAGGTCTGCCGCGAGGAGGGGGGTGCCGGGTCGTCGGTCGGCCGCGGGTTCGTCGTGGCTGGTCGCGCCCCGTGGGGGCGCTGCCCCCGGCGTCGGCTCCCCGGAGCCCGCCAGCAGCAGTGCCGCTCGTCCCCCGTCCTGCTTGCGCAGCAGACGGATCGCCTCGGCCGCTGCTGCGGGGTTCGCCACGGCGATCGCGTCCGCCGCCACGCCGAAAGCCGCCGCCAGCGGGACCTCGTAGCCCGGGGTGACCGACAGGAGTTCCGCCGCCGGGCCCAGGATCCCGGTGAGGCGGTCGCGGGCGCCGAGCAGTATGCCGGTGCCGTCCTTGCGGCGCAGGCCGAGCGCCAGGGCCTCGTGGCGGGCCTGGGTGGCGGCGCGGGTGCGCTCGGCCGCGGTGGCCGCCTCCCGGGCCGCGCTCAGCGCCGCTTCCGCCGCCGTCAGCTGCCGCTTGGCCGTCTCGTGCCGCTCGGCCAGGTCCGCGTCGTCGGCGTCCAGGCCGTCGACCTCGGCCTGCAACGCCTCGTACTCCTCCTGGGCGCGCACCGCGCGTTCCCGGGCCTCGTCGCGGGCGGTGGCCAGCCGGTCGATCTCGGCCTGGGCGGAGGCGGCGCGCGAGCGGGCCGCGTTCACCTGCCCGGACAGCCGGGCCAGGCCCTCGCGGCGGTCGGCGATGGCGCGGGCGACGTCCTTCAGGCGGCGTTCCTCCACGGCCAGCTCGCGCTCCAGTTCGGCGCGGTGGGCGACGGTGTCGTCGAGCGCGCGCTGGGCCGCTTCCAGGGCCGCCGCCAGCTCGGCCTCCTGTTCCCGGATCCGGGCGGCCTCGCGCTCCAGGTCCTCGGGGTCCCGGCCGCGCCGCTCCTCGAGGGGCGCGGAGGTGGCGCTCTTCACCCGGGCGTCGGCCAGCGAGACGGTGCCCCGGACGCGTTCGGCCAGCTGGGACAGCTCGTACCAGGTCTGCTGGGCGCGTTGCAGCCGGGGCGTGAGCCGCCGTACCTCGTCCTCCAGCCGGGCCTCGCGGTGCGCGGCCTTGCGCAGCTCCTGTTCGGCCGCCTCCTTGCGCTCCTTCAGGGCCGCCTCGTCGGCGATCTCGGCTTGCAGGGCCGCGCGCAGTCGTACCAGGTCGTCGGCGAGCAGCCGGAGCCGGGCGTCCCGCAGGTCCGCCTGGATGACGGCGGCCCGGCGGGCCACCGCCGCCTGCCGGCCGAGCGGCTTGAGCTGGCGGCGCAGCTCCTCGGTGAGGTCCTGCACGCGCGCGAGGTTGGCCTGCATCGCGTCCAGCTTGCGCAGCGCCTTCTCCTTGCGCTTGCGGTGCTTGAGGACGCCGGCGGCCTCCTCGATGAAGGCGCGGCGGCCCATCGGGTCGGCGTGCAGAACGGAGTCGAGCTGGCCCTGGCCGACGATGACATGCATCTCGCGGCCGATGCCGGAGTCGGAGAGGAGTTCCTGGATGTCGAGCAGGCGGCAGGTGTCGCCGTTGATCTGGTACTCGCTGCCGCCGTTGCGGAACATGATCCGCGTGATGGTGACCTCGGCGTACTCGATGGGCAGCGCGCCGTCGGAGTTGTCGATGGTCAGCGACACCTCGGCCCGGCCCAGCGGCGGGCGGCCGGTGGTGCCGGCGAAGATGACGTCCTCCATCTTGCCCCCGCGCAGCGACTTGGCGCCCTGCTCGCCCATGACCCAGCTGAGCGCGTCCACGACGTTGGACTTGCCCGAGCCGTTCGGGCCGACCACGCAGGTGATGCCGGGCTCGAACCGGAGCGTGGTCGCCGAGGCGAACGACTTGAAGCCACGGAGGGTCAGGGCCTTGAGGTGCACGCCGGGGCACTCTACCCGCCGCCGCTATCTCACTCCATGAACCCTCGCAACCGCGCGGTTTCGCCAGTGAACAGGGAGGGCACACCGTACGTTAAAGAGGGTGAAAGGATGCGCGGGGGAAAGAAAGAAGGAAGGGACGCCGAAGCGTCCCTTGCAACTGTGACGACCGGGTTGCGGTCGTCCGATCAACTGAGCGGTTGATACGGGCAGCCCGACCACAGCGACTGCTGTTGTGGAGCGATGCAGTGATCAGGTGAGCGCAGGCTCCGCCTGGTGTGCGTCGATGCTCTCCATGATCCTCTCCTGAGAGGCGGCAGCCGCCAGCGCTTCGTTCTCCGCCTGGATCCGGACCAGCTCGGACTCCAGGTCCTGTACGCGCTGCTGCAACCGTCGCATCTCGGCGAGGAGTCGAGGGTCGGAGCCGCCGACGTAACCGAGAAGCGCCTTTGCCATGATGGATGGTCCTCCACACTGAGTGACCGACCGATGCGGTGTGGGTCGTGAGGGATTTGCACCCGCGGTGCTTGGCACATCCGGGTGTTGCTCTGCTGTTGCTCCATGCCAAACAGCTAAGGTGCGCGGGGCTTTCAGCGTCTCACCAAAAAGTTTGACGGTCAACACGATCACGCCCTGTATTGACGGGCAAACCCGGGGCGCTGCCTTCAGAACGGCGGCGCTGCGACTCGTCCGGGGCCTTGAGGGCGTGGCGATCAGCTGTACCAGCGGAGCCTGCCACGAGACGTCGTTCTTGGCAACCACCAGGTCGTTTCCCCGGACGGCGAGCGCCCCCGGTGGTCCGCCGCACGCCGGGCGGCGCCGCCGCGCGGTACCGGATCAGCGCACGGCGAAGCCGTCGTAGCCGCCGCGGGGTGTGTCCCAGATCTCGGTGACGCCGTCCACGCGGCCGGGCGTGTCGTCACTCTGGAGCCAGTCGAGCAGCCCCTCACAGCCCTCCCGGGAGCCCTCGGCGACCACCTGGACCCGGCCGTCGGCCAAATTGAGAGCAAAACCACTCAGGCCGCCGATCTCCAGCGCCTTGGCCCGGGTGAACCAGCGAAATCCCACGCCCTGCACGTGTCCACGCACCCAGGCGACCAGTCGTACATCCTCGCTCATGGGTGCAACCTAACCGCCCGGTGTCGTCCGGGACACGTCGTCCCCCGGCGCCATGGGGTACCGTCCCGACCCATTGAGTCGCACACGCAAATTCACTCGGTCGAGTGAGCCGGGTGGACCGTAGGGAGTCCGGAGGGGGTCCCCGGGAGTCACTCGCCGCGCAGGTACCGGGTCGCCCGCGAGCACGAGGAAGAGGGCAAGGACATGGGACGCCACCGACGCTCCGCCGCCGGCCGCGCCGCCACGGGCCGCGCCACGGGGGCCACGCACCCGGACCGCTCCACCACGGCAGGCGACGACCCGCAGCACCCGGCCGATCCGCAGCACCCGGCCGGGGCTGAGCAGCCGGCCGCGCGCAGCACCCCGTACCTGCTCCCGGAGGGCTACGCGGAGGTCACCGCCAGGAGCACGGCCTATCTGTTCGCGACGGACGACGAGCCCGCGGCGGCCACCGGCGCGCCCGGCGGCCCGGCCGGCGGCCGGCGCCCGTGGCGTCCCGGGCGGCCGGTGCGCGCGGGCCTGCTCGGCGTGACCGCGGCCCTCGCCATCGGCACGGCCGCGGCGGCCACGGGCTTCATGCCCGGCCTGGAGAACTACCGGCTCGGCGGTGGCACGCACGCCACCGGCGGCGAGCGAATACGAACCACCGTCTCGCCCGGCAACACGGCCACCCAGCAGGGCGGTACCTCGGGCAGCGCGGCCGGCGGGACCGGCCCGGCGGCGGGCGGCGGCGCCAAGGCGTCCCCGTCGTCCTCCCCGTCGGCCACCGGCCCGTCCGCTTCCCCGTCGTCCTCCCCCTCGGCGTCACCCTCGGCGTCACCCTCGGCGTCACCTTCGGCTTCGCCCTCCGCTTCCCCCTCCGCCTCGCCCTCGAAGACGGCGTCCAGGTCGGCCTCGGCGACGCCCTCGAAGAAGCCGGCGTCCTCGAAGAAGCCGGCGGCCTCCACGAAGCCGACGGCCGCTCCCAGCCGGCCGCGGAGCACCCCCTCGCGTACGGCGACCGCGGCACCCCCGGTCCCCACGGTGACCTCCGTGCCGGTGACCGTCTCGGCCCAGACCGCCGCCGAGGCGGAGGTGTTCAAGCTCGTCAACGAGGAGCGGACCAAGGCCGGGTGCAGCGCCCTGGCGGTGAACTCCTCGCTGACCAAGCTGGCGGAGGCGTTCAGCGCCGACATGGCCGCGCGGAACTTCTTCGACCACACCGACCCGGACGGCAGGACGCCGTGGGACCGGGCCGCGGCGGCCGGCATCACCGGTCTCGGTGGGGAGAACATCGCCCGCGGGCAGGCCGACGCGGCGGCCGTGATGGATGCCTGGATGAACAGCTCCGGCCACCGCGCCAACATCCTGAACTGCGAGTTCAAGACCCTCGGTGTCGGCGTGCACTTCGGCCCGGGCGGGCCGTGGTGGACGCAGGACTTCGGGTACTGATCCCGCCCCGCCTACTACGCGGCCGCGCGGCCCCGGGCGAAGACCGCGGCCGTCTCGGTGACCCGGCGGCCCAGGTGCTCGGCCGTGGCTATGTCGGCCTTGTGGACGCCCTCGGGACCCTGGTCGTTGTTGCTCTGCGCGGCGGCACCGCTGAAGAAGCCGAGACGGTTGAGGTCGTTCTCGGAGGCTTCGCTGCTGCTCCAGCCGGGGAGCAGGCCGAGGTTGACCCAGTGCATGCCGTGCTGGGCGGCCAGGGTCTGGAAGAACTGGAGGGTGTGCAGCTTGTCGCCGCTCTTCGAGGCCGAGTTGGTGAAGCCGGCGGCCAGCTTGTCCTGCCAGGCGCGGGTGAACCAGCGGCCGGAGGTGGTCTCGGCGAAGGCGTGGAAGGCGCCGGACGCGGTGCCCATGTAGGTGGGCGAGCCGAAGACGATCGCGTCGGCGCGGTCCAGGACCGCCCACTGCTCGTCGGTGATCTCGTCCACCTTGACCAGGTGCACCTCGGCACCCGCCTCGGCGGCGCCGGCCCGGACGGCCTCGGCGAGGACGGTGGTGTGGCCGAAGCCGGAGTGGTACGCGATGGCAACGACAGGGGTGGTCATGGGAATTCCAACTCCTCGGGTGGACGACTCAAAGCGATGACCAAAGGAAAGCACTAACTTTTGGTTAGTGCAACCTGGCGGTTAGCGCTGCGCTCGCGTAGGCTTGTGATATGAGCGCCCGCACCGAAGAACCCGTCACCGAGGTCACCGCCGAGGACCACGAGGACCTCGCCTACAACGTCTTCGCGAAGGCCTGCCCGTCGCGCGGCACCCTGGAGCACGTCACGGGGCGCTGGGGCGCACTGACGCTCGGCGCGCTGTACGAGGGTTCGCTGCGCTTCAACGAGCTGCGCCGCCGCGTGGACGGGGTGAGCGAGAAGATGCTGTCCCAGACGCTGCACGCGCTGGAGCGCGACGGCCTGGTGCACCGCGAGGCCCAGCCGACCAACCCGCCCCGGGTGGACTACGAACTCACCCCCCTCGGCCGCCAGGTCGCCGAGCGGCTGCTCGCGCTCATCCACTGCGTGGAGGGCGCCATGGACGAGGTACTGGCCTCCCGCGAGGCCTACGACGGCCGTCAGGCGTAGGCCCACGCCGGCCGGCAGCCGCAGCGGGAGGTCACTCCCCGCCGGAACCGGCGCCGCTCGCTCCCCTCAGCCCCGGCCGGCCGGGCGGGGGCGGGGCGGCCGCTGGCAGGTGGGGCAGAAGTAGCTGGAGCGGTTCATCCAGGGGCGGCGGCGCATCGGCGTACCGCAGCGGCGGCAGGGCAGGCCCTCCCGGCCGTAGGCGTCCAGGGAGCGGTCGAAGTAGCCCGACTCGCCGTTGACGTTGACGTACAGGCTGTCGAAGCTGGTGCCGCCCTCGGCGAGGGCCGCGTTCATCACGTCCCTGATGTGGCCGAGGAGTTCGGCGGTGACCGGGCGGGTGAAGTGGGCGGTGGGCCGCTCGTAGTGGATGCGGGCGCGCCACAGCGCCTCGTCCGCGTAGATGTTGCCGACCCCGCTGATCAGCGACTGGTCCAGCAGGGCCCGTTTGACCGTGGTCCGCTTGCGGCGCAGCGCCTGATGGAAGGCGTCGTCGTCGAACAGCGGATCGAGGGGGTCGCGGGCGATGTGCGCGATGACGTCGGGCAGGCCTTCTTCGGTGTTGTCGTGCAGCGAGAGGCCGCCGAAGGTGCGCTGGTCCACGAAGCGCAGCTCGGTGCCGAGGGAGTCGGCGAACCGGATCCGGATCCGCAGGTGCTTCTCGTCCGGCGCGTCGTGCGGCTGCACCAGCAGCTGGCCGCTCATGCCGAGATGGGCGAGGACCGACTGGTTCGTCTCCTCCAGCGGCAGCCACAGGTACTTGCCGCGCCGCCGCGGAGCGCCGATGTGCTGTCCCTTGAGCCGGTGCGCGAAGTCGTCCGGGCCGGCCAGGTGCCGGCGTACGGCGCGCGGGTGCAGCACCTCGACCTCGGCGACCGTGCGGTGGGCGGCCCACCGCTCCAGTCCGCGTCGTACGACCTCGACCTCGGGCAACTCGGGCATCGTGAACCCCCGTGACGAACCGGTGGATGAGCCGAGCGCCCGCTCCGGTGCCGTCAGGGGCTCGGAGCGGGCGCTCGGTACTGCTCGGGACCTGCTCGGAACAGGTCAGGCGGTGGCGGACGACGAGGCGTCGTCCCGGGCGGCCTCCTCGGCCGCCTTGGCTGCCTTGGCTCGCTCGTCCGCCGCGGCCCGGATGGACCGCCAGGCGGACTCGGCGGCCTGCTGCTCCGCCTCCTTCTTGCTGCGGCCGGTGCCGGTGCCGTACGAGACGCCCCCGACGCGGGCGGCAGCAGTGAAGGTCTTCTCGTGGTCGGGGCCGGTCTCCGTGACCAGGTACTCGGGCACGCCGAGTCCCTCGGTCGCGGTCAGCTCCTGAAGGGATGTCTTCCAGTCCAGGCCTGCGCCGAGGTTGGAGGACTTCTCGATCAGCGGGTCGAACAGGCGGTGCACCAGTTCGGAGGCCGCGTCGAGGCCCTGGTCGAGATAGACCGCGCCGATCACCGCTTCCAGGGTGTCGGCGAGAATGGATGCCTTGTCCCGGCCGCCCGTGCCCTCTTCGCCCCGGCCGAGCCGGATGAAGGAGCCCAGGTCGAGGCCACGGCCGACCTCCGCCAGCGCACGCGAGTTGACCACCGCGGCCCGCAGCTTGGCCAGCTGGCCCTCGGGCAGGTCGGGGTGGGTGCGGTACAGCGTGTCCGTGACGACGAGACCGAGGACGGAGTCACCGAGGAACTCCAGCCGCTCGTTCGTCGGCAGACCGCCGTTCTCGTACGCGTAGGAACGGTGGGTCAGCGCACGCACCAGAAGGGCGGACTCGACCTGGTAGCCGAGCCGCCCTTCCAGAAGCGTGTGGGACGAGGCCTGGTTGTCCACCGGGCCACCCCCGCTGACGCGGGGAGCGTTCTTCTTCGCCGTGGACACAGTGCCTCTCACCAGCCCGCTCAGACTTCGAGGACCTGGCGCTTGTTGTAGGTGCCGCAAGACGGGCACGCGATGTGCTGCTGCTTCGGCTCGTGGCAGCGCTCGCACGCAACCAGGGTGGGGACCGCAGCCTTCCACTGCGACCGGCGGTGGCGCGTGTTGCTGCGCGACATCTTCCGCTTCGGAACAGCCACGGCTACTTCTCCTGCTTCTCGTCGACGCCCGCTTCGGCGCCGCTCATCTCGTCCTTCTCGCCGTCCGTCTTCGAACCGGCGAGTCCCTGCAAAGCCGCCCAACGGATGTCGACGGCATCGTGGTGGTGGTCCGGGTCGTCCGCGAGCCGGGCTCCGCACTCGGAGCACAGACCCGGGCAGTCTTCCTGGCACACCGGCTGCATCGGCAGTGCGAGCACCACCGCATCACGCAGCACAGGTTCGAGGTCGATCAGACCGTCCTCGATGAAGAGCCTGTCCTCGTCGTCCTCGGCGTCGTCGCCCGGTTCCGCGATCACGCGGCCCCGGTCGTCGGCGTCAGGGTACGAGAACATCTCCTGGAAGTCCGCATCGAGCTCCAGCTCGACCGGCTCCAGACACCTTACGCACTCCCCCTCGGCCGTTGCACGGGCGGTGCCTGTGACAAGCACCCCTTCCATGACCGACTCGAGTCGGAGTTCGAGCTCCATCGGGGCGCCTTCCGGCACTCCGACGACTCCCTGGATCCCGAGATCCCGGGGAGCGTCGATCTCGCGGGTCAGGCGCTGCAGCGCGCCAGGACGCCGGCCCAGCTCGTGCGTGTCGATCACGAGGGGGTTGCGGTGGTCAAGGCGGGCGTTGGGAGCCATTCCTGCTTTCGATCTTCGAACTCGAAGGGACGCCACCCGCCGGTGTCTGCGGGCAGCGCTGATCGCGGACGTACACGCGACCGAACAGCCAGGATACTGGACCTTTCGCTCTGGGCCCAATCGGGTGCCGGCCGCCCCGGGCTACAGGCCCCGGCCCTGCTCGTAGGCGCGCAGCTGCTCCGCGCTGATCATGCTCGTGTCGAAGAGGCTGGTCTCGTCCAGGGCCGCATAGCCCGCTTGGGGCTGCTGCGGGGCCTGGTGGGGCTCGTGGGGCTGCTGAGGCGTGTAGGCGGCCTGCTGGGGGTCGTAGCCGCCTTGGTAGGCGTAGGGGTCGGCCTGCTGGTAGCCGTAGGGGTCCTGCTGGCCGTAGGCGGGCTGCTGCGGGAAGCCGCCGTAGGGGTCGGGCTGCTGCTGCTCGTACGACGCGTAGGCGGGCTGCGGGTCGTACGACGGCTGCGGCGGCTGCTGTTGCTGCCGGTCCGGGCGCTCGGCCGGGGTGTCCTGCTCGGCGAGGGCCGCGAGGTCGGCGAGGTAGTCGGCGTCGCTGGAGTGCTGGAAGGTCGTGGTGTCGTCGGCGAGCGCGCCGAGGTCGTCCGTGGCGATCCGGCCGTGCAGCTTCTGCCGGCCGCGGCCGACGGCCTCCAGGGTCTTGGCGAGGACCGCCTCGAAGGCGCCGAGCTTGGCGTCGACGTACTGGTCGGCGTTGTGCCGCAGGGTCTCCGGGTCGTGGCTGCGCTCGGGGGCGTCCTCGTCCTCGTAGCCGTTCTCGTCCACGCCGGGGCCGGTGCCGAGCAGCTTCTCGCGGCCGCGGCCGACCGAGCCGAGGGTCTTGGTGAGGACGACCTCGAAGTTGGCGAGCTTGGAGTCGACGTAGTCGTCGGCCTCCGCGCGGACCTCCTCGGCCTCCTTGCGGGCCTCGGCGAGGATCCGGTCGGCCTCGGCCTGGGAGCGGCGGGCGATCTCGGTGTCGGAGATCAGCGAGCCGCGCTCGGCGTGCGCGTTCTCGATGATCCGCTCGGCCTCCAGCCGGGCCTGCTCGACCATCTGTTCACGGTCGCCGATCAGCTCCTGCGCCTGCGCGAGGGAGCCGGGCAGCGCCTGGCGCAGCTCTTCCAGCATCGCGAGCAGCTCGGCGCGGTTGATCACGCACGACGCCGACATGGGCATGGAACGGGCGCCGGAGACCGCGGAGACGATCTCGTCGAGCTTCTTCTGCACGTCCACCTGTGCTCGCCACTCTCTACAGCCGGGTTGGAGACGGACGGGACGACTGTAGCCCCATCAGTCCCGGCGCAGGCGCGTGTTCAGGGCCTCGAGGACCGGGGCCGGCACCAGGTGGGAGACGTCGCCGCCCCAGGCCGCGACCTCCTTGACGAGCGAGGAGGACAGGAAGCTGTACGTGGGGTTGGTGGGCACGAACAGCGTTTCCACGCCGGTCAGGCCGTTGTTCATCTGGGCCATCTGGAGTTCGTAGTCGAAGTCGCTGACGGCGCGCAGGCCCTTGACGATGGCGGGGATGTCGCGCTGCTTGCAGAAGTCGACCAGCAGGCCGTGGAAGGCCTCGACCCGGACGTTGGCGTAGTCGGCGGTGACCTCGCGGATCAGCTCGATCCGCTCCTCGATCTCGAAGAGGCCCTTCTTGGACTGGTTGATCATCACCGCGACGTAGACCTCGTCGTAGAGCCGAGAGGCCCGGGCGATGATGTCGAGGTGTCCGTTGGTGATCGGGTCGAACGACCCGGGGCATACGGCGCGGCGCACTTGTGATCCCTCGCTCTCCGGTCCGGTCATCGTGCGTCTTCGCACGTAGAGGCGGCGCGACCGTACCAAAACGTTCCCTCGCCGTAGCGGCGGGACCGGATCGGTTCGAACCCGTCCGGCCACCGGAATTCACCGCCTCTGGTGCTGCGCTCCACGGTGACGAGCGCTTGCTCAGCGAGCCAGCCCTCCGAGTGGAGTGTGAGCAGAATCTCCCGAAGATCGTCGTCCGTGACGGCGTACGGCGGGTCGAGAAAGACCAGGTCGTACGGGTCTTCGGGGGCCGGCGTCCTGATGACCTGTTCCGCTTTGCCCGCTCTGACCTCGGCGCCGGGAAGGCCCAGGTTCCTCACGTTCTCCCGGACGACTCGCGCCGCGCGGCCGTCGGCTTCGACGAGGAGGGTGTGGCTCGCGCCCCGGGAGAGGGCTTCCAGGCCCACGGCGCCCGAGCCGGCGTAGAGGTCGAGGACCCGTTCCCCGTCCAGGGGGCCGCCCAACAGGGACTGCCAGGTGGAGAAGAGACCTTCGCGGGCCCGGTCGGAGGTGGGGCGGGTCCCGGTGCCGGGGGGTACCGAGAGGCGCCGTCCGCCGGCCCGGCCGGCGATCACGCGGGTCATGTGGGGTCCTTCTTCGTGAGCGGCTTTGCGTTCATTGTGGCTGGTCGCGCGGTTCGGCGCGCCCCTGGGTAGGTCTCCTTCAGCCCTTTTCCAGGTACTGCTCCCGCTCTTCGTCCAGCAGGGCGTCCAGCGCCGTCCGCAGCCCCGGCAGCTGCTCCAGGTCCGGGTCGCTCGCCACCAGGGCCGTCGCCTCCTCCCTGGCCTCCGCGATGACCTCCTCGTCCTCGATGACCGCGAGGACGCGGAGGCTGGAGCGGGCGCCGGACTGGGCCTGGCCGAGGACGTCGCCCTCGCGGCGCTGTTCGAGGTCGATCCGGGAGAGTTCGAAGCCGTCGAGGGTGGCGGCGACCGCGCCCAGGCGCTGGCGGGCGGGGCTGGCCTCGGGCATCTCGGTGACCAGGAGGCACAGCCCGGGGGCCGAGCCACGGCCCACCCGGCCGCGCAGCTGGTGGAGCTGGGAGACGCCGAAGCGGTCGGCGTCCATGATCACCATGGCGGTGGCGTTGGGGACGTTCACGCCGACCTCGATGACGGTGGTGGCGACCAGGACGTCCGTCTCGCCGGCGGCGAAGCGGCGCATCACGGCGTCCTTGTCGTCGGGGTGCATCCGGCCGTGCAGGACCTCCACCGTCAGGCCCTGGAGGGGGCCGCGGCGCAGCTGTTCGGCGACGTCCAGGACGGCGAGCGGCGGGCGCTTCTCGGCCTCGTCCTCGGGGGACTTCTGTCGGGCCTTCTTCGGGTCCTCCTCCTCGTCGCCGATGCGCGGGCAGACCACGTACGCCTGGTGACCGGCCTCGGCCTCCTCGCGGATGCGCTCCCAGGCGCGGGCGAGGAAGTGGGGCTTGTCGGCGGCCGGTACGACATGGGTGGCGATCGGGGAGCGGCCGGCCGGGAGCTGGTCGAGGACGGAGGTCTCCAGGTCGCCGAAGACGGTCATGGCGACCGTGCGCGGGATGGGGGTGGCGGTCATGACGAGGAGGTGCGGGGGCTGTTTGCCCTTGCCGCGCAGGGCGTCGCGCTGCTCGACGCCGAAGCGGTGCTGTTCGTCCACGACGACCAGGCCGAGGTCGTGGAACTGGACCTTGTCCTCGATCAGGGCGTGGGTGCCGACGACGATGCCGGCCTCGCCGGTGGCCAGGTCCAGCATCGCCCGTCGGCGTGCGGCCGTCCCCATCGATCCGGTGAGCAGTACGACCTTGGTGGCGCGCTCGGCGCCGCCCAGCATCCCGCCCTCGGCCAGGTCGCCCATCATCTCGGTGATGGAGCGGTGGTGCTGCTGGGCGAGGACCTCGGTGGGCGCGAGCATGGCCGCCTGGCCGCCGGCGTCGACCACGGCGAGCATGGCGCGCAGGGCCACCATCGTGTTGTGGGTCACCGTGAAGTGGTCGGTGACGTAGGCGTGGCTGCGATGGGCGACGCTGATGCACTGGACCGGTTTGCGCCCCACGTGCTCGACGGCCCGGATGCCGCGGCTCAGGGCGCCAGCCCCGGGGTGCGGGCGCAGCCGGGCGGCGTGGGGGCTGAGCCGGAACGGGGGGTGGTCCTCGGGCAGTTCCACGGAGACGTGGAACCCGGCCTGCCGTGCCAGCACCCGGGCCCGGCCGCCCAGGGAGCGCACGAGCCAGGCCACGTCGTCCGCCAGCGGCTGGGAGTCGGTGGCGAGAAAGGCGCCGGTCCCGTCCCGGTCCACCGTGCCGAGGGTGTCCATGAGCCCCTGGAGGAGGGCGAGGCGGTTCTTGACCGAGGTGTTCTTGAACGCGTCGGGAACGGGCCGCGGGCCGGGCGGGACGGAGCCGTCGCCGAGGCCGCGCCCGAAGCGGTAGGGGTCCGCGGGGAGCGGGGAGCCGTCGCCGAGGTCCACGGGGGTGGCCGGCGGGATGTGCCACTTCGGCGATCCGTCCGCCTCCAGCAGGTCGTCCCTGATGGCTCGGGTGGTCAGCACCTCGGGGGGCTCGCCGCTGTCCCGGCCGCGCCGCGTGCCGACGATCCAGAGGTGTTCGTCGTCGCACTCCACCGCGCTTCCGTCGGTCAGCACGAGGCGCCACACGTCCCGCTCCCCCTGCGGGAAGATTCCGTCGACCGGCGCGGTCTCGCCGGACGGCACGACGACCTCGTCGCCCACCTCCAGCTCGCCCATGCGCCGGAAACCGCGCGGGGTGAGCACGAGCGAGTCCAGCGGCTGGGCCTTGCCGGAACCCACCTCCCCCTGGAGGAGCCGGTGCATGGGGTGTTCGGTGGCGAGGTCGGCGAAGATCTCGCGGGAGACCTTCTGCTGGCCCTCGGTGAGGGTGAAGGGCAGGCGGTCGTCGAAGGCCGCGAGCAGGCCGTCCGGTCCGGGGCGGCGGGGTACGGCCGGGAGCAGGGTGTCGGCGTGCCGGCGGCGGGCCAGGGCGACCTGGAGCACGAAGGCCTCGTCCCACTTCAGGCGGGCGCGGGCGTCGGCGATGTCGGCCTTGGTGTGCGGGCGGTGGATCTTGAGCAGGGCCTCGGGGAGGGGGAGCAGCCCGCGGCCCTCGCGCAGCGCGGGCGGCAGCGGGTCGAGGGCCTCCTGGGCGCTGGGCAGGACCGTCTGGACCGCCTTGCCGATCTTCCAGGACTCCAGTTTGGCGGTGGCCGGGTAGATGGGGATCAGCGCGCCGGCCCAGGTCTCGACCGCTTCCTCGCCGTCCCCGCGCAGCAACTCATAGGCGGGATGGGCGAGTTGGAGTCGGCGGTTGAAGACGGAGACCTTGCCGGCGAACATCGCGCGGGTGCCCGGCAGCAGCTCCTTGTGCGGCTTGTGCACGCCGTTGCCGAAGAAGACCAGCTGGAGCCGGCCGCTGCCGTCGGTGATGGTCACCTCCAGGCGCTGGCCCTTGCCGCGGGGCGCCTTGGCGGAGGCGAAGGAGTGCAGGCGGGCGTCGGCGACCATGGCGACCACCGTGACGTGCTCGTCCATGGGGAGGTCGGCGAGGTGGGTGAGCTGGCCGCGCTCCTCGTATCTGCGCGGGTAGTGGTGCAGGAGGTCGCCGACGGTGTGCAGGCCGAGATGCTCGGCCATCACCTTGGCGGTGGCGGGGCCGAGCACCTTCTTCAGTGGTTCTTCCAGTGCGGGCACGAGATCCATTGCACACCACGCCACTGACAATGCCGTACACGCTGCCCCGCGGCTTTCCGTCCGCACGGCCGGGAACCTGGGGAAACCCCTGGTCAGGCGGAGTGCTCCGGGCCTAGGATGGCGCGCTCCGGCCATCCTTCGCGGTCACCGCCCCAGCCGGGACCGCCCGACCCCGCGCCGCACGCGCTCCTCCCCCGGCGCAGTGACGATGGACTCCCAGATCCCACAGCCAGCCCAGGCATCCCAGTCACCCCACCCACCCCACACGTTCCAGGTCGACCTGCGTGGTCTCGTGGACCTGCTCTCCCATCACCTGTACTCCAGCCCCAAGGTCTACCTGCGCGAGCTGCTCCAGAACGCCGTGGACGCGATCACCGCCCGGCGGGACGGGCAGCCGGACGCCCCGGCGCTGGTCCGGCTGCACACGGCACAGGGCGCGCTGCGGGTGGAGGACAGCGGTGTCGGGCTCACCGAGGCCGATGTGCACAGCCTGCTGGCCACCATCGGCCGCAGCTCCAAGCGGGCCGAGGAGCTCCAGGAGGCCCGCTCGGGCTTCCTCGGCCAGTTCGGCATCGGCCTGCTCGCCTGCTTCCTGGTCGCCGAGCGGATCCGGGTGGTCAGCCGCAGCGCCCGGACGCCCGGGGCGGCGCCGGTGGAGTGGACGGCGCGGGACGACGGGTCGTACACCGTGCGCACCCTGCCGGACGCCGAGCGGCCCGAGCCGGGCACGACGGTGTATCTGACCGCGCGGGCCGGCGCCGCGGAGTGGCTGGCCCCGGAGCGGGTGCGCCGGCTGGCCCGGGACTTCGGCTCGCTGCTGCCGTACGACGTCCAGGTGGACGGGCAGCCGGTCACCGACCTGCCCGCGCCCTGGGACCGGCCCTATCCGAGCCCCGCCGCACGCCGCGTGGCGCTCGCCCGGCACTGCCAGGAGCTGTTCGGGTTCACCCCGCTGGACTCGGTCTCCCTGGACGTGCCGCTGGCCGGTGTCCGCGGGGTGGCGTACGTGCTGCCGTCGGCCGTGAGCCCGGCCCAGCGGGCGACCCACCGGGTGCATCTGAAGGGCATGCTGCTCACCGAGCGCGCCGAACAGCTGCTGCCCGACTGGGCGTTCTTCGTGCGCTGTGTGCTGGACACCGACAGCCTGCGGCCGACCGCCTCGCGCGAGGCGCTGTACGAGGACGAGACGCTGGCCGCCGTGCGGGAGGCGCTCGGGGAGCGGATCCGGTCCTGGCTGACCGGCCTCGCCGCCGGGGACCCGGAGCGGCTGGCCGCGTTCCTCTCCGTGCACCACCTGGGCGTGAAGTCGCTCGCCCGGCACGACGGCGACATGCTGCGCACGATGCTGCCGTGGCTGCCGTTCGAGACGACGGACGGCCAGCTGTCCCTGGAGGAGTTCGCCCAGCGGCACCGGGTGGTGCACTTCACCCGGACCGTCGAGGAGTTCCGGCAGGTCGCGCCGATCGCCTCAGCGCAGGGGGTCGGGGTGGTCAACGGCGGCTACACGTACGACAGCGAGCTGGTCGAGGCGCTGCCCCGGGTGCGGCCCGGGACGGTGGTCGCCGAGCTGGACGCGGACACCGTGACCGCGCATCTGGACCCGGTGGACACGGCCGAGGAGCTGGCGCTGGCCGGGTTCCTGGCGGCCGCGCGGGCCAGGCTCGACCCGCTGGGCTGTGACGTCGTCTTGCGGGCCTTCCATCCGCTGTCGGTGCCCGCGCTGCATCTGGACGACCGGGCCGCCCGGCACGAGCAGGCCCGCGCGGCGGCCGAGGAGCAGGCCGACGACCTGTGGGCGGGCATCCTGGGCTCGCTGCGCGACAGCGCACCGCGCGCGCGGCTGGTGCTCAACCACCTCAACCCGCTGGTCCGCAGGATCGGTTCGCTCGGCGACCCGGAGCTGATCGGCACGGCGACCGAGTCGCTGTACGGGCAGGCGCTGCTGAGGGCGCAGCGGCCGTTGCGGCCGGCCGACTCGGCGCTGCTCAACCGGGCGTTCATCGGCCTTCTGGAGTGGGCCACGCATGGGGAGAACGGCAGCTGATGGGTGAGATCGCGGACTTCGACGCGCTGCGCCGGGCGATGGCGGAGAACTCCGAGCAGCCGGAGGGCCCGGCCCGCAACGCGCGCGCGGAGGAGCTGCTCGCCGAGGCCGAGCGGCTGGAGGTGCCGCTCGCCGTGATCGAGGCACTCGGGCATCAGCTGAAGGTCTACAACTACAGCTCCGAGAAGGCGAAGATGTTCGTCCCGTTCGCGCGGCTGCTGCGCATGTGGGACGAACGGCCGGAGGACTTCGACGAGTACGAGACGCATTCCCTGCACTGGGCCTTCAAGTGGATGTCGGCGGGCATGCTGGACCAGCCGCACATCCCGCTCGCCTCGATCGAGAAGTGGCTCGGCGAGATGGAGCACCGCTACCGGCTCGCCGGGTACTCCGAACGGGCCGTGCGTGGCGCCGAGTTCAGTGTGGCCGCGCATCTCGGGGATGTGCCGCGCGCCGAGCGGGCGTACGCCGCCTGGCTGGCCGCCGACCGGGACCAGATGGCCGACTGTCACGCCTGCGAGCTGCACGGGCAGGGCTTCTGGCAGGCCGAGCGGGGCCGGGACGAGGAGGCGCTGCGGCTGTGGCAGCCGGTGCTGGAGGGCGAGTTCGCCTGTGCGCACGAGCCGCACACCGTGCTCGCCTCCTCGCTGGCGCCGCTGCTGCGCCTGGGCCGCGTGGACGAGGCCCGCGCCCACCATCTGCGGGGTTTCCGGCTGGTCCGGGCGATGGAGAGCATGCGGGGCGCGTACGCGGACCATGTGGAGTTCTGCGCGCTGACCGGCAACGAGGCGCGCGGTCTGGAACTGCTCGCCGAGCGGCCCGCGTACTTCACGGACACCGGGCATCCGCGCAGCCGGCTGGAGTTCCTGGCGGTGGTGGCGCTGCTGATGGAGCGGCTGACCGGGCTGGGGCTCGGCGCGCGGCGGGTGCCGGGCCCGGCCGGGCGGACCTGGACCGCCGGTGAACTCGCCACGCACGCGCGTGCGGAGGCGCTGGAGCTGGCGGAGCGGTTCGACCGCCGCAACGGCACCTCGTCCGTCGGCGACCGGGTACGCGCGCGCATGGCGCAGCGTCCGCTGGTGGAGCGGCTCCCGCTGGGCGTGCGTACGGCACGGCCGGCCGCGGCGCCCGTGGTCGCGCCGCCGGCCGCCGGGCCGGTGCCCGCCGAGGCCGACCTGGCCGCCCTGCTGGCCGAGGCGCGGCGGATGTCGGACACGTTGCAGCCGAACGCTCTCGAGGCGTGGGCGGCGGTGGCGCGGGCCGCCGAGGGTGTACAGCTGGCCGCGCGCGACCGTGCGGAGCTGACCGACCACGAGGCGATGGCCCGCGGTCCCGAGGGCGTCGAGCTGTTCGAGCGGGCCGCCGCGGAGTACGCGGAGGCGGGCGACCCCGGTGAGGCGCTGGCGGCACGCGCGCGTGGCGCGTACATACGGGCCCTGGGCGGTGAGGTCGACGCGGCCCTGACAACGGTCTCCGGCCTGTACGACGAGGTCCTGGCGCTCTACGCCGACGGGGCCACCGGGGTGCGCCAGACCGCGTCGGTGCTGATGAGCCGGGCCCGGACTCTGATGCGCCGGGTGCACCAGGCCGCCGAGCGAGGCGCGAACGGTGCCGTCGAGGCCGCCGTCGGCGCCGCCGAGGCCGCGGTGCGGGAGGTGCTCGCGCTGGTCGGCGGGCGGGCCGGGGACGATGTGCGGCTGGTCGCCCGGGACGGCGAGGCGCGGGCGATGCTCGCCGAGCTGGCCGGGCTGACCGGGGACGCCGGGCGGGCGGCACGGCTGTTCCGGGAGGCGGCCGACGTCTATGTGGGCGCCGGGCTGCCCTGGTTCGCCGTCGAGTACGAGGTGCAGGTCGCCGCGCTGGCCCACCAGGCCGGTGACATCGCCGGGGCCGAGCGGGCGCTGCGGGCGGCCCTGGCGCACGGCGGGGCGCATGTGGAGCCGGTCGGCCGGGCTCAGCTGCATCTCCAGCTCGCCGAGGTGATCGGCTCCCGGGGCGCGGCCGAGGAGGCGGCGGACCACGCCCTCGAGGCCGCGCACTGGGCCGACGAGGCCGGTGCGAGCGGCACGGTGGGGGCCTGGGCGCGGCAGCAGCTGGGCGGCTTCCTGCTGCGCCAGGGCCGGTGCGCGGAGGCCGCCGAGGTGCTGGAGTCGGCGCTCGCCGACCTGAGCGCCGAGACGCACGGCGACGGCGCGGTCGTCCAGGCCCGCTGGTGGCTCGGGGACTGCCTGGCCGAGCTGGGCGAGCACCGGGAGGCCGCCGGGCAGTGGCTGCGGGCCGCCGAGACCGCCCGGCACTGGCCCGAGCAGCAGGACCACGCCACGCTCGCCCATCTGGCCGCCGGTTCGCTGGCCCACGCCGGGCTCGCCGAGGAGGCGGACCGGGCCTACAGGCGCGCGGGCGAGCTGTGGCGCGCGCTCGGCAACCCCCAGTTCCTGGTCCGCTCGCTGCGGGCCCGCGCCTGGCTGGCGCTGCGCGGCGCCGTGGGTGCGGCGGGTGCGCGGGCGCTGATGGCGGACGCGGTACGGGAGTGCGAGACGGCGCTCGCGGCCACGGCGGAGCCCGCCGTCCGGGACCAGCTCGGTGCCGAACTGGGCGACACCCACCGGCAGTTCGCGGAGCTGCTGGCCCGCTCGGCGTCCGAGGCGGACGGCGAGGGCGAGGAGGCCGTGGAGGCCGAGGACGCGGTGATCCAGGAGGTTTTCGAGGCGGCGCTGGAGCAGATGGAGCGGGCCGTGGCGGTGTTCGGCGCGCTCGGCGCGGCCGGCCTGCACAGCCGTACCGGCGCGGAGCTGGGGGCGGGCTGGCTGGAAGCGGACCTGGGGCGTCCAGCGGCAGCGGCGGCACGCGCGCGTGCCGTGCTCGCGGCCTACGCGGACGCCGGCGCGGCGGACGGGCCGGACCAGGCCGACGAGACGGTCCGCGCCCGGTGCGCGGAGGCCGCCCAGCTGCTCCAGGCGGCGCGGACCGAGACGGAGGGCTGAGCCGGGCCCCCGCTCACCTCAGGGCCGCTGCCCTGCTCACTCCACCCCGATGAGCAGCAGCGCGCCCTGCCGGCCGCCCTGGTACACCACCGTGTCCACGGCCAGGTAGGACTCCCGGACCCGGGCCTGGAGGCGCTCGGCGACGGCCTCGGGGGCGCCGTCACCGACGACGAGGGTGACCAGCTCGCCGCCGGCCTGGAGCATGCGGTCCAGGACCGTCTCGGCGGTGGCGCCGACCTCCGGGCCGATCACCGCCACATCGCCGTCGATCAGGCCCAGGACGTCCCCGGCCTGGCAGATGCCAGCCGTCGTCCAGGACTGGCGTTCGGCCACGGTGATCTCGGCGTAGCGGGTGGCGCCCGCCGCCGAGGTCATCTGGACGACGTCCTCGTCGAAGCGGCGTTCCGGCTCGTGCACGGCGAGCGCGGCGATGCCCTGCACCGCCGAGCGGGTCGGGATCAGCGCCACCCGGATGCCCTCGGTGCGGGCCTGCTCGGCGGCCGCGGCTGCGGTGTGGCGCAGCTCGGAGTCGTTGGGCAGCAGGACCACCTCGCGCGCGTGGGCCCGCCGTACCGCCTCCACCAGCTCCCCGCTGGCCGGCGGCTCCCCGGGGCGGGCGAGGACGGTGGTCGCGCCGGCCTCGGTGTACAGCCCGGCCAGCCCCTCGCCGGGGACGACGGCGACGACGGCCCGCTGGGCGCGCTCGCGCGGGTGCGGCCGGCCTGCGGTGTGCACGTCGCCCAGCCCGAAGTGGGTGATCCGGATCCGGTACGGCCGGCCCGCCTCCACGCCCGCCTCGACGGCGGCACCGGCGTCGTCCACATGGACATGGACGTTCCACAGCCCGTCGCCGCCGACCACCACGAGGGAGTCGCCGAGGGCGTCGAGCCGCGTGCGCAGCCGGGCCACGGCCGCGTCGTCGGCCTCCAGGAGATAGATCACCTCGAAGGCGGGGCCGCCGGCTCCGGCGCCCTCGGGGCACCCGCCGGAGCCGCACGCGCGCGCGTGGGCAGCGGACGCGGTGTCCGCCGCATCGCCCCGGGCCAGGGTGTGCCCGCGCACCGCCTCCGGCGCGACCGGCTCCCCGGTGACCGCCTCCACCAGCGCCCCCAGCACCGTCACCAGTCCGCTGCCGCCCGCGTCCACCACGTTGGCCCGCTCCAGCACGGCCAGCTGCCCGGGGGTCGCCGCCAGCGCGGCCCGCGCCCCCGCGTAGGCGGCCCGGGCGACGGCCGCGCAGTCGCCCTCGGCTCCGTCGGCGGCGTCCGCGGCGGCCGAGGCGACGGTGAGGACGGTGCCCTCGACCGGGTGGGCCACGGCCTGCCGGGCGGAGTCGGCGGCCCGGCGCAGGGCCAGCCGCAGCTCCGGACCGTCGATGTGGGGTACGTCACGGTTCCGGCCGTCCGCGAGGACCTGGGCCATGCCGCGCAGCAGCTGGGCGAGGATCGTTCCGGAGTTGCCCCGGGCGCCGATGAGCGCTCCGTGCGCCATGGCCCGTACCGCGTCCGCGAGGGACGGCTCGGCGGAGCCGGTCCCGTACCCGGCGAACACGGCCTCCACGGCCGTCGCGGCGGACTCCACCGTCAGATAGAGGTTGGTCCCGGTGTCGCCGTCGGCCACGGGGTAGACGTTGATCGCGTCGATCTCCTCCCGTGCCCGGCCGAGCGCCCGGAGCGCCAGACCGCACCAGGTGCGCACCGCGAGAGCATCGAGGAATGTCTGCGGCACCTGCGCCACCTGCGCCTCCCTGAGCTGGCTGGACGTGGCACGCAGCGTAGACCCCGGGCCGGTGTCCGGCCGAGGCGGGCCGGGAGCGGGGCACCGATCCGCCATGGTAGTTTCGTTCTGCTGGCGCGGCCGTTGTATGCTGCTCCGGTTGCCCGATCCGATCGGGCTGTTCCCCTGGCAACGCCACTCAGATCTCAGATCGTACGATCTCGATCCCGGCATGCCGGGATTAACCGTAAGTGCATCTGAAGTCTTTGGAGTGACCCGTGGCTGCCAACTGCGACGTCTGCGGCAAGGGGCCGGGCTTCGGCAACAACATCTCGCACTCGCACCGCCGTACGTCCCGCCGCTGGAACCCGAACATCCAGCGTGTGCGTACCGTGGTCGGCGGGACGCCGAAGCGCGTGAACGCCTGCACCTCGTGCATCAAGGCCGGCAAGGTCTCGCGCTGACGCACCAGCTGAGCGCGCGGCCACTGCCTGGTCCGCTGCACTGAGCCGGTCCACCTTCGGGTGGGCCGGCTTTTTGCCGTACCCGCGCGCGGTGGATGGAACAATGCGCAGAATGCGCTTCGGCATTCTGGGCCCCCTGGAGATCCACACCGGCGACGGCACCCCTGTGTCCCCCGGCGGCCCCCGCCCCCGCGCGCTGCTCACCCTGCTGCTCCTGGACGCCGGCCGCGCGGTCTCCGTGGAGCGCCTGCTGGACGGCCTGTACGGCGCCGAGCCGCCCGCCGGTGCCGCGAACGCGCTCCAGTCGCAGATATCCCGGCTGCGCGGGCGGCTCGCCCCGCACGCCCGCATCGACGCGGTCCCCGCCGGATACACCCTCGCCGTCGGCCCGGGAACCGGCGGCCCGCGGACCGTCGATCCGGACACCGTCGACGCCCACCGGTTCGCCCGGCTCGCCGCCGAGGGCCGTACCGCGCTCGCCGCCGCCGACCACCCGCGCGCGGCGGCGCTGCTGCGGGACGCGCTCGCGCTGTGGCGCGGCCCGGCGCTGCCCGATCTGCCGGACGCGCACGCCGACCGGGCCCGGCTCGCGGAGCTGCGGCTGGCCGCCGTACAGGACCGGATCGAGGCGGAGCTGGGGCTCGGCGGCGGGGCGGAGCTGGTGCCGGAGCTGCGGGCGCTGCTCGCGGAGCATCCGCTGGACGAGCGGCCGTACGGACAGCTGATGCGGGCGCTGCACGCGGCCGGGCGGCCCGCCGAGGCGCTCACGGTGTACGAGGAGGCGCGGCGCACGCTCGCCGACCAGCTGGGCACGGATCCGTCGGCCGAGCTCTCCGCGCTCCACCGGGAACTGCTCCGGGGCGGCCCCGAGGCCCCCGTCCGGCCCGCGCTGCCGGCCCAGCTGACCCGTTTCGTCGGCCGGGAAGCGGAGCTGGCCCGGGTCGAGGAGGCGCTGGCCGGCTCCCGGCTGGTGACGCTCACCGGCCCCGGGGGCGTCGGCAAGACCCGGCTCGCGCTGGAGGCGGCCCGGTCCCGCCCCGGCACCGAGGTGTGCCTGGTGGAGCTGGCCCCGCTCGCCGACGGCTCCCGGATCCCGTACGCGGTGCTGGCGGCGCTCGGGGTGCGGGACGGCTTCCGCAGCCCGGCCACGGACGCGGCGGCCCGGCTGCTGGCCGCGCTGGCCGACCGGGCCGTGCTGCTGGTGCTGGACAACTGCGAGCATCTGGTCGAGGCCGCCGCGCGGACGGTCGCCCGGGTGCTGGCCGCCTGCCCGGGCGTCCGGGTGCTGGCGACCAGCCGGGAGTCGCTGGCCATCACGGGCGAGGTCCTGGTGCCGGTGCCGCCGCTGCCGCAGGAGTCCGCCGTACGGCTGCTGCTGGACCGGGCGCGAAGTGTGCGGCCCGGCTTCGACGGCCACGCGCGCGCGGCGGAGATCTGCCGGGCGCTGGACGGACTGCCGCTGGCGATCGAGCTGGCGGCGGCACGGCTGCGCACCCTGTCGGCCGAGGAGCTGGCCGACCGGCTGCACGACCGGTTCCGGCTGCTCACCCGCGGGGACCGGGCCAAGGCGCCCCGGCACCGCACGCTGCGCGCGGTGGTGGAGTGGAGCTGGGAACTGCTGGACACGGCGGAACGGGAGCTGGCGAGCCGGCTGACCGTCTTCGCCGGAGGCGCCACGCTGGACGCCGTGGCGGCCGTGTGCGGGGTGCCGTACCCGGAGGACGCGCTGGCGTCCCTGGTGGAGAAGTCCTTCGTCGAGGTGGCCGACGGGCGCTACCGGATGCTGGAGACGATCCGTGCCTTCGCCGCCGAGTCGCTGGCCGAGCCGGCGGCGCTGCGGGCGGCGCACGCCGGGTACTTCCTGCGGCTGGCCGAGCAGGCGGAGCCGGCCCTGCGCGGCGGCGGCCAGCTGCCCTGGCTGGCCCGGCTGACCGCCGAGCAGGACAACCTGGACGCGGCGCTGCGCCATCTGACCGAAGCCGCGCCCGGGGACGCGCTGCGGCTGATGGCCGCCCTGACCTGGTTCCGGCGGCTGCGCGGCCTGCACGGCGACCGGGTGCCGCGGGCCCGGGCGCTGCTCGCGGCGGTCGGCGCCGAGCCGCCGCCCGGGCGGGCGGAGGAGTACGCCCTGTGCGTGATGAACGCCGTGTCCGGGCAGGGCGACGATCCGGAGGACGCCGGTCTCGTCGCGCGCGCGGCCGCCGTCATGGCCACGCTGGACGGGCCGCTGCGGCTGCCGTTCACGGTGGTCCTGTGGTCCCTCACCGGCGGCCCGCTGCTGAGCACGGACGCGCGGGTGCGGGCGCAGATGGGGCAGGAGCCGTGGAGTCTGGCCCTGCTGGACGTCGGCCTCGCCTACCAGGCGCTGTTCGCGGGGCGGGCCGCCGCGGCGGAAGCGGCCTTCACGCGCGCGTGGGAGGGCTTCCGGGCGACCGGGGACCGCTGGGGACTGGCCAACTGCCTCGATCCGCTGGCCGGGTTTGCGTACGGCCGCGGCGAGTACGCGCGGGCGCTGGCCCTGCTGGACGAGGGCTTGGGGCACGTCCGGGAGCTGGACGCGCCCGAGGAGACCGCCGATCTGCTGCGCACCCGTGCGATCACCCTGCTGGGCCGGGGATCCGCGCAGGAGGCCGCCGCGCACTTCACGCGCTCGTACGACCTGGCCCGCGCCGCCGGGGCGACCGACAAGGCGGCCGGGGCGCTGCGCGGCCTGGGCGATGTGGCCCGCCTGACCGGGGACCCGGCACGCGCGCGCGTGCACTACGAGAACGCCCTCCAGACCTGCGCGGCCACCTGGTTCAGCGTCGGCGAGACGGCGCGGATCATGATCGGCCTGGCGCGCACGGCCGCCGCCGAGGGGGACCCGGGCACCGCCCGCGAGTGGCTCGCCCAGGCCCACGCCCAGGCCCTGGAGTCGCCGGAGGTGCTGCTGCTGGCCGATGTCGCCGACGCGCTCGCGGCCGTGGCCCCGCGGCCGGAGCGGGCGGCCGAACTCCTCGGCGCCGCCGCGGGCCTGAGGGGCGCGCCGCAGCTCGGCGACCCCGATGTCGTGACGACGACGGAGCACACGCGTGCGTGCCTGTCCCCAAAGGAGTTCGAGCAGGCCTTTGAGCAGGGCCGGAAGCTTCGGTCAGCGGCGGTCAGCGAACGGTAGGCGCACGGTCAGCGGGGCCCTGGACCGTAGGGGGCATGACGAAGACAGCCGATCTGAGCCACCTGACCGTCCTGATCTCCGGCGCGAGCGTCGCCGGCCCCGCCCTCGCCCTGAACCTGGCCCGCCACGGCGCCCGGGTCACCGTCGTGGAGAAGGCGCCCGAGCTGCGCGGCGGCGGCTTCGCCGTGGACTTCCGGGGACGCGTGCACCGCAGGGTCCTCACCGCGATGGGCCTGTGGGACGAGATCCACGCCCACCAGACCCACATGGGCCGCCAGACCGTGGTGTCCGCCGACGGCAGCCCGCGCGTGGACCTGCCCGCGGAGATGATGAGCGGCGATGTGGAGATCTTCCGCGGCGATCTGGCGCGGATCATGTACGAGCGTACGAAGGACACGGTGGAGTACGTCTTCGACGACTCCGTCACCGCGCTGACGGACACCGGGCAGGGCGTCGAGGCGGCCTTCGAACGGGGTGCGCCCCGCCGCTTCGACCTGGTCGTCGGCGCCGACGGCCTGCACTCGAACACCCGCCGTCTGGTCTTCGGCGACGAGTCCCGCTATCTACGCTTCTTCGATCACTACGTGGCCGCCTTCAGCCTTCCCAACCACCTCGGTCTGGACCGCACCGCCCGCCTGCACAGCGAGCCGGGCCGCTGCGTCGGCATCAGCAACTACGACGGCGACCCGGACCGCGCGGGAGCCCTGCTGGTGTTCCGGTCCGAGCAGCTGGCGTACGACCGCCGGGACACGGACGCGCAGCGCCGGATCCTCACCGAGCGCTTCGCCGGGATGGGCTGGGAGGCGCCGTACGTCCTCGGGGCGCTTCAGGACGCCGACGACCTGTACTTCGACGCGATCGCCCAGATCCATGTCGACCGGCTGACCCGGGGGCGGGTGGCGCTGCTGGGCGATGCCGGGTACGGCGCGACCATGGGCGGGATGGGCACCGGGGTGGCGATGGTCGGCGCCTATGTGCTGGCCGGTGAACTGGCCCTGGCGGGCGGCGACCACCGCACCGCCTTCGCCGCGTACGAGCGCCGGATCACGGACTTCGCGAAGGGCTGCCAGAAGATCTCCGGCAACGCGGGACCGTTCTTCGCGCCGCCCACCGAGCGGCGGATCCGCAGCCGGGACCGGATGTACCGGCTGCTGAGCTCGCGGCCGCTGGGCGGGTTCTTCAAGCGGATGACGGAGAAGGCGGCGACCGCGATCGAGCTGGGGGACTACCCGGCCTGAGGCCGGTGCGTGCCGAGGGCCCAGCCGTGGTGCACCGGGCCGATGCCCGTGCCCAGCGGGAAACCGGCGGCGATGGCGCCCGTGACGTAGCTCTTGGCGGCCTGGACCGCCTCCGGGACGCTCAGGCCCTTCGCCAGTCCGCAGGCGATCGCGGACGCCAGGGTGCAGCCGGTGCCGTGGGTGTGCCGGTTGTCGTGGCGCGGGGCGCGCAGCCAGTGCTCGGCCGAGCCGTCGGTCAGCAGGTCGACGGCGTCCCCGGCGAGATGGCCGCCCTTGATCAGCACCCAGCGCGGACCGTACGCCAGGACGGCTTCCGCCGCCGGCCGCAGGTCGTCCTCGGACTCCACCCGTACGCCGGTGAGTTGGGCCACCTCGTCGAGGTTGGGGGTGGCCACCGTCGCCGCCGGAAGCAGGCGGCCGCGCACCGAGTCCAGCGCGGTGGCGGCCAGCAGCGGGTCGCCGTGCTTGGAGACGCCGACCGGGTCGACCACGGCCGGGGCGTCCGTGCCGGAGATCAACTCGGCGACCGTCTCGACCAGTTCGGCCGAGGCCAGCATGCCGGTCTTCACGGCCTGTACGCCGATGTCGTCCACGACAGTGCGGTACTGGGCCCGCACGGCCTCGGCGGGCAGCTCCCAGGCGCCCTGGACGCCCCGCGAGTTCTGCGCGGTCACGGCCGTGATCACGCTCATCCCGTGCACGCCGAGCGCCAACATCGTCTTCAGGTCGGCCTGGACCCCGGCGCCGCCGCCGGAGTCGGAGCCGGCCACCGTGAGCACCCGGGGCAGGCTCATGACTCGATGTCCCCGAAGTGGTCCCAGCCGCCCTTGCTGGTCCAGGGCGCCCCGTCCACGGTCACCTGGGGCAGCGCGGAGGGGTTGAGGACCTCGCCGATCACCTTCCAGCGGGCCGGCAGCTTGGCGTCCGGCGGGAAGGTCGCCACGATCGCGTGGTCCTCTCCGCCGGTCAGCACCCACTGGAGCGGGTCGACGCCGACGGCCTGACCGATGTCGTTCATCTGGGTCGGGATGTCGATCGCGCCGGAGCGGATGTCGATCCGGACCTTGCTGGCCTCGGCGATGTGCCCGAGGTCGGCGATCAGCCCGTCGCTCACGTCGCACATCGCGGTCGCGCCGAGCGCCGCCGCGGCCGGACCCGCGTGGTACGGCGGCTCGGGGCGCCGGTGGGCCTCCACGAAGGCGCGCGGCGAGCGGAAGCCGCGGGACAGCACCGCGTAGCCGGCCGCGGACCAGCCCAGCCAGCCCGTCACGGCCACCAGGTCGCCGGGCTGGGCTCCGCCACGGGTGACGGGCTCCTGGTTGCGCAGATCACCGAGCGCGGTGATCGACACCATGATCGTGTCGCCGCGTACGACGTCTCCGCCGACCACCGAGGCGCCCGCGACCTGGCACTCGTCGCGCAGGCCGTCCATCAGCTCGCTCGGCCAGGTGACCGGGAGTTCGGCCGGCACCACCAGGCCGAGCAGCAGCGCGGTCGGTACGGCGCCCATGGCGGCGATGTCCGCGAGGTTCTGTGCGGCGGCCTTGCGGCCGACGTCGTAGGCCGTGGACCAGTCACGGCGGAAGTGCCGGCCCTCCAGCAGGATGTCCGTGCTCGCCACCACCCGCCGGTCGGGTGCGGCGAGCACCGCGGCGTCGTCGCCGGGCCCGATCCGGACCGCCGGGGTGGTGGTGAGACGGGAGGTGAGCTCCCTGATGAGCCCGAACTCCCCGAGCTCACCAACAGTGCCCTTCATGTCCCTTGGCTCCCCTTCTCTCCCTAGCCGTGCCCAGTCGCGCGTCATCAGTGTCCCCGATACGGTCGAGATGACCGTCGATACGGTCGGAATGACCGTGGATGAAGGCCGTTCCGACCGTCAACTTCCGTCGTGCCTGCACTCTGGCGCGCAAGCCCGGTTCCCGCGGGTCTCCCCGAGGGGCGCGGCGACGCGATACCGTGGCGTTCCTTTCCCCCACATGATCCTCGTGGCCGCCCTGGAGGTTCCGTGGTACAGGCGTACATCCTGATCCAGACGGAGGTCGGCAAAGCGTCGACCGTCGCCGACACGATCAGCAAGATTCCTGGAGTGATCCAGGCCGAGGACGTGACGGGACCGTATGACGTCATCGTGCGCGCACAAGCCGACACCGTCGACGACCTCGGTCGCATGGTGGTCGCGAAGGTCCAGCAAGTGGACGGCATCACGCGCACCCTGACCTGCCCGGTCGTGCATATCTAGCCCCCGTCTACGCTTGGCCGGTGAACATTTTCCGTCACCGGCCTCTCGGCGTGCTCGCGCCCGCGCTGCTCGTCGCGGTCGCGGGCTGCTCCTCGGCAGACGACGGCACGGCGGTGACGGTTCCCAGCCCCGACGCGAAGACGGCGCCGGTGTGCCGGGAACTGCACCGGGTGCTGCCGCAGCAGCTCGACGGCAGGAGCCGGAACGACCCCGGACCCCGGTCCGCCTACACGGCGGGCTGGGGAAACCCGGCGATCATACTGCGCTGCGGTGTCGTACGGCCGCCGACGATGATCGACCCCAAGGTGGCCGAAGGCGGCGACCCGGACGCGATCGCGGGCGGGGTCGACGGCGTCGACTGGCTGATGGAGAAGCAGAGCGACGGCACCTGGCGGTTCACCACGGCGGGCCGCGTGGCCTATGTGCAGGTGAGCCTGCCCAAGGGCATGTCCGCGCAGGAGGAGGGCACCGGCGTCCTCACGGACCTGGCGCCGGCCGTGAAGAAGGCGATCCCCGAGGGGATCGCCTCCATGCGCGGCTAGAGGTTCGCTGGCGCTCAGCGCAGACCGGTCGGGCGGCGCAGCGCCGCCTGCACCAGGCGGTCGATCAGCTCGGGGTAGGAGACCCCGCTGGCCTGCCACATCTGCGGGTACATCGAGATCGGCGTGAAGCCCGGCAGGGTGTTGATCTCGTTGATGACGAACTCGCCGTCCTCGGTGAGGAAGAAGTCCGCGCGGACCAGACCCTCGCAGGAGGCCGCCTCGAAGGCCTGCACGGCGAGTTCCTGCACCTCGGCGGTCTGCGCCTCGGTGAGCGGCGCCGGCACGAGACCGGGGGTGGAGTCGATGTACTTGGCCTCGAAGTCGTAGTACGCGTGCGCGTCCGGCGGCGGGATCTCGGCCGGGACGGAGGCGCGCGGCCCGTCCTCGAACTCCAGCACGCCGCACTCGATCTCACGGCCCCGTACGGCGGCCTCGACCAGGATCTTCGGGTCGTGCGCCTGCGCCTCGGCGATCGCCTCGTCCAGGCCGGACAGGTCGTCGACCTTGGTGATGCCGATGGACGAGCCCGCGCGCGCGGGCTTCACGAACAGCGGCCAGCCGTGCTCGCCGGCGAAGTCGACGATCTTCTTGCGGGCGGCGGACTCGTCCTGCTGCCACTCCCGGGGGCGGATCACCACGTAGGGGCCGACCTTGAGCCCGAAGGAGGTGAAGACCCGCTTCATGTACTCCTTGTCCTGGCCGACGGCCGAGGCGAGCACGCCGGAGCCGACGTACGGCACTCCGGACAGCTCCAGGAGGCCCTGGAGGGTGCCGTCCTCGCCGTACGGGCCGTGCAGCACCGGGAAGACCACGTCGACCTCGCCGAGCGCCTTGGGCACGGAACCGGGCTCGCTGTAGACGACCTCGCGGTTCGCGGGGTCGACGGGGAGCACCACGCCGCCCTCGTGCGACTCGGCGAGGTCCGCGACCTCGGGGGTGCGGCGGTCGGTGATGGCCATCCGCTCCGGCTCGTCGGCGGTGAGCACCCAGCGGCCCTCCCGCGTGATGCCGATCGGCAGGACGTCGTACTTGCTCCGGTCGATGGCCTTGAGGACGGCGCCGGCCGTGACCGCGGAGATGCCGTGTTCGGAGCTGCGGCCGCCGAACACGACGGCCACGCGCGGCTTGCGCGACGGCTGCTCGGGGGTCTGGGGGAGGTTCTCGGTGCTCATATCGCGTTGAGAGTACCCGTTGGTATCCCCCGCGTCAGCGCCCGCTCGGCCGCCGTGACGACGCGTCCCCCGAGTGGTCGCTCAGCGTCGTTCCGGCTTCGCGCTGCGCGACATCAGCTCCTTCACCGCGGCCACCGGCGACTTGCCCTCGTGGACGATCGCGACGACCGTCTCGGTGATGGGCATGTCGACGTCGTGCCGGCGGGCCAGATCCAGCACGGACTCGCAGGACTTGACGCCCTCGGCGGTCTGCCGGGTGACCGCGATGGTCTCCTCCAGGGTCATGCCCTTGCCGAGGTTGGCGCCGAAGGTGTGGTTGCGGGACAGCGGCGAGGAGCAGGTGGCGACCAGGTCGCCGAGGCCCGCGAGGCCGGAGAAGGTCATCGGGTCGGCGCCGAGCGCGCTGCCGAGCCGGGTGGTCTCGGCGAGGCCGCGCGTGATGAGGGAGCCCTTGGCGTTGTCGCCGAGGCCCATGCCGTCGGCGATGCCGACCGCGAGCCCGATGACGTTCTTGACCGCGCCGCCGAGTTCGCAGCCGACGACGTCGGTGTTGGTGTACGGCCGGAAGTACGGCGTGTGGCAGGCGGCCTGGAGGCGCTGCGCGACCCGCTCGTCGGTGCAGGCGACGACGGCCGCGGCGGGCATCCGCGCGGCGATCTCGCGGGCCAGGTTGGGCCCGGTGACCACGGCGATGCGATCGGAGCCGACCTTCGCGACGTCCTCGACGACCTCGCTCATCCGCATGGTGGAGCCGAGTTCGACGCCCTTCATCAGGGAGACGAGCACGGTGTCCGGCGCGAGCATCGGGGTCCACTCGGCGAGGTTGGCGCGCAGGGTCTGGGAGGGGATGGCGAGGACGGTGAAGTCCGCGTCCCGCAGCGCCTCGGCCGCGTCCGAGGTGGCGCGCAGCCGCTCCGGGAGCTCGACCCCGGGCAGGTAGTCGGGGTTGGTCCGGGTGGAGTTGACGGCCTCGGCCAGCTCCGGGCGGCGGGCCCACACCGTCACCTCGCAGCCCGCGTCGGCGAGGACCATGCCGAAAGCGGTGCCCCATGAGCCGGTGCCCATGACCGCCGCCTTTACCGCCTTGCTCACGTGCCCTGGCCCTCCGGTTCCTTGCCTCGCGTCTGCGCCTGGGTGCGGCGCCGCTGCTCGATGCGTTCGCGGCGCGGGTCGTAGGGCGTCTCCGGCGCCTTCTCGCCGCGGATCTCCTCCAGCAGGCGGGTGATGGCCGCCATGATGACCTCGGTGGCCTCCTTGAGGACCTCCGGGGTCATCTCCTTGCCGTAGAAGCGCGACAGGTCCACCGGCGGGCCCGCCAGCACATGGTGGGTCTTGCGCGGGAAGAGGTTCGGCTTCTTGGCGTACGGCGGCAGCAGTTCGTTGGCGCCCCACTGGGCGACGGGCACGACCGGGCACCTGGTCTGGAGGGCGACGCGGGCGGCACCGGTCTTGCCGGTCATGGGCCAGCCGTCCGGGTCGCGGGTGAGGGTGCCCTCGGGGTAGAAGGCGACGCACTCACCGCGTTCCACGGCGTCGATCGCGGCCCGGAAGGCGCTCAGCGCGTCCGTGGACTCGCGGTAGACGGGGATCTGTCCGGTGCCGCGCATCGCGGCGCCGACGAATCCCTTCTTGAAAAGTCCGCTCTTCGCCAGGAATCGCGGAACCCGTCCGGTGTTGTACTGATAATGGGCGTACGCGAAGGGGTCCACATGGGAATTGTGGTTCACCGCGGTGATAAATCCGCCCTCGGCCGGAATGTGCTCCATTCCACGCCAGTCCCGCTTGATCAGAACCACCAGCGGCGGTTTGCAGATCACCGCGGCGAAGCGGTACCAGAAGCCGATTCTGCGGCGGGGCACAAGGACACCTTCCTCTAGGGCTGCCACCCCGGCGGGGGCCGCACAAGTGTCGCGCCGGGCCGCCGGTCTGTCGAGAACACCGTACGCCCCGACGGTCGGGCTGCCCGAGGACCCGGGGGACAATGATCGTGACGAGAGAGGGACGGTACGCGGTGCAGTGGACCTTGGTGATTCCTCTGAAGCCCCTCGCCCGGGCCAAGAGCAGGCTCTCGGACACCGCCGCCGACGGTGTGCGGCCGGGGCTGGCGCTTGCGTTCGCGCAGGACACGGTGGCCGCGGCGGTGTCCTGCCCGGCGGTGGCGGATGTGGCGGTCGTCACGGACGACGAGCTGGCCGCGCGGGAGCTGGCGGCGCTGGGCGCGCGGATCGTCCCGGACCGCCCCGGGCGGGGACTGAACGCCGCTCTGGCGCACGGCGCGGCGGCGGTGCGGGAGTCCCGCCCGGGGGTGCCGGTCGCGGCCCTGAACGCGGATCTGCCGGCGCTGCGGGCGGCGGAGCTGGCCCTCGTCCTGGGTGCGGCGGCGGAATTCCCGCGGGCCTTTCTTCCGGATGCGGCCGAACTGGGCACGACCTTGCTGGCCGCGGGGCCGGGGCGGGAACTGCGGCCGGAGTTCGGGCCGGATTCCCGTGCCCGGCACCGGCTCTCGGGGGCGGCGGAACTCGTGCTGCCGGGCGTCGATTCGGTACGGCAGGACGTGGACACCGGGGAGGATCTCCGGGCGGCACTGGCCCTGGGGGTGGGCCGGCACACGGCGGCGGTGTCGGCGGGGCTGCCGATCCCGGGCTCGAGGGCCCCTCGCGCCGTCCGCGGCGGCGGACACTAGGCTGACCGTCATGCACGCCACCGCGTACACCTACGACCCCGAGACCCGCAGCGGGCAGGTGCTTCTGGACGACGGCACCCCGGTCCCCTTCGACACGGCCGCGTTCGACGCGGGCGGCCTCAGGCTGTTGCGGCCGGGACAGCGGGTGCGGCTGGAGACGGAAGGGACGGGTGAGACCCTGCGGATCACCCTGGTCACCCTCCAGACCCTGTAACCGGGTAACTGGCCCTGTACACGCCGCGGGCCGGACTCCCCAGGGGAATCCGGCCCGGCGCGTGAGTGCCCTGGCGGTCTACCGTGTGACCTTACGACGTGGCCTTGCGGGCGGTCGTCTTCTTCGCGGTCGTCTTGCGCGCCGTCGACTTCTTGGCCGGCGCCTTCTTCGCGGTCACCTTCTTCGCGGGCGCCTTCTTCGCCGTGGTCTTCTTGGCGGTGGCCTTCGTCGCGGTGGTCTTCGCGGCAGCCGTCGTCGCCTTCTTGGCGGGCGCCTTCTTCGCCGTGGTCTTCTTCGCGGCGGCCGTCGTCGTCTTCTTCGCCGGGGTCGCCTTCTTGGCCGTGGTGGTCTTCTTCGCGGCCGCCTTGGTCGTCTTCTTCGCGGCGGCCTTCTTCACCGTCGCCGCGGCACCGCCGGTCAGGCTGCCCTTGGGAGCCTTCTTGACCGACACCTCGCCACCGCGCGGCAGCTTCTTCGAGCCGCTGACCAGGTCCTTGAAGCCCTGACCGGCGCGGAAGCGCGGCACGGAGGTCTTCTTGACCCGAACCCGCTCGCCCGTCTGGGGGTTGCGGGCGTAGCGAGCGGGACGGTCCACCTTCTCGAAGGAGCCGAAGCCGGTGACCGAGACCCGCTCGCCCGCGACGACCGCGCGGACGATGGCGTCCAGGACATGATCGACAGCGTCGGCGGCCTGCTGGCGGCCACCCACCTTGTCGGCAATCGCTTCTACGAGCTGCGCCTTGTTCACGTCTTCCCCTTCGGAGACCTCGCCAGAACGAAAGTGTTCAAGCTTTTTCGCACGTTAGGCAGATATATACCGCAAATCAAACACGAAACGGGCTTATCACCCTTGTGCCGCAACGGACTCGGTCGCCCCGGGCTGTTCAGCGGTCCTCTTCGGGGATCCGACCCTCGTCGAGGTCCGCGGTGAACTGCTCGAGCCGCCTTGCCGCACCGGCGAGATCGTGCTTGGCCGCGGCCGTAATGACCAGCAGCTTCCGGGTCAGCGCCATCCGTACGCCCTCCGGGACTTGCAGTGCGCGCACCCGTGAGTGCGCTTCCTTGAGCTGGTTCGCGACCGCCGTATAGAGCTGGAGTTGGCCGTCGTGTTCCATGCACAGATTGTGCCATCTGGGGCGAGTTGTCGCCCGCCCAGGGGGCAACTGCCGCCTCAAATGGCCTTCCAGGCACTTGCGCCGACCGCGCGCACAGCACTCACGTACCCGCGCAACTCCCTTCCTAACGTGGGAAGTTGTGGGACGCGTAAGAAGATCGCAGGTCCGTTCGGGTGCAGACATGGCTGTACCCCCAATCGTGGCGATCGGGGGTACAGAGGGGGTGTTGGGGTGGCCGGATCCCGACCACCGGTGCGCGGGATCAGCCCTGGAGCGTCCGCGGCTTGTAGGAGGGCCGCCGGGTCTCGTACGCGGCGATGTCGTCCTCGTTCCGGAGGGTGAGGGAGATGTCGTCCAGGCCGTTCAGCAGCCGCCAGCGGGAGTTCTCGTCCAGCTCGAAGGAGGCGGTGATGCCCTCGGCCCGCACCTCACGCGCCTCAAGGTCCACAGTGACCTCAGCCGTGGGGTCCTGCTCGGTCAGCTCCCACAGCGCGTCCACGATCTTCTGGTCCAGGACGACCGTGAGCAGGCCGTTCTTCAGCGAGTTGCCGCGGAAGATGTCGGCGAAACGGGAGGAGATCACGGCCTTGAAGCCGTAGTTCTGGAGCGCCCACACGGCGTGCTCGCGGGAGGAGCCGGTGCCGAAGTCGGGGCCGGCGACCAGCACGGTCGCCCCCTGCCGCTCGGGCCGGTTGAGCACGAACTCCGGGTCCTTGCGCCAGGCCTCGAACAGCCCGTCCTCGAAGCCGTCCCGGGTGACCTTCTTGAGCCAGTGAGCAGGGATGATCTGGTCGGTGTCGACGTTGCTGCGGCGCAGCGGGACGGCCCGGCCGGTGTGCGTGGTGAATGCTTCCATGACTGATCAGACTCCAGCGGGCGTACGGGTCTCGGCGTCGGACAGGTCGGCGGGCGAGGCCAGGTGGCCCAGGACCGCCGTGGCGGCCGCGACCTGCGGCGACACCAGGTGGGTACGGCCGCCCTTGCCCTGCCGGCCCTCGAAGTTGCGGTTGGAGGTGGAGGCGGAGCGCTCACCCGGGGCCAGCTGGTCGGGGTTCATGCCGAGACACATCGAGCAGCCCGCGTGCCGCCATTCGGCGCCGGCCTCCTTGAAGACCACGTCCAGACCCTCGGAGACGGCCTGGAGCCCCACCCGCGCGGAGCCCGGGACGACCAGCATCCGTACGCCGTCGGCGACTTTGCGGCCGCGCAGCAGCTCCGCCGCGGCGCGCAGGTCCTCGATCCGGCCGTTGGTGCAGGAACCTACGAAGACGGTGTCCACCTTGATGGAGCGCAGCGGCTGTCCGGCCTCCAACCCCATGTACTCCAGGGCCTTTTCGGCGGCGAGGCGCTCCGAAGCGTCTTCGTACGAAGCCGGGTCGGGGACGGACGCCGAAAGCGGCGCACCCTGGCCGGGGTTGGTGCCCCAGGTGACGAACGGGGACAGCGCGGCGGCGTCGATGACCACCTCGGCGTCGAAGACCGCGTCCTCGTCCGTGCGCAGGGTCTTCCAGTACTCCACCGCGGCGTCCCAGTCGGCGCCCTCGGGGGCGTGCGGGCGGCCCTTGAGGTAGGCGAAGGTGGTCTCGTCCGGGGCGATCATGCCCGCGCGGGCACCGGCCTCGATCGACATGTTGCAGATGGTCATCCGGGCCTCCATCGAGAGCTTCTCGATGGCGGAGCCGCGGTACTCCAGGATGTAGCCCTGGCCGCCGCCCGTGCCGATCTTCGCGATGATCGCCAGGATCAGGTCCTTGGCGGTGACGCCCTCGGGCAGCTCGCCGTCGACGGTGATCGCCATGGTCTTCGGGCGGGCCATCGGCAGCGTCTGGGTGGCCAGCACATGCTCGACCTGCGAGGTGCCGATGCCGAACGCCAGCGCGCCGAAGGCACCGTGCGTGGAGGTGTGGGAGTCACCGCAGACCACCGTGGTGCCCGGCTGGGTCAGGCCCAGCTGCGGGCCGACGACGTGGACGACGCCCTGCTCGACGTCGCCGAGCGGGTGCAGCCGCACCCCGAACTCGGCGCAGTTCTTGCGCAGCGTCTCCAGCTGGGCGCGGGAGACCGGGTCGGCGATGGGCTTGTCGATGTCGAGGGTCGGGGTGTTGTGGTCCTCGGTCGCGATGGTGAGGTCGAGGCGGCGGACCTGCCGGCCGTTCTTGCGCAGCCCGTCGAAGGCCTGGGGGCTGGTCACCTCGTGCAGCAGGTGCAGATCGATGTAGAGGAGGTCGGGCTCGCCCTCGGCGCGCCGGACGACGTGGTCGTCCCAGACCTTCTCCGCGAGTGTCCTACCCATCGCTTTCCCTCCGGCCGGCACACGTCCACCGGCCCAACTAGATCGTGAGGAGACGGCGACTGCCCGTGTGCGGGCCCCATGAAGTCGTGATTCCGGGCGTCCACCGCCAGGCCCGTTGGTCTGCGGGCCGCTGTGTGATTCCAGGGTGGCGCGTTCCACGGAAAATTGAACTTGCGTTTCACAGAGTGAGACGTGAGTATCGTTGCATGGACAACAGTAGCGGCGTCGGCGTTCTGGACAAGGCGGCCCTCGTCCTGAGCGCTCTGGAGTCCGGTCCGGCCACCCTCGCGGGTCTGGTCGGGGCCACCGGACTGGCACGACCCACGGCTCACCGCCTGGCCGTGGCTTTGGAACACCACCGCATGGTGGCACGCGACATGCAAGGCCGGTTCATCCTCGGACCGCGCCTGTCCGAGCTGGCCGCGGCCGCGGGCGAGGACCGCCTGCTGGCGACGGCCGGCCCGGTGCTCACCCACCTCCGCGACGTCACCGGCGAGAGTGCCCAGCTGTACCGGCGCCAGGGTGACATGCGCATCTGCGTGGCCGCCGCGGAGCGGCTGTCCGGTCTGCGGGACACGGTCCCGGTCGGCTCGACGCTCACCATGAAGGCGGGCTCCTCCGCGCAGATCCTGCTGGCCTGGGAGGAGCCCGAGCGCCTGCACCGGGGCCTTCAGGGCGCCCGCTTCACGGCGACGGCCCTGTCGGGCGTACGGCGGCGCGGCTGGGCCCAGTCCATCGGCGAGCGCGAGCCGGGCGTGGCGTCGGTCTCGGCGCCCGTGCGCGGCCCCTCCAACCGTGTCGTGGCCGCCGTGTCGGTCTCCGGCCCGATCGAGCGCCTGACCCGCCACCCGGGCCGTATGCACGCCCAGGCGGTCATCGACGCGGCCGGCCGCCTCTCCGAGGCCCTGCGCCGCTCCGGCTGACGTACGAAAGCCCCGCCCCGGGGGAGAGGCCGCCCCAACGCCGCGGCAGCCTCTCCCCCGGCGCGGGGCCGCACCCTCAGGGGCGCGCGGCCTTCTCTGCGCCCGACCGGTAGGCGAACCGGTCCTTGGCGTACCGCCCCCGCGCGGCGAGCGGCACCTGCCCGTGCGCGGCGGCGAGCCCGAAGGCCGGCATGTCCGCGTAGATCGACTCGTACGACCCCTCCGGCACGACGTAGGTCTCGTGCCAGATCCCGACCTGTCCCCGCAGCTTCCCGTTGCGCTCCTTGCGGTTGAGCGTCGCCCACGCCTTGTGGTGGAAGGCGTCCGGCGCGGTGGCGTAGGCGTACAGCTTGTCCTTGGACTCCCAGTACTGCACCACGTAGTAGGTCCGCGGGGACGCGGTGAGCAGGACCCGGGTGAGCAGCCCCCGCGCCGGGTCCTTCTCCAGCTCGCGCAGCATGCGGAGCATCCCGAAGAACACGGGGAGCCACAGGTGTACGGCCCAGAAGCGGTTGATGCGCATGCCGATGAGCATGACGACGATCTCGCCCTTCGCATCGGCGGTCGTACGGGACACCATGATTTCCCCCTCATAGGTGAGCGGCGCTATCCAAGAGCGCGTGTTTGGATAGTGCCGTTATCCAAGAAGGAGCGCAAGAGATGCGACTCGCCGAACTGAGCAGGCGCAGCGGTGTGTCCACCGCGACGATCAAGTACTACCTGCGCGAAGGCCTGTTGCCGCCCGGTCGCCAGATCAACACGACGACGGCGGAGTACGGCAACGAGCATCTGCGCCGGCTGCGGCTGGTGCGCGCGATGATCCAGGTCGGCAAGATCCCGGTGGCCACGGTCCGGGAGGTGCTGGGCCACGTCGACGACTACGCCCTGGGCCGCACGATCCGGCTGGGCGCGGCCCTGTGGGCGCTTCCGCAGGTGCCGGAGCCGGACGAGGACGACGTGTTCGTCCAGGCGGCGCACCGGGAGGCGGACGAGCTGCTGGACCGGCTGGGCTGGTCGAACGCGAAACTGCTGACGACGATCTCCCCCTCGTACCGCTCCCTGGTGGTGGCGGTGGCCGCGTTCCGCCGGCTCGGTTACGACTGGGGGAGCGAACTGCTCGTGGCGTACGCCCAGTTGATGCACGAGGTGGCCAGGCTCGACCTGGACTTCGTGGAGACGCAGCCGTCGGAGGCGGAGAAGGTGGAGACGGCGGTGCTCGGTTCGGTACTGACCGAGCCGATGCTCCAGGCGCTGCGCCGGCTGGCCCAGGAGGAGGAGTCGGCGCGCAGATACGGCTTCGAGTGAGCCCCGGACACGGCGAAGGCCCCCCACCGAAGTGGAGGGCCTTGCCTCTGTGTACCCCCGACCGGATTCGAACCGGCGCTACCGCCTTGAGAGGGCGGCGTGCTAGGCCGCTACACAACGGGGGCGTGGACTCTGCGTTTCCGCAGGTCCGAGCTGGTCTACCTGGACTCGAACCAAGACTAACTGAACCAGAATCAGTCGTGCTGCCAATTACACCATAGACCAATGATGGTTTAGACCAGTCAGTACCCCCGACCGGATTCGAACCGGCGCTACCGCCTTGAGAGGGCGGCGTGCTAGGCCGCTACACAACGGGGGCCCTAGCGATCCCGATCTGGATCAGGATCAGTACCCCCGACCGGATTCGAACCGGCGCTACTGCCTTGAGAGGGCAGCGTGCTAGGCCGCTACACAACGGGGGCTTTGCAGATGAGCTCTGCGAGCTGGCCTACCTGGACTCGAACCAAGACTAACTGAACCAGAATCAGTCGTGCTGCCAATTACACCATAGGCCACTGGAACTCAAGCCCCTGTACCGGGGATCTCGTTCTAGCTTGCTCCTCGGGGTTCCGGCCTTTCGGCCCGTTCCCCTCGGCGCAGAAAGAACATTACCCGAAGGTGGACGGGGCTCCAAAACGGGTATGCGCGCGGACCAGCGCGGGCAGTTCGGCGAGGGTCGCGATCCGGTGCGCGGGAGACCCTCCGGGGCCCTCGGCGTACACCGTCCCGCGGTCGATCCAGACGGACAGCAGACCGGCCTCGGCGGCGCCCCGGCCGTCGATCTCCGGGTGGTCGCCGACGTACGCCACCTCGTGCGGGGGCAGGCCCAGCGCCTCGCAGGCGGCCAGGAAGGCGCCGGGGTCCGGCTTGGAGACGCCCAGCTCGGCGGCGCACAGCACGGCCTCGAAACGGTCGAGCAGGCCGAGGGTGCGCAGCTTGTGCTCCTGGACGGTGAGGCTGGAGTTCGACAGCACCGCGTGCCGGTAGTCGGCGGCGAGGGCGTCCAGGGCGGGCAGGACGTCCGGGAAGAGGCTCCAGGCGGCCTCGTAGTGCCCGATGTACCGCTGGAACCAGGCGTCGGCCTCGGCGTCCGTCATCTCGGCACCCAGGAAGATCCGTACGCGGTCGCGCCGCTGGCCCTGGAAGGTGGCCTCCCCGGCGGAGAACCGCGCCCACTGCGCGTCGGTGATCTGCCGCCACCGGGCGAGGGCCTGTTCGGGGCTGTCGTAGCCCGCGAGCAGCCCTTCCACCACCAGGTGCGCCCGCATGCCCTCACGGTCCGCGGTCGTGTAGTCGAACAGGGTGTCGTCCACGTCCCAGACCACGGCTCTGATCGTCATGACTCCGACGGTACCGCCGGACGGCTGGCACACTTGCGGTCATGAGCGAGTACCGCGTCCAGTTCACCGTCGAGGCCCGTGCGACGTACGACGCCCTGCCCGCAGAGCGCCGGGCACAGTTGGACAGGGCCGTGCGGATCCTGGCCCGCGACCCGTTCCGGAAGACCTCGACCGCGCCGCTCGGACCGGACGACAACCTGCGCAAGGCCTATGTGGCCCCCGGTGTCGTGCTGGAGTACATGGTGGCCGGCGCGATCATGGTCGTCGTCGTGCTGGAGATCTTCGACGAGAGCGCCTATCTGGTCGACGAAGTCGACGCCCAGTGACCAACGCAACAGGGGCGGCACCCGGAACACTCCGGATGCCGCCCCTGACGCATGGGTCGGCTAGGCGGTCAGCTTGGCCAGGGCCGCGTCGATGCGGGCCAGCGTCTTCTCCTTGCCCAGGATCTCCAGGGACTCGAAGAGCGGCAGGCCGACGGTGCGGCCGGTGACGGCGACGCGGACCGGGGCCTGGGCCTTGCCGAGCTTGAGGCCGTGGGCCTCGCCGGCGGCCAGGACGGCCTCCTTCAGGGACTCGGCGGACGTCCAGTCGGCCGACTCCAGCTTCTCGCGGGCGGTGCGGAGCAGGGCGTCGCTGCCCTCCTTCATCGCCTTCGTCCAGGAGGCCTCGTCGGAGACCGGCTCGGGGAGGAAGAGGAAGTCCACGTTGTCGGTGATCTCCGACAGGACCTTCAGGCGGGTCTGGGCGTGCGGGGCGATCGCCTGCCACTTCGACTCGTCGAAGTCCTCCGGGGCCCAGGGGGCGAACGGCGCCTTCAGCCAGGGGCGGCAGCGCTCGGTGAACTCCTTCACATCCAGCATGCGGATGTGGTCGCCGTTGATCGCCTCGCACTTCTTCAGGTCGAAGCGCGCCGGGTTGGGGTTCACGTCGGAGATGTCGAACGCGGCGACCATCTCCTCGATCGTGAAGATGTCCTGGTCGGCGGAGAGCGACCAGCCCAGCAGCGAGAGGTAGTTGAGCAGGCCCTCGGGCAGGAAGCCCTGCTCGCGGTAGAGGTTCAGGGACGACTGCGGGTCGCGCTTGGAGAGCTTCTTGTTGCCCTCGCCCATCACGTACGGCAGGTGGCCGAAGGCCGGGATCTGCTGGGCGACGCCCAGCTCGATCAGCGCCTTGTAGAGGGCGATCTGGCGCGGGGTGGAGGACAGCAGGTCCTCGCCGCGCAGCACGTGGGTGATCTCCATCAGGGCGTCGTCGACCGGGTTGACCAGCGTGTACAGCGGGGCGCCGTTCGCGCGGACGATGCCGTAGTCGGGCACGTTCTCCGGCGTGAAGGTCAGCTCGCCGCGGACCAGGTCGGTGAAGGTGATCGCCTCGTCCGGCATCCGGAAGCGGACGATCGGGGTGCGGCCCTGGGCCTGGTACTCCTCGACCTGCTCGGCGCTCAGCTCGCGGCAGTGGCCGTCGTAGCCCGAGGGCTTGCCGGCGGCGCGGGCGGCCTCGCGGCGGGTGTCCAGCTCCTCCTGGGAGCAGTAGCAGCGGTAGGCGTACCCGCCGTCCAGGAGCTTCTGCGCGACGTCCTGGTAGATGTCCATGCGCTGCGACTGGCGGTACGGCGCGTGCGGGCCGCCGACCTCGGGGCCCTCGTCCCAGTCGAAGCCGAGCCAGCGCATCGCGTCGAGCAGCTGCTGGTAGGACTCCTCCGAGTCGCGGGCCGCGTCGGTGTCCTCGATGCGGAACACCAGGGTGCCCTGGTGGTGCCGGGCGAACGCCCAGTTGAACAGGGCGGTGCGGACCAGGCCCACATGGGGGTTACCGGTGGGCGAGGGGCAGAAACGGACGCGTACGGGGGAGCCTGATGCGCTAGCCACGCTTGACAACCTTGTTGGTGAGAGTGCCGATGCCTTCGATGGTGACGGCGACCTCGTCGCCGACGTTCAGGGGTCCGACCCCTGCCGGGGTGCCGGTGAGGATGACGTCGCCGGGGAGCAGTGTCATGGCCTCGGAGATGTTGACGACCAGGTCCTCGATGGGGTGGATCATCTCGCTGGTGCGGCCGAGCTGGCGCTGCTGGCCGTTGACCGTGAGCTGGATGATGAGGTCGTTCGCGCGGTCGAGGTCCAGGTCGGTCTCGACCCAGGGGCCGAGCGGGCAGGAGGTGTCGAAGCCCTTGGCCCGGGCCCACTGCTTCTCGCGCCGCTGCACGTCCCGGGCGGTGACGTCGATGGCGCAGGTGTAGCCGAGGATGACGTCCTTGACGCGCTCGCGCGGCACCTCGCGGCACATCCGGCCGATGACCACGGCCAGCTCGGCCTCGTGGTGCAGTTCCTCGGAGAAGGAGGGGTACCGGATCTCGTCGCCGGGGCCGATCACCGAGGTGGACGGCTTGAAGAAGGCGAAGGGGACGGGGGGCACCTCGTTGCCCAGCTCGTGCGCGTGCTCGCGGTAGTTGCGGCCGAACGCGACGACCTTGTTGGGGAGCACCGGCGGCAGCAGCCTGACCTTGCTGATCGGCACCTTCGTACCGGACAGCTCGAAGTCCGCGAACGGAATGCCCTTGATGATGTCGAGGACGAGTTCGTCCTGCTTGTCGCCCTCGACCGCGCCGAAGGCTACGTTCCCGTCGATGGAGAACCTGGCGATGCGCACGGGATCCTTGCGCCCCTCACTGAGAACCGGCGTACTGACGCCCCAGGTTAACCGGTCGGGCGGCCCGGTGTTCGGCCGGTACTGCGGCCCGTCCGGGGTTTTCCGGATGCGGAAACCGGCCGGACGGAATTAGCCCGGGGATGCGTCTTCGCAGGTCAGAGGGTCAGGTGGGGTTGCCGGGAAGGAATAGGGGCCGGGCTTTTCCGGCGCCGGCCCAGGGCCCCGCGGGATAACGCGCTCAGGCGAATGGGTTCCGCCGGAAAAACACGGGCGCGGCCGGAAGGATCATGCGAGGATCCCTCCGGCCGCGCCCGTCGGTGCCGTCGGCTACTCTCCGGCCGGGGCCCCCACGCCCACCGGCATCTCCATCAGAACGGTGCGCCGGGGGTTGGCCGTCTGGGTCGGCAGGTCGACGGAGTGCTCCGGCAGCTCGGCCGTCTGCAACTCGCCGGCGTCCTTGAGGTGGGCCAGCGTCGTGCGTCGCGGGTTGGCGATCTTGTGGAACAGCGTCGTCGTCTTCACCGTTGTACGAGTCCTAGTCCTGTGTCGGCGGGTCCGGAGCCTGCGGGCTTACAGATGCGTCCCCCATGTAAAGCGTCAGGCTAAACATCCGATTCCCCGCCGAAGACGCCAACTGACCCGGATGGACGTGTGAGTTTGCTCACGAACTCACGGGCAAACCGGTCAATTCCGGCCGACAATCCGCCCAGACGAAACGGACATTGAGCCGCTGAACCCATCATTCCGCTCCTGATCATGGCGACTGGGACACCGGGCACCGGGCGGCGACTCACCCCTGTATGCCCGTTCTGCCCAGGAACGGCTTCGACGGCCGGTAGTCCGTCACTCACAGGCCGTCACGTAGGTCACAGCTCGGGACACGGCCCTTGTTGGAGATCCGGCACTGTGCTGGAATTCCACGGACCGCCGCGGGATCGAGCCGGCGCGCAGGGGGCGCAACACAGCGCCGAGTGGCGGCGAGAGGGGGAACCAGCGCCGGTCACTCAAGACCACCCGGGGGGCGTAATTCAGGGCGCTCTCCAAACGCCGACACCGTGTCCCTCCGTTCACGCGGAGGGGTGCCTGGTCCAGAGGTTGCGACGCTAGTGCAGGGACGTTTCAAGAGGGATGGCAGCGCCTCGGCGGAGCCGGAGCCGCACGACGGGACTGGCCCCATGAAGGGCAGCTCCTCGCCCCAGCACGCCCAGAACCCGGGCCCGGCCCCGTCCGGAGACGGCGGTGAGCGCGGCGGCCGTCCGGGCGCGGCGTCCTCCAAGGCCGCGCCGGGATCCACGAACTCCGGTGCCCCCACACCGACCCCGAAGTCCGCCCAGGGCCCGACCGGCCCCGGCCCGCGCATGGCGCTGCGCAACTGGCGCATCTCCACGCGTCTGGTGTCGCTGCTCGCTCTGCCCGTGGTCGCGGCGACCTCGCTCGGTGCGCTGCGCATCGACCAGAACATCACCGACATCCAGCAGCTCGACAACATGAAGCTGCTGACGGACATGACCAAGCAGGCCACGGAACTGGCCGCCGCGCTCCAGGAGGAGCGCGACCAGTCCGCCGGTCCCCTGGCGCACGGCCTGAAGGCCACCGACTACACGGTCAAGGGCTACCAGGAGAAGACCGACCGGGCCCGCGAGAACTTCCTCAACTCCTCCGAGCAGATCGACGCGGCGAGCAAGGACGGCCAGCTCCAGGGCGTCCGCGACGCCCTCGTGGGCCTCGCCAACCAGCTGGACGACCTGGCGAAGATCCGCCGGTCCGCGTACACGTCGAAGGGCAACTCGACCCAGACGATCGAGTCGTACCACCGGCTGATCACCCAGCTGATCGGTCTGTCCCAGGACATGGCCGAGGCGTCCAGCAACCCGGAGATGATCTCCCGCACCCGTGCGCTCGCGGCCTTCTCCACGGCCAAGGAGTACGCCTCCGTCCAGCGCGCCACGATCGCCGCCGCGCTGCCCGCGTCCAACGCGACCAAGGGCAAGCTCTCCGAGAACGACCGCCTCTACGGCGAGTCGGCCTACGCGAGCGAGAACTCCGAGCTGGCGATCTTCCGCAAGATCTACGCCTCCGAGAACGCCGAGGAACTCCTCAAGCCGATCGACGAGGGCAACCCGACGATCCAGTCGGCGGACACC
This sequence comes from Streptomyces sp. NPDC001606, assembly GCF_053596835.1. NCBI lineage: Bacteria > Bacillati > Actinomycetota > Actinomycetes > Kitasatosporales > Streptomycetaceae > Streptomyces > Streptomyces sp. NPDC001606. The sequence continues at coordinate 208,109 of NZ_JBSFHC010000002.1, forward strand.
TACGCCAAGCGCTCCTTCGAGTCCTCCGACGGACTCCAGCAGCTGCCGGCGCGGTCCTACCGGGACTGGGTGGACGACAGCTCCACCAAGATCGAGCAGATGAAGAAGATCGAGCACACGCTGCTCGAGGACATGGAGCAGAAGGCCCGCGAGCTGAAGAGCGCCACCCAGCGTGACGCCATCATCTCCGGTGTGCTGATCCTGCTCGTGCTCGGCGTCTCGCTGGTCGGCGCGTTCGTCGTGGCCCGGTCCATGATCCGCTCGCTGCGCCGGCTCCAGGAGACCGCCACCAAGGTCGCCCAGGAACGCCTGCCCGAGCTGGTCAAGCAGCTGTCGGAGTCCGACCCGCAGGACGTCGACACCTCGGTGGAGTCCGTCGGTGTGCACTCCCGCGACGAGATCGGCCAGGTGGCCGCGGCCTTCGACGACGTGCACCGCGAGGCGGTCCGCCTCGCCGCCGAGCAGGCCCTGCTGCGGGGCAACGTCAACGCGATGTTCACCAACCTCTCGCGCCGCTCCCAGGGTCTGATCCAGCGCCAGCTCTCCCTCATCTCCGAGCTGGAGTCCCGCGAGGCCGACCCGGACCAGCTGTCCTCCCTGTTCAAGCTGGACCACCTCGCCACCCGTATGCGCCGTAACGGTGAGAACCTCCTCGTCCTCGCGGGTGAGGAGCCCGGCCGCCGCTGGACCCGCCCGGTCCCGCTGGTCGACGTGCTCCGCGCCGCCGCGTCCGAGGTGGAGCAGTACGAGCGCATCGAGCTGGCCTCCGTACCGACCACCGAAGTGGCCGGCCGGGTCGTCAACGACCTCGTGCACCTCCTCGCCGAGCTGCTCGAGAACGCCACCTCCTTCTCCTCGCCGCAGACCAAGGTCAAGGTCACCGGTCACGCGCTGCCCGACGGCCGCGTGCTGATCGAGATCCACGACACCGGTATCGGCCTCTCCCCCGAGGACCTCGCGGCGATCAACGAGCGGCTCGCCTCGCCGCCCACCGTGGACGTCTCGGTCTCCCGCCGCATGGGTCTGTTCGTGGTCGGCCGGCTGTCCCAGCGCCACGGCATCCGCATCCAGCTCCGCCCGTCCGACTCCGGTGGTACGACCGCGCTGGTCATGCTGCCCGTGGACGTCGCCCAGGGTGGCAAGAAGCCCGTTCCGGGCAAGCCGGGCGCGCCGCTCGGCACCGGTGGTCCCGCCGCCGCGCAGGCCGCCGCCGGTGCGGCCGCGGCCCGTCGGCAGACCGGCCAGGGCAACGGCAACGGCAACGGCGGCGCCCCGGCCGGTGGCGGTCTGCTCGGCGGCTCCGGTCCGCGCGGCCAGGTCGGCGCCGGTCAGAGTGCCCGGGCCGCGCTGCCCGGCACCGGCCAGGGCGGCCGTCCCGGCGCCCGCGGTCCGCAGGCGCCCGGCGGTCCCCAGCAGAACCGTCAGGCACCGGCCGGCTTCGGCGGCCAGGCGCCCGCCGCCCCGCAGGGTCTTCAGGCGGCCGGCCCGAACGGCCCGCAGGACGCCTTCGGCGGCCGTGGCCCGCAGCGGCCCGCCGCCCCCGCCGACCAGGGCCGCCAGCCCCAGCTGCCGCCGCGCGGCGGACCGCGGGCCGAGCTGCCCGGCGCCGGCGCGCCCGCGCGCACCCCGGCGTGGAGCGAGGACCGGACCCCGCAGTCCCGGGCCTCGCTGGACACCCCGCGCGGCCACGACGAGCAGGACCCGGCGCACACCGCGCGGATGCCGCGGGTGGACGACCGGCAGGGCCCGGGCTCGACCTCGGAGATACCGCGGATCGACGCCCAGGACCCGGCTGCCACGGGCCAGTTCCCGCGCGCCGAGCTGACCGGCCTGAACGCCGGCCAGTACAACGGCGCCGAGAACACCGGCGGGTACCACGGTGCCGAGAGCACGGGCCAGTTCGAGGCCCCGCAGCGGCCCGAGCAGTACAACGGCGCCCAGGGCACCGGCCAGTTCGCCCGCCCCGAGGCCCCGCAGCAGCAGGACACCGGTTCGTTCGTCCGCTCGGACATCTTCGGCGCCCCGGCGACGCCCGCGCGGCAGGACGAGAACCCGCAGACCACCGGCGAGTTCCAGGCCCCGCAGGGGTACGAGAACGGCTACGGCACCGGGTACGACGGCGGCTCCACCGGCCGGCACGCGCTGCCCGCCCGCCCCGAGCCCACGCACACCGGCCAGTTCGAGCGCCCGCGCCCGGCCGCCCGGGACGAGTTCGGCGCCCCGCGCCAGACCGCTCCCCAGCAGCCGCAGCGCCCGGTGCACCGCGAGCCGGAGGCGTTGCCGCCGGCCAGCGGCCCGTCGGACGGCCGTACCCCGCTGTACGACACGCTGGAGACCAACTGGTTCCACGGCGGTCCGCAGGCGGAGAACGCGCCGGCGCCGCAGCAGCAGCCCGCGCAGCAGCCGCAGCAGCCCGCGGCTCCGCAGCGCTCCGCCGCCGACACCGGCTCCTGGCGCACCTCGCCGAACGACGACCTCGTCCGGCAGGCCGAACGCGTCCGGCAGCCCGCCTCGGGTGGCATCACCACCTCCGGTCTGCCGCGCCGGGTGCCCCGGGCGAACCTCGTCCCGGGCACCGCGCAGCAGCAACAGCACCAAGCCGGTCCGCAGGTCTCGCGTGCGCCTGACGACGTACGCGGACGGCTGACCAATCTCCGTCGGGGTATCGCTCAGGGCCGTCAGGCCGGCAGCGGCCAGACCGGCAGCTTCCCGAGCCCCACTCACCAGCAGGAGCGTTAGTTGAGTCCGATGAGCCAGGCGGCACAGAACCTGAACTGGTTGATCACCAACTTCGTGGACAACACCCCCGGGGTGTCGCACACGGTGGTGGTCTCCGCCGACGGCCTTCTGCTGGCGATGTCCGAAGGTTTCCCGCGCGACCGCGCCGACCAGCTGGCGGCGGTCGCCTCCGGGCTGACCTCGCTGACGGCCGGGGCGTCCCGGATCTTCGAGGGCGGCAACGTGGCCCAGACGGTCGTGGAGATGGAACGCGGGTTCCTCTTCCTGATGTCCGTCTCGGACGGCTCGTCCCTGGCCGTGCTGGCGCACCCCGAGTGCGACATCGGCCTGGTCGGCTACGAGATGGCTCTCCTGGTCGACCGCGCGGGCACGGTCCTCACGCCGGACCTGCGCGCCGAACTGCAAGGCAGTCTGCTTCACTGACCGACCCGAGATCCACCCGCCTCACCAAATCACCGTCCGGCCGCCACAATCCCCCCACCGGCCCCGTCAGACGGTCAGTCCGACCGACTTGCTGTCCCGCCCGGAGGATTCATGACCCCGCCCACCGCCCATCATGATCCGTACGCGGAGCCGTACGGGGACGAGGGCGACCAGCCGCTGGTACGTCCCTACGCGATGACCGGCGGCCGGACCCGGCCGCGCTACCAGCTCGCGATAGAGGCGCTGATCAGCACCACGGCCGACCCGGCAGCGCTCATGGGACTCCTTCCGGAGCACCAGCGCATCTGCCATCTGTGCCGTGAGGTCAAGTCGGTGGCGGAGGTCTCCGCGTTGCTGGCCATGCCGCTCGGCGTGGCGCGGATCCTGGTCGCCGACCTCGCCGAGGCCGGCCTGGTCGCCATCCACCAGCCGGGTGGCGACGAGAACAACGGTGGCGCTCCGGACGTGACGCTGCTCGAAAGGGTGCTCAGTGGACTTCGCAAGCTCTGACGGGGGCCGGGCCACCACCTCCGCGAAGATCGTGGTGGCGGGCGGCTTCGGCGTGGGCAAGACCACGTTCGTGGGCGCCGTCTCGGAGATCAACCCGCTGCGCACAGAGGCCGTCATGACGTCCGCTTCGGCCGGCATCGACGACCTCACCCACACCGGAGACAAGACCACCACCACGGTGGCCATGGACTTCGGCCGCATCACCCTCGACCAGGACCTGATCCTCTACCTGTTCGGCACCCCCGGCCAGGACCGCTTCTGGTTCATGTGGGACGACCTGGTCCGCGGCGCCATCGGCGCAGTGGTGCTCGTGGACACCCGACGCCTCGCCGACTGCTTCCCCGCGGTCGACTACTTCGAGAACTCCGGCCTGCCCTTCGTCATCGCCCTCAACGGCTTCGACGGACAGCAGCCCTACACCCCCGACGAAGTACGCGAAGCCCTCCAGATCGGCCCCGACACCCCCATCATCACCACCGACGCCCGCCACCGCGCCGACGCCAAGAGCGCACTCATCACCCTCGTGGAACACGCCCTCATGGCACGCCTGCGGTAGTACTCAAGTTCGACGACGGTGGCGGCAGTTGCCGTAGACCGTTCGGAGCCGGCTGTGGCCTTAGACACGGCCGGCTCCGGCGTTCATAACAGTTCGGCAGAGGAATCACCGCACTTCACCACGCGACGCGGTCGTGCGGTGCCGCTGCGCTCACAACGGCCCCGTCTTTTGGCGGGGCTCGCTCTTTATGACCGTTTTATCTGGCGTTTACAACGGCTCCGTCACAAGCTTTCCACTGTTTGGAAGTGCACTGGTCCACGTGCTGGAATGCCTGAACTGCCCATTGGTCAAAGACGTACTCCGTAGTGGTCTGCGACGAACCGGGCTCTGAGAGACTGCGGCACGACGAAGGTGCCGACCGCCGAGAGGTTGTTGGTCGAGTGAGGCGAAGCAAGAAGGCTCCCGAGCCGTCGGCACGGGGCAACTTCACCCCGCCGCCGCGCGCTGCGGCGCCCACCCCTGTACCCGGTCAGGAGCCGTCGGCGACTCCGGCTCCGAGCGGCAGCCGTCTCTCGCCGCGCAACTGGCGGGTGCCGACCCGGCTGAACGCGATCCTTCTCATACCCGTGGCGGTCGGTCTCGTCATGGGTGGTTTCCAGGTGAAAACCTCGATCGACACCTGGCAGCAGGCCCGCGACGCCGAGAGCACCGCCCGTCTGGTGCGCGCCGCCCTCGGCTATGCCGACGCCCTCGAGAACGAGCGTGACGTCACCGCCGCCCCGCTGCTGCTGAAGAAGAAGGACAGCGCCAGCAAGGCGACCATCGACAACGCCCGCAAGGCCACGGACACGGCGGCCGACGCCTTCGACCAGGCCGCGCAGAACATGCCGCACAAGGCGGGCCTGGAGCGCCGGCTGAAGCTGTTCCGCGAGGCCGAGCCCAAGCTCACCCAGCTGCGGCAGATCGCGTACACCTCCAAGGTCACCGGCGTACAGACCGAAGAGGGCTACGTCGAGGTCAGCCACCCGCTGATGGAGTTCGCCAACGAGCTGGGCCTGGGCACCGGCAACATCACCTCCTACGGCCGTACCGTCTACGCCATCTCACTGACCAAGGCGGCGCTGTCGCTGGAGCGGTCGATCGGCACCCACCTGCTGGTCAAGCCCGGTCCGGACGCCCCCAACCTGGCGACCCAGCGAGTCTCCCTGTCCTCGTACGCCTACCTGGAGCGCATCGCCCGCGAGGAGTACATCGGCGGTGGCACCGAGGCCGACGCGCAGAAGCTGACCGGCCTCGAGGACCAGATCAAGGCGGACGTCTCCGCGCAGGCCGCGAAGGCCAAGGCGAGCAACCCGCAGTTCGTGTCCGACCCGACGGCCATGGTCACGTTGCTCGCCACCATGCCGGACACCAGCGCGCTCACCCGTCAGGGGCTCGCGACGAAGGGCGTCACCGCCGACAACTGGTTCGCGGTCAACACGCTGAAGTACAAGGCCTACCGCAAGATCGAGTCGGACATGGCCGACAAGGCGGTGAACGAGGCCTCCGACATCGCCGACAACGCCAAGACCTCCGCGTTCATCACCGGTGGCGTGGTCGTGATCGCGCTGCTCGCCGCGTTCATCCTGGCCGGTCTGGTGGCCCGGCAGATCAGCCGCTCGATGCGCCGGCTGCGCAACGCCGCCTTCGGCATCGCCGAGCAGCGCCTGCCGATGCTGGTCGACCAGCTCTCCCGTACCGACCCGGGCCGCGTGGACACCCGCGTGGAGCCCATCCCGATCACCAGCCGCGACGAGATCGGCGAGGTCGCCCGCGCCTTCGACCAGGTCCACCGCGAGGCGGTCCGGCTCGCCGCCGAACAGGCGCTGCTGCGGGGCAACATCAACGCGATCTTCACCAACCTCTCGCGCCGCAACCAGTCGCTGATCGAGGGCCAGCTGACCCTGATCACCGACCTGGAGAACAACGAGGCCGACCCGGACCAGCTGGAGAACCTCTTCAAGCTGGACCACCTGGCGACCCGTATGCGCCGCAACGGCGAGAACCTGCTGGTCCTCGCCGGCGAGGAGCCCGGCCGCCGCTGGGACCAGCCGGTCCCGCTGGTCGACGTGCTGCGTGCCGCCTCCTCCGAGGTGGAGCAGTACGAGCGCATCGAGCTGTCCGGCGTGCCGGAGGCCGAGATCCACGGCCGCGCGGTCACCGACCTCGTGCACCTGCTGGCCGAGCTGCTGGAGAACGCCACCACGTTCTCCTCCCCCCAGACCAAGGTCCGGGTGACGGCGACCCGTCTGCCCGACGGCCGCGTCATGATCGAGATCCACGACAAGGGCATCGGTCTGACCGCCGAGGACTTCGCGGACATCAACCACAAGCTGGCCAACCCGCCGACCGTGGACGCCGCGATCTCCCAGCGCATGGGCCTGTTCGTGGTCGGCCGGCTGTCCGACCGGCACGGCATCCGGGTCCAGCTGCGCCCCTCGGGCGAGCAGGCCGGCACCACCTCGCTGGTCATGCTGCCGGACGCGATCACGCACGGCGGTGGCGGCGAGGCCGCGCTGGAGCGCGACGAGTTCACCGTGTCGCAGATCATCCCGGAGCAGCAGTTCCGGGGCGAGAGCTTCAGCCAGCAGCAGCCCCTGCGCACCGCCGCCGAGCTGGGCTTCGACGACAGCCGGTACACCGAGGTCCCCGACGACATCCGGGAACTGGACCCGGTCGGCCGCTCGCTGATGCGCGAGGAGCGCCGTGCGGCCCTGGAGGCCCAGACGCACGGCCAGCCGGGCGAGGAGCCGCACCAGGAGGCCGCGGAGGCCGCCGCCGGCTACGCCGACCCGCTCTTCGACAGCCGGCAGCAGCCCTCGTACCAGGAGCAGCAGCAGACCTCCTACGAGGAGCAGCAGCAGCCGTCGTACGAGGAGAGCTACGAGCAGCAGGGCTACGAGCAGCAGCCGTACGAGCAGCACTACGACGAGCAGGGGTACTACGCGCCGAACGGCGGCCTGCCGCAGAACAACGGCCTGCCGCAGAACGACGGCTTCCCGCAGGCCGGCGCGGCCGGCGGCTACCCGGACCCCGCGTACGCCGAGCCCGCACAGCAGCATTCGTACCAGGACGACTGGCCCCAGCAGGACGGCTACCAGAACGGCTATCCGGCCCAGTACGCTCCGGAGGCGGAGCCTGTGCAGGCCGCTGACGCAAGTGAGCGGAACCGCGTAGGCTTCGACCGTCCGGGAACGGCCTCTCCCGCCGCAGACGACATGTCCGCACCCGACCTGACCGACGCCGGGCTGCCCCGCCGCGGTTCCGCGGCGAGCGGTGCCCAGGGCGCCGGTGGCGCGAACGGCGCGGCGCGCGTGCAGCAGGAAGCGCCTACTCCCGCACCGGGCAACACGCCGGGCGGCAACGGCGACAGCGGCTGGCGTTCGGCGAACGACGAGCGGTGGCAGCAGGCCGCGCAGCTCCGGAAGCCCAAGGCAGGCGGGGTCACCGCCTCCGGCCTGCCGCGGCGCGTGCCCAAGGCCAACCTGGTCGAGGGCGCCGCCGAAACCACTCCCCAGGGAGGCCCACAGGTCTCCCGTGCCCCGGAGGACGTCCGGGGCAGGCTGAGCAACCTGCGTCGAGGCGTCCAGCGCGGACGCAGCGCAGGCAGTGAAACGAACGGCCAGGGCTTCGGTCCTGACAGCACCTACAACCAGGAGCGTTAGTGTGAGCCCGATGAGCCAGGCGGCACAGAACCTGAACTGGTTGATCACCAACTTCGTGGACAACACCCCGGGGGTGTCCCACACGGTGGTGGTCTCCGCCGACGGACTCCTTCTGGCGATGTCCGAAGGCTTCCCCCGCGACCGCGCCGACCAGCTCGCGGCCGTCGCCTCCGGTCTGACCTCGCTGACCGCCGGTGCCTCGCGCATCTTCGAGGGCGGCAGCGTGAACCAGACGGTTGTGGAGATGGAGCGGGGATTCCTCTTCATCATGTCCATTTCCGACGGGTCCTCCCTCGCGGTACTGGCCCACCCGGAAGCGGACATCGGCCTCATCGGGTACGAGATGGCACTTCTGGTGGACCGTGCGGGCACGGTTCTCACCCCGGATCTCCGTGCGGAGCTCCAGGGCAGCCTTCTCAACTAGCAAGCGGACGGTGCGAGTCCGCGTTCCGGGGCCGTAAGGTTTCGGGACGCGGCTCCACAGGGATGGGCGCCCGGCACAGTCGGAGGAGGAGAAGAAAGTGGCAACACCCCCAGGTGGTTCGTCTTCGGGCAACTGGTCGTACGGCCCTGCCCAGGGCCGGCAGGACGGCTCGGCGAACCCGTACGGCTACCCCTCCTCCCCGGCCCACCGGCAGCCGTACGCCCCGCAGGGCCCCGGCCCTTCGCCGTACGACCAGCCTCCGGCGCCGCGCATCCAGCCGGTACAGCCGCAGCGCCGCCCCGAGCCGGCGCCCGCGACCGCGTCGAACAACCCCCTGGTGCGTCCGTACGCCATGACCGGCGGCCGGACCCGCCCGCGCTACCAGCTCGCCATCGAGGCACTGGTGCACACCACCGCCGCTCCGCATCAGATGCAGGGCCAGCTGCCCGAGCATCAGCGGATCTGCAACCTGTGCCGGGAGATCAAGTCGGTCGCCGAGATCTCGGCGCTCCTCACGATTCCCCTCGGCGTGGCCAGGATCCTCGTCGCCGACTTGGCGGAGGCGGGCCTGGTCGCCATCCATCAGCCCGGCGGCGACGAGAACGCCGGTGGCCAGCCAGACGTGACACTGCTCGAAAGGGTGCTCAGTGGACTTCGCAAGCTCTAGCGGCGGTCCTTCCCGCTCCACCACCTCCGCGAAGATTGTGGTGGCGGGCGGCTTCGGCGTGGGCAAGACCACGTTCGTCGGCGCTGTCTCGGAGATCAACCCGCTGCGCACAGAGGCCGTCATGACGTCCGCTTCGGCCGGCATCGACGACCTCACCCACACCGGAGACAAGACCACCACCACGGTGGCCATGGACTTCGGCCGCATCACCCTCGACCAGGACCTGATCCTCTACCTGTTCGGCACCCCCGGCCAGGACCGCTTCTGGTTCATGTGGGACGACCTGGTCCGCGGCGCCATCGGCGCAGTGGTGCTCGTGGACACCCGACGCCTCGCCGACTGCTTCCCCGCGGTCGACTACTTCGAGAACTCCGGCCTGCCCTTCGTCATCGCCCTCAACGGCTTCGACGGACAGCAGCCCTACACCCCCGACGAAGTACGCGAAGCCCTCCAGATCGGCCCCGACACCCCCATCATCACCACCGACGCCCGCCACCGCGCCGACGCCAAGAGCGCACTCATCACCCTCGTGGAACACGCCCTCATGGCACGCCTGCGGTAGTCGGATCCGCGGTAGACAGACAGAAACAGAGCAGGGCCCCTCTCCGAGGAGAGGGGCCCTGCTCGTCGTGCGGGATCAGTGCCAGCTGTGCGGGGCGCGGAAGCCGGGCTCGCGCTCCAGGCGGCGCCAGCCGGCCCTGGCCCGGCCGCTGTGCCCCGGGGCGGCGGCCGGCCGGGCGGCCGCGCGGGCCAGCAGGACGGCCGTGAGAGCGGCGACTTCCTCGGGCTCGGCGTGGCCCTTCTCGACGCGGATGTCAGTGTTCATGGATGTCAGTCTCCGTGAGAGAGAGGTCCGCGGGGTTGCCGCGGCGGGTCCGCTCGGTTACTGCGGGGGGTTGCCGTGCTTGCGGGAGGGCAGGTCGGCGTGCTTGGTGTGCAGCATCGCCAGGGAGCGGATGAGCACCTCACGGGTCTCGGCGGGGTCGATCACGTCGTCGACCAGACCGCGCTCGGCCGCGTAGTAGGGGTGCATCAGCTCGGCCTTGTACTCCTTGACCATCTTCTGACGCATGGCCTCGGGGTCCTCCGCGTCCGCGATCTGCCGGCGGAAGATCACGTTGGCGGCGCCCTCGGCGCCCATGACGGCGATCTCGTTCGTCGGCCAGGCGTAGGTCAGGTCGGCGCCGATCGACTGGGAGTCCATGACGATGTAGGCACCTCCGTACGCCTTGCGCAGGATCAGCGAGATCCTCGGCACGGTCGCGTTGCAGTAGGCGTACAGCAGCTTCGCGCCGTGACGGATGATTCCGCCGTGCTCCTGGTCGACACCCGGGAGGAACCCGGGTACGTCCAGGAAGGTGACGATCGGGATATTGAAAGCGTCACACATCTGGACAAAGCGCGCAGCTTTTTCGCTCGCCTCGATGTCCAGTACGCCCGCCAGCACCTGGGGCTGGTTGGCGATGATGCCGACGACCTGGCCGTCCAGCCGGGCGAGGGCGCAGATGATGTTGCGGGCCCAGCGCTCGTGGACCTCCAGGTACTCGCCCTCGTCGACGATCTCCTCGATGACCTTGGCCATGTCGTACGGCCGGTTGCCGTCGGCCGGGACCAGGTCGAGCAGGACGTCGCTGCGGCGGTCGACGGGGTCCGCCGACTCCACCCGGGGCGGGTTCTCGCGGTTGTTCTGCGGGAGCAGCGAGAGGAGGTAGCGCACCTCGGCGATGCAAGTCTCCTCGTCGTCGTACGCGAAGTGGCAGACGCCGGAGGTCTCCGCGTGGACGTCCGCGCCGCCCAGGCCGTTCTGGGTGATCTCCTCGCCCGTCACCGCCTTGACCACGTCGGGGCCGGTGATGAACATCTGCGAGGTCTCGCGGACCATGAAGACGAAGTCGGTGAGGGCGGGGCTGTAGGCCGCACCGCCCGCGCACGGGCCGAGCATCACCGAGATCTGCGGGATCACACCCGAGGCCTTGGTGTTGCGCTGGAAGATGCCGCCGTATCCGGCGAGCGCCGAGACGCCCTCCTGGATCCGGGCGCCGGCGCCGTCGTTCAGGGAGACCAGCGGGGCACCGGCCGCGATGGCCATGTCCATGATCTTGTGGATCTTGGTGGCGTGGGCCTCGCCCAGCGCGCCGCCGAAGATCCGGAAGTCGTGGGCGTAGACGAAGACCGTGCGGCCCTCGACCGTGCCCCAGCCGGTGATGACACCGTCGGTGTACGGCTTCTTCGCCTCCAGGCCGAAGCCGGTGGCCCGGTGCCGGCGCAGCTGCTCGACCTCCTGGAAGGAACCCGGGTCCAGAAGCAGCTCGATGCGCTCCCGGGCCGTCAGCTTGCCCTTGGCGTGCTGTGCCGCGGTCGCCTTCTCGCTGGGGCCCGCCACTGCCTGCGCACGGATCTCGTGCAGCTCGGCGACCCGTCCGCGCGCGTCCGTCGGCTCGCCGGTCGGCTCACCCGTCGTCTCTTCCAAAACGGTCATGTAGCGACCTTACGAAGGACACCAAGGAAAGCGAGCCGTCGACTCCGTACAGTCTCCGGCCCGTTTTCCTGGTACCAGTGAACAGAACCACGGCGACGTGCAGCCGTTCCGACTGCTCAGAGGGCGCCTTCGTTGTGGGGAGACGACAAAAGCGTCACCTGAGAGCCACCTCACATTCGAGGGAAGAACATGCCATCCCCGGAGTGACACGGAGCCTCAGACGGCCCTGTGCCGACAGCACCTGGACGCCGGGACCGGCCCGGCGCACCGAGCCGACCGCGGGCTCGTCCCAGGTGATCTCCAGCGGCTGCCCGGTGCGGAGCGGTTCGCTGACCCGCAGGGCGGCCGTACGGCCCCGGCGGACCAGGAGCACGCTCGCCCCCGCGGTGGCGCTGAGGTCTCCCACAGTACCGCCCTGCCAGAAGTTGACGGCGGTCAGGCCCGCGCCGGGCACGGCGACGGCCTGGCGGCCGGTGTCGTTGGCGAGGACGCGCAGCCAGTGCCGGTCGGCGGCCCGGGCGGCGGTCTCGGCGCGGGAGGCCCCGGGCAGCAGGACGTACGCGTAGCCGGCGCCCGCCGGGTCGGTGCCGTGGTCGAGCCACAGGGTCTGCCAGCGCCGGGTGCGCCGCTCGGTGCTGCTGCCGGTGTTGATGTCGGACCAGGCGCCGGTGCGGTCCTCGCGCAGGGTGTGCAGGGTGCCGCCGCGGGGCAGCAGCCAGCCGCCGTGACCCGCCAGATGGGCCCAGTCCCGCCCCTGCACGAAGGCCGGGTCCGCGCCCTCGCCCAGGTTGCGGTTGTCCACGACCGTCTCGACCGGGACGCCGTCGGCGCAAGAGATCCCGGCGCCGAGGCAGATCACGCAGTCGTCGAGGAAGAACCAGGACGCGTGGGCCTCCAGGGTGGAGCCGAGGCCCTTGAGGTGCTGGCCGACGGCCGCGTACCACCCGTCCGTGGCGCCGCCCACCCAGCGCACGTCCGGCTTGGGGGCGCCCCACTCCCCGCCCGCCCGGTCGGCGAGCCGCCGGGTGGACACCGTGGTGCCGGGCAGCCGGTACCAGTCGACGGTGGGCCAGTACCAGTCGGTGTACTGGTCGCCGCGGCCGGCCGGCCACCAGGAGAGCATTCCGGCGCCGGTGTGCCAGCCGCGCGGGTTCTCGCCGTTGCCGCACTCGTAGTGGGCGATGCGGTCGCTGGCCATGGCGAGCGCGGCGGTGAAGCGGGGTCCGCGGTGGACGGCCCGGTCCATGGCGGGGAAGAGCCGGTGGCCGAGGGGTTCGGGGACGGGGCGTACGGGCGCCGCGGCGACGGCGTGCAGCCGGGCGAGGTCGGCGACCTGGAACTGAGGCGACGTCAGGACCGGTAGCACGGTGTCCCGTTCGATCCAGCCGCGCACCAGGCCGTACCACCGCTGCCGCTGCTCCGGCGTCGCCGCGTCCGCGAGCAGGGCGACGGCGGCGATGAGGGCGTGTCCGTGGTAGTGGTCGCCGCGCATCAGGTCCGGGGGCTCGCCGCGCAGCCGGCCCCGGCTGATGGCCCTGCCGTTGACGCAGTCCATCACCAGCCCGTCGTGCACGAGCGGGGCGTAGGCGTGCTCGACGCTGTCGAGGATGTTCTGCCGGGCGGGGTCGGTGACCTCCCAGGGGGAACCGGCGAGGAGCGCGAAGAGCCGGCCGAGGCCGTCCAGCAGGACCTGGCCGTACGTCCCCGAGTAGGCCACCCAGGTGTGCTGCACGAAGGAGCCGTCGGCGTAGAGCCCGTCGCCGCGGGTGACAGGGGGGAAGACCGGCGAGAGGGCGTCCCGGGCGCGGGCGATCCGGTCGGCGGCGCGGCCGAGGACGCCGCGCAGGGCGACGGAACGGCACAGGTCGACGCGGTTGGCGCCGGTGGAGATGCCGGAGTAGTCGCCGAGCAGCGCGTCCGGGACGAAGTGGTCGACGGCCGCGCAGGCCCCGGCGATCCGCTCGGCGCCGAGGTGCTCGTACAGGGCGGCGGTGATGTCCATGAGGAGCCGCGGGCTGCCGATCCGCCACTCCCACCAGTTGCCGTAGGGGGTGGTGGCGGGGTGGTAGACGGTGGCGGAGAGGTGGTCGAGGCCGCGCAGTACGGCGGTGAGCAGGGCGGGGTCGCCGGTGGCGCCGGTGCCGGGCTGGACGTGGGCCTGGGCCATGGTCCACAGCCGGTCGTAGCTGAAGGTGATTCCGGCGGGCGGGTCGAAGGGGTGTCCCGGCCAGAGGGAGTCGGGGCCGGGCGCCATGGTCGCGCTGAACTCCCGGGCGTCCCGGCCCAGTTGGGCGAGGCGGGAGGCGTACGGCTCGGCGTCCGGGTCGTACCCAGTACCGAGGGCGAGGGCGAGCCAGCGGCGGCGGAGGGTGTCGTAGGGGTCCTCTTCCGCAGCGTGGGCGGGGGCCGCGGCCAGGGTGGCGAGGGTCGCGGCGAGGAGGCCGGCACGGAGGACGGTTCGGCGCGTTGAAGGCATGCCCTTGGCGTGTAGCAGAAAGAGACGCGGTATGACAGAGCGTGACACTGGAGACACGGTCCGGATGATGTTGAAATTTAAACTGAAGGGAGTTACGGTCGGAGACAGCGAGGTTGTTGAACGCTAAACCTTCTATTCCGAGGAGCACGCCATGGGCATCTTCAGCCGCAAGAACACCACCGCCGAGACCACCCCCGCCGCCGCCCCCGCCCCGGCCGCCGTGAGCCCGGACCTGGCCGCGCTGACCGGCGACTACACCATCGACCCGGCGCACAGCACGATCGGGTTCGTGGCACGGCACGCCATGGTCACCAACGTCAAGGGCGGCTTCCAGGACTTCACCGGCACCCTGCACCTGGACGGCTCGGACCCCAGCCGGTCCACGGCGTCGCTCGATGTGCAGATGGCCAGCATCGACACCGGCAACGCCGACCGTGACGGCCATCTGAAGTCGGCGGACTTCTTCCGGATCGACGAGTTCCCGACCATGACCTTCCGCTCCACCAAGGCCGAGGCCCTGGGCGGCGACGAGTACCGCATCACGGGCGACCTCTCCCTGCTCGGCGTCACCAAGCCGCTCACCATCGACCTGGAGTTCAACGGCGCCGCCAAGGACCCGTTCGGCAACGAGCGCGTCGGCTTCACCGGCACGGCGGCCATCCTGCGCTCCGAGTGGGGCGTGACCTGGAACGCGGCGCTGGAGACCGGCGGCGTCCTGGTCTCCGACAAGATCAAGCTGACCTTCGACATCTCGGCGATCCGGAACGCGTGAACCCGGGGGCGCACGGCCGGAGGGAGCCGGCGCTTTGGCGGTCAGAAGCCGCCGCCGAAGTCCCCGCCGTCCCCTCCCCCGCCGTCGAAGCCGCCGCCGTCGCCGAAGCCGCCCCCGAAGTCGCCGGGGTCGAAGTCGGTGCCGGAGACATCGCCGCCCGTGTAACCGCCGCCGACGTCACCGGTGTCGCCGAAGTCGCCGTACCCGGTGCCGTAGTCGGCGGCGTACGACGGGGTGGCCATCATGCTGCCGAGCACGGTGCCGACGAGCAGGCCGGGCAGGATGCCGCCGCCGAAGTAGCCGCCGGCCCAGGGGCCGTAGGCCGGGCCCGCGTCCCAGTAAGGGCGGCGGCCGTACTCGGTGTCGACCTCGCGGATCACCGGGTCCCGGCCGTCGGCCAGCCGGGTGGCGTCGGCCGCGCAGACCGGCACCTCGCGCAGGGCGCCGCCCGGCGGGGTCCAGGGGGCCTCGGTGACCGAGGGGCCGTGCCGCGGGTCGAAGAAACAGGGCGGACGGCGCTCGGGCAGCGGGCGGCCCTCACGGCGGGCGGCCAGCTGGGCCAGGGAGAAGCGGCCGTCCTCCAGCGCCTCGGTGACCGGGCGCACGTCCTCCGGCTTCTGCGCCTCGGCCATCCGCTGCTTCGCCGTCTCATAGGCGTCCAGGGCACGCTCGTAGTCGCCGCGCATCGCGTCGTCGGCGCCCGGTTCCGCCGGGTGGAAGTCCAGCCGGTCCAGCTCCTCGCCGAACGCGGTGATGTCCTCGTCCACCACCACCCGCAGCCGGTCGAGGGCGGCCCGCTGCTCCTCGGCCCGGCGCCGCCGGCTCCGGCGGACCAGCGCGTACGCCCCCGCACCACCGGCCACCAGCACGGCACCCGCCACGATCAGGGCCGTACCGGACGTTCCGCCGCCGGAACCCCCGCCCCAGCTCCGCGGCGCATGGCCGCCCATGTTTGCCAGCGCGCGGTCCGTGAAGTCGGTGAGCTGGGCCTTGGCGCTCTCGCCCTGGACGCTGCTCACCAGGTTCTGCCGGGCCGTCGCCGACATGACGGAGGAGTCGGCCCGGGCGTCGAAGCGGTCGCCGAGGCGGATGCCGTACAGGCCGGTGATGCCGGTGGCGGCGCGCAGGTCGCGGAAGAGGCCCGCCGTGCGGTAGCCGGCCGGGAGCACCGCGATGAACAGGGGCTTGTCCGCTTTCTTGATGCGGGCCGAGAGGGCGTCGGCATCGGCGGCGGACAGCTGCCCGGCGGCCGCCGGGTCGACGTAGACCGGGCTCTTTCGCAGGGCCTGGGCGATGGTGGAGACGCTGGTGTCGGCGCTCGCCCGGGGCGCGGACGTGGTCACCGCCAGCAGGGCGAGTACGGCCAGCAGCAGGGCCGGGAACAGTCGGGTCCGCGGGACGGCCTTCATCCTTCGAAATTACCTGAACGCCGTCAAACTGGTCACGTAAGGCACCCCTCTCCCCTGGAGCCCGGTATGAGTACCGCGCAGGATCTGTTCATGGTCGGCCTGGACGTGCCCGGTGACCACCCCGTCGAACAGGGGGATCTGTCGCTGGCGCTCGCCGGGGCGGAGCTGGTCGATCTGCTCGGGGTGCGCGCCGCCGCCCTGGACGGCGACCGGATCGTGCCCGGCCCGACGCTGACCACGGGCGACCGGCTGCTGGACGAGGCGGGCGCGCTGCTGGTGCGGCAGGAGCCGTACGAGACGGTCGAGGACTGGTTGTGGCGGCGCGGTCAGGGGCTGGCCACGGCCTATCGGGACGTGCTGGACTCCGCGGGGCAGCTCGGCGGGAAACCGCACCGGTGGCTGCCCGGGCGCCGGAGCGACACGCCGGCCGACACTCCCGCGCGACGGCAGGCGGCCGACCGCTGGTGGGCCCGTGAGCCGGTGCTCGCCGGGCTGGCCGCGACGCTGGGCATCGAGGACGGGCCGGACGGCGAGGAGGAGTTCGGGGACGCGGCCGTCGTCACCGTGCTGGCGGCGGTGGGCGACGCGGTGACCGAGCTGGCGGCGGTGCGGGAGCGGCGGCGGATCGAGAACGTGGCGTTCGACAACATCTGGCGGGCGCCGTAGCCCGGTGCGGGGCGAGCGCCCGCCGCGTCACTCCGGTTGCTCCGGATACCCCCGGTTACTCCGCCGGTTCCACTCCCGCCCTCAGCAGGCCGTAGGTGTAGGCGTCCTCCAGGGCCTGCCAGGAGGCGGCGATGACGTTCTCCGCCACGCCGACCGTCGACCATTCGCCGGAGCCGTCCGAGGTGGAGATCAGCACCCGGGTCGTGGACTGGGTGCCGTGCTTGCCCTCCAGGATGCGGACCTTGTAGTCGACCAGGTCCAGCTTGGCGAGCTGCGGGTAGATCTTCTCCAGGGCCACCCGCAGGGCGCGGTCCAGCGCGTTGACCGGGCCGTTGCCCTCGGCCGTGGCGACGATCCGCTCGCTCTTGGCCCACAGCTTGACCGTGGCCTCGTTGGCGTGGCTGCCGTCGGGGCGGTCCTCGACGATGGCCCGCCAGGACTCGACGTCGAAGTACTTCAGGGGGCGGCCCTGCACCTCGCCGCGCAGCAGCAGCTCGAAGCTCGCGTCGGCCGCCTCGTAGGTGTAGCCCTTCAGTTCGCGTTCCTTGACGCGCTCGACGACCCGGCCGATCAGTTCCCGGTCGCCGCCCAGGTCGACGCCCAGCTCCTTGCCCTTCAGCTCGACCGAGGCGCGGCCGGCCATGTCGGAGACCAGCATCCGCATGGTGTTGCCGACCTGCTCGGGGTCGATGTGCTGGTAGAGGTCCGGGTCGACCTTGATGGCGGAGGCGTGGAGTCCGGCCTTGTGGGCGAAGGCCGAGACCCCCACGTAGGGCTGGTGCGTCGAGGGGGTCAGGTTGACGACCTCGGCGATGGCGTGGGAGATACGGGTCATCTCGCGCAGCCGGCCGTCGGGCAGCACCTTCTTGCCGTACTTCAGCTCCAGCGCCGCGACCACCGGGAACAGGTTGGCGTTGCCGACGCGCTCGCCGTAGCCGTTGGCCGTGCACTGGACGTGGGTCGCGCCCGCGTCCACGGCGGCCAGGGTGTTGGCGACCGCGCAGCCGGTGTCGTCCTGGGCGTGGATGCCGAGCCGGGCGCCGGTGTCGGCGAGGACGGTGGAGACGACCGCGTGGACCTGGGCGGGGAGCATGCCGCCGTTGGTGTCGCAGAGGATGACGACGTCGGCGCCCGCCTCGGCCGCCGTACGGACGACGGCCTTGGCGTACTCGGCGTTGGCGCGGTAGCCGTCGAAGAAGTGCTCGCAGTCGACGAAGACCCGGCGGCCCTGGCCCTTGAGGTACGACACGGTGTCGCGGACCATCTCCAGGTTCTCGTCCAGGGTGGTGCGCAGGGCCAGCTCCACATGCCGGTCGTGCGACTTGGCGACCAGGGTGATCACCGGGGCGCCCGACTCCAGGAGCGCCTTGACCTGCGGATCGTCGGCGGCCCGGGCGCCGGCCCGGCGGGTGGCGCCGAAGGCGACCAGCTGGGCGTGCTTGAAGCCGATCTCCGCCTGGGCACGGGCGAAGAACTCGGTGTCGCGGGGGTTGGCACCGGGCCAGCCGCCCTCGATGAAGCCGACGCCGAAGTCGTCCAGGTGCCGGGCGATGGCGAGCTTGTCCGCGACGGTGAGGTTGATGCCCTCGCGCTGCGCTCCGTCGCGCAGCGTGGTGTCGAAGACGTGGAACGAGTCGTCGAGCTCGCTGGTTGCCGTCTCGGTCATGGTCTCAAGGCTCCAAGTTGTGGATCTTCGGTCTTACCGGAATGACCGGCTCCACCGTCCCCCCAATGGTCCCTCGCGCTCCGCTCCCGGCTGAAGGTGGGCCGGAAAACGAAAAAACCCCTCGCGGGTGCGAGAGGTCTGCGCGCGGGTCGAGGACGACGGTGGCCACCCGCACCTGGTCGTACGAGGTGGTCACTGCGGACCGGCGCGCCTGCTGCCAATAATCATGGCGAACGAGAGCACGGGGGCAGTCTGGCACAGCCCCGCCCCCGGCTCACCGCCCGTCTCAGGATGCGGTCGTCACTCTGGAATCCGTTCGATCGCCCGTACGGGCCAGGTCCAGGTCCTTGGTCTCGCGCATGGTGACGTACACCACGAGGGACACGGCGGCGCAGCCGGCCACGTACCAGGAGAAGCCGGACTCGGCGCCGGCGTTCTTGAACCACAGGGCGATGTATTCGGCGGTGCCGCCGAAGAGGGCGTTGGCGATGGCGTACGGCAGGGCCACCCCGAGGGCGCGGATGCCGGTCGGGAACAGCTCGGCCTTCACACAGGCGTTGATCGAGGTGTAGCCGGTGACCACCACCAGGGCGAGCAGGGCGAGGCCGAGGGCGGGCCAGAAGCTGCCCGCGTGCTTGAGCAGCGCCATGAGCGGCACGGTGAGGAAGGTCGAGCCGACGGCGAAGGTGATGAGCAGCGGGCGGCGGCCGATCCGGTCGGACAGGGCGCCCGCGAGCGGCTGGAGGCAGGCGAAGACGATCAGGGCGGTGAAGGAGACGAGGGTCGCCGTCCGCTTGGGCAGCCCGGCGGAGTTGGAGAGGTACTTCGTCAGATAGGTGGTGTACGTGTAGTAGGCCACCGTGCCGCCCATGGTGAGGGCGATGACCAGGAACGCCTCCCGCTTGTGCCGCCACAGGGCGCGCAGGGTGCCGCGCTCCGGGGAGTGGGCGGCGTCCTCCTCGTAGACCTCGGTCTCCAGCATGCTGCGGCGCAGATAGAAGATGACGGCAGCGCCGAGCGCGCCGACGACGAACGGGATGCGCCAGCCGTAGCTGTGCAGCGCGCTGTCGGACATGGTGCGCTGGAGGACGATCTGGAGGCCGAGGCCGATGATCTGGCCCGCGGTCATGGAGACGTACTGGAAGCTGGAGGCGAAGCCGCGCCGGCGCGGGTCGGAGGCCTCGGTGAGGTAGGTGGCGCTGGCCGCGTACTCGCCGCCCACCGAGAGTCCTTGCAGCAGGCGGGCGACGAGCAGCACGAGGGCGCCGCCGTACCCGGCGACCGCGTAGGTCGGCGCGACGGCGATGAGGACCGCCGACGCCGACATGAGCGTCACGGTGAGGGTGAGCGCGGCCTTGCGGCCCTTGCGGTCCCCGACCCGGCCGAGCAGCCAGCCGCCCACGGGCCGCATGAAGAAGCCGACGGCGAAGATGCCCGCGGTGTTCATCAGCTGGGCGGTGGGGTTGCCGCTCGGGAAGAAGGCGCCGGCGAAGTAGGTGGCGAAGCTGGCGTACACGAACCAGTCGAACCACTCGACCATGTTGCCGGCCGACCCGACCCAGATCCTCTTCCAGTGGTCTCTTTCCATGCGGCGTTATCTGCCCGGCAGTTGAGTGAACGATTCCTCACTCCGCCACCGGCGTCCGCCGGAGCTATGCCGTCAGCAGCGCGTCCCCGATGAACTCACGGACGTGGTCCAGCACCTGCGCCCGGTCGGTGCCGCGCAGTCCGATGGCGACATGGATGGAGAAGCCGTCGAGCAGGGCGCGCAGCCGCGCCGCGAAGCGGTCCGCGTCCACCCGGCGGAACTCCCCGCGCGAGACCCCCTCGGCGATCAGGGCGACCAGGTCGCGGTGCCAGGCGCCCTCGATGGCGGCCTGCCGTTCGCGCGCGCCGTCGTCGGCGTTCTGCGAGCGGTTCCAGACCTCCAGCCACAGCGTCCAGTGCGGATCGCGGTGGCCGTCGGGGACGTACAGGTCCACATAGGCGGACAGCCGCTCGCGGACGGTTCCCGGCCGGGTGAGCAGCCGGCCGCGCTCGGCGCCCAGCCGGCCCTCGCTCCACTCCAGGGTCTGGAGCAGCAGCTCGTCCTTGGAGTGGAAGTAGTACAGGAGATGGCCGCTGCTCATCCCGACCTCGCGGCCGAGCGCCGCCATGGTGAGCTTCTCCAGACCGCGCTCGGCGATCATGTCCATGGCGGCGGCGAGCACCTCCTCGCGCGGCGGCGCGTTCTTCCGCGTCCGGGCCGCACCGGCCATCCCTGTCTCCTACATGATCGAGAGCACGCTCATACCTTGGGCTGCTGCTGGGTGATGCAGTGGATGCCGCCCCCACCCGAAAAGATCGTACGCGCGTCCACCAGGGTGACCGTCCGCTCGGGGAAGAGCCGGCGGAAGATCCCGGCGGCGATCTCGTCGCGCGGGTCGTCGAAGCCGCACAGCACCACGCCGCCGTTGCAGAGGTAGTGGTTGATGTAGGAGTAGTCGGCCCAGTGGCCGTCGGCCTCCAGGGCGGTCGGGGCGGGCACCTCCACGACCTCCAGCCGCCGGCCGCGCGCGTCGGTCGCCGACTTCAGGATGCCGATGACCTCCTTGGTGACCTCGAAGTCGGGGTGGGCCGGGTCCGGCTGGGAGTGCGCCACCACGACGCCGGGCCGGGCGAAGGCGGCCACGATGTCCACATGGCCCAGCGTGCCGAAGCCGTAGGGCGGGTAGTCGCCGGTCAGGCCGCGCGGCAGCCAGATCGCCTTCTCGGTGCCGAGCTGGGCGTGGATCTCGGCCTCGACCTGCTCCTTCGTCCAGTGCGGGTTGCGCTCGGGGCCGAGCTGGACCGTCTCGGTCAGCAGCACCGTGCCCTCGCCGTCGACATGGATCGCGCCGCCCTCGTTGACCAGCTGCGAGGCGTACGTCTTCGCGCCCGCCAGGTCGGAGACATACGCGGCGATCTTGGCGTCGTGCTCCCAGCGGGCCCAGTCCTGGGCGCCCCAGCCGTTGAACGTCCAGTCCACGGCGGCCAGCTCACCCTTGCCGTTGGTGAGGAACGTCGGGCCGATGTCCCGCATCCAGGCGTCGTCCAGGTCGCGCTCGACGGTGTCGATGTCCGGGCCGAGCAGCGCCTGGGCGTCCGCCGACCGGCCGGGGCCGCAGACGACCGTGACCGGCTCGAAGCGGCGGATCGCGCGGGCCACCGAGGCCCAGGCGGCGCGCGAGGCGGCGAGGTCCTCGGGGTCGTCGAAGGTGGGGTTCGGGCCGGGCCACGCCATCCAGGTGCGCTCGTGCGGGGTCCACTCGGCGGGCATACGGAAGCCGTCGGCGGCAGCAGACATGGTGTTCCTTAGGAAGGTCAGAGGAAGTAGAGGCGGTTGAGGGAGACCGAGTCGGCGGGCGCCGAGCGCAGCGGGTCGCCGTCGAGGGTGACCAGGCCGGTGTGCCGGTCGACGTCGACCGCTCCGGTGCGGGAGTTCAGCCGCAGGTCGGCGGGGCCGATGCCCCGGGTGCCGCGCACGGCGACCCGGCG
Source organism: Streptomyces sp. NPDC001606 (assembly GCF_053596835.1). NCBI lineage: Bacteria > Bacillati > Actinomycetota > Actinomycetes > Kitasatosporales > Streptomycetaceae > Streptomyces > Streptomyces sp. NPDC001606. The sequence continues at coordinate 230,056 of NZ_JBSFHC010000002.1, forward strand.
CCGGCGGGTGGGCATCCGGTCGCCGCCCTGGTCCACGGCCGCCTGGGCGACGAAGGCCACGGAGATGTCGGCGGCGGTGGCGCCGTAGGAGCCGAACTGCGGCCCGAGGACGAGGGGTTCGCAGGTGTCGGTGGCCGCGTTGGGGTCGCCGACGACCCCGTAGGCGGGGAAGCCGGACTTCAGCACCAGCTGCGGCTTGGCACCGAAGTACTCCGGGCGCCACAGCACGATGTCGGCGAGCTTGCCGACCTCGATCGAGCCGACCTCGTGGGAGAGGCCGTGGGCGATGGCCGGGTTGATGGTGAGCTTGGCCATGTAGCGCAGCACGCGGGCGTTGTCGTCGCCCTCGCCGTCGCCCTCCAGGGGCCCCAGCTCGGCCTTCATCTTGCCGGCCATGGCGAAGGTGCGGCGGACCGTCTCACCGGCCCGGCCCATGCCCTGGGCGTCGGAGGAGGTGATGCCGATCGCCCCCAGGTCGTGCAGCACGTCCTCGGCGCCCATCGTGCCGGCCCGGATGCGGTCGCGGGCCATGGCCGCGTCGCCGGGCAGGTCGGTCTTCAGGTCGTGGACGGAGACGATCATGCCGTAGTGCTCGGCGACCGCGTCCCGGCCGAAGGGCAGGGTGGGGTTGGTGGAGGAGCCGATGACGTTCGGGACGCCGGCCATCTTCAGCACGTTGGGCACGTGTCCGCCGCCGCAGCCCTCGATGTGGAAGGCGTGGATGGTCCGGCCCTCCAGCACCTTCAGGGTGTCCTCGACGGAGAGGCACTCGTTCAGGCCGTCGCTGTGCAGGGCGACCTGGACGTCGTGCTCCTCGGCGACCCGCAGCGCGGTGTCCAGCGCCCGGGTGTGGGCGCCCATGTCCTCGTGCACCTTGAAGCCGGAGGCGCCGCCCTCGGCCAGCGCCTCGACGAGGGGGGCGCTGTGCGAGGACGAACCCCGGCCCAGGAAGCCGATGTTGACCGGCCAGGCGTCGAAGGCGTTGAAGGCGTGGCGCAGCGCCCACGGGGAGTTGACGCCGACGCCCCAGACCGGGCCGAACTCCTGCCCGATGATCGTGGTCACGCCGGAGGCGAGGGAGGCCTCCATGATGCGCGGCGACAGCAGATGGACATGGGTGTCGACCGCGCCGGCGGTGGCGATGAGCCCCTCGCCGGAGACGATCGAGGTGCCGGTGCCGACGACGACGTCGACGCCGTCGAGGGTGTCCGGGTTGCCGGCGCGCCCGATGGCGCAGATGCGGCCTTCCCGGATGCCGATGGAGACCTTCCGGATGCCCTGGGCCGCGTCGATCACGACGACGTTGCTGATCACGACGTCGCAGGTGTCGCGGACGGCGGCGGCCTTGAGGTGCAGCCCGTCCCGGGCGGTCTTGCCGAACCCGGCCAGGAACTCGTCGCCGTAGCGCTGGGAGTCGGACTCGACGCGGACGGTGAGCCCGGAGTCGCCGAGGCGGATCCGGTCACCGGCGCGCGGGCCGTGGGTGGCCGCGTAGGCGTGCGGGTCGACGTGGATCGACCGGCTCACCTCTCGTCCCTTCGAGCGGCTCATCGCTGCTCACCTCCGTCCGTCGTCGCGCCCAGGTATCCGCAGGCGGCGGCCCTGCGCAGGGCTTCTTCACGGGCTCCGGGCGCGTCCAGCGGCCCGTCGACCAGTCCGGCGAAGCCGATGGCGACCCGCTCGCCGCCGATCGGCACCAGCCCGACCTGCTCGCTCTCGCCGGGCCCGAAGCGGACCGAGGACCCGGCGGGTACGGCGAGCCGCATGCCGTAGGCGAGCCGGCGCTCGAAGTCGAGGCGCGGGTTGGCCTCGAAGAAGTGGAAGTGGGAGGTGACGGAGACCGGCACGGTCGCGGTGTTGGTGACGGTGAGCCGGAGGACCGGTTCCGGGTCGGCGTGCTCGGGCCCGGGCAGCAGGGCGCCCGGCGCCTGCTCGCCCAGGCCGCCGCCGATCGGGTCGGAGACCACCGCGAGCCGGGAGCCGTCGTCGAAGACCGCCTCGACCATCACCTCGGTGACGACGTCGGCCACGCCCGGGAGCACGTCCTCGGGGCCGAGTACCGAGCGGGCCGCCTCGATGGCCTCGGCGAGCCTTCTGCCGTCCCGGGCGGCCTCGCAGACGGTGTCCGCGATCAGCGCGGTCGCCTCCGGGACATTGAGCCTGAGGCCGCGCGCGCGGCGGGCCCGGGCCAGCTCGGCGGCTCCGAAGAGCAGCAGCCGGTCACGTTCCGTGGGGGTCAGTCTCACGAGGCGACACCTCCTTGCCTTCCACGTTCCACACTTTAGAACATCACTCTAAACACAGAATTCGTGAAACTGAAGCATTGACTCTCGGAGCGGCCTCGCAGAGATTGAACGCTGCTCTAACTTCACCGGCGCTTGTCGAAGGAGACCAGCCATGCCGATAGAACAACGCGGAGTCGACACCATCCCGGACGAGGAGCGCACCAGCGGACCCCGCGACCTCGTCTCGATCCTGCTCGGCTCCAACCTCTGCCTCGGGGTGATCATCTTCGGCTGGCTGCCGCCGTCGTTCGGGCTCGGCTGGTGGGCGTCGGTCAGCTCGATCGTGGCCGGCACGGCCGTCGGTACGGCCGTGACGGCGCCGCTCGCCCTGATCTCGCTGCGCACCGCGACCAACCTCTCCACCTCCTCCGGCGCCCAGTTCGGCGTCCGGGGCCGGCTGGTCGGCTCGGTCGTCGGTCTGCTGCTCGCCCTCGGCTACACCGCGCTGACGGTGTGGATCGGCGGCGATGTGATGCTCGGCGTGCTCGGGCGGATGTTCGGGGTGCCGGCGGACGGGGTGTCGTACGCGATCGTCTACGCCCTGCTCGCCGGGGCCACCGTCGCGGGCGCGGTGTACGGCTACCGGGTGCTGCTCAACATGTCCAAGGTGCTGTCCATCGGCATGACCGTGCTGCTGCTGCTCGGCGTCTTCGCCTACGCCCCGCACTTCGGCACCGCCGCGCTGCCCGAGGCCGGCGGCTATCTGCTGGGCTCCTTCTGGCCGACCTGGTTCCTGGCGGCCGTCGCCGCCGGCCTGTCCGGGCCCATCGCCTTCATCACCCTGCTCGGCGACTACACCCGCTACATGTCCCCCGCCCGCAACTCCAACCGCCGGGTGCTGCGGGCCACCTGGCTGGGGCTGATCCTGGGCCTGCTGGTGCCGCAGCTGTTCGGCACGTTCACCGCGTACGGCGCCCACGCCGCCCTCGACTACGCCGGTCCGCTGGTCCAGGCCTCCCCCACCTGGTACCTGGTCCCGCTGCTGCTGTCCGCCTCGGGCGGGTCGGTCGGCAACGCGGGTCTGATGCTGTACTCCATGGGCCTGGACCTGGACGCGATCCTGCCGAAGGCGTCCCGGGCCCGCGCCACCTACACGGTCGCGATCGTCGCCACGGCCTGTGTCTTCGCCGGCCACTACGCCTGGAACGCCCAGTCGGCGATGACGTCCTTCGTGCTGCTGCTCACCGCCATCGGCACCCCGTGGGCCGTCATCACCCTGATCGGCTTCGTCCGCTGCCGCGGGGTGTACGACGCCGACGCCCTCCAGGTCTTCAACCGCCGTTCCCGGGGCGGGATCTACTGGTACAGGGCCGGCTGGAACATCCGGGCGACCCTCTCCTGGGCCCTCGGCGCCGGCGTCGGCCTCCTGGCCGTCTCCCTGCCCTCGTACCAGGGCCCCCTACTGCACCTCACCGGCGGCGTGGACTGCAGCTTCCTGCTCTCGGGCGCGGTCGGCGGCCTGATCTACCTGATCCTGACCCGAGGCCAGGAAAGCCCAAGGGCCACCTCGGACACGGAACAATCCGAAGCAGCCCTGAGCGCATAGGAGCGCCAGAGGGGCGCGGGGCCCTGTCGATATGCGGCTCCGCCGCGGGGCGCGACCAGCCACAGCGGCGCTACAGCCGAACTCGGACAGATCGCGCCCCAACGGCCAAGCCGTCAGCCGACCCGATGCATCCAGCCGTGCTTGTCCTCCACATTCCCCCGCTGGATGCCCAGCAGCGCGTCCCGCAGGCGCAGGGTGACCTCGCCCGGGTTGCCGTCGCCGTGCGTCCACTCGTCGGTCTTCGTCTTGACGTGACCGATCGGCGTGACCACGGCGGCGGTGCCGCACGCGAAGACCTCGGTGAGGGCGCCGGACGCGGCGTCCGCCCGCCACTGCTCCAGGGTGATCACACCCTCCTCGGCGGTGTAGCCGAGGTCGCGGGCGACCTGGAGCAGGGAGTCGCGGGTGATGCCCTCCAGGATCGAGCCGGTCAGCTCGGGGGTGACGATCCGGTCGCCGTAGACGAAGGCGACGTTCATGCTGCCGCTCTCCTCGACCTTGGTGCGGGTGGCCGCGTCGAGGTAGACGACCTGGTGGCAGCCGTGTGCGGCGGCCTCGGCCTGGGGCAGCAGGGACGCGGCGTAGTTGCCGCCGGTCTTGGCGTCGCCGGTGCCGCCGGGGACGGCGCGGACGTGGTCCTCGGCGACCCAGATGGTGACCGGCTTGACGCCGCCGGGGAAGTACGCGCCGGAGGGGGAGGCGATCAGCATGAAGAGGTACTCGTTCGCCGGGTGGACACCGAGCGCGGCCTCCGTCGCGAACATGAACGGCCGCAGGTAGAGCGCCTGCTCACCGCCGTGCGGCGGGACCCAGTCGGCGTCCTGGGTGAGCAGCGCGTCCAGCGCGGCGATGAACAGCTCCTCGGGCAGCTCGGCCATGGCCATGCGGCGGGCGGAGTGCCGGAAGCGGCGGGCGTTCGCCTCGGGACGGAACAGGGCGACCGAGCCGTCGGGCTGGCGGTAGGCCTTCAGACCCTCGAAGATCTCCTGGCCGTAGTGCAGGACATGGGTGGAGGGGTCCAGGGAGATCGGCCCGTACGGGACGAGCTGGGCGTCGTGCCAGCCGCGGCCCTCGGTCCACTTGATCGTCACCATGTGGTCGGTGAAGTGGCGGCCGAATCCCGGGTCGGCCAGGATCGCCTCGCGCTCGGCGGCGGCGAGGGGGCTGGCGGAGGGCTTGAGCTCGATCGTGGGCGTCGTCATGAGTGGTTGTCCTTCACCGGTTGTAGTGACGGGCCGCGCACCCTCCCGGCGCCTGCCTTGCGGCGGGTGCTAGGACGTCCGAGCATTCCCTCATACCGCGGCTCCGCGTCCGATTATCGCGCGGAGGCTGCGGGGTCAGGATCCGGGGTGAAGCGGCCCAAGGGTCGATGGTGGCACCCGGCGGGGACAGGGGGAAGCCGCCGGGCGATCGGTGACCCGGCGGCTTGAGGGGTGGAGCGCCGGATCAGCCGGCTACTCGCGCGGCGAGCGCGTCGCCGATCTCGGAGGTCGAGCGGGCGGGCCGGCCCGCGCGCTCGGTGAGGTCGGCGGCGACCGCGGTGTCGATGCGGTCGGCCTCGGCGTCGTAGCCGAGGTGGCGCAGCAGCAGGGCGACGGAGAGGACCGTGGCGGTCGGGTCCGCCTTGCCCTGCCCTGCGATGTCCGGGGCCGAGCCGTGGACCGGCTCGAACATGGACGGGAACTCCCGGCTGGGGTTGATGTTGCCGGAGGCGGCCACACCGATGCCGCCGGAGACGGCCGCGGCGAGGTCGGTGATGATGTCGCCGAAGAGGTTGTCGGTGACGATGACGTCGAAGCGCTCGGGCTGGGTGACCAGGAAGATCGTCGCGGCGTCGACGTGCAGGTAGTCGGTGGTGACCTCGGGGAACTCCTTGGCCACCTTGGTGAAGATGTCCGTCCACAGGTGCCCGGCGAAGGTCAGCACGTTGTTCTTGTGGACCAGCGTGAGCTTCTTGCGCGGGCGGGCCTGGGCGCGGGCGAAGGCATCGCGGACCACGCGCTCGACACCGTAGGCGGTGTTGACGGAGACCTCGGTGGCGACCTCGTGCTCGGTGCCCTTGCGGATGGTGCCGCCGTTGCCGGTGTAGGGGCCCTCGGTGCCCTCGCGGACGACCACGAAGTCGATCTCGGGCTGGCCGGCCAGCGGGGTCGCGACGCCGGGGAGCAGCTTGCTCGGCCGCAGGTTGACGTGGTGGTCGAAGGCGAAGCGGAGCTTGAGCAGGAAGCCGCGCTCCAGGACGCCGGAGGGGACCGACGGGTCGCCGATGGCGCCGAGGAGGATCGCGTCGTGCTGCTTCAGCTGCGCCAGGTCCGCGTCGGTGAGGGTCTCACCGGTGGCGTGGTAGCGCTTGGCGCCGAAGTCGAACTCCTTCGTCTCCAGCTTCACATCCTGCGGCAGGACGGCGGAGAGGACCTTGAGACCCTCGGCCACGACCTCCTGGCCGATGCCGTCACCGGGGATCACTGCGAGATTGATGCTGCGAGACATGCGGGCACCCTACTCCTCGTCCCAGGTGATGACACGGCGCGTCCACCATACGGACGACCGAGGCGGCGTCGGCCGGCTCAGTGGCCGGTCTCGCCGCCGTTGTCACGGCGGTCGAGGGCCCGCTGGAGGGCGGCGGCGGCGTTCTTGCGGTCGGACTCGCTCGCGTGGGACACGTGGCGGACGCGGCGGCGGACGGTCGTCTCGGCCATGGGAATCGACTCCTTCGCAAACGCGGAGCACAAGAAGGTCATGAGGGGTTGCGAGACGCCGGAAGGGGCGGAGAGCGGCGGACCGCAGGGGTTGCCTGCACGGGCCCGGCTCACGACCGCCATTCGCTGGATCGAGCGATACGTTCGGCTCCTACAAAACTAAGGGAGCCGGCCGCCGCTGTCTGCACAATTACTCGGACTTCCTACTATCTGAGACGGCGAACCGGCTCACGCCGCCCTGAGCTGGGCTTTCGTGCGTTCGGGTGTGCTGTGGCCCAGGGTGCGCAGGGTGCGGATCAGGGCCCGTACGGCGGTGGTGCCGGCGAGTTCGGCGGTGGTGACGTAGCCGACGGAGCGATACGGCCGCGCCGGGCCGAGGTCGGTGACCGCCACGCTGGGCGGAGCGGCGGCGAGCGACAGCTCCGGCATGATCGCCATGCCGAGCCCGCTGCCCACCATGGACAGCACCGCCCCGTCGTCCTCGGCCCGCACGGTGGCCGCCGGGATCCAGTCCTGGGCGGCCCACCAGTCGCGCGTGTAGGAGCCGCAGTTCTCCGTCCAGTCGACGAGCGGCAGGCTGCGCGGCGCCGGGTGCCCCGCCGGGGCCACCAGGGAGTACGGCTCCTCCAGCAGCACATCGCCGACCAGCCCGGCGGGGAAGGGCCCGTTGAGGGTGGCGATCCCGACGTCGGCCCGGCCGGCCGCGACCTCGCCCGCCGCGCCGGCGCCCACCTCCCGTACGACGTTCACCTCGACCTCGATGCCGGGGTGCAGGGCGCCCAGCCGCTCCAGGGCGGGCGGGAGCAGATGCAGCGCCGCGCTGCGGAAGGCGGCGATCCGCAGCGGCCCGGAGATCCCCCCGCCGTCCGCGGCGCGGACGTCCGCGGCCAGCGCGTCCAGCATCCGCAGCACCCGCCGGGCATGCGCCGCGGCCCGCTCGCCGGCGGCCGTGGGCCGGGCGCCGAACCGGCCCCGCTCGAAGAGCACCGCACCGAGTTTCCGCTCGATCCCGCGCACGGCGTGCGAGACGGCGGACTGGGTGGCGCCGAGCCGGCCGGCCGCGGCCGAGAATCCTCCCTCGTCGGCCACGGCGACCAGGATTCTCAGCTCCTGCGGGGCAAGGTCGGCTGTGCTCAATTCGGGGCTCCCACCTGGGTGTATGAGGGTGTCTCATGGATCGGCGCGTTCCATGAGCGCAACCCTCTGCCCGGCCCCGGCATTCCTGCCTAGCGTCCCGTCCATGACCGAAACAGCGCTCACCGTCCAGCAGACCGCCCGCCCCACCGGCTTCCCCACCGCGGACCACTTCCGCTTCGCCGAGTCCCCGGTCCCCGAACCGGCCCCCGGCACCGCCCTGGTGGAGAACCTCTACTGGTCCGTGGACCCCTACCACCGCGAGATGATGGACGGTGAGTTCGCGCTCGGCGCCCCGCTGGAGGGCCGCACGCTCGGCCGGGTCGTCGCCTCCCGCACGCCGGCGCTGCCCGAGGGCGAGGTCGTCTTCCACCGCCAGGGCTGGCGCACCCATGCCGTGGTCCGCCCGGAGGAGGTGCGCCGGCTCCCCCACCACCCGGGCGTGCCGCTGTCCGCGTATCTGAGCGTGCTGGGCGGCACCGGCCTCACCGCGTATGTCGCCCTCACCCGGATCGCCCGGCTGCGCGAGGGCGAGGACCTGTTCGTCTCCGGCGCCGCGGGCGGGGTGGGCACGGCGGTCGGCCGCTTCGCCCGGCTGCTCGGCGCGGGCCGGCTCACCGGCAGCGCGGGCAGCCCGCAGAAGGCGGCGTACCTGACCGAACAGGTCGGCTACGACACGGTCTTCGACTACCACACCGCCCCGGTCGCCGACCTGCTGGCCGAGGCCGCGCCCTCGGGCGTCGACGTGTTCGTCGACAACGTCGGCGGCGAGCACCTCGGCGCGGGGATCGACGCGCTGCGCGACCGGGGCCGGGTGGTGCGGATCGGCACGATCAGCCAGTACAACACCCCGGACGCGCCGCCGGTCGTCTTCGACCACGCCGCCGTGGTGGAGAAGCGGCTGCGCATCGAGGGCTTCCTGGTCCGCGACCACACGCATCTCCAGGAGGAGTTGTACGACTTCGCCGTGCCGCATCTGCGCAGCGGGGCGCTGACGGCGGACGAGACGGTGGTCGACGGGTTCGAGCGGATCGTGGAGGCGTTCCTGCGGATGCTGCGCGGGGGCAACACGGGAAAGATGCTCGTCCGCGCGACCCCCTGAGGCTTCCTAACCGTTCATTTCCACTTGACCAGTTAGACATGGGCGTGCTGCACTGCTCCCATGCCGACGCACCGCATCCACCACCGCACCGTGACCGTCCGTGGCCTCGACGTGTACTACCGCGAGGCCGGTCCCGCCGATGCCCCCGTGCTGCTGCTCCTGCACGGCTTCCCCAGCAGCTCGCACATGTTCCGCGACCTGATCCCGCTGCTCGCCGACCGGTACCGGGTGATCGCCCCGGACCACATCGGCTTCGGCCGCTCGGCGGCGCCGGACGCGACCGGGTTTTCGTACACCTTCGCGGAACTGGCTGCGATCACCGGCGAGTTCACCGAGCTGCTGGGCCTGGACCGGTTCGCCCTCTACATCCAGGACTACGGCGCCCCGATCGGCCTGCGTCTCGCCCTCGCCCACCCCGACCGGGTCACCGCGATCGTCACGCAGAACGGCAACGCCTACGAGGAAGGGCTCGGCGCCGAGGCCTGGGCGCCGGTGCTGGCCCTGATCGAGAAGCGGACGCCCGAGACCGAGGCGGCGGTGCGCCAGATCTACACCCTGGACGGGATCAAGTGGCAGTATCTGCACGGCGTTCCGGACCCCTCGCTGGTCAGCCCCGACGCCTACGAGCACGACGCCGCCCGCCTCGCCCGCCCCGGCCAGGCGGAGATCCAGCTGGACCTGATCTCCGACTACGGCAGCAACTTCGCGCTCTACCCGGCCTTCCACGCGTACTTCCGCGAGAGCCGGGTCCCGCTGCTCGCGGTGTGGGGCGCCCACGACGAGATCTTCGTGCCGGAGGGCGCCCTCGCCTACCGCCGCGACCTGCCCCAGGCGGAGATCCATCTGCTGCCGGCCGGCCACTTCGCCCTGGAGACCCACGCGGACCAGATCGCCGCGCTCATCCGGGACTTTCTCGGCCGGTGCCTGGTCAGCGGGGCTGCGGTTGCAGCCGGGGCCGGGGTGTTGCAGCGTGGTGTGTGAACGGATGGGGCTGACGGGGCTGCTGTGACACCGCGCGGCAGTGACATCCAGGCCGACGCGACGGCCGACCCCGCGGACATCCCCACCAGCAGAGCGCCCGTCCCCAGCGCGACGCGCGCATGCGGCCCCATCACACACCCGCACACCATGAGCAGGTGGTGACATGCCCACGAACACATCGCGCATCGTCCACAGGTCCCGCGCCGTGGCGGTCCTCGCCACGGCCACCGTCGGAAGTCTGCTGGTCGTGGGACCGGCACACTCGGCAACCACCACGGGAACCGTGTCCTACTCCGGCACGGCGAGTTGCGCGACGAGGTTCCCGAACACCGTACCCACCGAGATCACGCTGAACGCCGGGCAGGGCCCCGCGGCGGACAGCGTGGACAACAACGACCAGTCGAGCGGCGCGTACGGTCCGGTCGACCTCACCGTCCCGGTGAACAAGGCGTTCACCCTCCGCGTCACCGTGAACTGCGAGACCTCGGGCGGCACGACGCACAGCTTCCACCCGAGCGTCAAGCAGAGCGGCCTCAAGGACGGGAAGGACATCACCCTGAACTTCTCGTAGGGGCGGCGTGGCCGGACATGGCGACGGGCCGGCAGACCTGCTCCGAGGCAGGCCTGCCGGCCCGTGACATGGGGGGGCCGGGGATCAGCCCATGTGCGGGTACGCGTAGTCGGTCGGCGGGACCAGGGTCTCCTTGATGGCGCGGGTCAGCGTCCAGCGCAGCAGGTTCTGCGGGGCACCGGCCTTGTCGTTGGTGCCGGAGGCACGGCCGCCGCCGAAGGGCTGCTGGCCGACGACGGCGCCGGTCGACTTGTCGTTGATGTAGAAGTTGCCGGCCGCGTAGCGCAGCTTCTCCATCGTGTAGGCCGCCGCGGCACGGTCGTTGGAGATGACCGAGCCGGTGAGGGCGTAGTCGGACACCGACTCCATCTGGGTCAGCATCTCGTCGTACTTCTCGTCCTCGTAGACGTACACCGCGAGGATCGGGCCGAAGTACTCGGTCGTGAAGACCTCGTTCTCCGGGTCGGTGCACTCGATGACGGTCGGGCGGACGAAGTAGCCGACCGAGTCGTCGTAGGTGCCGCCCGCGACGATCGTGCACGCCGGGTCCTGCTTGGCGCGGTCGATCGCGGCCTTGTTCTTGGCGAACGAGCGCTCGTCGATCACGGCGCCCATGAAGTTCGACAGGTCGGTGACGTCACCCATGGTGAGGTAGTCGACCTCGGCGGCGAACTCCTCCTTGAAGCCGCTGTTCCAGATCGACGCCGGGATGTACGCGCGGGAGGTGGCGCTGCACTTCTGGCCCTGGTACTCGAAGGCACCGCGGGTCAGGGCCGTCTTCAGCACCGCGCGGTCGGCCGACGGGTGGGCGACCACGAAGTCCTTGCCGCCGGTCTCGCCGACCAGACGCGGGTACGAGCGGTACTTCTCGATGTTGGTGCCGACCGTCTTCCACAGGTACTGGAAGGTCTTGGTGGAACCGGTGAAGTGGATGCCGGCCAGGTCGCGGTGGTGCAGGGCGACCTCGGAGACGGCGATGCCGTCGCCGGTGACCAGGTTGATGACGCCCTTGGGCAGGCCCGCCTCCTCCAGCAGCTGCATCAGCAGGACGGCCGCGTGGGTCTGGGTCGGGGACGGCTTCCAGACCACCACGTTGCCCATGAGGGCCGGGGCGGTGGGCAGGTTCGCGGCGATCGCCGAGAAGTTGAACGGCGTGATCGCGTAGACGAAGCCCTCCAGCGGGCGGTGGTCCAGGCGGTTCCACACACCCGGGGAGTTCGCCGGCGGCTGCTCGGCGAGGATCTGCCGGGCGTAGTGCACGTTGAAGCGCCAGAAGTCGACCAGCTCACAGGGGCTGTCGATCTCCGCCTGCTGGGCGGTCTTGGACTGGCCCAGCATGGTGGAGGCGGCGATGGTCTCGCGCCACGGACCGGCCAGCAGCTCGGCGGCGCGCAGGATGATCGCGGCACGGTCGTCGAAGGCCATCGCACGCCAGGCCGGCGCGGCGGCCAGGGCCGCGTCGATGGCGTCCTGGGCGTCCGCCTGCGTGGCGTGCCGGCCGGTGCCGATGACGGCCTTGTGGTTGTGCGGCTGGACCACCTGGAACGGCTCGCCGCCGCCCATCCGCTTCTCGCCGCCGATGGTCATCGGCAGGTCGATCGGGTTCTCGGCCAGCTCCTTGAGCTTGACCTCGAGGCGGGCGCGCTCGGGCGAGCCGGGGGCGTAGCCGTGCACCGGCTCGTTGACGGGGGTGGGGACCTGGGTCACAGCGTCCATGAGATCCGAACTCCTTGTGCGTGAGCGGGTGGTGGGGCTTGGGGGCGGCTCAGCCCTTGCTGACCATCGAGCGGAGGAAGAAGCGGAGGTTGGCCGGCTTCTCCGCGAGACGGCGCATGAAGTAGCCGTACCAGTCGGTGCCGTAGGCGGTGTAGACGCGCATGCGGTGGCCCTCGGCGGCCAGTCGCAGGTGCTCGTCGCCGCGGATGCCGTACAGCATCTGGAACTCGTACTCGTCGAGCTTGCGGCCGGCCTTGTGGGCCAGCTCCTGGGCGATGGAGATCAGGCGCGGGTCGTGGGACCCGATCATCGGGTAGCCCTCGCCCTCCATCAGGATCCGCAGGATGCGGACGTACGCCTTGTCGATCTCGTGCTTCTGCTGGTACGCGACCTCGGCGGGCTCCTTGTAGGCGCCCTTGACCAGGCGGACGCGGCTGCCGGACTCGGCCAGCCGGCGGGCGTCGGCCTCGGTGCGGAAGAGGTAGGCCTGGATGACGCAGCCGGTCTGCGGGAAGTCCTTCCGCAGCTCCTCGTGGATGGCGAACATCGAGTCGAGGGTGGTGTGGTCCTCGGCGTCGAGCGTGACCGTCGTACCGATGGCGGCGGCGGCCTCGACGACCGGGCGGACGTTGGCGAGCGCCAGCTCGTGGCCGCCGGGCAGCGCCTGGCCGAACATGGAGAGCTTGACGGACATCTCGACGCGCGCGCCGAGGTCCAGCTCCTTGAGGTGGTCGATGAGCGCGAGGTAGGCGTCCCGGGCGGCGGTGGCCTGCTCGGGGGTGGTGATGTCCTCGCCGACGACGTCCATCGTCAGCTCCAGACCCTTGGCCGTCAGGTCCTTGATGATCGGGACGATGTCGGCCACCGTCTCGCCGGGGATGAAGCGGTCGACGACCTGCTTCGTCACCGGGGCCGCCGAGATCAGGCGTCGCATCCGGTCGCTTCGCGACGCGGCGAGAATCACGGGACCCAGCACGGGGCACCTCCACAGACAAGCACCAAAACGGCCATCACCCGACGCTTCGGGTACGGCACGGAGAACCACCGTGAAACCTAAGGATCCCTCCGATCCTCGGCCATCGACAGCTGTCACGCATCCGTGCACGGGATCTCAGACAGATGTATGAAGCCCCTGCGGAAATGCGGGAGAATGCCCGGGTGACGGCCGAATACAGGGGTGACTACCAGGAACTGGTCGATGAGATCTCGGAGCTGCTGGGCGCGCCGGCGACCCTGGAGAACCGGGACTTCGAGCTGATCGCCTTCGGGGCGTACGACAGCGAGGGCGACCTCGATCCCTCGGCCCTGGACCCGGTCCGGACCCGCTCCATCCTGACCCGGCGCTCCACGGCGGCGGTCCGGGCCTGGTTCGAGGGGTTCGGCATCGCCCGGGCGACCGGGCCGGTGCGGATCCCGCCGACCCCGGCGGCGGGGGTGTACCGCGGCCGGATCTGCCTGCCCGCCCGCCACCGGGGTGTCGTCCTCGGCTATGTCTGGCTGCTGGAGGACGACCCCGGTCCGACGGACGCCCAGCTGGCGGCGGCCATGGCGGTGACGGCCCGGATCGGCGCGCTGCTCGCCGACGAGGCACAGCACGGCGCCGATCTGACCCGGGAGTTCCGGGCGGTGCTGAGCACCGAGCCGGGCTGGCGGCAGGACATGGCGGTGGGCGCGCTGCGCACCGCCCTGGGCCCGCGCGGACAGGGCCCGCACGCCGTGGTCTGTGTCGCCCCCTGGCCCTCGGCCGACCCCGACGACGCGCCGTCGGCCCGTACGGTGCCGCACGCGACGGCGCTGTGCACGGTGCCGTGGGAGGGGGACGCCAAGGGCGGTGCGGCGGCGGGGCCGGGGCAGCAGTGTCTGGCCGTGCTGGTGCGGCTGCGCTCGACGGACGTACTGGCCCCGGCGCTGACGGCCGCCTCGCGGCTGCTGCGGGAGGGCGCCCGCGCGGCCGGGGTCGGCGAGGTCCGGGCCGGCCTGGCCGAGCTGGGCGTGGCCTGGCAGGAGGCGTCGGCGGCGGCCCGGGCCGCGCTCGCCGAGCCCCGGCTCGGACCGGTCGCGGAGTGGTCCCGGATCGGCCCCTACCGGCTGCTCACCTCGCTGCCCGCCCGGGTGACCCACGACCCGGCCGTGGCACCGCTCCTCGCCCCCGCCCACCAGGAACTGGCCCGGACCGCGGAGGCCTACCTGGACCACGCCGGCCAGGCCGGCCGCACCGCCGCCGCCCTCGGCGTCCACCGCCAGACCCTCTACTACCGGCTGTCCCGCGTGGAACAGCTGACGGGCCTGGACCTGGACGACGGGGAGGACCGGCTGCTGCTGCACATGGCCCTGAAGGGGGCACGGCTGTAGCCGGGCCTCTTCCTGTCATGCCCGGGCCCGGCGCCGGGGCCCGTGTCAGGATGCGTCCATGTGGCTGAAGGAGCAGATACTCGGGATCCTCTCCACGGCATCCCCGGCACACCCGCCGGTGCTGGTCCGGGCGTGGACGGAACCGGTCCACCTGAACGACCCCGAGCCGGTCGGTCATCGTTCGCTGCTCCTCGCCGCCCTGGACGGAGCCGGTTCGCCCGGCGTCGACGCCGTACGGGACGCCTTCCGGGCGGCCGGGTGGGAGACGGCCGGCCGGGGAGCGGTCCGGCACGGGGACCACTCGGCCGAGATCCGTCAGGGCCGGGGCCCGGCGGTCCTGATGTGCACCGCCTGGTCGCCCGTGGTGTTCCCGGCGCGGGCGCTGGGGCAGCCCTGGTACACCCTCAGCACGGTCGACGGCGTGCTCTGCGACACCTGCCACGGCTGGGGAGCCTGCATGGACTGCGAGGGCACCGGCCGCGACCCGGGCAATCCCCGGAGCTACGGCCGCTGCTGGTGCTACGCGAGCAACTACGGCCCCGGCACCTGCGTCGAGTGCGAGGGGAAGGGCGCCATCACCGCGTCCTCGCTGGAGCGCAAGCGCCGGCCGTATCCCCGGCTCACCGACGGATACGTCCCCGATCCCGAGCGCGAGACGGGGCATGACACCAATCTCGGCGCGTTCGTGGACGTGGTGCACCGCGCCTGCGTGTGCGGGGAGTTCCGCTGCCGCTGGGACAACACCGTGACCCGGACGGACAGCGGCCTGCACTCCCTCTTCACCGGCCTGTGCCCCGCCTGCGGCGAGCGGCGCGGCTACGCCTTCGCCCTGCCGGCCGGGTAGGACCGGCCGGCGGCTTGCCGCCAGGGCGCCCTCACCCGTCAGCGGTGCGGCCCCGCCAGTGGTCCAGGCTGTCCTCGATGAGCCGGAGGTCCACCTCGTCGAAGCCCAGCTCGCGCAGGTCCTGGCCGAGCAGTTCCTGGTACGCGGCGGCGGCCCCGGCCGCGTCACCCGCCCTGCCGCGCAGCATCGCGACGAGCCAGAGGGTGGTGAGGGTGTCCGGGTGGCCGAGGCCGCGGATGCGCCGGTGTTCGGCGAGGCGAGCCTCGTAGGCGGCGAGCGTGTCGGGGTGGCCGGGGCTGAGCACGGGCTCCTGCTGGGCCAGCAGCTGGGCCTCGACGGCGGCCGCTCCCTCGGGGTCCCCCGCCCGCTCGCGCCAGTGGGCGAGGCTCTTGCGGGTGGCGACCGTGGCGGAGTGCCCGGGGCCGAGGGCGCGCTCGTAGGCCGTCAGCAGCACCTGGAAGGTGTCCGCCGCCAGAGCCGCCTTGCCGGTCTGGCCGTACAGCCAGGCCAGTTCGTACCGGGTGTCCAGGGCTTCGGGGTGCTTGCGGCCGAGGACGCGTTCCTGGTCGGCGAGGAGTTCGAGGTAGGCGGTGATGGCGCCCTCGCGGTCGCCCGTGTCCGCCCGGAACCAGGCCAGGTTGTGCCGGACGGTGAAGGCGTGGAGGTGGTCGCGGCCCAGCGCCCGCTCGACGTCGCCGCGCAGCTCCTCCAGCGCGGCCACCACGCCCGCGGTGTCTCCGCTCTGGTACCGCAACTGCGCGAGGTTGGCGCGCGCGGCGAAGGTGTCGGGGGCGTCGGGCCCCTGCTCCCGCGTCACCCGGTCGAGCGTCTGCTGCCACTCGGCCAGGGCGATGGCCGCCAGTGGCTTTTCACCGGCCGGATCGACGGGGGTGCGCAGCGAGAGGACCCAGTCGGGGGTGTCCGTGCGCTGGTGGCGGCTCGTCGCCGGCAGGACGTCGTCGATGATGTGGATGCGCCAGCGGTGGTGCGCCTTGCGGTAGGAGACGTCCCGGTCGGCCCACATGAACGGCCCGTACGCGGCGGCGAGTTGCTCCTCGCGCATCCGCTGGACGTAGAGCTGGATCAGCGGGAGCCGGGCGGCGGTCGTCATCAGCCGCCGGGATGTGTCGTCGTCGCCGCGGCGGAAGGTGAGGTCCGCGAGAATGGCGACGGTGGAGTAGTAGGCCTCGCAGGCCTCGGTCGCGCGGCGCGCGCTGTGCCAGGCGGTGAGCCGCATCCGGGCCTGCCAGCGCCATGCCCGCACCGGGTGGCGCAGGGCGCGGGGCCGCTCGTTCAGCATGAACCACACGCCGAGGAAGTAGTTGAAGCAGGCGGTGAAGGTCGCGGCGTCGGCGATGAGTTCCTCGTTCTCCTCGTCGGTGACGCCGAGGGCCGCGGCGGTGTCCTGGGGGAGGAGCACCGGCGGGCCGGCGTGGTCCACCGGCCAGAGATGCCCGTACTGGATGTGGGTCAGTTCATGGGTGAGGGCGAAGGCGACCGCCGCGTCGTAGAAGTCGCGCGGCCCCCGGCCGTGCTGCCGTTCCCGGTCCTCGGCGGTGACCTCCATCGCGATGTCCAGCATGCTCGTCGGCGGGGGCGCTTCACCGTTCCCCTCCAGCGCACGGATGTACCGGCTGATGAACAGGTCGAGCGATTCGAAGGCGTGCATCGTCGCCTCCTCCCAGCCCTTGGGCAGCACTTCGGCCATGTAGGGGTGGGCGGTGTTCATCCCCCAGGCGATCTCGGCGCTCATCTGCACCACGAGCGGGGAGATGCCGATGAGCCAGCCGCCGGCCTCGCCGGGGTTGCGGAAGACCCGGGACTCCACGGCCATCGACGGCAGGACGAACGCCTCGACGGAGCGCGCCAGTTCCAGCGCCCGGGCGTGGTCCTCCGGGGGAAAGGTGCCCAGCAGCCCGTCCAGAAGCCCCCGGACCTGGCGTTGGGTGCGGTCGAAGTACATCTCCCAGGCCCGGTCCGGATCCTCCTCGCCGGTGATCCACCGCAGGAAGGAGAAGTCCGCGAAGGCCATGCTCATCTCGCGGGCCTCGGCCGCGAGCAGGGGATTCTGCTGCTCGCCGAAGAGGATGCTGCGCCCCGGGTCAGACACCGCCCGGTCCCCCGGCGGCACCGCCGGACCCGGTGTCCCCGCCGCGGGGCGGCAGCGCACCGGCGATGACGTCCGCCAGCCCGGCTCCGTCGCGCACGGTCACCTCGCCCGACTTGCCGCGCACCACCACGACACCGCGCGGCAGCGCCGGGTCCTGGCGGATGGTGAGCTGCCGCCCGATCGCGTCGACCACCACGCCCTTGCTCCACGCCTTGCGCAGGGTGTTGATCAGATAGGCGAGGGCGTGCGTCGCCACCGAGCCGATCATCAGCACGTCGCCCAGCGGAACGGTCCCGCGCGCGTCGACGCCCTTCCCGGCGCTCTCGGCGGCCGCGAACGCGGCCTCGGTCGCGGCCAGCGACTCCGCGTCGGCCGGAGCGAACACGTTCACCCGGACCCGCTCGACCCCGGCACTGTCCATCCGGCCCCCCGAAGACGCCCGCGAACCACTTCAAGTCGACTGTACTGGAAGGAGGTTCGCAAGGGATCAGCTCGGCTCGGCCGCCGCGAGGATCCGGCGCAGACCCTCGGTGAGCTGTTCGGCCCCGGTCGCCGAGTCGGGGTCGAACAGCCACTGGACCATCAGTCCGTTGAGCAGGGTCTGGTAGAAGCGGCCCTCGGTGTCGACGGCCGCGTCGTCCAGCTGATCCTCCGGCACGCCGTTGAACATCGACAGGATGCCCTTACGGCCCTCCACCTGGGCCTCCGCCAGGAGTCTGCGCACCTCCGGCAGCCGGTCGCCCTGGAAGAGCAGCTCGAAGCTGAGCAGCCAGATCGCCCGGGAGGCGGGCACCGCCCGGATGATGTCCGCCCACACCTCCTGGAACCGCGCCAGTGAGCCGGCGGGTGAGGTGACCTCGCCGCCGCTGCCCCAGCCGGGGTCGAAGCTCTCCCCCACGCCCTCGATCAGCGCCACATACGCCTGCGCCAGGAGCGCGTCCTTCGACCCGTAGTGGTAGCCGATCGAGGCCAGGTTGGTCCCCGACTCCTTGACGATGTCGCGTGCCGTCGTGCGCGCGAAGCCCTTCTCCAGCAGGCAGCGCTTGGCGCCTTCGAGCAGATCCTCACGGTGTCCCATGGCCTCACCCTACCCACGGTCCATACAGCCGTCATAGACGCGTGACTTATACAATCGTTCTAGACAGCTGTTTAAGACGCTTGTACATTCCCTGTCATGACCAACGCGACGAGCACCGCCCCGAGCCCCACCCCGTCCCCGACCCCCTCCCCGACCGCCCGCGCCGGACGCCGCGAGTGGACCGCGCTCGGCGTGCTGATGCTGCCGCTGCTGCTGGTCTCGATGGACGTCTCGGTCCTGTACTTCGCGACCCCGGCGATCAGCGCCGACCTGCACCCGAGCGGCACCCAGCAGCTGTGGATCTTCGACGTCTACGGCTTCGTCCTGGCCGGCCTGCTGATGACCATGGGCGCCCTGGGCGACCGCGTCGGCCACCGCCGGCTGCTGCTGGCGGGGGCCGCGGCCTTCGGCGCCGCCTCGCTCCTCGCCGCCTACGCGAACAGCGCCGAGACCCTGATCGCGGCCCGCGCGGTCCTCGGCATCGGCGGCGCGACCCTGATGCCGTCCACGATGGCGCTGCTGCGCACGATGTTCGCCGACCCCGGCCAGCGGGCGAAGGCACTCGGCCTGTGGTCCAGCGTGATGACCGGCGGTATCGCCCTCGGCTCGGTGCTGAGTGGCATCCTGGTCGAGCACTTCTGGTGGGGCTCGGTCTTCCTGGTCAACCTGCCCGCGATGGCGCTGCTCCTGCTCCTCGGCCCGGTGCTGCTGCCGGAGTCCCGCAATCCCGAGCCCGGCCGCTTCGACTGGCCGAGCGTCCCGCTGTCGATGGCCGCCGTGCTCCCCGTGGTCTACGGCCTGAAGGAGATCCCCTCCGAGGGCTGGCACCCGCTCTACGTCGGCTCGCTCACCGTCGGTCTGCTCTTCGCGGCCCTCTTCGTCCACCGCCAGCGCACCACGGCCGCCCCGCTCGTCCCGCCCGCCCTGCTGAAGGGGCACGGCTTCACCCCGGCGCTGGTGCTGAACCTCGTCGCGAGCCTCGGCATGATGGGCTCGGCCGTCTTCACCACGCAGTACCTCCAGTCGGTCCTCGGCGAGAGCCCGCTGGCGGCGGCCCTGTGGAGCCTGCTGCCCTCGGTGTTCATCGGGGTCGCCGCTCCGCTCACCGCCCAGCTCGTACGGCGGGGCGTCAACCGGGGGTACGTCGTCGCCGGCGGCTTCGCGACCATGGCGGCCGGCTATGCGCTGCTCGCCCTCGTCGGCACCGACTCGCTGTGGCTCGCGCTCACCGGCTCCGGAATCCTGGCCTGCGGGCTGGTCGCGCTGATGTCCCAGCTGACCGACCTCGCGATGCGCGGCGCCCCGCTGGAGCGGGCGGGCACGGCCTCCTCGCTGCTGGAGACCGGCGCCGAGTTCGGCGGCGCGCTCGGTATGGCGGTGCTCGGCTCCATCGGTACGGCGGTCTACCGCCACGCGATGCCGGCCACGGCTCCGGCCGGGGCCCGCGAGACCCTGGGCGGGGCCCTGGCGAGCGCCGCCTCGCTGCCCGGCCGGGCCGGCGCGTCCCTGCTCGCCACGGCACGGGCGGCGTTCACCAGCGGGATGCACGCGGCGGCGATCGCCGGGGCGGTGCTGCTGCTGGGGGCGGCGGTGGGCGCGGCGGTGAGCCTGCGCCGGATCGGGAGCGGGGACGACGAGTAAGGCGGCACGAAAAAAGCGCCGGCCGGGCTGATGAACATCAGCCCGGCCGGCGCTTGAGCGTGAACGGCTCAGACCAGGTTCACGGAGCGGGCGGAGGTCGCCCCGATCTCCGAGGCCAGCTCGGCCAGCACACCGGCGGCGACCGTGTCGTCCACGGTCAGGACGGCCAGCGCCTCGCCGCCGGCGGCCGCGCGGGCGACCTGCATGCCGGCGATGTTGATGCCCGCCTCGCCGAGGATGCGGCCGACGGTGCCGACGACACCCGGACGGTCCTCGTAGCGCAGGACGACCATGTGGTCGGCGAGCGCCAGGTCGACGTCGTAGTCGCCGACGGCCACGATCTTCTGGAGGTGCTTCGGACCGGCCAGCGTGCCGGAGACCGACACCTCCTCGCCGGTGCCCAGGGTGCCGCGCACGGTGACCACGTTGCGGTGGTCGGCGGACTCGGAGCTGGTGGTCAGACGGACCTCGACACCGCGCTCCTGGGCGAACAGCGGCGCGTTGACGTAGGACACGGTCTCGTCGACGACGTCCTCGAAGACACCCTTGAGCGCGGACAGCTCCAGCACCTTCACATCGTGCTGGGTGATCTCGCCGTAGACCTCGACGTCGAGACGGACGGCGACCTCACCGGCGAGCGCGGTGAAGATCCGGCCGAGGCGCTCGGCGAGCGGCAGGCCCGGCTTGACGTCCTCGGCGATGACACCGCCCTGGACGTTCACCGCGTCCGGGACCAGCTCACCGGCGAGGGCGAGGCGCACCGACTTGGCGACGGCGATACCGGCCTTCTCCTGCGCCTCGTCGGTCGACGCGCCGAGGTGCGGGGTGCAGACCACCTGGTCCAGCTCGAACAGCGGGGAGTCGGTGCACGGCTCCTTCGCGTACACGTCGAGGCCCGCGCCGGCGACCCGGCCCTCCTTCAGCGCCGAGTACAGCGCCGCCTCGTCCACGATGCCGCCGCGCGCGGCGTTGACGATGCGCACGCTCGGCTTGACCTTGCGCAGCGCCTCCTCGCCGATGAGGCCGAGGGTCTCGGGGGTCTTGGGCAGGTGGACGGTGATGAAGTCGGAGACCTCGAGCAGCTCGTCCAGCGACAGCACCTTGACGCCCATCTGCGCGGCGCGCGCGGGCTGGATGTAGGGGTCGTAGGCGACGACCTTCATCCCGAAGGCGGACATGCGCTGGGCGACCAGGGCGCCGATGCGGCCGAGGCCGACGACACCGAGGGTCTTCTCGGCCAGCTCGACGCCCGTGTACTTGCTGCGCTTCCACTCGCCGTTCTTCAGCGCGGCGTTGGCCTGCGGGATGTGCCGGGCGGTGGCGACGAGGAGGCCGCAGGCCAGCTCGGCGGCGGTCACGATGTTGGAGGTCGGGGCGTTGACGACCATCACGCCGGCCTTGGTGGCGGCGGAGACGTCCACGTTGTCGAGGCCGACGCCGGCTCGCGCGACGACCTTGAGCTTCTTCGCCGCGGCGATGGCCTCGGCGTCGACCTTGGTGGCGGAACGGATCAGGATCGCGTCGACGTCGGCGATGGCCGGCAGCAGTTCGGCCCGGTCGGCGCCGTTGGTGTGCCGGATCTCGAAGTCCGGGCCGAGCGCGTCCACGGTCGCGGGCGACAGCTCTTCAGCGATGAGTACGACGGGTTTCGAGCTCACGTGAGGTCCTCACAAGTCCAGAGCATGCGGACGGCCGTCCCGACGGCCGCAGGCGGAGGAGGGGGGCTAGCCGCGGAAGACGCACGACGCTGTGGGCCTGACGCGTGTTGTGCAAGCAGTGTAGTGGCGCGATGGATGGCGTAGTGCGCCTCTGCGGAGAGATCACCCGTCCGTGGCTGGACGGGCTGGACAACAGATGGACGAGGGGGGCCGGGGCACCGGCCCCGACCCCCTGATCCAAGGCTTACGCCTCCTCGTTCACCCAGCTCATCAGCTTGCGGAGCTGCTTGCCCGTGGTCTCCAGCAGGTGCTCGGAGTCCTGCTGCTTGTACTCGTTGTACTTCTTCAGACCGCCGTGGTACTCGTCCATCCAGTTCTTGGCGAAGGTGCCGTCCTGGATCTCGGCGAGGACCTTCTTCATCTCGGCCTTGGTGGCGTCGGTGATGATCCGCGGGCCGGTGACGTAGTCGCCCCACTCGGCGGTCTCGGAGACGGACCAGCGCATCTTCTCCAGGCCGCCCTCGTACATGAGGTCCACGATCAGCTTCAGCTCGTGCAGGCACTCGAAGTAGGCGATCTCCGGCTGGTAGCCGGCCTCGGTCAGGGTCTCGAAGCCCGCCTTGACCAGCGCGGCGGTGCCACCGCACAGGACGGCCTGCTCACCGAACAGGTCGGTCTCGGTCTCCTCGGTGAAGGTCGTCTTGATGACGCCGGCGCGGGTGCCGCCGATGCCCTTGGCGTACGACAGGGCCAGCTTCAGGGCGTTGCCGGAGGCGTCCTGCTCGACGGCGGCGATGCAGGGAACGCCGCGGCCCTCCTCGTACTGACGGCGGACCAGGTGGCCCGGGCCCTTCGGGGCGACCATGCAGACGTCCACGCCGGCCGGGGGCTTGATGAAGCCGAAGCGGATGTTGAAGCCATGGCCGAAGAACAGCGCGTCGCCGTCCTTCAGGTTCGGGGCGATGGACTCCTCGTAGACCTGGGCCTGGATCGGGTCCGGGACCAGGATCATGATGACGTCGGCCTCGGCGGCGGCCTCGGCCGGGGTCACCACGCGCAGGCCCTGCTCCTCGGCCTTGGCCTTGGACTTGGAGCCCTCGTGCAGACCGACACGGACGTCGACACCGGAGTCGCGCAGCGACAGCGCGTGGGCGTGGCCCTGGCTGCCGTAGCCGATGACCGCGACCTTGCGGCCCTGGATGATGGACAGGTCGGCGTCAGCGTCGTAGAACAGCTCGGCCACTTTGGGTTCTCTCCTTGTGTGCAGGTGGTGCGTCCCACCGTATGACGGTGGGCGGTGAGGAAGTTTCAGGGTCTCGGCATACGGGCGGGACGGAGGTCACCGGCCGCCCGTTTTCAGCCGTGGCGTTACGTCTTCAGCTTCGGTACGTCTTCAGCTTGGTACGTCTTCAGCTTGGTACGTCTTCAGCTTTACGCGGATCGGTCGAGCGCGCGCAGCGAACGGTCCGTGATGGACCGGGCGCCCCGGCCGATCGCGATCGTGCCGGACTGGACCAGCTCCTTGATGCCGTAGGGCTCCAGCATCTTCAGCATGGCCGACAGCTTGTCGCTGGATCCGGTGGCCTCGATGGTGACGGCCTCCGGGGAGACGTCGACGGTCTTGGCGCGGAACAGCTGGACGATCTCCACGATCTGGGAGCGGGTCTCGTTGTCGGCGCGGACCTTCACCAGGACGAGTTCGCGCTGGACGGCCTGACCCGGCTCCAGCTCGACGATCTTCAGCACGTTGACGAGCTTGTTGAGCTGCTTGGTCACCTGCTCCAGCGGCAGGTCCTCGACGTTCACCACGATGGTGATGCGGGAGATGTCGGGGTGCTCGGTGACGCCGACCGCGAGCGAGTCGATGTTGAAGCCGCGGCGCGAGAACAGGGCGGCGATCCGGGCGAGGATGCCCGGGGTGTTCTCCACCAGGACCGAGAGCGTGTGCTTGGACATGGTCTTTTTACGTCTCTCTCGCTCAGTCGTCTTCGTTGTCGCCGAAGTCGGGGCGGACGTCCCGGGCGGCCATGATCTCGTCGTTGGAGGTGCCGGCGGCGACCATCGGCCACACCATCGCGTCCTCGTGGACGATGAAGTCGACGACGACCGGGCGGTCGTTGATGGAGTTCGCCTCCTGGATGACCTTGTCCAGGTCCTCCGGGCGCTCGCAGCGCAGGCCGACACAGCCCATCGCCTCGGACAGCTTCACGAAGTCCGGCACCCGGGTGCCCCGCGCCTCCGGGTTGATGTCGTCCGGACCGCTGTGCAGCACCGTGTTGGAGTAGCGCTGGTTGTAGAAGAGGGTCTGCCACTGGCGGACCATCCCGAGGGCGCCGTTGTTGATGACGGCGACCTTGATCGGGATGTTGTTCAGGGCGCAGGTGGTCAGTTCCTGATTGGTCATCTGGAAGCAGCCGTCGCCGTCGATCGCCCAGACGGTGCGCTCGGGCCGGCCGGCCTTGGCGCCCATGGCGGCGGGGACCGCGTAGCCCATGGTTCCGGCGCCGCCGGAGTTCAGCCAGGTGGCGGGCTGGTCGTACTGGATGAAGTGCGCGGACCACATCTGGTGCTGGCCGACGCCCGCCGCGTAGATGGTGCCCTCGGGGGCGAGCCGGCCGATGCGCTCGATGACCGCCTGCGGGGAGAGCGAGCCGTCCTCGGGCTGGTCGTAGCCGAGCGGGTAGGTCTCGCGCCAGCGGTTGAGGTCGCTCCACCAGGCGGTGTAGTCGCCCTTGTGACCCTCGCTGTGCTCCTTCTGCACGGCCTGGACGAGATCGGCGATGACCTCGCGGGCGTCCCCGACGATCGGCACGTCGGCGGCGCGGTTCTTGCCGATCTCGGCCGGGTCGATGTCGGCGTGGACGATCTTGGCGTACGGCGCGAAGCTGTCCAGCTTGCCGGTGACGCGGTCGTCGAAGCGGGCGCCGAGGGCGACGATCAGGTCGGCCTTCTGAAGCGCGGTGACGGCGGTGACCGCACCGTGCATGCCCGGCATTCCCACGTGCAGCGGGTGGCTGTCGGGGAACGCGCCGAGCGCCATCAGGGTGGTGGTGACGGGCGCTCCGGTGAGTTCGGCGAGGACCTTCAGCTCGGCGGTCGCCTGCGCCTTGAGGACACCGCCGCCGACGTAGAGGACGGGTCGCTTGGCGGAGGTGATCATCTTGGCCGCCTCGCGGATCTGCTTGGCGTGCGGCTTGGTCACCGGGCGGTAGCCGGGCAGGTCCATGGTGGGCGGCCAGGAGAAGGTGGTCTTCGCCTGGAGGGCGTCCTTGGAGATGTCGACCAGGACCGGGCCCGGGCGGCCGGTGGAGGCGATGTGGAACGCCTGCGCGATGACCCGCGGGATGTCATCGGCCTTGGTGACCAGGAAGTTGTGCTTGGTGATCGGCATGGTGATGCCGACGATGTCCGCCTCCTGGAAGGCGTCGGTGCCGATCGCCTTCGAGGCGACCTGGCCGGTGATCGCGACCAGCGGCACGGAGTCCATGTGGGCGTCGGCGATCGGCGTGACCAGGTTGGTGGCGCCGGGGCCGGAGGTCGCCATGCAGACGCCGACCTTGCCGGTGGCCTGTGCGTAGCCGGTGGCCGCGTGGCCGGCGCCCTGCTCGTGCCGGACCAGGACGTGACGCACCCGGGTGGAGTCCATCAGCGGGTCGTAGGCCGGGAGGATCGCGCCGCCGGGAATGCCGAATACCGTCTCAGCGCCGACCTCCTCGAGGGAGCGGATGAGGGACTGCGCACCCGTGACGTGCTCGACGGGGGTGGAGTGTCCTCCGGAACGGGGCCGCGGCTGCGGATGGTGGGCCCCGGTGGCCTGCTCGGTCATCGGCATTCTCTTCTCGATGCTGAGGGTTGGTGCGAGGTTCGGGCGGATTCACGCGGTGCACGGCCGGTGCTCGTGCAACAAAAAACCCCTCGTGCCACAGGGGCAAGCGAGGGGAGCGCGTCGGTGTGGGTCGCTGGGGATTCCGGATCGTCCTCCGGTGGGTCCCAGCTCAGCCGACGCGCTGTCCAAGTACGAGAATTCGGGTGCGCATGGCACTGACCCTCCCCCCGACGCGCACCACGTGTCAAGTGGGTGGGACGGGCGTCTCAGAATGTGAGCGATGGCCACGACTGCCTCCGAGAACAGCGGTGACACCTCCTGTGTACACCCCCGAGCCCCGCTCCATGGCCCGTTCGCCGACACGCCCCTTGGGCTCGCGCACACTGCCCGCGAACGCCGGTTCGGCCGGGGCGTGCGGCACCGGATAGTGGCCGGATCCGAGCGCCCGACGCAGCCGGTACTCGTCCAGCGGCCCGGCGAACGCCATGCCCTGTCCATGCGTGCAGCCCATCGCGCGCAGCGCGACCACCTGCTCGGGCAGGTCCACCCCCTCGGCCACCGACAGCAGCCCGAGATCCCCGGCGATGCGCAGCAGCCCACCGGTGATCTTGTGCAGCCGCGGGGACTCGACCACGCCCTCGACCAGGCTGCGGTCGAGCTTGAGGATGTCCACGGGAAGCCTCCTGAGAGCCGTGATGGCCGCGCAGCCGGTGCCGAAGCCGTCCAGCGCGATGCGCACCCCGAGCCGGCTGAGCGCGGTCAGCCGCCGCTCCAGCTCGTCCAGGGGCGCCCTGGGGTCGACGTCGGACAGCTCGATGATCAGCGCGCCGCCCGGCAGCCCGTGCCGGGTGAGCAGCGCCTCCACGGAGCCCAGCGGCGTCGAGCGTTCCAGCAGCCGCCGGGCGCTCATCCGGACGACCACCGGGACGAGCAGCCCGCTCGCCGCCCGCTCGGCGGCCTGCTCCACCGCCTCCTGGAGGATCCAGCGGTCCAGCTCGGCCGTCTTGTCGCCGTCCTCGGCCACCCGCAGGAACTCGGCCGGCGTGAACAGCACCCCCTGCGAGGAGCGCCAGCGCGCCTGCGCGCCGACCGCCCTGATCCGGCCGTTCTCCAGGCACACCACCGGCTGGTGCAACAGCGCGAACTCGCCGTCGTGCAGCGCGGCGCGCAGCCGGGTGGCCAGCTCCGCCTTGCGTACGACGTCCTGCTGCATCTGCGGCTTGTACAGCTCGACCCGGCCCTTGCCGGCCGCCTTCGCGCGGTACATCGCGAGGTCGGCGTTGCGCAGCAGCTCGCCCGCGCCCAGGCCCGGCTCGGCGAAGGCGACGCCGATGGAGGCGTTGACCCGGACGTCGTTGCCGTCGATGGCGTACGGCTGGGAGAGGGTCACCCGGAGCCGGTCGGCCAGCTCCAGGATGTTCCGCTCCCGGGCGGCGCGGTCGCGGCTGCCGTCCCCGACGATCAGGGCCGCGAACTCGTCGCCCCCGAGCCGGGAGGCGGTGTCGCCCTGCCGGACCGCGTCCTGGAGCCTGCGGGCGGCCTGCACGAGCAGCTCGTCCCCGGCCTGGTGGCCGATGGTGTCGTTGACGGCCTTGAAGCCGTCCAGGTCGATGAAGAGCACGGCCGTGCCCAGCAGCGCGGCACCCCGGTCGGTGGCCCGGCGCCCGGACAGGGCCTGCTGGACGCGCCGGGTGAACAGCGCGCGGTTGGGCAGGTCGGTCAGCGGGTCGTGTTCGGCGTTGTGCTGCAACTGGGCCTGGAGACGCACCCGTTCGGTGACGTCCCGGCTGTTGAAGATCAGACCGCCGTGGTGCCGGTTGACGGTGGACTCCACGTTGAGCCAGCTGCCGTCGCCGGAGCGGAACCGGCACTCGATGCGCGTGGTCGGCTCCTCCAGCGGGCTCGCGGTGAGGAACCGGCGCACCTCGTGCACCACACAGCCGAGGTCCTCCGGGTGGATGATGCCGGCCAGCTCCTGGCCCACCAGCTCCTCGGCGGGCCGGCCGTACACCCCGGCGGCGGCCGGGGAGACGTACCGGAGGACGCCGTTGGGAGCGGCGATCATGATGACGTCGCTGGAGCCCTGCACCAGGGAGCGGAAGTGGTTCTCCTTCTGCGCCAGCTCCTGGGTGAGGGTGATGTTGTCCAGCAGCATGATGCCCTGCCGGATGACGAGGGCGAGGACGACGGCGCCCGCGGTGATCAGCACGACATGGTCGGGCCGGCGGCCGTTGAGGACGTTGTACAGGATGCCCAGGGTGCACACGGCGGCGGCGAGGTACGGGGTGAGCGCGGCGAGGGAGCCGCTGAGCGGCCGGCCCGCCGGGTAGCGGCTGTGGTCGCCTCCCGCGCCGGTCGCGAACACATGGTGCTGGCCGGTGCCGCGCTGGCCGGGCACGTGCTCGTGGACCACGCGCGTGTACCCCTCCCCGGCGCGGGACTGCGGCCCGCCGGGGCGCCGGGGCGCGGCCCAGGGCGCGTAGGCGAGCAGCAGCGAACCGGCGAACCAGCCCGCGTCCAGCAACTGCCCGGAGTGGTAGCTGCTGTGCAGCAGCGGGGAGGTGAACAGCGCGTCGCACATCACGGTGAGCGCGAGCGCGCCGATCGCGGTGTTCACCGCCGTACGGTTGCCCGGGGCGCGCCGGAAGTGCAGCGCGAGCACCATGCTGACCAGCGCGATGTCGAGCAGCGGGTACGCCAGCGACAGCGCGGTGTGGGCCACGCTCGGCCCGTCGAAGCGGGCCGCCTGGGCGAGCGCCAGGCTCCACGACAGGGTGAGCAGCGAGCCGCCGATCAGCCAGGCGTCCAGGGCGAGGCAGATCCAGCCGGCCCTGGTCACCGGCCGCTTGGCGAGGACCAGCAGGCCCACGATGGCGGGTGGCGCGAAGCAGAGGAAGAACAGGTCGGCGTAGCTCGGGCTGGGCACGGTCCGGCCGAGCACCACCTCGTACCAGCCCCAGACCGCGTTGCCCAGGGCCGCCATCGCCGAGGAGAGGGCGAACAGCAGCCAGGCCGCGCGGAAGCGCACGCGCGCCCTGCGGGCGTAGAGGAGACAGGAGACGGCGGCGGTGCCGGCCGCGGCGCTCAGCCCGAAGTCGCCCATGACCAGGGCGACTTCGGTGGAGCCCCAGTCGAACGCGGAGCCGATGGCGTAGGCCGCGCAGATCACGGCGAGGACGAGCTGTTCCTTCGTGCGCGCACCCTCACCGCGGGCCGGCCGGCGGGGTGGCGGCGCCTCGTGCGGGTGCGGTGCGCGCACGGCTCCGTCGAGCGGGGGCGTCACAGAGGGCGGCGCACTCACCGGGGCCTCCCGGTCCGCGCCGCTCCCGGGTCGCGCCGGTCCCGGTGCGCATGCCTCCTGCGGCCGCCCGGCCTGTGCGGGTGATGGCTGTGATGGCTGGTGTGCTGACCGCGTCTGCGCGCCGCCGTGCGCCAGGGTCGCCGTCGGCGGCTCCGCCGCGTCGGATCGTTCGTCCATAGGCCGTGCATCGCCCGTCGCCCCCCTCACAAATCTGAAATGTCCATCCCCGGCGCCGAGTGGTCAGCGGCGCATCCCCTGTCGGGGACGATACACCAGTATCGTCACTCAGGGACATAGCTTCTCTACGCTCCGTGACGACCAGGGAGTATGCGCCTACCGGCCGCGTCCGGAGAGTTGCGGAGGGTGCCGGAAATCGCTTACCGGCCGTCCTCTCCCGTCGTCAGGATCACGTTCCGCAGCGGCTCGTGGTTCACGTACCGGGTCAACTGGTCGACGAGCAGCCGCTCGGCGCGCGGCCGGAAAGCGGAGGAGGGCCCGCCCACATGCGGGCTGATCAGGACACCGGGCGCGTGCCAAAGCGGATGGCCCGGCGGCAGCGGCTCGGGATCGGTCACGTCCAGGGCCGCGGTGATCCGGCCGGTCTCCAGCTCGGCGACCAGCGCCTCCGTGTCCACGACAGGCCCGCGCGCCACGTTGACCAGCAGCGCCCCCTCCTTCATCCGGGCCAGGAAGCCGGCGTTCACGAGGCCCCTGGTGTCCGCGGTGAGCGGAGTGGCCAGGATGACGACATCCGCGCACGGAAGCAGTGAGAGCACATCGGCGATCGGATGCACGGGACCGCGCGCGGTGGTGCGCGCGGAGCGCGCGACGCGCACGACCCGCGCTACCTCGAACGGCGTGAGCCGGTCCTCGATGGCCTCGCCGATCGCGCCGTAGCCGACGATGAGCACGGTCCGGTCGGCGAGCGAGGGCTGGAAGCCGCCCTCCCAGCGCTCCTCCTGCTGCGCCCGGACGAAGCCGGGTATGCCGCGCAGACTGGCCAGGGTCAGGGTGAGCGCCAGCTCGGCGGTGCTGGTCTCGTGCACTCCGCGCGCGTTGCACAGCTGTACCCCGGGCACCAGGTCCGCCAGCCGCCCGGTGATGTCGTCCACCCCCGCGGTCAGCGTCTGGACCACCCGCACCCCGGTGAGCTCCTTGAGCGGCCGCACCCGCACCGGCAGGGGCTTCATGTACGGCACGACGTACACGGCGCAGTCCGCCGGATCGCCGGGGAACTCCTGCTCGCCGTCCGCGCCGCCGTCCCAGAACAGGTACCGGGGACCCGCGGGCAGCCCGTCGATCTCCTGCGGGGGAATGGGCAGCCATACGTCTGAAGTCATGGCAGGAGGCTATGTCAGGCGGCCGGGAGCGCAGAGGTTAGGTTGGGGGCCGGGCAGAGGGAGGTTCACGAGCAGGTGGAGCGCAGGACGATCGGCGCGGGGGGACTCGCGGTGGGGGCCGTCGGACTCGGGTGCATGCCGATGAGCTGGGCGTACAGCGGGTCCCGGCAGCGGGGGGACGAGTCGCTGAGATGTGTGCACCGGGCGCTGGACGCGGGCTCGACGCTGCTGGACACGGCGGACATGTACGGCCCGTTCACCAATGAGCTGCTGCTCGGCCGGGTGCTCAAGGAGCGGCGCGAAGACGCCTTCGTGTCCACCAAGGTGGGCCTGCTGGTGGGCGAACAGCACATCGTGGCCAACGGCCGCCCGGGCTATGTGAAGCGGGCCTGCGACGCCTCGCTGCGGCGGTTGCAGACCGATGTCATCGACCTCTACCAGCTGCACCGCGCCGACCCCGAGGTCCCGGTCGAGGAGACCTGGGGCGCGATGGCCGAGCTGGTGCGGGCCGGGAAGGTGCGGGCGCTGGGGCTGTGCGCGGTGGGCGCGCGCGGCGGCCGCCGGCCGGGCACCGGGCTGTACGACACGACGCTGCGCCAACTCCAGCGGGTGCAGCAGGTGTTCCCGGTGGCCGCGGTGCAGGCGGAGCTGTCGGTGTGGTCGCCGGAGGCGCTGGCCGCGCTGCTGCCGTGGTGCGAGGCGCGGGGCGTGGGCTTCCTCGCGGCGATGCCGCTGGGCAACGGCTTCCTGACCGGCACGCTGACCCCGGGCGAGGGTTTCGAGCCGGACGACGTGCGGGCCCGCCATCCGCGGTTCACGGCCGAGATGATGGCCGCCAACCAGCCGATCGTGGCGGGACTGCGGCGGATCGCGCGGCGGCACGGCGAGGACGTGACCCCGGCCCAGGTGGCGCTCGCCTGGGTGCTGGCGCAGGGACGCCATGTGATCGCCCTGCCGGGCACCAAGCGGGAGCGCTGGGCCGCAGAGAACGCGGCTGCGGCGGGGCTGCGGCTGACCGCGGAGGACCTCGCCGAGGTGGCGCGACTGCCCGCGGCCCGGGGATCCTGGGACTGAGCGCGGCACCGCCGTTTTCGACCACAGGCCCCACAGGCCGTGCCCCGAAGGGACCGAGATCGTGCGACGACGAGCTGTGCCGGCCGTGCTGGCCGCGGCCGCCCTGCTGCTGACGGCGGGCTGCTCCTCCGGGGGCGGGCCGCCGCTGCCGCCGATCGGTACGCCGTCCGGGAGCGCCGCCCCCTCCGCCCGGGCCGGCGAGCCGGTCCCACCGGCCAAGGGGTCGGTGACGGTGCTGCGCACGGTGACGCAGGGGCTGAAGACGCCCTGGGGGCTGGCGGTGCTGCCGGACGGCGCGCTGCTGGTCTCCTCCCGGGACGACGGCACCATCACCCGGATCGACGGGAGGACCGGCCGCAAGACCGTCCTCGGCACGGTCTCCGGAGTCTCCCCCGGCGGCGAGGGCGGTCTGCTCGGCATCGCCCTCTCCCCCGAGTTCACGGCGGACCATCTGATCTACGCCTACTTCACCTCGGCCTCGGACAACCGCATCGTCCGGGTGCTGTACGACGACCGGAAGCCGGCCGGGGAGCAGCTGGGCGCTCCGGACACGGTGTTCAAGGGCATACCGAAGGGCGCGATCCACAACGGCGGCCGGATCGCGTTCGGCCCGGACGGGATGCTGTACGCGGGGACCGGTGAGAGCGGCCGGCGCGGACTGGCCCAGGACCGGTCCTCGCTGGGCGGCAAGATCCTGCGGCTGACCCCGGACGGCGAGCCGGCGCCCGGCAACCCCTTCCCGGACTCCCCCGTGTACTCCTACGGTCACCGCAACGTCCAGGGGCTGGCCTGGGACACCCGTCAGCGGCTGTTCGCCTCGGAGTTCGGGCAGGACACCTGGGACGAGCTGAACGCGATCAAGCCCGGCGGCAACTACGGCTGGCCGAAGGCCGAGGGCAGGTCCTCCGACCCCGCCTTCCAGAACCCGGTGGCCGAGTGGCACACCGACGAGGCCTCCCCCAGCGGGATCGCCTACGTCAAGGGCGTCATCTGGATGGCGGCGCTGAAGGGCCGGCGGCTGTGGCGCGTGCCGCTGCACGGCACCTCGGCCGCGGCCGCCCCGCAGGCCTTACTCACCGGCACCTACGGCCGCCTGCGCACGGTGGCCCCGGCGGGCGGCGACCGCCTGTGGCTGCTGACCAGCAACACGGACGGCCGGGGCACCCCGAAGCCCGGGGACGACCGGCTGCTGGAGCTGCGGGTGAGCTGAGCGGCGCGGCTGTGCGTCCTCGTCGAGGAGGGACCAGTCACCCCGCCGCCACCCGGTCCCCGGTCTCGGCCGGGAAGAGGCCGAGCCGGTGGGTCAGGGCGGCCGCCTCGCCCCGGGTCGAGACACCGAGCTTGGTGAGGATGTTGGAGACGTGGACGCTCGCGGTCTTCGGGGAGATGAACAGGGCCTCGGCTATCTGGCGGTTGGTGCGGCCCGCCGAGACCAGGCGCAGCACGTCCTGCTCGCGGCTGGTCAGGCCGAGCGCGGCGGCCGGGTCGGCGGCGGTGAGGGCCTGGCGCGGGGTGCGGGCGGGGGTGAGGCGGGCGCGCTGGGCGAGCCGGGCGGCCTGGTCGGCGAGGGGGCGGGCGTCGAGGTGGGCGGCGACCGCGGCGGTCAGCCGGAGCAGCTCCTCCGCGCGGTCCCGCTCGTCCTCGCCGGCGCCGTCGGCGAGCAGTGCCGCGGCGAGGCGGTAACGGACCCTGGCCAGGTCGTAGGGGCGGTCCAGGCACTCGAAGGCGGTGACCACCGGTGCCCAGGTGCGCGCGGTGTCCCGGCCGGCCGCGCGGAGCAGTTCGGCGCCGGCCCACTCGCTGTACGCCGTCCACACGGGCACTCCGGTGGCGAGGTGCCGGACCGCCTCGGCGAGCCGCTCCAGGATCTCGTCCCGGCCCGGCTGGGCGGCGGGCAGGGTGCGGGTGTCGGCCTCGGCGGTGGCGGCGGCCAGCAGCAGGGGCCAGCCGTAGCGCTGGGTGCCGGGCGGGAATCCGGCGTCCAGGGCCGCGAGCAGCTCGGCGCGGGCGTCGGCGACGCGGCCCTCCGCGGCGGCGATCCCGAGGGCGATCCGGGCCATGGGCAGGGAGATCTGCGGCATCGGGTCATGGGTGCCGTAGTGGGCGCGGGCGGCGGCGAGCTGCCGGCCGGCCTCGGCGAGGTCGCCGCGGGCCAGGGCGAGGTGGGCCAGGCGCAGGGCACCGGCCCCGCGGGGCTTGGCGCTGTGACCGGCCCGGGCGACGCGCCCGGCGGCCTCGGCGGCCTCGGCGGCCTCCGTCCACTGGCCGAGCGAGTACAGCGCGTCGGCGAGGTTGCCCCAGACGAAGGCCTCGGCGCCGACCAGCCCTATTCTGCGGGTGAACTCGACGCCCTCGCGCAGCAGCGGCACCGCTTCGCGGGAGCGGCCGAGGCCTTGCAGCACGGACGGCAGGTTCACATAGGCGCGGGCCGCCACGTCGTGCATCTGCTCGGCACAGGCTTCCCGCAGGACCTGCCGCAGCTCGGCCAGCCCGCTCTCCTGGTCCCCGGACTCCACCGCCAGACCGCTCAGGGTGAGCCGGGCGGTCAGCTCGATCTCGCGGGCGCCGACCATGCGCGCGTAGGTGACGGCCCGCTCGGCGGCGGCGAAGGCCTCGGGGCCGGGCCGGTGCAGCATCGACCAGCTGGAGGCGAGGGCCAGCACCTCGGCGTGCACCTCCGACGGCGGCAGGCCGCGCACGAGGTCCTGGGCGGTGGCGAGTTCCGCCCAGCCGTCGCCGCGCGCCAGGTCCTGCACGAGCCGGGAGCGCTGGGCCCAGAACCAGGCGGCGCGCAGCGGGTCGGGTTCGTCCTCCAGCAGCCGCAGGGCGCGCTTGGTGATCTTCAGTGCTCGTTCGCGTTCACCGCCGGAGCGGCCCGCGACGACCGCCTCGGCCATCAGGTCGAGGTAGCGCAGCGGGGTGGTGGCGGGGTCGCAGCCGCAGGAGGGGTAGGCGTCGGCGCAGCCGACCGGGCGCAGCGCGGCGCGCACCTCCTCGGGGGCGTCGTCCCACAGCTCCATCGCCCGCTCCAGGAGCCCGAGTTGCTCGGTGTAGGCGTGCCGGCGGCTGGCCACGACGGAGGCGTCCAGGACGGCGGGCAGCGCCTTGGCGGGGTCGTGGGCGTGGTACCAGTAGCTGGCCAGGCGCAGTTCGCGCGCGTCGGCCGGGACCAGCGTCGGGTCGGCGGCCAGGGCCTCGGCGTAGCGGCGGTTGAGCCGGGAGCGCTCGCCGGGCAGCAGGTCGTCGGCGACGGCCTCGCGGACCAGGGAGTGCCGGAAGCGGTAGCCGTCGCCGGCCGGGGCGGCGGTGAGGATGTTGGCGCCGACGGCGGCGCGCAGCGCCTCGATGAGGTCGTCCTCGGGGAGCTGGGCGACGGCGGCGATCAGCCGGTGCTCCACGGTGGAGCCGCCCTCGGCGACGATCCGGGCGATCCGCTGGGCGGACTCGGGCAGCGCCTCGACCCGGACCAGGAGCAGATCGCGCAGGGAGTCGGTCAGGCCGGTACGGCAGCCCGTGCGGCTCGCGACGGCGAGCTCCTCGACGAAGAAGGCGTTGCCGTCGGACCGTTCGAAGATGTCGTCCACGTGGGCCGGGTCCGGTTCGGCGGCGAGGATGCCGGCGATCTGGCAGGCGACCTCCTCGCGGGTGAGCCGGGCGAGTTCGATGCGGCGGACGGTGCGCAGCCGGTCCAGTTCGGCGAGCAGGGGGCGCAGCGGATGGCGGCGGTGGATGTCGTCGGAGCGGTAGCTGGCGAGGACGAGGAGCCGGCCGGTGCGCAGGGTGCGGAAGAGGTAGGCGAGGAGGTGGCGGGTGGAGGCGTCGGCCCAGTGCAGGTCCTCCAGGACCAGCACCACCGGGTGCTCGGCGGCGGTCCGCTCCAGCAGCCGGGCGGCGAGTTCGAACAGCCGGGCCACGCCCTGCTCGTCATGACGGCCGGCGGTGGCCTCGCCCAACTCGGGCAGCAGCCGGGCCAGTTCCTCCTCCTGGCCGGCGGCCGCGGCGGCGAACTCCGCGGGCAGGGCCGCGCGCAGGGCGCGCAGCGCGGTGGAGAAGGGCGCGAACGGCAGCCCGTCGGCGCCGATCTCCACACAGCCGCCGACGGCCACCACGGCGTGCCGCCGGGCGGCCGCCGCGGTGAACTCCTCGACCAGACGGGTCTTGCCGACTCCGGCCTCACCGCCGAGCAGCAGCGCCTGCGGCTCGCCGGCGGCGGCACCGGCGAGCGCGGCGTCGAGCACGGCCAGCTCTTCGGTGCGGCCGACGAACACGGGACTGACGGACCTGTTCTCCACGAGCCCGAGCATCGCACGAGGTGCGGAGGGTGAGGCGGCTGTTTTCCACAGGTCAGGTGCGATTGTCGTACCAATAGCAGCGGTAGGGGTGGGTGCCGTGCCCGTGGGCGGCGGAGGCGTGGCGCTCATGCGGGGCGCGGGGCGCGGCGTCCGCGGAGGCGGCCGGTATGGGACTCGGCGGCCGCGGCGCCGTCGCCGAGGCTGCGCTCGCGGCGGGCGGCGCGACGGGCCCGGGTGGCCTCGCGGGCCAGACGGTCCTGTGCGGCCTCCTGGAGCAGCTGGGCGGTGCGGATCTTCTGCTGGTCGAACATGGTGTGTCCTTCCGGGACTTCGGGGTGGTGCCTCGCGTTCTGCGATGCCTCCACTCTCGTCTCCCAGGGGGGTGCGCCACATCGGGAAGGTTCCGCATCTTCGGGCGGCCCACGTGCCGCACGCACGCGTAAGGGGTCTTAGGAGAGGCCGTAAGACGCATACGGCTCCCCTAAGACCCCTCAGGCCTCTAAGGCATGTGCGGCCGGGGGCGGCTCAGCCGGCCGAGGGCAGGGCGAGCAGCGCGTCGGAGTACTTCAGGACCGCCAGCAGCAGACCGACGGTGCCGAGCGAGACGCCCGCCCAGGCGACCGACCTGATCCAGGGCGCCTGGGAGCGGCCGGGGGCGCCGAACGCGGGCCGGGCGAGCACGACCACACCGGTGATCAGCGCGGCCAGCGCGAACAGGCCGGCCCACAGGGCGGTGGTGTGCCAGGCGTCGCCGTAGACCGCCTTGAGCTGCGTCGCGACGCTCGCCCGGGTGGAGGTCCGCAACTGGCCGATGAGCTGCTCGCGGGCGGCGGCGACGGTGCCGATCCAGCCGCCGCTGAGCGAGACCAGGCCGAGCGCGGCCGAGACGACGGCACCCGCGCCCTGCCCCACCCCGGAGGGCGCCTCGGCCTCCGGCACAGCAGCCTCGGCCGCCTCTTCCCCGGCCGTCGCCTCCGCAGCCGTCTCCTCCTCGGCCGCCCGCTCCTTCGCAGCGTCCGTCCCGACGGCTTCCGCCGTCGTCTCGTCGTCCTTGCGCGCCACCGCGCCTGCCTCTGTCTTCGTTGCCATGCCCGGCACCGTACGGAGGCTGTCTGAGAGGTGTCTTAATGATCCATCTGCCCGGTACGCGCGCGTGCGGCACGCCACTCGGGGGCGAGCACCGACCAGATCTCGATGTCGTGCCGGACGCCGTGGTGCGGGTGGCTCTCGCGAAGCACCGCGTCCCGGCTCATGCCCAGCCGGCGGGCGACGGCGATGCTCGGCAGGTTGCCGGAGGCCGCGTGCCACTCCACCCGGTGGATGCCCCGCTCCTCGACGGCCCAGTCGACCAGGATCCGCATTGCACGGGTGATCAGTCCGCGCCCGGTGGCGGCGGGTTCCAGCCAGCAGCCGACCTCGCAGTTGCCCGCCGCCGCGTCGAAGTTCAGCGTCAGCACCCCGCCGACGAGCGTCCCGTCCAGCCAGATGCCGTGGTACGACGCGCTGTCGGCGGCGCGCAGATCGGCGTACCGGCGGAGCGTGTCCCGCGCGGAGGCCACGTCGGTGACCTGCGAGCCGAACGGGATGAACCGGCCGATGAACTCCCGGCCGCGGTCGAGGTGGGCGAGGAACTCCTCGGCGTGCCAGACCTCGAGCGGCCGCAGCTCGGCGCCGTCACCCAGGGATATCGCGTACATCGTGGCGCTGCTCCTCGCGCAGTTCGTCGACCGGGACCGGGCTGAGCCTCTCATGCGCGGCACGGCACTCGGGCGGCTCGATGCTGATGCGGGGCAGCCTGCGCTCCAGCCAGGCGGGCAGCCACCAGTTGGCGGCGCCGAGCAGATGCATCAGGGCGGGCACCAGCAGGGTGCGCAGCACAAAGGCGTCGAGGGCGACGGCGGAGGCCAGCGCGATGCCGAACATCGCGATCACCCGGTCGCCGCTGAGCACGAAGGCGAGGAAGACCGAGATCATGATGACCGCCGCGGAGTTGATCACCCGGCTGGTCTCGGCCAGGCCCACGCGCACCGCGCGCCGGTTGTCGCCGGTCTCCAGCCACTCCTCGTACATCCGGCTGACCAGGAACACCTGGTAGTCCATGGAGAGTCCGAAGAGCACCGAGACCATGATCACGGGCAGGAAGGGCTCGATCGGTCCGGCCCGGCCGAGGCCGAGCAGTTCGCTGCCCCAGCCCCACTGGAAGACGGCCACGACGACGCCGAACGCGGCGGCGACGGCGGCGACGTTCATCACGGCGGCCTTCAGCGGGATGCCGAGCGAGCGGAAGGCCGCCAGCAGCAGAAGGCAGCCGAGCCCGATCACCGCGCCGACGAACAGCGGCAGCTTGCCGACGATCACATCCGCGAAGTCGTCGTAGGCGGCGGTCACCCCGCCCACCTGTACGTCGAGCGCGGTGCCGGTCTCCGCGCGCGGCAGCACCTTGGTGCGCAGCCGGTCCACCAGGTCGCTGGTGCGCTGCGACTGGGGCGCGGAGTCGGGGACGACGGTCAGATACGCGGTGCCGCCGCCGGCGGCGTAGGAGACCGGGGTGACGGAGGCGACGCCGGGGGTGGCGCGCAGGGTGGTGTCGAGGCTGTCCAGGGCGAGCCGGTCGGCCGCCCCGTCCACCCGGGTCACCAGGGTCAGCGGCCCGTTCACCCCGGGCCCGAAGCCCTCGGCGAGCAGGTCGTAGGCCTTGCGGGTGGTGGAGGTGCGGGGGTCGTTGCCCTGGTCGGAGGTGCCGAGCCGGAGCGAGAACGTGGGCAGGGCGAGAACGGCGATGACGACCACGGCGAGCGCGCCGAGCAGCTTGGGATGCCGCTCGACCAGCGCGGACCAGCGGGCGGCGAACCCGGTGGGCAGCTCCGGGCTCGGCCCCTGCTCGGCGAGTCGCCGCCGCTCGCGGCGGCTCAGCGCGCGCGGGCCGAGATACGACAGCAGAGCGGGCAGCAGCGTCACGGAGGCGGCGACGGTGAGCACCACGGTCAGACTGGCGGCGACGGCCACCCCGTTGAGGAAACCCAGCCGCAGTATCAGCATCCCGAGCAGCGCGATGCACACCGTCGCGCCCGCGAAGACGACCGCTCGCCCGGTGGTGGCCACGGCGTTCGTGGCGGCCTCGGTGGCGCTCAGGCCGCGTTTCAGACCACGCCGGTGCCGGGTCACGATGAACAGCGCGTAGTCGATGCCCACCCCGAGACCGATCAGCATGCCGAGCATGGGCGCGAAGTCGGCGACCGTCATCGCGTGCCCGAGCAGGCCGATCCCGGCATAGGCGGTGCCGACGCCGACCAGGGCGGTGGCGATGGGCAGCAGGGAGGCGGCGAGCGAGCCGAAGGCGAGGAACAGCACGACGGCGGCGACCAGCACGCCGACCGCCTCGGCGGTGTGCCCGCGGGCGGACTCGGTGAGCCCGATGGCGCTGCCGCCCAGCTCCACCTGGAGCCCGGCACGCTCCGCCGACCGGGCGGTGCGCACCACCGACTGCGCCTCGGCCTTGCCGATGTCCTCGGCCCGCCGGGTGAAGGTCACGGTGGCGTAGGCCGTACGGCCGTCCGCGCTGATCCGGTGGGTGTGCGGCCGGCCGTACGGGCCGGACACCGAGGCCACCCCGGGCAGCTCGGCGATCCGGTGCAGGGTGCGGGTCATGGTCCGTCGGACGGCGGGGGCGCGCACGGTGCCGTCGGTGGTGTGCCAGACGACGGTGTCGCTGTCCCCGCCCAGGCCCGGGAAGCCTTGCGCGATCAGCTCGGCCGCGTGGCCCGACTCGGTGCCGGGGACCTGGTAGTCGTTCGAGTACGACGACCCCGCCACGGCCGCCGCCGCGCTGACCCCGCCGAAGGCACACAGCCACAGCAGGACGGCGATCAGACGATGCCGGACGCACCAGCGCGCGAGGGCTGCCACGGACGTGCTCCCAGAGGACGATTTGTTGATCTTTGGCCGGGAACCATCGTCCATAAACTGAACAGCCCGCAAAGAACGCATGAGTATTCGGATGACACTCTTACAGGAGAAGATGATCCTTTGCGGCGATCGTGGGCTTCTTCACACCTTTGAGGGGAAGTTCAGTCGGAGCG
Source organism: Streptomyces sp. NPDC001606 (assembly GCF_053596835.1). Taxonomy (NCBI): domain Bacteria; kingdom Bacillati; phylum Actinomycetota; class Actinomycetes; order Kitasatosporales; family Streptomycetaceae; genus Streptomyces; species Streptomyces sp. NPDC001606. Next base: position 269,685 of record NZ_JBSFHC010000002.1, read on the forward strand.
GTCCCCGAACGCCATGATCATCGTGCCCGCGATCAGCAGCCACAGCGCCCTGCGGGTGCGGCCCCGCGCCCCGAGGACCCCGGCCAGGGCGCAGACGGCGGCACCGAGCGCATAGGCGGCTGGTACCAGCGCCGGGGCGGAGCCGGTGAGCCGCAGCAGCGACGCGCCCAGTCCGGCGAGCGTCAGCAGCGCTCCCGTCCCGGCGGCGATCCAGCGGGCCCGGCGGGCGTCGCTGACGTACTCCTCGGCGTCTTCCGCCTCCGTCACCGCCTCGGGTATCGCGGGCCGGCTGTCGGAATCGGTGCGTCCAGTCATGGCCGGTGAGCGTACTGCCTGTGGCCGGGGGCGATACGACGCGGGGGGAGGTGCCGGACCCGGCACCTCCCCCCGCGGCTGACGGCGGCTCAGACCTCGCCGACGCCCAGCTGCTCCAGGATCAGCTCCTTGACGCGGGCCGCGTCGGCCTGGCCACGGGTGGCCTTCATGACCGCGCCGACCAGCGCGCCGGCCGCGGCCACCTTGCCACCGCGGATCTTGTCCGCGATGCCCGGGTTGCCGGCGATGGCCTCCGCGACGGCGGCGGTCAGCGCGCCCTCGTCGGAGACGACCTTCAGGCCGCGCTTCTCGACGACCTCGTCCGGGGTGCCCTCGCCCGCGAGGACGCCCTCGATGACCTGACGGGCCAGCTTGTCGTTCAGGTCGCCCTTCGCCACCAGCTCGGTGACCCGGGCCACCTGCGCCGGGGTGATCGCCAGCTCGTCCAGCGCCTTGCCGGACTCGTTGGCGCTGCGTGCCAGCTCGCCCATCCACCACTTGCGGGCGGCGGCCGCGTCGGCACCGGCGTCGATCGTGGCGACGATCGGGTCCAGCGCACCGGCGTTGAGGATCGCCTGCATGTCGGTGGCCGAGATGCCCCACTCGGCGAGCAGCCGGGTACGGCGGGCCAGCGGCATCTCGGGCAGCGCCGCGCGGATCTCCTCGACCCACTCGCGCGAGGGCGCGACCGGGACCAGGTCGGGCTCCGGGAAGTACCGGTAGTCCTCGGCCTCCTCCTTCACGCGGCCCGAGGTCGTGGACCCGGTGTCCTCGTGGAAGTGGCGGGTCTCCTGGACGATCGTGCCGCCGCCGGAGAGCACGGCCGCGTGGCGCATGATCTCGTAGCGGGCCGCACGCTCCACCGAGCGCAGCGAGTTGACGTTCTTCGTCTCGGAGCGCGTGCCGAACTTCTCGGCGCCCTTGGGCATCAGCGAGAGGTTCACGTCGCAGCGCATCTGGCCCATCTCCATGCGGGCCTCGGACACGCCGAGGGCACGGATCACCTCGCGCAGCTCACGGACGTACGCCTTCGCCACCTCGGGGGCGCGCTCACCGGCGCCCACGATCGGCTTGGTGACGATCTCGATGAGCGGGATGCCCGCGCGGTTGTAGTCGAGCAGCGAGTGCTGCGCGCCGTGGATACGGCCGGTCGCGCCGCCCACGTGGGTGGACTTGCCGGTGTCCTCCTCCATGTGGGCGCGCTCGATCTCCACGCGGAAGGTCTCGCCGTCCTCCAGCTGCACGTCGAGGTAGCCGTTGAAGGCGATCGGCTCGTCGTACTGGGAGGTCTGGAAGTTCTTCGGCATGTCCGGATAGAAGTAGTTCTTCCGGGCGAAGCGGCACCACTCGGCGATCTCGCAGTTCAGCGCGAGACCGATCTTGATCGCGGACTCGACGCCGGTCGCGTTGACGACCGGGAGTGCGCCGGGCAGGCCGAGGCAGACCGGGCAGGTCTGGGTGTTCGGGTCGGCGCCGAGCGAGGTCGAGCAGCCGCAGAACATCTTGGTCTTGGTGCCGAGTTCGACATGGACCTCAAGGCCCATGACGGGGTCGTACGACGCCAGTGCGTCCTCGTACGACACCAGGTCGGTCGTGGTGGTCACGGTGAAAACTTCCCTCTCAGCCCAGCAGGACGTCGTCGTCGCCCAGCCGCTTCAGCTCGCGGTAGAGGATCGCGAGGCCGGTCACGATCGCCACGGCGGAGACCGTGGCGTCGATCAGCCGCAGCGTGTCGTGCTCGGCGCGGGCCTTCTTGATCTGCTTGGCGACACCGAACGCGCCGAACGCGGTGGTGGCCATCGACAGGTACGTACCGGACTTGGACTTCTTGAAGTCCTTGGCCTTGGACAGCTTGCTCACAGCGACGGAGCCTCCTCCAGCAGCGGGTGACCCCACTTTTCCACGAAGGCGGCCTCGACGGCGGCGCCGACCTTGTACAGCCGGTCGTCCTGCATCGCCGGGGCGATGATCTGGAGGCCCACCGGGAGGTTGTCCTCCGGGGCGAGGCCGCAGGGCAGGGACATGGCCGCGTTGCCCGCCAGGTTGGTCGGGATGGTGCACAGGTCCGCGAGGTACATCGCCATCGGGTCGTCGGCGCGCTCGCCGATCGGGAAGGCGGTGGTCGGCGTCGTCGGCGAGACGATCACGTCGACCTGCTCGAAGGCCTTCTCGAAGTCGCGCGTGATGAGCGTGCGGACCTTCTGGGCGGAGCCGTAGTAGGCGTCGTAGTAGCCGCTCGACAGGGCGTAGGTGCCGAGCATGATGCGCCGCTTGACCTCGGGGCCGAAGCCCGCCTCACGGGTGAGGGAGGTGACCTCCTCCGCCGAGTGGCTGCCGTCGTCGCCGGTGCGCAGGCCGTAGCGCAGGCCGTCGAAGCGGGCCAGGTTGCTGGAGCACTCGCTCGGCGCGATCAGGTAGTACGCCGACAGCGCGAGGTCGAAGGACGGGCAGTCCAGCTCGACGATCTCGGCGCCCAGCTCGCGCAGCAGCTCGACGGACTCGTCGAAGCGCTGGATGACACCGGCCTGGTAGCCCTCGCCGCGGAACTGCTTGACGACACCGACGCGCATCCCGGCGACGGAGCCGTTGCGGGCCGCCTCGACGACCGCCGGGACCGGCGCGTCGATGGAGGTGGAGTCCAGCGGGTCGTGGCCGGCGATCACCTCGTGCAGCAGGGCCGCATCCAGGACCGTACGGGCGCAGGGGCCGCCCTGGTCGAGGGAGGAGGAGAAGGCGACCATGCCGTACCGCGAGACCGCGCCGTACGTCGGCTTCACGCCGACCGTGCCGGTGACGGCGGCCGGCTGGCGGATGGAGCCGCCGGTGTCGGTGCCGATGGCGAGCGGGGCCTCGAAGGCGGCGAGGGCGGCGGAGGAGCCACCGCCGGAACCGCCGGGGATCCGGGTGAGGTCCCACGGGTTGCCGGTCGGGCCGTAGGCGCTGTTCTCGGTGGACGACCCCATGGCGAACTCGTCCATGTTGGTCTTGCCGAGGATGACGACGTCGGCGGCCTTCAGCTTCTTGGTGAGGGTCGCGTCGTACGGCGGGATCCAGCCCTCGAGGATCTTCGAGCCGACGGTCGTGGGCACGCCCTCGGTGGTGAAGATGTCCTTGAGCGCGAGCGGCACGCCGGCGAGCGGGCCGAGCTTCTCGCCCCGCTCCCGCTTCTCGTCCACGGCACGGGCCTGGGCGAGCGCGCCCTCGCGGTCGACGTGCAGGAAGGCGTGCACCTTCTCGTCGACGGCCTCGATCCGGGCGAGGTGCGCCTCGGTGACCTGGACGGCCGTCAGCTCGCCGGAGGCGATCTTCTCGGCGATCTCGGCGGCCGTGAGCTTGATGATGTTGCTGTCCGTCATGACGGTTTAGTCCTCCCCCAGGATCTGCGGCACCTTGAAACGCTGCTGCTCCTGGGCCGGGGCGCCGGAGAGCGCCTGCTCGGGGGTGAGCGAGGGACGGACCTCGTCCGCGCGCATGACGTTCGTCAGCGGGAGCGGGTGCGAGGTCGGCGGTACGTCTTGGTCGGCGACCTCGCTGACGCGGGCCACCGCGCCGATGATGTCGTCCAGCTGTCCCGCGAAGTGGTCGAGTTCTTCGGGCTTCAGCTCCAGACGCGCCAGCCGGGCGAGGTGGGCGACCTCCTCGCGCGTGATGCCAGGCATGCAGCGATCCTCTGGGGTGAGTGTGTGTGGTTTGGGGCCAATCCTATGGGGCGGCGCCGGGTGACCGTGAAACGGTTTGCCCGGTCACCTGGGAAACGGTTTCCCCGGTCACCTGCGGCCGTCCCAGGCGGGGCTGGTCAGGAAGTGGTTGTCGTACAGCTCCTGGATCTCCAGCAGGCTCTCCCGGGTGGCCTCGCCGAGGCGGACGCGCTGGAGGTGGCGGAAGTACTCGAAGCGCTCGACGCCGGGGGCGATGACGATCAGGAGGTCGGCCGTGCTGCCGGGGGCGGCGGCGAAGGCGTGCGGGCGGTCCGGCGGGACGATGACCAGGTCGCCGCGCTGGGCGGTGACGATGTCGTCGCCGGAGAGCAGCTCCGCCTCGCCGTCGAGCAGGTAGAACATCTCGGCCGAGTTGTGGTGCACATGCGGCCGGGCGCCGTCCGCGCCCTCGCCGAGGGTGACCCGTACGGTGGACAGCGCGCCGCCGGTGGCGCTGCTGTCGGCGAGCAGCCTGACGGCGACCGGATCGTCCCCGGCCACCTCGGCCTCCGCCTCCCGCACCAGCACGGTCTCGTCGAACTTGGGCACGAACAGCGACATGGTCCCTCCCGGGGCACGCGATCGGTCAACGCGGCGCGGTACGGCACCGATCATCGCAAACGATCATGTCCGACGCGTTCATCCCGGCGTTCGTCCCGGCGGGGCGGGACGGGCGGGCGGGAAGGTCATTCGGCGGCCGGCAAGGCCGCGCGCGGCCGCTGCCAGCCCCGGGAGCCGCGGGCCCGCAGCCACGCCGTCGTCTCCTCCGGAGGCATCGCCGCCGCGACGAGCCACCCCTGCACCGCGTCGCACCCCAGGTCCCGCAGCCGCTCCCAGGTCTCGTCGTCCTCCACCCCCTCGGCGACGACCAGCAGCCCCAGCGAGTGCGCCAGGTCGACGGTGCAGCGCACGATCTCCGCGTCCTCGGTGTCGACGGCCAGCCGGGCCACGAAGGAGCGGTCGATCTTCAGCTCGCTCACCGGCAGCCGCCGCAGATGCACCAGCGACGAGTACCCGGTGCCGAAGTCGTCCAGGGACATCTTCACGCCGTGCCCGGTGAGCCCGGCGAGGGTGTCGGCGGCCCGCTGCGGGTCCTCCAGCAGCACATGCTCGGTTATCTCCAGCTGGAGCGCGCCCGCCGGGACCCCGTGGCGGGCCAGCCGCGCGGCGACCGAGCCGGCGAAGCCGGGCGTGTGGACGTCGCGCGGGGAGACGTTGACGGCGACCGGGACCCGAAGTCCCTGTGCGCGCCACTTGGCGACCTGCCCGAGCGCGGTCTCCAGGACGTACTCCGTCAGATGGGGCATCAGCCCGCTGGACTCGGCTATCGCTATGAACTCGTCCGGCGGCACCTTCCCCCGCTCGGGGTGCACCCAGCGCACCAGCGCCTCCAGGCCGGCGACCTGTCCGTCGAAGCGGACCTTGGGCTGGTAGTGCAGCTGCACCTCGTGGGCGTCCAGCGCCCGGCGCAGATCGCCGAGGAGGCCGAGGCGGTCCGGGGTGTTGGAGTCCCGCTTGGACTCGTACACCTCGACGCCGGTGCGGTCCCGCTTCGCCTGGTACATCGCGACGTCCGCGCGCCGCAGCAGGCCCTCCGCGTCCAGGGCGTGGTCCGGGAAGACGGCGACGCCGGCGCTGGCCTCCAGCACGAGGGTGAGCCCGTCGAGGTCGAGCGGCGAGCTGAGTGCGGAGACGAGGCCGCGGGCGACGCGCGTGGCCGACGTGGTGGAGTCGGCGACGGGCAGTAAGACGGCGAACTCGTCACCGCCGAGCCGGGCGGCCTCGGCGCCGCGCGGCAGGGCGAGCCGCAGCCGGTCGGCTATCTGGAGCAGCAGCCGGTCGCCGGCGAGATGTCCGAGGGTGTCGTTCACCGAACGGAACCGGTCGAGGTCGATCAGCATGAGGGCGGACCGGGCGCCGATGCGCTCGGCGTCGTCGAGGGCGGTCCAGATCCGGTCCAGCAGCCACTGCCGGTTGGGCAGTCCGGTCAGCGGGTCGCGGAGCTGTTCCTCGGCGCGGGCGCGGGCCATCCACAGGGTGGAGTCGAGTGCGATGAGCGGGATGGCGAACAGCGGGAGCAGGATCGGCTGGGCCTCGGCGACCACGCAGACCAGCGGGGCTATGCCGAGCAGCGCCACCGCGACCAGTGCCTGTCTGATCAGCGCGGGGCGGGAGATGGCGGGCAGTCCGCCGCGCGGGCTGTACAGGTACCAGAGCAGGCCGCGGCTGACGGCGAGGTAGGCGAGCGCGGCGAGGGTGACCTCGGGCACGGTGGCGAGGCTCCAGCTGCCGGTCTGCCAGGGCGCCTCGACGGTCGGCACCCGGCCGAACGCGCCGAGCAGCAGGGCGCCGACGCCGATGCCGAGGATGTCCACCGAGCCGTGCAGCAGGCCCTGGCGCCAGCGGTGCCGGCGGGCGACGCCGACCAGGACGACCACGGTGAGGCTGACCAGACCGGCGGGCACCCAGCCGTACAGCAGCAGTACGGCGAGGGTGAGGGCGGCGCCGGAGCCGGTGCCGCCCCACCAGCGGGCCCGGCACAGCATGACGAGATGGCCGACGATGACGCCGATGAGCAGGGCCAGCGACCAGCCGACCCGGCCGGCCGGGAAGAGCGCGTGGTGGCCGGTGAAGGCCTGGTAGAAGCCGGCGCCGAGGGCGAGTGCGGCGGCGGCGACCACGGCCGCGGGCAGGGCGGGCCAGCTCAGGTGCCGCTCGGGTTCGGCGGCGGCCTGGCCGGGGGCGGGGGCGACCGCCAGCTGCATGGGCAGGCAGGCGTCGGTGGCGGCGCCTGCTCCGGCCGGCCGCGGCGGCGCGGCCGTACGGCTCTCGCTCCGGGCCGGCCAGCGGTTCCCGCGCCAGGCGAGCGCGCGACGGCGCAGGCGCAGCCATGAGTCCGGGGCGGCGCTCTCGGTCGGTTCCATTCCCGTCCCTCTCACAACCGGCGGTGCCCACGCCACGCGGCCCGATGTCCGACGCCCATCAGCAGCTCCGCGGTGAAGAAACCTTCCCCGCGTCCTGAGAGGACACGGGGATGCCCCAACCGCAGCCGGGCACGGCAGGCGCACATCCCAACAGTAGGCCGCGGAAGGCTTCCACGGGCACCGGTCGTCGACGGTTGCCCGAATAGGCCCGGGCCACCCGTATGCAACTGATATGCACCGATCGGGTGGCCTTCAACCGCTACTCCCCGGTCGGAAGCGCGACTTCGGCCGCCGCTTCCGGGCCCTGCTCCAAGAGGACGCCGAAACCGCCCTCGTTCAGAACAGGAACCTTCAACTGCATGGCCTTGTCGTACTTCGATCCAGGGTTCTCACCTACGACGACGAACGAGGTCTTCTTCGATACGGAACCGGTCACCTTCGCGCCCCGGGTCTGCAACGCCTCCTTGGCGCCGTCCCGGGTGTGGTGCTCCAGGGTGCCGGTGACCACGACGGTGAGCCCCTCCAGCGGGCGCGGTCCCTCGTCCTCGCCGGTCGAGGCGTCCTCCAGCGGGACACCGGCGGCCTTCCACTTGCGGACGATCTCGCGGTGCCACTCCTCGGCGAACCACTCCTTGAGCGCAGCGGCGATGATGGGCCCCACGCCGTCCGTGGCCGCCAGCTCCTCCTCGGTGGCCTGCTCGATGCGGTCGATCGAGCGGAACTCGCGCGCGAGGGCCTGCGCGGCCACCGGTCCGACATGGCGGATGGACAGGCCGTTGAGGAAGCGGGCCAGCGGGCGCTCCTTGGCCGCCTCGATGTTCGCCAGCAGGGCGAGGGTGTTCTTCTTCGGCTCGCCCTTCTGGTTGGCGAAGACCGTGACGACCTTCTCCTCGCCCGTCTTGGGGTCCCGCTTGGGCAGACCGCTGTCCGGGTCCAGCACATAGGCCTTGATGGGCAGCAGCTTCTCCACCGTCAGGTCGAACAGGTCGCCCTCGTCCACCAGCGGCGGGTCGGCCGGCTCCAGCGGACGGGTGAGCGCGGCGGCGGCCACCGCGCCGAAGTGCTCGATGTCCAGGCACTCACGGCCGGCGAGGTAGGAGACCCGCTCCCGCAACTGGGCCGGGCAGGTGCGCGCGTTCGGGCAGCGCAGGTCGATGTCGCCTTCCTTCATGGGCCGCAGCGGGGTGCCGCACTCGGGGCACTCGCCCGGCATCACGAACTCCCGCTCGGTGCCGTCCCGGAGGTCGACCACCGGGCCGAGGATCTCCGGGATGACGTCACCGGCCTTGCGGATGACGACCGTGTCCCCGATGAGCACGCCCTTGGCCTTGACGACCTCCTGGTTGTGCAGGGTCGCGAACTCCACCTCGCTGCCGGCCACCGTGACCGGCTCGACCTGGGCGTACGGCGTGACACGGCCGGTGCGGCCGACGCCCACCTTGATGTCGATGAGCTTGGTGTTGACCTCTTCCGGCGCGTACTTGTAGGCGATGGCCCAGCGTGGCGCCCGCGCGGTGGAGCCGAGCCGGCCCTGGAGCCGGATCTCGTCCAGCTTGATGACCGCGCCGTCGATCTCGTGCTCCACGGAGTGGCGGTTCTCGCCGTACTGCGCGATGAACTCCCGCACCCCGTCGAGGCCGTCGACCACGCGGTTGTGCGGGGAGGTGGGCAGGCCCCAGGTCTTCAGCAGGCGGTACGCCTCGGAGAGGCGGGTCATGCCGGTGAAGCCCTCCAGGGCGCCGATGCCGTGGACGACCATGTGCAGCGGTCGGGTGGCGGTGACCCGCGGGTCCTTCTGGCGCAGCGAACCGGCCGCCGCGTTACGGGGGTTGGCGAACGGCTTGTCGCCGGCGGCGACCAGGCGCTCGTTCAGTTCGAGGAACTTCTCCATCGGGAAGTAGACCTCGCCGCGGATCTCCACCAGGTCCGGGACGTCCTCCCCGTCCAGGCGGTCCGGGATCTCGGCGATCGTGCGCACGTTGGGCGTGATGTCCTCGCCGGTGCGGCCGTCGCCGCGGGTGGCCGCGCGGGTGAGGCGGCCGTGCTCGTAGGTGAGGTTGACCGCGAGGCCGTCGACCTTCAGCTCGCACAGGAAGTGGTACTCCTGCTCGCCCAGTTCCCGCGCGATGCGGTCGGCCCAGGCGGCCAGCTCGTCGTCGTTGAAGGTGTTGTCCAGGGACAGCATGCGCTGGCGGTGCTCGACCGCCGTGAACTCCGTCGCGTACGACCCCGCGACCTTCTGGGTCGGGGAGTCCGGGGTGCGCAGCTCCGGGTACTCGGCCTCCAGGGCCTCCAGGGACTTCAGGAGCTGGTCGAACTCCGCGTCGCTGATGACGGGGGCGTCCTTCACGTAGTACCGGAAGCGGTGCTCCTCGATCTGCTCAGCGAGCTGCGCGTGCCTGTCCCGTGCCTCGGCGGGCACTGCCGTCTCCGCCTGCTGCTTGTCGCCGGCCACCGTGTTGTCCTCCCGTTACTCTGGGTTGTCCGCGAGCGATCTCGCCGCCTGGACGCAGTGGGCGAGCACCTGCCGCGCATAGGCGGGGGAAGCGCCCGCCAGACCGCACGCCGGGGTGACCGTGACCGCCTCCGCGAGCAGCCCCGGTTGCAGCCCCAGCCTGCGCCACAGCGTCCTGACACCCATGACGCTACCGGCAGGGTCTGACAATGGGCCGTCCGTGCCCGGGACGACACCGGCGAACAGCCGGGTGCCGCCCTCCACGGCCTCGCCGATCGCGTCGTCGTCACGCTCGGTGAGAAGTGCGACGTCGAAGGAGACGGCGGCCGCGCCGGTCCGGCGCAGCAGGGCGAAGGGGACGTCGGGGGCGCAGGAATGCATGATCACGGGGCCGTCGTGGGCCGCGACCACCTCGCGCAGGGTGGCCTCCACGACCTGGCGGTCCACGGCGCGGTGGGTGCGGTAGCCGCTGGCGGTACGGACCTGGCCGCGCAGGACGGCGGTGAGGGAGGGCTCGTCGAGCTGGAGGACGATCCGGGCGCCGGGGATGCGGCGGCGGACCTCGGCGAGGTGCAGCCGGAGCCCTTCGGTGAGGGAGCCGGCGAGGTCGCGGCAGGCGCCGGGGTCGGAGAGGGCGGCCTCGCCGTTCTTCAGCTCCAGCGCGGCGGCGAGGGTCCACGGGCCGACGGCCTGCACCTTGAGATCGCCCTCGTACCCTTGCGTGAACTCCTCCAGGGCGTCGAGGTCCTCGCCCAGCCAGGAGCGTGCGCGTCGGGTGTCCCGGCCGGGTCGGTCGCCGATCCGCCAGCCGCTGGGCTCCACGCGCGCGTACAGCTCGACCAGCAGACCGGTGGTACGGCCGATCATGTCGGCGCCCGGGCCGCGGGCGGGCAGCTCGGGCAGGTGGGGGAAGTCCTCGAAGCTTCCGGTGACGGTCTTGGCCGCCTCCCGGGCGTCGCCACCGGGCATGGAGCCGACTCCGGTGGCCGCCGGAAACCTGAACTCGCTGTTCTCACTCACCCCGGCAGGGTATGTCCTGCGCCGGCCAGGGGCTCCGTCAGCCTCCGGCCGTACGGTGCCGCTCCGGGAAGGCCGGCAGGGCGTCCGGGTCGCTCACCGTGAGGTTATTGCGGAACCGGCCACTTTCCCAGGTGATGTCGCGGCCGCCGTGCAGGCTGCCGACGCCGAGGAACGCGCCGTCGCCGTCGAGCGAGGCCGCCGGGTCGAAGATCCCGCCGACGACCGGCCGCCCGGTGAGCGGGGTGCCCGGGTCCGGGCCGCCCAGCAGCACGGCCGCCGCCGTCCGGGACCGGACCTGCGCCGGCCAGGCCCGGATCGCGGGGGCCGCGGACGCGGGGGCTGTGGTCATCGGCCCGGGCGTACCGTCAGGTCGTTGACCTCCGCGTCCTTGGGGAGGTCCAGGGCCATGAGGATGGTCGTGGCGACCGACTCGGGGTCGATCCACTTCGCCGGGTCGTACTCCTTGCCCTCCTGCTGGTGGACCTTGGCCTGCATCGGGCTCGCGGTGCGACCGGGGTAGACGGAGGTGACGCGGACGCCGTTCGCGTGCTCCTCCTGGCGCAGCGAGTCGGCGAGGGCCTTCAGGCCGTGCTTGGAGGCGGCGTACGCGGACCAGCCGGCGTGCGCGGCGAGACCGGCCCCGGAGTTGACGAAGACCACATGGCCGCGGGCGACCCGGAGCTGGGGCAGGAAGTGCCGGGTCAGCTCGGCGGGCGCGATCAGGTTGACGTTGAGCTGGTGGTGCCAGGACTTGGGGGTCAGATCGACCACCTCGCCCAGGTCGACGACGCCCGCGATGTGCAGCAGGGAGTCGACCCGGTCCGGGAGGCTCTGGTGGGAGAAGGCCCAGGACAGCCTGTCGGGGTCGGCGAGGTCGCCGACCAGGGTGCGGGCCCCGGGGAACTCGGCGGCCAGCTCCTTCGCGCGGCCCGCGTCGCGCGCGTGCAGGACGAGTTCGTCCCCGCGCGCGTGCAGCCGGCGGGCGACGGCCGCGCCGATGCCGGACCCGGCTCCGGTGATCACATGAGTAGCCATGCCCGCCATGCTCCCATCAACGGGTGCCGAGCTGCTCCTCCAGGTAGGCCAGCGCACCGATCGGCTCCTCGGCGAAGAAGACCAGCTCGGCCAGGGGGCGGGGCAGGAATCCCTCGTCCTCCATGCGGCGGAACTGCTGCTGGAGACCGTCGTAGAAGCCCGCGGTGTTCAGCAGCACGACCGGCTTCTCGGTGCGGCCGTGCTTCTTCAGCTCCAGGATCTCGGTGGCCTCGTCCAGCGTGCCGGTGCCGCCCACCATGATCACCACGGCGTCGGCCTTCTCCAGCAGCAGCTTCTTCCGTTCGGCGAGGTCGGCGGCGATGACCATCTCGTCGGTGCCGGGGCGCGCCTTGTTCGCCAGGAACTCCACCGAGACGCCCAGCAGCCGTCCGCCCGCCTCGTGCACCCCGTCGGCGACCACCTTCATCAGACCGACGTCGGAGCCGCCCCAGACCAGGGTGTGACCGCCCTTGCCGATCAGTTCCGCGAACTCGCGCGCGGGGCGCGTGTACCGCTCGTCGAGGTCGGCCGCGGACAGGAAGACGCAGATGTTCATGGCCTCCACCGTACGGCCTCCGGTCCCGGGAGGAGGGGGCGCACCCGGGAAGAGTCCGGGGCCCGCCGGTGCTTCTACGGACATGGCCGAAGGACACACCATCACCATCGAGCAGGGCGAGCGGCACGTGCGCGTGGTGCACGGGGACCTGGTGCTCGCGGAGACCGACCGAGCGCTGGTGCTGCGGGAGACGGGCTGTCCCCCGCGGTACTACATCCCCGCCGAGGACGTACGGCTCGACCTGCTGACCCCCTCGGGGACCCGCACCGTCTGCCCGTTCAAGGGCACGGCGTCCTACTGGTCGCTGCCGGACGCGCCGGACCTGGTCTGGGCGTACCCCGATCCGAAGCCGGACGTGGCACGCATCAAGGACCACCTCTGCTTCTACGACGTCGACGTGTCGTGACCGGTGACTCCGGCGCGGTACGGCAGTCTCCTCGGGCATGGACAAGAAGACGACTTCCCGTGACGGCACGTCCCTCGCCTACCACGTGACCGGCAGCGGGCCCACGGTGATCCTGGTGAGCGGCGCGATGTCCACCGGCGGCACCCTGGCGCCCCTGGCGCAGCGGCTCGCCGACCGCTGCACGGCCGTCGTGTACGACCGCCGGGGCCGTGGGGAGAGCGGTGACACCTCGCCGTACGCGGTCGAGCGCGAGGTCGAGGACCTGGCGGCGCTGCTCGACGCGGCGGGCGGTGAGGCGGCGCTGTTCGGGGTCTCCTCGGGCGGCGCGCTGGTTCTGGAGGCGCTGGCCAGCGGGCTGCCCGTGTCCCGGGCCGCGGTCTACGAGGTGCCCTACGCCGACTTCCTGGAGGGCGGCGCCCAGCGGGAGGCCGCCTACAAGGAGCAGCTGGCCAAGGCGCTGTCGGAGGGCCGGCGCGGGGACGCGGTGGAGCTGTTCCTGCGGCTGACGGGCCTGGCCGAGGAGGTGATCCGGGGCGCCCGGCAGTCGCCGATGTGGGCCGGGATGGAGGCCGTCGCGCCGAGCCTCGCGTACGACGACACGGTCATGGGCGACGGCCTGCTCCCCCGGGAACGGCTCGCCGCGGTCTCCGCGCCCGTGCTGTGCGTCGCGGGCGGCGCGAGCCCGGACTGGATGCGCGAGGCGTCCCGGGAGGTCTCCAGGGTGGTGCAGGAGGGCACGTACCGCGAACTTCCGGGCCAGACGCACATGGTGGAGCCGGATGTGCTGGGCCCGGTCCTGGCGGACTTCCTCGGCGCGTGACCGCACCGGGGGGAGCCGTTCTTCCGCCCGCCGGCGGCCGACGGCGGGGTCCGCCGAGGGCTCAGGCGGACGCGGTGGCCGTCGCGCGGGTGGTCGTCGCGATCGTCGCCGAGCCGACCACGCGGGTGCCGTCGTACAGGACGATCGCCTGGCCGGGGGCGACGCCGCGGACCGGTTCGGTGAAGGTGACCCGCAGTTCGCCGTCGACCGGCTCCGCGGTCACCTCGGTCTCGCCGCCGTGGGCGCGCAGCTGGGCGGTGTAGGTGCCGGGGCCGGTGGGCGCGGCGCCGCACCAGCGGGGCTTGATCGCGGTCAGGGCGGTCACGTCGAGGGCGGCGGCCGGGCCGACCGTCACCGTGTTGGTCACCGGGGAGATGTCGAGGACGTAGCGGGGCTTGCCGTCCGGGGCCGGGGTGCCGATCCGCAGGCCCTTGCGCTGGCCGATGGTGAAGCCGAACGCGCCCTCGTGCGTGCCCAGCCGGGTGCCGGACTCGTCCACGATGTCGCCCTCGGCCTTGCCGAGCCGCTGGGCGAGGAAGCCCTGGGTGTCGCCGTCGGCGATGAAGCAGATGTCGTGCGAGTCGGGCTTCTTGGCGACGGCCAGCCCGCGGCGCTCGGCCTCCGCGCGGATCTCCTCCTTGGTGGTGACGGTGTCGCCGAGCGGGAACATCGCGTGGGCGAGCTGCCGGTCGTCCAGGACGCCGAGCACGTACGACTGGTCCTTGGCCATGTCGGAGGCGCGGTGCAGCTCCCGGGTGCCGTCCTCGCGCACGACCACCTGGGCGTAGTGGCCGGTGCAGACCGCGTCGAAGCCGAGGGCCAGCGCCTTGTCGAGCAGCGCGGCGAACTTGATCTTCTCGTTGCAGCGCAGGCACGGATTGGGGGTGCGGCCGGCCTCGTACTCGGCGACGAAGTCCTCGACCACGTCCTCGCGGAAGCGGTCGGCGAGGTCCCAGACGTAGAAGGGGATGCCGATGACGTCGGCCGCGCGGCGGGCGTCCCGGGAGTCCTCGATGGTGCAACAGCCCCGCGCGCCGGTGCGGAAGGACTGCGGGTTCGCGGAGAGCGCGAGATGGACGCCGGTGACGTCGTGGCCGGCTTCCGCGGCGCGCGCGGCGGCGACGGCGGAGTCGACACCGCCGGACATGGCGGCGAGGACGCGGAGGGGGCGGGGGCGCTGCGGGGTGTCAGTCATAGCCCTTCCAGGGTACGGGGGCGCGGGAACCGGGGCGGGCGGATATCCGTTGGAGATCACATGGGGGAGGCGAAGGACGACCGGGACCGGCGGCTGGGGCGGCGGGCGCTGCTGGTCGGGGGCGTGGCGGCGGCCGCGGGCACGGCCGCGCTGGCCCGCGGGGAGCTGACGCGGCTGTACTGGCGGCTGCCCGGGGTGGAGAAGCCGCGGGTGCCGGGGGCGGTGGACTTCCGGGGCGCGCGCTGGGTGGCGGCCTCCCCGGCGAACTACCGGCGGACGAACCGCCCGGACGACTATCCGGTGGACCGGGTCGTCGTCCATGTCACCCAGGGCGGGTACGCGTCGGCGGTGAAGGTGTTCCAGGACCCGGCGCACGGGGCCGCGGCGCACTACATCGTGCGCAAGGACGGGCTGGTCACCCAGCTGGTGCGGGAGCTGGACGTGGCGTACCACGCGGGGAACCGCTCGTACAACGAACGCAGTGTCGGCATCGAGCACGAGGGGTTCGTGGCGGACGCCTCCTCCTTCACCGACGCCCTGTACGCGGCGTCGGCGCGGCTGACGGCGGCGGTCTGCCGGAGGTACGGCATACCCGTGGACCGCACCCATGTCATCGGCCACGCCGAGGTGCCGGGCACGGACCACACCGACCCCGGCGCGCACTGGGACTGGGACCGCTACCTACGCCTGGTGCGCCGGGCCGCGCCCTGAGCGGCGTTAGGTCAGTCCCGCCGCGCGGGCGCGTTCCACCGCCGGGCCGATCGCCTGGGCGACTGCGTCGACGTCGGCCTTGGTGGAGGTGTGGCCGAGGGAGAAGCGCAGGGTGCCGCGGGCCAGGTCCGGATCGGTGCCGGTGGCGAGCAGGACGTGGCTGGGCTGGGCGACGCCGGCGGTGCAGGCGGAGCCGGTGGAGCACTCGATGCCCTGGGCGTCCAGCAGGAGCAGCAGGGAGTCGCCCTCGCAGCCGGGGAAGGTGAAGTGCGCGTTGGCGGGCAGGCGGCCCTCGGGCGCCGGGTCGCCGCCGAGGATCGCGTCCGGTACGGCGGCGCGCACGGCGTCGATCAACTGGTCGCGCAGGGCGCCGATCTCCCGGGCGAACCACGCGCGCTGCTCGGTGGCGAGACGGCCGGCGACGGCGAAGGAGGCGATGGCCGGGACGTCGAGGGTGCCGGAGCGGACGTGGCGTTCCTGACCGCCGCCGTGCAGCACGGGCACCGGGGTGTACTCGCGGCCGAGGAGGAGCGCGCCGATGCCGTAGGGGCCGCCGATCTTGTGCCCGGAGACCGTCATCGCGGCCAGCCCGGAGGCGGCGAAGTCGACCGGGAGCTGGCCGAAGGCCTGGACCGCGTCGGCGTGCAGCGGGATGCCGAACTCGGCGGCGACGTCGGCGAGTTCCCGGACCGGCATGACCGTGCCGATCTCGTTGTTCGCCCACATCACGGTGGCCAGGGCGACGTCGTCGGGGTTGCGGGCGATGGCCTCGCGCAGCGTGTCGGGGTGGACGCGGCCGTGGGCGTCGACGGGGAGGTACTCGACGGTGGCGCCCTCGTGTTCGCCGAGCCAGTGCACGGCGTCCAGGACGGCGTGGTGCTCGACGGGGCTGGCGAGGACCCGGGTGCGGGCCGGGTCGGCGTCGCGCCGGGACCAGTACAGGCCCTTCACGGCGAGGTTGTCGGCCTCGGTGCCGCCCGAGGTGAAGACGACCTCGCTGGGGCGGGCGCCCAGCGCTTCCGCGAGGGTCTCGCGGGATTCCTCGACCGTGCGGCGGGCCGTGCGGCCGGCTGCGTGGAGAGAGGAGGCGTTGCCCGTGATGCCCAGCCGGGCGGCGAATGCCTCTGCCGCCTCCGGGAGCATGGGGGTGGTCGCGGCGTGGTCGAGGTAAGCCATGGTGTGCCGATTCTACGGTGACCCGGCGCTCGGCCTCGGCCGCAGGGCGGCCGGCGGCCGCCGGGGACCGGAACCGGTCACAGGCTCCAGGACACCGTGTGGGACATCTGCATGGCGATCCCCAGGACCGCGAGGTCGGCGACGCCCAGGGCCAGGCCCAGGTAGGCGCGGCCGCGGCGGGTGGTGCGGCGCCACAGGGCGACGACGGCCAGGACGATCGCGACCGGGCCCAGGAAGATGTTGAGGACCAGCAGGCCGAGCAGGCCGAGGATGAAGGAGGCGACGGCCATGCCGTCGGCGTCCCGCGCGGGCGTGGTGCCGACGGGGGTGGCGGTGCGGGTCTTGGCCGGTGCGGTGAGGTGCATGGTGCTCAGCTCCTTGAAGCCTGGGTGCGGTCAGTGGGCCGAGGGGTCGCGACGGCGGGCGTGGCGCTCGCGGAGCGCGAAGACGCCGAGCCAGACGGCGATGACGGCGGCCAGCACACCGGTGACGGTCAGCGGTGCGTGGGCGACGGTGCCCAGCACCACGCCGAGCAGCATGAGTGCGGCGACGAGGAACAGCATGGGATCGGATCCCCTTCCGTGATGCCTCGTGTGAAGGCCTTGTCGAGGCCTCGTGTAAAGTTTGAGTGAACAGTTGTAGTAACAGTTGTTCACTGACTTCGAGTCTAGCGCGTCCCACGGCTTTTCAATTCCAGAGAACAGTTGTTAACTGGATGACATGAGTCACACCCTCGGCATCCGTCAGGCCCAGAAGCAGAAGACCCGGCAGGCCTTCCTGGACGCGGCGCTCGCGCTGCTGGAGGAACAGAGCCTGAGCAGTCTGGGACTGCGCGAGGTCACCCGGGCCGTCGGTGTCGCCCCGACCGCCTTCTACCGGCACTTCCGCTCGACCGCCGACCTCGGCGTGGCACTGGTCGACGAGGCGCTGGGCAGCCTGCACCCGATGGTGCAGACGACGGTGTCCACGACCGGCGACAGCGACGAACGCATCACCCGGGCGGTCGAGTTGATCGCGGGCCATGTGGCGGCGTACCCGGCGCACGTCCGGTTCGTCGCCCGGGAGCGGCACGGCGGTGTCCAGCCGGTGCGCGCGGCCATCCAGGCCCAACTCGGCCGGTTCGCCGAGGAGGTGAAGGCCGAGCTGGCCAAGGACCCGCAGGCCGCCGGGTGGGACGACGACGACCTGCTGATGCTCGCCCATCTCTACGTCGACCAGATGCTCATCACCGCCTCCCTGTTCCTGGACGCGCTGGAGGCCCCGGAGGAGGAGCGGGAGCGGGTGACCCAGCTGGCCACCCGGCAGCTGCGGCTCATCAGCATCGGGCGCAGCCACTGGCTGGACTGAGCAGCCCCCGGCGAGCGCCGGTTTTCAGCCGGGCTGCCGGTCCGGTTCCTGGTACAGGGCCGTGACGGAGCGGACCGCCGCGAGCAGCTCCGCACGGGCCTCGGGCGGTTCCAGGATCTGCACCCCGTCGGAGAAGCCCAGGAGTTGGCGCACCGCGCGCAGGTTCGGGTAGGCGAGCCGGAGGACGGCCCACGCGCCCTCGCCGTCCTCCTCGACTCCGTCCGGGTCTCCGTCCGGCGGACTCGTCAGCTGCCCGGCGGCCATCCGCCGGAACATGTCCAGCCGCTCGCGCCGCACCCGGACCGTGACCTCGATCCCGGCCTCCCGCTCCTCCACCTGGCGGCGCAGCACCTCCCAGGCATCGGCGAGTTCCACACCGGGGCGGCGGCGCACGGGTTCGTCCAGCAGCCGGGCGGAGCCCACGCGTTCGGCCCGGAACAGCTGCGGCCGGCCGCGCCGGTCGGCGACCAGGTACCAGACCCCGGCCTTGGCGACCAGGCCGTACGGGTCCACGGTGTACGTCCGCAGGGCGCGCTCCCCGCTGTGCCGGTAGCGCAGCCTCAGCCGGCGGTCGGAGAACACCGCGTCCTGGAGCACCGCCAGGTCGACCGCCGGCTGTGGGCCGCTCTTCCAGCGGGTGGCGTCGACCAGGATGCGCCGGCTGGTGACCTCGGCGGCGGGCCGGTGCGGCGCCGGGAGCGCGGCCATCACCTTGCGCAGGGCCGAGCCGAGGGCCGCGTCCAGGCCGAGCGCGGCATGGGCGCCCTGCGCGGCCAGGATGAACAGCGCCCGGGACTCGTCGGCGGTGAGCCCGGTGACGTCCGTGCGGTAGCCCGCGAGGAGTTGGATGCCGCCGTGCCGCCCGCGCTCGGCGTACACCGGGACGCCGGACGCCGACAGCGCCTCGATGTCCCGGTAGATGGTGCGCACGGACACCTCGAGCCGGTCGGCGAGTTCGTGTGCGGGGACGCGGCCCCGGGTCTGGAGGAGCAGCAGGATCGACAGCAGCCGGTCGGACTTCACCCCGTCAGAATCGCGCCAGTGTCGGGGCGTCGGCAAATGTTGACGTTCCCTGTCAGGTTATCCGGCGATGCTGTGCTCACCGACGTACCGAACGGAGAGACATCGCATGAGCACGACCACCGGATTCACGGACCCCCGCCCCTTCTACGCCCACGCCACCGAGCAGGCGGCCGCAGTCATCGAGACGGTACGGCCGGACGACCTCGGCAGGCCCACGCCGTGTACCGAGTTCGACGTACGGGCCCTGCTGAGCCACATCGTCGGCGGCACCCGGCGGATCGCGGTCGTCGGCGAGGGCGGCGACGGGATGGCGGTGGAGGCGGTCGCCGAGGGCGTCGCCGACGACGGCTGGCCGGCCGCCTACGACGAGGTGCGCACCCGGGTGCTGAAGGCGTGGGACTCCGACGAGCGGATGACGTCCTCGGTGCGGGTGCCCTGGGGCGAGATGCCCGGGCACGCGGCGCTGTCCGGTTATGTGATGGAGATCGTCACCCACACCTGGGACCTCTCCGAGGCGCTCGGGCATCCGCTGGAGCTGGACCCGGAGCTGGCGGAGTTCGCGCTGGCCGCGGCGCGTCAGGCGCTGCCGGACTCCCGCCCGCGGGACGCGCACGTGCCCTTCGACGACCGCAAGGAGGCCGCCGAAGGGGCCGGTGCGTACGAGCAGCTCGCGGCCTGGATGGGCCGTGAACCGCTGCGCCGTCCGTGAGCGCGGCCGCCGCTCAGCCGAGCCGGACCCGGGCCAGCTGACGCGACTGGGCGACCAGGCGGTCCTCGGCGTCCCAGACCTCGGCGTCCTCCTCCAGGAAGCCGCCGGCGAGGTTGCGGGTGGTGATGGAGACCCGCAGCGGGCCGGGGGCCGGGCGGTGGCGGACGTGGACGGTGAGTTCCACGGTGGGCACCCAGCCCTTCAGGCCCAGTTCGAAGGCGGTGGGCGGCAGGGCGTCCACCGCGAGGAGCAGGGAGAGCGGGTCGGCGTCGCGGCCGTCGGCCAGGCCGAACCAGGCCCGCATCTCGCCCTTGCCGGAGGGGGCGCCGAGGGCCCAGCCGAGGGTCGCCGGGTCCAGCTTCAGCATCAGGCGGTCGGTGATGGCGGAGCTGCCCTCGACCGGGGCCGGGCCGTCGTCCGCGCCGAAGCACTGGTCCAGGGGCGGTATGGCCGGCGGGGTGGCCGTCGTACGGACGTCGTCGGGGAGGGCGGCGAGGTCGCCGTAGGAGGCGAGGACGCGGATGCGTTCCGCCTCGTTGCCCTCCTCGTCGTACTGGAAGAGGGAGGCCTGGCCGGTGGAGAGGGTGCGGCCGGTGCGCACGGTCTGGGTGCGGACGACCGCGGGACCGGGCTGGGAGGCGGTGAGGTAGTGCGCGGAGATGGTGAAGGGGTCCGGGTGCGGAAGGCTGTCTCCGAGGGCCCGGCCCAGCACGGCCAGCAGATAGCCGCCGTTGACGGCGTTGATGATGGTCCAGCCGGCCGAGAGGTCGATGTCGTAGACGCCGGGCTCGCGGCGGGTGACCGCGGTGTCGCGGTCGAACTCGCTGTCGCCGATCGTGGCCGTCAGGGCGGGCGCGGAAGCTGCTTCTGGCATGGATGAACGGTACAACAGGAAGCTACTAAGCGGTAGCTTTTTGGGTGGCGGGAGGGTGACGGCTCCGCCCCCCAGGTGAGGTTCGGGCAATTTCCCGGTAAGTCTCCCGAGCCGTCCGAAACCCCGGGCTCCGTATTTCCCTCTATGGGGACATGAGCCTCACCGGGACTCCGTTCCTCTACACGACCATCGTGCTGGCGGTGGTCGCCCTTGTTCTGCCGCTTTTCCTCTGGTCGCGGATCCGCGGGCCCAAGGCCCTGCGCGCCGCGGCCCGCGTAGTGATGCTGCTGTTCGCCCAGGGCACGGCCGTCACACTGGTCTTCGTTCTGGTCAACAACCAGAACAACCTGTACGACAACTGGGCCGACCTGCTCGGCACCGGCAACCATGTGCAGCAGGCCGCCGACCTCGGCCGTGACGGCACCGGTGGCATCTCGGTGAAACGGTTGCCCAAGGTCAAGCAGACCTTCACCCAGGCCGACGGGCCCGGCATGCACGCGGCCGGCGGCGTGCGCATCACCCAGCTCAAGGGCCGGATCTCGGGCGTCAACGCCGAGGTCTACGTCTGGCTGCCGCCGCAGTACAACGACCCGGCCTACGCCCACAAGAAGTTCCCGGTGGTGGAGGTGCTGCCGGGCTACCCCGGCTCCGCCAAGGCCTGGTTCGGCTCCATGAGGGCGCACGAGCAGCTGCTGCCGCTGATGCAGAGCGGCCAGGTGGCGCCGTTCATCATGGTCGCCCCGCGCACCAACCTGCTGGCCGGCGTGGACACCGGCTGCGCCAACATCCCCGGCCAGGTCAACGCCGACAGCTGGCTCAGCATCGACGTGCCGAAGATGGTCATGGACAACTTCCGTGCGCTGCCGGCCCCGCGGGGCTGGGCGGTCGCGGGCTACTCGGCCGGCGCGCACTGCGCGGTCAAGCTGGCCGTGGCGCACCCGGATCGGTACAGCGCCGCGGTGAGCATGTCCGGGTACAACGACCCGATCGGCGAGCGCAACTCCCTCGCCGCGCAGACCCCCGCCCTGCGCGCCGCGAACAACCCCTTCATGATCCTGAAGAAGTCGCCCACCCCGCCGCCGATCGCGCTGTACATCTCCGGCGAGTCCGGTGACGGCTACCAGGCGGGCGTGGCGCTGGAGTCCGTCGCCAAGGCGCCCACCACCGTGCACGTGGTGTTCCTGCCGCGCAGCCTGGGCGGGCACAACATGGCGCTGTGGCGGCCCCAGGTCCCGACGATCTTCCGCTGGCTGACCCTTCAGATGGGGCAGAACCACGCCAAGGGCAAGGACACGTCTCTTACCGGAACCGGTAGTTCTCTTACCGGAACGGCCGCCGGACCGACCGGCTCGGCCCCCGGCTCTACTCCTCGGTCACCGTCGAGCGGCGGTTCCACGCCCGCGGAGCTCGCCAGTGGAACCGCATCGCGAGCAGGCGCAGCACAAAAGCGGTGACGACCGCGAGCCCACTGGTGAGGGGGGTCAGCGCGTCGTAGCGGATGCACAGGGCCACCATCGTGGCCCCCACCATGGCTGGGACCGCGTACAGATCGCGGTCCCAGCGCAGCAGCGAGGGCACCTCGTTGGCCAGCACGTCCCGCAGCACACCGCCGCCGACGGCGGTGGCGAGGCCCAGGGTCGCCGACGCGGTCAGGCCGAGGCCGTAGCTGTACGCCTTCGTCGTACCGCTCACACAGAACAGGCCGAGGCCGGCCGCGTCGAAGACCAGCACCGCCGCCTGGATGCGCTCCACGTGCGGGTGCAGGAAGAAGACCACGAGCGCGGCGAGCAGCGGGGTCAGGAAGTACCCGAGGTCCGTGAACGCGGCCGGTGGTACGGCTCCGATCACCACGTCGCGGAAGAGTCCCCCGCCCAGCGCGGTGACCTCGGCGAGGACGGCGATGCCGAAGACGTCGAAGTTCTTCCGGACCGCCAGCAGCGCGCCGGAGATCGCGAACACGAAGATGCCGATGACATCGAGCGTGTGCTGGACGGAGGGACTGAAGAGTTGCTGGAGCACCCTGACATTCTCACCTGTCGCAGGGCGTGAACCTTACAAAGCCAGGCTCACAGGGCCGGCTTCCCTGTGCTGAACAGCCAGGTGTCGAACAGGTCGCCCAGCTGCTGCCCGCTGACGCGCTCGGCGAGGCGGATGAAGTCGGCGGTGTCCGCGTTGCCGTACCGGTGGAGCTTCGTCCAGGCGGGCAGCAGCCTGAAGAAGGCGGTGTCGCCGATCCGCTCGCGCAGCATCTGGAGCGTCATCGCACCGCGCTGGTAGACGGCGGAGGAGAACATCGTGTCCCGCTGCGGGTCGGCCACCTCGATCTGCCAGAAGGCGGCGTCGGCGGGGCGGGAGTCGTAGGCGGCGCGGAAGGAGTCGTGGGCGGAGCGGGTGCCCTTGTGCTCGGCCCACAGCCACTGCGCGTAGGTGGCGAAGCCCTCGTTGAGCCAGATGTCCTGCCAGCGCGCCACGCTCACCGAGTCGCCGAACCACTGGTGGGCCAGCTCGTGCACGATGGTCGTCTCGTTGCGCACGGCCGAGTAGGCGGGCTTGCTCTGCACCTCCAGAGAGAACCCGGCCTCGGGCATGTCGTCCACGATCGCGCCGGTCTCCTCGAACGGGTACGGCCCGAAGACCTGCGACCAGTAGTCGGTGGCGGCCGCGGTGACGGCGTACACGTCGACGTCGTTGCTGTTCTTCAGGACCGGGTCGACGGCGACGTAGACCGGGATCCCGCCGGGGGTGCGCCCGGTGCGCACGTCGAACTTCCCGATGGTGGCGGTGGCGAGATAGGTCGCCATGGGCCGCGACTCCCGCCAGTGGGTGTACGTCGACCCGCCCCGGTCGTGGCGCGAGACCAGCCGGCCGTTGGAGACGGCGGTCAGGCCCTTGGGCGCCTTGATCCGGATGTCGTAGGTGGCCTTGTCGGAGGGGTGGTCGCTGGACGGGAACCAGGTGGAGGCGGCGTTGGGCTCACAGGCGACGAAGACGCCGTCGGCCGTCTTCATCCAGCCGTAGGAGGAGCCGAACACGATGGGACCGCTGAGCGGCTGCGGTACGCCGCCGTAGCGGACGGTCACGCTGAAGGTGCGGCCCTCCGGGATCGCGCCGCGCGGGGTGACGGTGACCTCGTCCCCGTCCCGGCTGAACCCGGCCTGTCTGCCGTTCACTTCGACCCGGGCGATGTCCAGCTGCTGGAGGTCGAGGTCGAAGGAGGACAGCGCCTGGGTGGCGCGCGCGGTGAGGGTGGTACGGCCGTCCAGGCGGCCGGTGTCGGGGGCGTAGGCGAGGTCCAGGTCGTAGTGGAGGGCGTCGAACCCGCCGTTGCCGAGCCGGGGGAAGTAGGCGTCACCGATGCCGGGGGCGCCCGGGGTGGGGGCGGGGGCGGCGGCGATGAGCAGCAAGGAGGCCGCCGCGGTGGCGAGGACGCCGGAACGTGCCGAACGGGAGAATGCCATGGTCGTCCCTTTCGAGCGTGCCGATCAGTGGTCGGACACGGACGACTGTGCACTCTCCCGTTCAGCCATGTACATGACTTTGCCGAGCTGTCATGTGCTACTTGTCGGTTGACTCCTGGGAGTCGGAGGCCTCGCCGGAAGCGGCGGCCGACTCGTCAGCGGACTCCTCGGCGGGCTCGTCCGTCGACTCCTCCGTGGACTCCTCCGCGGATTCCTCGGCGGATTCCTCGGCGGGTTCGGCCGCGGTCTCCCCGGCCGGCTCCTCCGTGGTCTCCCCGGCCGGCTTCGCAGGGGCCTCTTCCGGGGTCTTCTCCGCCGCGGATTCCTCGGCGAGTTCCGCCGCCACCGCCGCCGAGGTCTGGGCCGACTCCGCGAGGACCTCGTCGGCGACCAGCTCCGCCGCCTCCTTCGCGGCGGTGAGCAGGACGGTGTCCTGCGGAGCCTGGTCCTCGAAGTTCTCCGGGTGGTGGCAGGCCACCCGCTGACCCGGCCGCAGCTCCTTGAGCGGCGGCTCGACCGTGGCGCAGATCTGCGTCGCCTTCCAGCACCGGGTGTGGAAGCGGCAGCCGCTCGGCGGCGAGATCGGCGAGGGCACATCGCCCTTGAGCAGGATGCGCTCGCTCTTCGCGTTCTTCCGCTTCGGGTCCGGGATCGGCACCGCCGACATCAGCGCCTTGGTGTACGGGTGCATCGGCTCCCGGTACAGCAGGTCGCGGTCGGCCAGCTCGACGATCTTGCCGAGGTACATCACCGCGATCCGGTCCGAGACATGCCGGACGACCGAGAGGTCGTGCGCGATGATCACGTAGGTCAGGCCCAGTTCCTCCTGGAGGTCGTCCATGAGGTTCACGACCTGGGCCTGGACCGACACGTCCAGCGCGGAGACCGGCTCGTCGGCGACGACCAGCTTCGGCTTCAGGGCGAGCGCGCGGGCGATGCCGATGCGCTGGCGCTGACCGCCGGAGAACTCGTGCGGATAGCGGTTGTAGTGCTCGGGGTTGAGGCCGACCACCGACAGCAGCCGCTGCACCTCCTTCTTGATCCCGCCCTCGGGCTCGACGCCCTGGAGCCGGAAGGGGGCGCTGACGATCGTGCCGATGGTGTGGCGCGGGTTCAGCGAGGAGTACGGGTCCTGGAAGATCATCTGCACATCGCGGCGCAGCGGACGCATACCGCCGACGCCGAGGTGCGTGATGTCCTTGCCCTCGAACTCGACGCTGCCGCCGGTCGGTTCCAGCAGCCGGGTGATCAGCCGGCCCATGGTCGACTTGCCGCAGCCGGACTCGCCCACGACACCGAGGGTCTCACCGGCGCGGACCTCGAAGTCGATGCCGTCCACCGCGCGGACCGCGCCGACCTGCCGCTGCAACAGCCCCTTCTTGATGGGGAAGTGCTTCTGGAGCCCGGTCACCTTCAGCAGGATCTCGCCGGGGGCGGCGTCCTTGGTGAGGGTGGCCGTGCCGGAGGTCTTCGTGGCCCTGGAGTCGGCCTCGGCACCGTCGCTCTGGGCAGGAATGCTCACTGCCTCGTCCTTGGCGTTCTCACTCACAGCTTCGGCGCAATCTCTTCGGTCCAGATCCGCTCCCGCTGCTCCTGCGACATGTGGCAGGCGGCCCAGTGCTTGCTGCCGACCTCGGTCAGCTCGGGGCGGACCGTGCGGGTCACGTTGTCCTTCGGGATGTCGGCGTACGGGCAGCGCGGGTTGAAGGCGCAGCCGGACGGGACGTTGATCAGCGAGGGCGGGGAGCCCTTGACCGGGATCAGCCGCTCCTGCTGGTCGCGGTCGAGGCGCGGCATCGAGCCGAGCAGACCCCAGGTGTAGGGGTGGCGGGGCTCGTAGAACACCTTCTCCGCCGGGCCGCGCTCGACGCAGCGGCCGCCGTACATCACCAGGATGTCGTCGGCCAGTTCGGCGACGACGCCCAGGTCGTGGGTGATGATGATGACCGCGGAGCCGAACTCCTTCTGGAGATCGCGGATCAGGTCGAGGATCTGCGCCTGGACGGTCACGTCCAGGGCGGTCGTCGGCTCGTCCGCGATGAGCAGTTCGGGGTTGTTGACCAGCGACATGGCGATCATCGCGCGCTGGCGCATACCGCCGGAGAACTCGTGCGGGTAGTTGTCCACCCTCTTGTCCGGCTGCGGGATGCCGACCCGGTCGAGCATCTCGATCGCGCGCCGGCGGGCGGTCTTCTTGTCGACGTCGTGGTGGATCCGGTAGGCCTCCACGATCTGCTGGCCGATCGTGTAGTACGGGTGCAGCGCGGACAGCGGGTCCTGGAAGATCATCGCCATCTCGCGGCCGCGCATCCGGCGCACCCGGTCGGGGTCGGCGGACAGCAGCTCGGTGCCGTTCAGCCAGATCTCGCCGGAGATCCGCGCCTTGCGCTTGCCGTACTGGCCGGCGGTGTGCAGGCCCATGATGCCGAGCGAGGTCACCGACTTGCCGGAGCCGGACTCGCCCACGATGCCGAGGGTCTTGCCCTTCTCCAGCTGGAAGCTGAGCCCGTCGACGGACTTCACCAGACCGTCGTCGGTCGGGAAGTGCACCTTCAGGTCGCGCACTTCGAGGAACGACGCCGGCGCGTCCGGGGCCGAGGAGTCCGTGGGCTCGCCGACGGCCGCGCCCGTCTTGCTGAGTTCGGTCATGAGAGCCTCACTCGGGGGTCGATCACGGCGTACAGGACGTCCACCAGAAGGTTGGCGATGAGCACCGCGAGGGAGGTGATCAGGGTGACACCCAGGATGATGGGCAGGTCCTGGTTCTTGATGGCGCTCAGCACGGCCTGGCCGAGGCCGGGGATGCTGAACGTGGTCTCGGTGAGGATCGCGCCGCCGATGAGGGCGCCGAGGTCCATGCCGAGCATGGTCAGGATGGGGGTCATCGTGGAGCGCATGGCGTGCTTGCCGATGACGACCTGCTCCTTGAGGCCCTTGGCACGGGCGGTGCGGATGTAGTCCTCGCCGAGGACCTCCATCATGGTCGCCCGGGTGATCCGGGCGTACATCGCCGCGTACAGGAAGGCGAGGGTGGTCCAGGGCAGGATCATGCTGGCGAACCAGCCGCCCGGGTCGTCACCGAGCGGGACGTACTTGGCGCTGAACCAGTGCAGCCCGAAGACGAAGATCGCCGAGGCGAGCAGACCGGTGAAGTAGATGGGGAGGGAGACACCGCTGAGGGCGACGAGCATCGCACCGCGGTCCCAGATGCTGCCCCGCTTGAGGGCGGAGAGCACACCCGCCGCGACACCGAAGACCAGCCAGAGCACAGCGGCACCGAGCGCGAGACCCAGGGTCACCGGGAAGCGGTCGGTCAGCACCGGCCAGACGGCCTGCTCACTGCGGAAGGAGTAGCCGAAGCACGGCGCGGCGCAGTGGGTGACATCGCCGCCGGCCGCGTAGGTGCGGCCCACGAAGATGCCCTTGAAGAAGTGCCAGACCTGGAGGTACACCGGGTCGCCCAGACCCAGCTTCTCGCGCACCGCCGCCACGGCGTGCGGGTCTGCCTGCTTGCCCACGAAGCTCGTGGCGATGTCGACGCCCGCCCACTTGGGGACGAGGAAGAAGATGCTGAAGACCACCAGGACGATGACCACGAGCATCACTGCGGCGGCGAACAGCCGCCTGATGAGGTAAGCGAGCACAGCTTACGGCCCGCCGCGGACCGCGGGCCCCGGAGGTCGTCCGTGGGGCCCGCGGCTCGCCGCGCCGGCCTTCACCTGCCTTTCGTGCCGTACGGCGGGTGTGCCGGTTTTACTTCGTGGACTTCAGACCGATGTTGACGAAGTCGTAGTAGCCGCTGTACGCGTTCGTCGTGTACACGTTGCCGACCCGGGAGGAGCGGAAGTTGAGGAACCGCTCGAAGGTGAAGGGCAGGTAGTACGCGCCCTCCATGACCTTGTGGTTGATCTCCGTGGAGATCTGGGTCTTCTTCGACGCGTCCAGCGTGGCGCTGTACTGGTCGAACAGGCCGTCGATCGTCTTGTCCTTGATCAGGGCGTAGTTGTTGTTACCGCTCTGCAGGATGTACTTGCTGCTCCACAGCGGGATGCCGTAGCCCTGGACGGTCGGGAAGTCCGGACCCCAGCCCATGATGATGATGCCGAGCTTCTTCTTCGCGACGTTCGAGGGGCTGCCGATGATGCCCGGGGACTGCGAACCGTCGTACTGGTAGATGTCGGCCTTGATGCCGACCTTCTTCAGCGCCGCCTGGAGGGACTCGGAGGTGGCGACTTCCTGCTGCTTGTTGTTGCGGACCGCGATGGTGGTCGAGAAGCCGTTCGGCTGACCGCAGGCCTTCAGCTCCTGCTTGGCCAGGGCGACGTTGCCGTTCTTGTTCTTCGTCGCGATCTGGTACGGGTCGTACTTCTGGCCCTCGCCACCGGCGACCGACGGCGGGAGCATGTTGGTGCCGATGTCACCACCGGCGACCGGGCCACCGCGGGCGGTCTGGAGCGACACGTGGTCGGCGGCGTAGATGACGGCCTTGCGGCAGTGGATGTTGTCGAACGGCTTGACGCTCTGCGGGAAGACCGCGTAGCGGATGAAGCCGGAGACCGGGTTGTCCAGGTTGCCCTTGTTCTGCTTCAGGGCTATCTGGCGGCCCTGGGGGCCCAGGCTGGTCTGCGACGCGTCGATGTCGTAGTCGCCGTTGATCAGCTGCTGGTCGGAGTTGGTCTGGTTGGTGGAGATGTCCAGCGTGATCTTGTCCGGGTACGCCTTGCGGACCGGGTCCGAGGACGCCTTCCACTTGTCGTTGCGGACCAGCACGAGGCCCTTGCCCGGCGTGTACGACTGGAACTTGTACGGGCCGGAGGAGAACGGGTGCAGGCCGTACTTGGACTTGGTGTCCTTGTCCTGGCGGACCGGGGAACCCGTGGTCATGGCCAGCGCCTGCGGGAAGTCCGAGTTGGCCTTCGGCAGGTGGAAGACGATCGTCTTGGCGTCGGGCGTCTGGATCGCGCTCAGGCCCAGGTGGTCCTTGGTGGAGTCCTTGTAGGGGCCCTTGTAGGTGTTCTTCGGGTCCAGCATCTGCTGGAGGTAGATCGGACCGCCGGACAGCACGTCCTGCGCCCAGACGCGCTCGATGCCGTACTTGACGTCCTGGGAGGTGATCGGCTTGCCGTCCTCCCACGTGATGCCGTCGCGCAGGGTGAAGGTGTAGGTCTTGCCGTCGGCCGAGACCTTGCCCATGTCCGTGGCGAGGTCCGGGGTGAGCTGGGCTCCCTCGGCGCCCGGCGCGGTCTTGTAGGTCAGCAGCTGACGGCTGTAGTAGCGGGAGAAGTCCCACATGAAGCCGTAGTAACCGCGCGTGGTGTCCCACGAGTCGGCGTCCTGCGTGCTGACGTACTTGAGCGTGCCGCCCTTCTTGACGAGGTTGGCCTGGGCGACCTTGTTGACGGCCGCGTTGAAGCCGGCAGCGCCGTCCTTCGAGCCGCCGTCGCCGCTGCTGTCGCCTCCGCCGCACGCCGCCGTGGTCAGCAGGCCGGCGACCACTGCGGCAGCGGCAAGGGCCTGCTTGCGCCGCCCTGAGGTGCGTTCGGTAGTCACGATCTCGGATCCTCCGGATTTGATGAGAGACCCCGTGGAAGAGCTCACGGGACGCTTGGGGGTTGGCACCTCAGCGGGAACCCTTCGGGTCCAGCGCGTCCCGCACGCCGTCGCCGAACAGGTTGAAGGCCAGCACCGTGATGAAGATCGCCACGCCCGGGATCACCATGTACATGGGGTCCGAGTCGTAGTAGTCGATCGCGCTCGAGAGCATCTGCCCCCAGGAGGAGGTGGGCGGCTTGACGCCCACGCCCAGGAAGCTGAGTGCCGCCTCGGTGAGGATGTTGGTGGGGATCATCATCGTCGTGTACACGATGATGGGCGCGACGAGGTTGGGCAGCAGCTCCTTGAAGAGGATGTAGAGCCGCCCGGCACCGAGCGAGCGGGCCGCCTCCACGTACTCGCGTTCGCGCAGGCTGAGGGTCTGGCCGCGGACCACGCGGCCGATGTACGGCCAGCCGAAGAAGCCGATGACCAGGATCATCACGAACACGCGCACACCGGTGCCGGAGAGACCCAGCATCTCGTTGGGCATGACGGAGACCAGGGCGATGATGAACAGCAGCTGGGGGAAGGCGAGCAGACCGTCCATCACACGGCTGATGAGCGAGTCGACCCAGCCGCCGAAGAAGCCGGCGAGAATGCCGAAGAGGGTGCCGAGGATGACGGCGACCACCGCGGACAGGAAGCCGACCAGCAGCGAGATCCGGGCGCCGTAGAGGATGCGGGCGAAGATGTCACGGCCGTTGACCGGCTCCACGCCGAGCAGATGGTCGCCGCTCATGCCGCCCAGCGAGCCCTTGGGCGTGCTGAACAGCGGGTCGATCAGGCTCTCGTGGTAGAGGTCCGGGTCCTGCCCGACCAGGTTCGCGATGACCGGCGCGAGCAGCGCGATCACGATCAGGACGAGCACGACGATGCCGCCCGTCAGGGCGAGTTTGTCCCGCTTCAGGCGTTCCCAGGCGATCCGCCCCAGGGAACGGCCCTGAACGGCCTTCGCGTCGGTGGCGGCCGTCGCCGCTTCCTCGGCCGCACCCGGGGCCGCTTCCGCGGTCGGCTCGTGCAATGGTGCCGTCATTAGGCTGGGACCCCTCTCAACCGGCGGTAACCGGCCCGCACTTGCCGCTGGTAGCGGCATCAATCAGTCCGTCGTACACAGGGGCGAACCCCTTGAAGGGGGAGTCTTCAACGCCTGCGCGATCAGCCGCCAGCCTTGGCAGTGAATGGATGCGCAACCGTGATGGAAGCAGGTGAACGCCGTTATGCGGACAGTGAGTCCCGTTGACCGGACGGTAACGGAGGGGTTCGAGCCCTCGGACAAGGGTGCCGTTCCGGCCGGGCGGCGACCGAAAGTCGAGGTCAGCGGAGAGGTCGCCGGGAGGTCAGTGAGCGGTCAGTAGCCGCCGTGGGCGGGGGGATAGCCGTAACCGGCTGCCGGTGTCTGGGGCAAGGGCTGGGCCTGGAGTTGCGGCTGGGGCTGCGGCTGGGCCGCGACCGCATGCGCCTCACGGTCGTAGAAGGGGCGCGCGTTGGCCCGCATCCACATCACCACGGGGTCGTAGTCGTCGGTCATCGCGACCGTCGACACCGGCAGCCCTTCCGGGACGGCGCCGACGGACTGCTGCATCATCGCGCGCACCGAGTCGACCGCGGCGGGCGAGGTGTCGTAGACGTCCAGACCGATGGCGAGGTACGGCGCTCCGAGGGCCGGCTGCACCCAGGCGCGGCGCAGGGTGCGGAGCGCGGGCGTGCGGTGGGCGTTCTGCGCGAGCAGCGCGTAGAACTGCGGGATCTCGATGCCGGGTTCGGACAGCCGGAGGGGTCCCGCGGGCTGCCGGTCCAGACCGGTGGCGATACGGCGCAGATCCAGCCAGGGGATGCCGACGCCGCCGCCCGGGGCGTGCGGGTTGAGCCAGAGGCCGTAGTGGTCCGGGTAGAGGGTGCGGGCGACGTCGAGGCCGTCGACGACCTCGTAGGAACGGTTCCAGCCGCTGGCCGAGAGTTCCTGGGCGGAGGTGACACAGGGGGCGTAGTGGAAGCCGCCGACTTCCATGTCCCCGTACTGGGCGTCCGGGGAGCCGGCCTGGCCGTGCCACAGCAGCATCCAGATCTGGCCGGCGGAGGGGGTGGCAAGGGCGCGGAGCAGGGCCTCGTAGGCGTCGTAGCGGCCGGGGGTGACCTGACGCAGCATGTGCTCGACGCTGCCGCTGTGGCTCGCGCTCACCTTGTCGTGCCCTTCTGTTCAGTGCGCCCGGGTTCGGGGACAGCTTAAGCGCCCGGTGACGCGGAGCCGCCTGTGCGTGCGCGGGTGCGGGTGGCTGGTGGCCACCCGCGCCCCACGCCCCTCGGGTGTCTCTACTGGCCGTACTGATAGAAGGGCCGGACGCGGTGCTTCAGCCATTCGGCCACGGGGTCGTCCGTCACGTCCAGCAGGACCAGGTTGACCGGCCATGCGACCGGGACGCGGGCGAGGGCCCGGCCCAGCGCCTCCAGGGGGCGGGCGCGGAGGTCGCCCTCCCACTGGGAGAGTTCCACGCCGACGAAAAGCACCGGTTCGTCCGTCTCGATCGCGGCGAGGCAGCGGCGGGCGGTGTGGACGACACCGATCTCGGCGAACTCGGAGGAGGCGGCGGCGAGGAAGTCCACCGGGTCGTCCTGCCAGTCGGGTTCGAAGAGCCGGACCCGGCCGCCGGCGGCGGGGCCGTCGAGCGGGGTACGGCCGCTGCGGCACAGCTCGGCCACCGCCTGCGGCGGCAGCGGGATGCCGACCACCCCGTCGGGGTTCACCACGATGCCGACCTGCGGGGGCAGTCCGCGGGCGAACTCCACGGCGGGGGCGATGGTGTACCCCATGTGGGAGCCGACGACCTGGCGGAACTGTTCCTCGGAGCTGAACACCGGGACGTACACCTGGCCCGCGATCTCGGTGGTGGGCAGATCCAGCGGGCCGCTGTCCGGGCCGCCGCCGGAGGGCAGCGGGATCCACAGGAAGCTGCGGCCGAGCACCTCCACGATCCGGCCGGCCGCCGCGGGGATCCCGAGGGAGGCCGACAGCACCTCCTCGAGTTCGTTGCCGGGCCAACCGCCGTGCGGGTGGGGGTGCGCCTGAGCCGGGAAGCCCGCGGGAATGTCCGCGGGCAGATCCGCCGGGAAGTCCATCTGCCTACCGCCTGCTGGGAACCACTGCTGTGTGC
Organism: Streptomyces sp. NPDC001606; assembly: GCF_053596835.1. Classification (NCBI taxonomy): domain Bacteria; kingdom Bacillati; phylum Actinomycetota; class Actinomycetes; order Kitasatosporales; family Streptomycetaceae; genus Streptomyces; species Streptomyces sp. NPDC001606. The sequence continues at coordinate 302,151 of NZ_JBSFHC010000002.1, forward strand.
ATGAAGGCTAGCGGGTACGCCACCCCCGCCCGGCCCCCTCGCCCACCCCCGCCCAAGCAGCCCGGGGCACATGCCCCACCCCCGAACAACACCGGCACCCCCAGCCGTCCAACCCTGTGTCAGCCGGTGAAGGCCGCACGGTGCGGGGGTGGGTCGGCTCAGGGCGTGAAGGAGAGGGTGTGCAGGGTGTCTGCTGCGGGGCGGTCCAGAAGGAGGGCTGTGGTGCAGCCGGTGGGGAGTTGGCCGCGTTCGATCGCGTCGAGCAGGCGGGCCGTCGTGCGGCGGTGGCGGCGGAAGGCGTAGCGGGAGACGCCCCGGCCGCGCTCCTGCTGGCCCGCGCGGGCCGTGGCGGGGTCGACGTCGAGCAGCAGCAGATGCAGGGTGCCGCCGCGGCGGCGGGCCTCCCGGGCGAGCCAGCTCCGCACCCAGGCCTGGGTGCCGCAGTCGTGCACGACGACGCCCTCGCCGGTGCGCAGGGCGCGGCGCAGCGCCGTGTAGTGGGCGAGGCGGACCAGGGGGCGGTAGAGGACGTAGGGGAGGCCGCGGGGCAGCCGGGCGGCGAAGCGGTCGCGGGTGTCCTGGGAGTCGATGCGGCGGCCGGTGACCGTGCGGTGCATGAGGGTGGACTTGCCGCTGCCGGGCAGGCCGGTGATCACCACCACGTCCCGGGGTCCGAAGAGCAGGGTGCGCGGGGTGTGGCCGGCGCGGTCGCGCAGGTCGCGCACGGCGCGGATGGTGGCGCTGGTCCGCTGCCGCGGCACCGTGACGCCGGTGGCGTACGCGGGGGTCCTGTTCACCGTGATCGTCCTCCCCTGTCGACTCGGTCAACTTCTTTCCCGTCGACCGTAAAGAGAAGGTAATAGGCGGTGGTGGCGGGCGGGTCCGGGTGCTGCCACAGGTCGGTTACAAAAGCGGCCGCGCCGTGCAATGATGTGCGCGCCAACTGCATACCGGCCGCTTGAATCCGCGCGGGAGAGTCCCCAGCCGTCGTCGCTGGGGCGCCGAAGGAGCAAGTCCCTCCCTTGAATCTCTCAGGCCCCGTTACCGCGCGGGCGAGGCACATCTGAAAAGCGGGCCGCTGTGTCAGTGGCTCCACCCAAGGTGCAAGCCCTGATCGTCCCGGTGGCGGTCGTGGCGAACCTCTCAGGTTCCGATGACAGATGGGGAGGAACGTTCCTCGCCCCCGTCCGTGTGCCCTGGGAGACGACCGACCGATGAGCAGCACTGAACTCCGTCACACCGCGCTGGATGCCGTGCATCGCGCGCTCGGTGCGACGATGACCGACTTCGCCGGCTGGGACATGCCCCTGCGCTACGGCTCCGAGCGCGACGAGCACCTCGCCGTACGCACCAAGGCCGGCCTCTTCGACCTCTCCCACATGGGCGAGATCACCGTGACCGGCCCGCAGGCGGCCGCCCTGCTGAACTTCGCCCTGGTCGGCAACATCGCCTCCGTCGGCGTCGGCCGCGCCCGCTACACCATGATCTGCCAGGCCGACGGCGGCATCCTGGACGACCTGATCGTCTACCGGCTCGCCGAGACCGAGTACATGGTCGTGGCCAACGCCTCCAACGCCCAGGTCGTGCTGGACGCGCTGACCGAGCGGGCCGCCGGGTTCGACGCCGAGGTGCGCGACGACCGGGACGCCTACGCGCTGATCGCCGTCCAGGGCCCGGAGTCCCCCGGCATCCTGAAGTCGCTGACCGACGCCGACCTCGACGGCCTGAAGTACTACGCCGGTCTGCCCGGCACCGTCGCCGGCGTCCCCGCCCTGATCGCCCGCACCGGCTACACCGGCGAGGACGGCTTCGAGCTGTTCGTGAAGCCGGAGCACGCCGTCGAGCTGTGGCAGGCGCTGACCAAGGCGGGCGAGGGCGCCGGCCTGGTGCCGTGCGGTCTGTCCTGCCGGGACACGCTGCGCCTGGAGGCGGGCATGCCGCTGTACGGGCACGAGCTGACCACCGCCCTCACCCCCTTCGACGCCGGGCTCGGCCGGGTGGTGAAGTTCGAGAAGGAGGGCGACTTCGTCGGGCGCGAGGCGCTCACCGAGGCCGCCGCCCGCGCCGAGCAGAACCCGCCCCGGGTGCTCGTCGGCCTGGTCGCCGAGGGCCGCCGGGTGCCGCGTGCCGGATACGCCGTCGTCTCCGGCGGCGAGGTGATCGGCGAGGTCACCTCCGGCGCCCCCTCCCCCACCCTCGGCAAGCCGATCGCCATGGCCTACGTCGACGCTGCGCACGCGGCGCCGGGCACCCCGGGCGTCGGCGTGGACATCCGGGGCACCCACGAGCCGTACGAGGTCGTGGCTCTGCCCTTCTACAAGCGGCAGAAGTAGACACTGGGCCTCGGCACGTCCCCGTGACGTGACCCTGCGCACATTTCCCTGCCCGGCACCAGTTCCGGCAGTCCCCCCTTCATCAGCACTCCCGCACGTACAGGAGAATTCAGGCCATGAGCAACCCCGAGCAGCTTCGCTACAGCAAGGAGCACGAGTGGCTGTCGGACGCCGAGGACGGCGTCTCGACGGTCGGCATCACCGAGCACGCGGCCAACGCGCTCGGCGACGTGGTCTTCGTCCAGCTCCCGGACGTCGGTGACACCGTGACCGCGGGCGAGTCCTGCGGCGAGCTGGAGTCGACCAAGTCGGTCTCCGACCTGTACGCCCCGGTCACCGGTGAGGTCACCGCGGTCAACCAGGACGTCGTGGACGACCCGTCGCTGGTGAACTCCGCTCCCTTCGAGGGCGGCTGGCTGTTCAAGGTGCGCGTGACGGACGAGCCCGAGGACCTCATGAGCGCCGACGAGTACACCGCCTTCACCGCCGGCTGAGGAGTCGTACCCCGATGACCGTCCTGAACACGTCCCTGCACGAGCTGGACCCGGAGATCGCCGCCGCGGTCGACGCCGAGCTGAGCCGCCAGCAGTCCACGCTGGAGATGATCGCCTCCGAGAACTTCGCGCCGCTCGCGGTGATGGAGGCGCAGGGCTCGGTGCTGACCAACAAGTACGCCGAGGGCTACCCGGGCCGGCGCTACTACGGCGGCTGCGAGCACGTCGACGTCGCCGAGCAGATCGCCATCGACCGGCTCAAGGAGCTGTTCGGCGCCGAGTACGCCAATGTGCAGCCCCACTCCGGCGCCTCCGCGAACCAGGCGGCCCTGTTCGCCCTCGCCCAGCCCGGGGACACCATCCTCGGCCTGGACCTGGCGCACGGCGGCCATCTGACCCACGGCATGCGCCTGAACTTCTCCGGCAAGCAGTTCAACGTGGTCGCCTACCACGTGGACGCCGAGACCGGCCTGGTCGACATGGCCGAGGTCGAGCGGCTCGCCAAGGAGCACCGCCCGAAGGTGATCATCGCGGGCTGGTCGGCGTACCCGCGCCGGCTGGACTTCGCCGAGTTCCGGCGGATCGCCGACGAGGTCGAGGCGTACCTGTGGGTCGACATGGCCCACTTCGCGGGCCTGGTCGCGGCCGGTCTGCACCCGAACCCGGTGGAGCACGCCGACGTCGTCACCTCGACCACCCACAAGACGCTGGGCGGCCCGCGCGGCGGCATCATCCTCGCGAAGAAGGAGTTCGCGAAGAAGCTGAACTCCTCCGTCTTCCCGGGCTTCCAGGGCGGTCCCCTGGAGCATGTGATCGCGGCGAAGGCGGTCTCCTTCAAGGTCGCCGCCTCGGCGGAGTTCAAGGAGCGCCAGCAGCGTACGGTGGAGGGTGCGCGCATCCTCGCCGAGCGCCTGACGGCCGCGGACGCCCGCGAGGCCGGGGTGAACGTCCTGTCGGGCGGCACGGACGTGCACCTGATCCTGGTCGACCTGCGCGAGTCCGAGCTGGACGGCCAGCAGGCCGAGGACCGGCTGCACGAGGTCGGCATCACGGTCAACCGCAACGCCGTCCCGAACGACCCGCGTCCCCCGATGGTCACGTCGGGTCTGCGGATCGGCACGCCGGCCCTGGCGACCCGCGGCTTCACGGCCGAGGACTTCGCCGAGGTCGCCGATGTGATCGCCGAGGCGCTGAAGCCGTCCTACGACGCCGAGGCCCTCAAGGCGCGCGTGAAGGCGCTCGCCGACAAGCACCCGCTGTACCCGGGTCTGAACAAGTAGCTCAGGCCCCCGCAGTACCCGGGTCCGGACCCACGGACCCGGCCAGGCAAGTCCCCGGTGGGGCACCCGGCGATCCCGGGGCCCCGCCACCCCCTGCTTTTTGAGGAGTGACCGTGGCCATCTCGGTCTTCGACCTGTTCTCGATCGGCATCGGCCCGTCCAGCTCCCACACGGTCGGCCCGATGCGCGCGGCGCGGATGTTCGCCCGCCGGCTGCGCAACGAAGGGCTGCTGGAACAGACCGCGACCCTCCGGACCGAGCTGTACGGCTCCCTGGGCGCGACCGGGCACGGCCACGGCACCCCGAAGGCCGTCCTGCTCGGACTGGCCGGCGACTCGCCGCGCACGGTGGACGTGGAGACGGCCGACGCGCGCGTGGACGCGATCAAGGCCGAGGGCCGGATCCGGCTCCTGGGCGAGCACGAGATCGCCTTCGACTTCGACCAGGACCTCGTGCTGCACCGGCGCAAGGCGCTGCCGTACCACGCCAACGGCATGACGCTGTGGGCGTACGACGCCTCCGGCGCGGAGCTGCTGACCAAGACGTACTACTCGGTCGGCGGCGGCTTCGTGGTCGACGAGGACGCGGTCGGCGCGGACCGGATCAAGCTGGACGACACGGTCCTGAAGTACCCCTTCCGCACGGGCGACGAGCTGCTCCGCCTCACCAAGGAGACCGGCCTGTCGATCTCCTCGCTGATGCTGGAGAACGAGCGGGCCTGGCGCACCGAGGAGGAGATCCGCGCGGGCCTGCTGGAGATCTGGCGGGTGATGCGCGCGTGCGTGCAGCGCGGCATGAGCCGCGAGGGCATCCTGCCCGGCGGGCTGAAGGTCCGCCGCCGCGCCGCCGTCTCGGCCCGCCAGCTGCGCGCCGAGGGCGACCCGCTGGCGCACGCGATGGAGTGGCTCACGCTCTACGCGATGGCCGTGAACGAGGAGAACGCGGCCGGCGGCCGGGTGGTCACCGCCCCCACCAACGGCGCGGCCGGGATCATCCCGGCGGTCCTGCACTACTACATGGACTTCGTGCCCGGCGCCGACGAGGACGGCGTGGTCCGCTTCCTGCTCGCCGCGGGCGCGATCGGCATGCTCTTCAAGGAGAACGCCTCCATCTCCGGGGCCGAGGTCGGCTGCCAGGGCGAGGTCGGCTCCGCCTGCTCCATGGCGGCCGGCGCGCTCGCCGAGGTGCTCGGTGGCTCCCCGGAGCAGGTGGAGAACGCGGCCGAGATCGGCATGGAACACAACCTGGGCCTGACCTGCGACCCGGTCGGCGGTCTGGTCCAGATCCCGTGCATCGAGCGCAACGGCATGGCCGCGGTGAAGGCGGTCACGGCCGCGAAGATGGCGATGCGCGGCGACGGCTCCCACAAGGTGTCCCTGGACAAGGTCATCAAGACCATGAAGGACACGGGCGCGGACATGTCGGTGAAGTACAAGGAGACGGCGCGCGGCGGGCTGGCGGTCAATATCATCGAGTGCTGAGACGACGGGGGCACCGGGACGGCGGGGGGCCGGAGTGACGGGCGGGGCGGGATGGCTGCGGGTGCCCGTGGGCGCGGACGCCGAGCGCTGGGTCACCCGGGTCCGCTGCCGTCGGGTCCTGTTCGTCGTGCACAACGTGACGTCCGCGACGCGTCTGCTGGACGTCCTCCCGCTGTTCGACGGCGACCTCCGGGTGCAGATGTTCGCCACCTGCACCGGCTCCTCCCCGTTCCTGGCCGGGGTGCCCGAGCTGCTGGCCCGGGCGGGGCTCCCGGTGCTGCCCTGGGAACAGGCCCTGGCCACCCGGTTCGACCTGGCGGTCTCCGCCAGCTACGGCGGTGAACTGGGCCTGATCCAGGGCAAGTTGGCGGTCCTGTCGCACGGGGTTGGCTACAACAAGAGGCTGGCGACACCGGACGGCGGACACCGGCCGCAGGCGCCCGTGTTCGGCCTCTCGCCGGACTGGCTGCTTCACGACGGCCGGCCGCTCGCCTCGGCCACGGTCCTCTCCCACCCCGAACAGCTGGAGCGGCTGCGTGCCGCGTGTCCGCAGGCGGCGCCCACCGCGGTGCTCGCCGGGGACCCCTGCTACGACCGCATCCTCGCCGCACTCCCCCAGCGGGACCGGTTCCGCCGGGCGCTCGGGGTGGCGAAGGACCGGCGGCTGATCGTCGTCAGCTCGACCTGGGCACCGCGCTCCCTCTTCGGCGGCCCCGCGACGGACGGCACCGGCACGCCGGGCGCGGATGATCTGCTGCCCTGGCTGCTGTCCCGGCTGGCGGCGGAGCTGCCGGCCGACGAGTACCGCACCACGGCCGTCCTGCATCCGAACATCTGGTACGGCCACGGCCCCGGACAGGTCCGCGCCTGGCTGGACACCGCACGGCGGGCCGGCCTGGACGCCATCTCGCCGCTGGACGGCTGGCGGCAGGCGCTGATCGCCGCCGACTGCGTGCTGGGCGACCATTCGAGCGTCACCTACTACGCGGCGTCCATCGGCGTCCCGGTGCTGCTGGGGGCGTTCCCGCAGGCGGACCTCGACCCGGACTCCCCGGTGGCCGCCCTCGGCCGCACGGCTCCCCGGCTGGTGCGGCGGGGCAGTCTGCGCGACCAGATCGACCGGGCGATCGACACGCACGACCCCGGCCGGTACAAGGAGCTGGCGGAGCAGACCAGTTCCGCGCCGGGCGAGTCGGCCGCCCTGTTGCGCCGGATGTTCTACGACCTCATGGACCTCCCGGAACCCGAGGGACGCCCGGCCCTGCTTCAGCCGCTGCCGCTGCCGCCGTACACCCCCGGCCGGGTCACCGCGCCGGTCCGGGTCCTGGCCCGGACGGCCGGCCCCGACACGCCGGAGGTGACGCTGGTCCGGTACCCGATCGCCGAGGACGGGCCCGGCCCGTCGGAGGCCGTGGCGGCGCGGTTCGACCTCGCGCACACGGTGGTCGACGAGGAGACCCGGGAGCCCGGCCGGGCGGCCCTCGCCGATGTCGTCGTACGCCGCGCGGCCGCGGACGACCCGGTGCTCGGGCCGCCGGCCGCCTGGGTGGCGGAGGCACTGGACCGCTACCCGTACTGCGGAGTTGCGGCCTATGTCGACGGCCCCGACCGCTGTGTCGTGGGCACCCGTGCGGGCGAGCTGCTGCGGCTGTCCGCCGCCGCGGGCCCCGACGGACGGCCCGACCTGTGCGATCCCGCCGTCTACGCCTCCGCCCTCTACACCTGGGTGGCGAACGGCCGGCCGGTGGCGTCCGCCGCCCCCGGACTCACCGTGCGCACCGGCGACACGGCCCACCGCGTCACCGTCGAGCCGCTCCCCGCGGCCCGGCCCTGAACCGGCGCCTCACGCGTCCAGTTCCGCCAGTCGGGCCCGGACCCGCACGAGGCCGGCGTCGTCGCCGTGTTCCGCCAGGCACGCCTCGGCGGTGCGCAGGTCCGCCGCCTCCTGGGCCGGGCGGCCGGAGCGGCGGTGGCAGTCGGCCCTGGCCTCGACGGCACCGGCGAGTTGCAGGCCCGCGCCCGCCTCGGTCATCCGCGTGACGGCTTCGTCCAGGCACACCCGGGCGAGGTCCGCGTCTCCCGCGTCCAGATGGGCCTCGCCCAGGCTCATATAGACCCGGCCCTCGTTGTAGGGGTCGCCGCCGGGCAGCTCGCGGAACCGGACGAGGGCGCCGTTGAGCCGGGCGACGGCGGCGGTGTGCCGGCCCTGCTTGCTCTGGGCGCGGCCGAGGTGGTGCTCCAGCAGGGCGGTGGCGCGGGGCACGTCCGCCTGACCGTCCTCGCCCGGGCCGATCCGGGCGAGGATCCGCTGGGCCTCCTCGAAGCACCGCTGGGCCGCCGCCCACTCCCACTGCCTGAGCCGCAGCAGCCCCAGTGCCTCGACGGCGGTCGCCTCCCCGCGGTGGTGGCCGCAGGCCCGGTCCGCGGCCCGGGCTTCCTCGATGGCCCGCTCGGCGGCGTCGGCCTGGCCGGCGCCCATGTGGCCGAAGGCCAGTTGCACGGCCATCCGGCCCACGGCGCGCGGATCGCCGAACTCGGCCGCGACGCGCCGGGCGGCCTCGAGGCCGAGCCGGTGGGTGTCGATCCACTGGGCGTGGAAGCCGAGCATGAGGTGCAGGCCCCACATGGCCTCGCACAGCTGCCAGACGAGGTCGTCGTGGCCGTTGCGTTCGGCGGCCCGGACGACGGCCGCGAGGTTCTCCCGCTCCCGGCGCAGTTCCGCGAGCGCGCGCCGGCCGTCCTCCCGGTCGCGGCCGGCCGGGAGGGCGAGGCCCTGGTAGGCGCGGCCGAGCCGCCATCGCCCGGGCAGCACCCGGAAGTCCGCGGCCGCGGCGAACCGCAGCTGTCCGACCGCCACCCGGCGGACCGCGGCGGCCATCCGGTCGGGGCCGTCCTCGGTGAGCGCGAGGTCACGGGCGTGGGCCCGGGTCAGATCGTGGAAGCGGTAGCGCTCCTCCTCCACCTCTTCCAGCAGATGCACCCGGGCCAGCTGCTCCAGCAGCGCCCGCGCCTCCTCCGCGCCGACGCCGGCGGCATCCGCGGCGCACCGCACGGTCACGGTCGGCCAGGCCCCGACCGCGATCGCGCGGTAGAGGGTGGCGCAGGCCGGGGTCAGTTCGGCGTAGGAGACGTCCTGGGCGTGCCGGACGGGGTCGGCCGGGGCATCGGGACCGGGGGCGGGCATGGCGGCGCCTTCCTGGTCGTGGCCGTGGACGCGGTGGGAGAGCTGCTGGGCGACGCGCTCCCAGGTGAGGTGTTCCCGTACGGCCAGTCCGGCACCGGTGGTGCACACGGCGAGGGGGATCCCGCCGGTTCCCTCGGCGACGGCCCGCACGATCGCGTCCGGCGCGGGCGGGCGGTCGCCTCCGACGACGCGTCTGATCAGCGTGACGGAGTCCTCGGTCGACAGCGGCCCCAGGGCGTACGGCCGGGCGCCGTGCGCGGACACGAGGCGGTCCGGGCGGTGCCGGCTCGTGACCAGGACGAGGCTGTGCGGTGAGGCGGGGAGCAGCGGCAGGACCTGGGCGTCACCGTGGGCGTTGTCCAGGACGACGATGAGCCGCCGGCCGGCCGTGCGGTCGCGGTACAGGTCCGCCTGCCGGACCGGGTCGCCGGGCACCAGGCCGGAGGGCACCCCGAGCCGCTCCAGGAACCGCGCCAGTACATCGGAGGGCGGCAGGGCCGTACCGGCCGACGCACCGTTCAGGTCGGCGTACAGGCAGCCGTCGGGAAACCGGTCCGCCAGCCGGAAGGCGCACTGGACCGCGGCGGCGGTCTTGCCGATGCCGCCGGGGCCGGTGAGCACGGCGATCGCCGGTGCGCCGGGGCCGCGGTCCGCCTCGTCCAGCAGGGCGGTGAGCCAGTCGAGCACCTCGCGGCGGTCGGTGAACACCGATGTCGCCGGCGGCAGCATCTGCGGGCGGGCGGCGCCGTGCGGCACGGTGGGCGCGGTGCCCGGTGCCAGCCACGCGGACTCACGGGCCCACCGTTCCACCTCGTGGGCGAACTCCGGGGAGGTGCGGGCGGCTTCCAGCAGCCGGGCGGCGGCCTCGTCGCGCTCCCGCTCGGTGCGGGGCAGCCGCGGGGACCGGCCGGGGGCGCCGGTGGCCGCCGGACCGTCCTCGGCGCGGGTCCGGCTCAGCAGTCCGTAGAGCCGTTCGGAGACCCGTCTGCCCGCCTCGCCGCCGGCTCCGGAGAGCGCGCTCGACGCGACCGTTCCGACAGCCGAGATCACCATCGACGTCAGCGGTTCCACCCAGCACTCCCCCCAACTCGCCGTCGTCGCCATCGTATCGAGGCGGCCGCGCGGCGGGGCGCGGGCGCGCGGCCGGCCCGAACGGAGACCGATGTTCCCCCAGGGGCTACCGCTCGGTAACCGCCTGCCCCTACGCTGCCGCCAACTCGGCGTCGGTGAGAGGAAGTTGGAGCATGCGCGCACTGAGACGGCTGGCGGCCCTGGCGGGGGCGGCGGCGCTGCTCGTCATGGGGCCCGGCAACGCCCACGCGGCGACGCCGAGGTTCTCCGAGACGACGGCGATCGGTACGCACAACGCGTACGACAAGGCCAAGTACACCTACTTCGCCCAGGCGTTGGACTCGGGAGCCTCGCTGCTGGAGATCGACGTCTACGCGGACAGCGTGCACAAGCGCTGGCGGGTCAGCCACAGCAACCCGTGGGGCGACGACAACAACTGCGAGGCCGCGAAGACGCCCGGCGAGCTGTACAGCACCGACCGCAACCAGGACTTCGGCAGCTGCCTGGACAACATCGCGGCCTGGAACCAGCTGCACCCCGACCACCCGCCGATCGTCTTCAAGATCGAGATGAAGGCGGGCTTCAACAACACCATCGGGCTCGGTCCGGACGCGTTCGACACGCTGATCGCCCAGAAGCTCGGCAGCAGTGTCTACAAGCCGTCCGACCTGCTCGGCGGGACGTACAGCACGCTGGACGCGGCGGCCCGGGCGAACGCCTGGCCCGCCCGTGACGCCCTCCGGGGCAAGTTCCTCTTCGAGGTCATCCCCGGCACCGTCGAGATGAACAACCCCTTCGACTCCTACTGGACCGACGAGGAGTACGGCGACCATCTGCGCGACCTGTACGCGGCCGGGCGGATCGGCGCGGCCGAGGCCTTCCCCGCGGTGCTCGGCGCGGCGAACGGCGACCCGCGCACCAGCCGTTACGACGCCTCCATCCGGCCCTGGTTCGTGTTCTTCGACGGTGACGCGGCCACCTATGTGAACAACGGCTACGACACCGCGTTCTACTCGGCGAACCACTACATCCTGATCATGACGGACGCCTCCGGCGTGTCCCCGGCGATCTCCTCCACCGACCCGACCGAGGCCGAGGTCGCCGCCCGGCTGGCCCTGCTCGCGCGGGACCACGCGAGTCTCATCACCGCCGACTGGTCGGCCGAACCGGCCGCGGTACTCGGTTCGGTGACCACCCGAAGCTGAGGTTCCGGAAGGCGGTCCAGGGGGCACAAACCAGGCATGCTGCACGGCATCGACGTAAGCGCCTACCAGTCCTCCGCCTACGACACGGACGGCCTCTCCTTCGTCTTCATCAAGGCGACGGAGGGCCGTTCGTACGTCAACTCCCGGCTGACCGCCCAGACCAAGAGGGGCCGCGACGCCGGACTGGTCGTCGGGTTCTACCACTTCCTGTGGCCGGGCCATGTCGCCGACCAGGCCGAGTACTTCCTCCGGCACGCCCCCGACCGCCCCGGCGACCTGCTCGCCGTGGACTGGGAGGCCACGGGCGACGGCACCCATGCCAGCAACGCCGAGAAGGACGCCTTCATCCGGAAGGTGAAGCAGTTGCGGCCGCACAACCGGGTCCTGCTCTACACCAACCGCGACTACTGGCTGACGGTCGACACCACCTCCTACGCGGGAGACGGTCTGTGGATCGCGGACTATGTGCGCGCGGGCCATCCCCGGATCAGGGCCCACTGGCGCTTCCACCAGTACACCAGCGAGCCCCACGACAAGAACGTGGCCGCCTTCGCCAGCAAGGCGGCGCTGAAGGAGTGGGCCACGCCCTGAGCACCGGGCGGCCGGCCGTGCCGGAGGCCGCCCTTCGGTCAGCCGCGGAAGTCCGCGGGGCGCTCCGGGCTCGCGTCGGCGAGGGCCTTGCGCACCTCCGCCTCGCCCGCCCGCAGGCCGTAGACCGGGGTGCCGGGCTGCTGGCGCCAGGAGTCGTCGATGCCACCCGCGTCGACCGTGTCGAAGCCGAGTTCGTCGATCAGCGCCCGCACCTTCGCCTTGGCCGCCTGGTCGTCACCGGCGACCGGGAGGGCGATGCGCTCGGGGTCGCCGGCGGGGCGGTGCCGGTCCAGGATGTCCTGGGCGTAGGTGCCGTTGAAGGCCTTGATCACGGGGTGGCCGAGGTGCTGCTCGGTCCAGCGGCTCTCGGTCAGGCCGTCGTCCTCGATGGCGGCGATCCGGCCGTCGCGCTGCTGCGGGTAGTAGTTGCCGGTGTCGATCACCGCTGCGCCCTCGGCCGCGCCGTCGAGCAGGCCGGCGGGTAGGTCGGGTACGGCCTTCAGCGGGACGGTGACGACCACCACCTCGGCGCCCTTGGCCGCCTCCGTGGCGTGGACGGCCCGGGCACCGGTCTCCTCGGCCAGTTCCCGCAGTGTCTCCGGGCCGCGCGAGTTGGCCACGGAGACCTCGTGGCCGAGGGCGGTGAGCCGCCGGGTGAGGTTGCCGCCGATGTTGCCCGCGCCGATGATGCCGATCTTCATGACAGACCCTCCGAGGTCATTTCATGCATGTGCATGCTTCCGTCATGCTCGACAACCGGCGGGACCCCGGCACTATTCCGCCAGTGCGGCGATCGGGTGAACAGTCCGCTCCCGGGACAGGCATGCCGAAGGGGCCCTCCCCTTGAGGGGGTGGGCCCCATCGGCACGGCGGCTGCGACTCCTACTTGTTCAGGTAGGCCCAGAACTCGTCGAACGACAGAACCTTGTCGCCGTTGAGGTCGCGCTGGTTGATGATGGCCTGCGCGACGGTCTCGGTGACGTTCCAGTCGCCCTCCACCGCCAGCGCGTGCTTGAACTCGGCGGCGGTGATGAACCCGTCACCGTTCGCGTCGATCCGCTCGAACTGCTTGCGTGCTTCCTCGATGTCCGCCACCGATCCGCCCCTTTTGGTCGTGTTTCTCATGCCGTGCTGGCGTACTGACGCTGGTCAGATTAACGGCCCGGCCAGGCCTTCAGTGCCGCGACCACCCAGCGGCTCCTGCTCACCCTTGATCGTCTTCGCTCATGACTGCGAGTCTGGGCCTTCCAGCGGGTGGAGACTCAAGGGGCGGGCGATGGAGACGTTGCGGGACATTCTGGCCGCGGCCGCGGACGGCTGCTTCCCTCCGGCGGACGGCCGTACCCGCATCGTGGCGCAGCCGTCGGATCGGGACGCGGGGGTGGTGTCCTTCACGGCGCACTCGGTCGTGTTCACCGACGAGGACCCGGGGTGGGTGCGGGAGACGCTGCGGGCGGTGGCGGCGGAGTCCGATCCGCTGTCGGCGCCGCTGCACCCGCGCTTCCTGACCGCTCTCATGGACCGCACGGGCCGTACGACGGGGACCGTCGACGTCCTCTCGGTGGGATCACCGCTGCCCGGGACGCCGTCGCTGCCGCTGACCGAGGTCCGCGACCCGGATCACCCGCGCGCGCTACGGGCCCGAAGGCACCGCGACGACGTGCGGGTGTGGACGGTGGACGGCGGCCTGCTGGTGCTGGGGCGCGGGGTGGCCGGGCGGATGGAGGTCGCCGTGGAGGTGGCCGAGGACGCGCACCACCGGGGCCTGGGGCGGGCGCTGGTGCGGGCGGCCCGGCAGCTGGCCGGGGAGCCGGTGTGGGGGCAGGTGGCGGCGGGGAACGCCCGCAGTCTGCGGGCGTTCCAGGCGGCCGGTTACCGTCCGGTCGGCTGCGAGGCGCTGCTCGGCCGGACCGGCGGTCAGCGGAAGACGCCCGTGTGACCCAGCGAGTAGCGGCCCGGCTGGGGGTAGACGGCCAGGCCGTGCGGGCCGCTGCCGACCCTGATCCGGGCCAGCTGCTTCCCGGTGCGGGTGTCGATGGCGTACACCTCGGAGTTGTAGCGGCCGGAGAGCCAGAGGACCGTTCCGTCGGCGGAGACCCCGCCCATGTCGGGGCTGCCGCCGCCCGGCAGGTGCCACTTCTTGGTGAGGCGGTTGCGGGTGAAGTCGAAGACCGAGATGGTGCCCTCGCCGCGGTTGGAGATGTACATCTCGCGGGAGTCCCGGCTGACGTACAGCCCGTGGGCACCCTTGCCGGTGTAGAGGAAGCGCGGCTGGGTGAACTTGTCCCCGTCCAGGATCCACAGGCCGTCGGCCTTCATGTCGGCGATGTAGAACAGCTTGCCGTCGGGCGAGACCTTGACGTCCTGCGGCATGGCCCCGGGGAACGGCACCTTCTCCTGGCGGACGACCTTCATCCCCGCGGTGTCCACCTTGAGGATCTCACCGCTGAACTCGCAGGACACGATGAAGTAGCGGCCGTCGATGGAGAAGTCGGCGTGGTTGACGCCCCCGCAGGTCACCGGGACCGCCTTGACCACCTTCATGGTGTGCGCATCGCGGAAGACCAGCTGGCGGTCCTTGGAGGCCATGACGACGGCGTACTTGCCGTCGGGCGTGAAGTACAGGTTGTACGGGTCGTGCACGGCGACCGGCTTGCCGGCCCTGCCGGTCCTGGGGTCGATGGGGGTGAGGCTGTTGCCGAGGTCGTTGTTGACCCACAGGGTCTTCAGGTCCCAGGACGGCACGACATGCTGGGGCTGGCGGCCCACCGGGATCGTCTCCAGGACCTTGTAGCTCTTGGGGTCGATGACGGTGACGGTGTCCGAGTTGGTGTTGGGGACGTACACCCGGGACGGGAAGTCCTTGACCACCGGGGAGAGCCGGTTCGGCCGGTCGGCGGCGTAGAGGTCGGCCGGGTCCTGGACGGGCGGCATCCCGGGCAACACGTTCACCAGCCGCTTGTCCGCCTGCCGCTGGACGGGCGCCCTGGTGGCGGCGGGCTCGTTCGCGTGGCGCGTCCCGCTGTCGCACGCGGACAGCAGGGTGAGGGCGGTCAGGGCGGCACCGGCGGCCAGCAGGGGGGCGGCTTTCGTGGTTCGCATCAGCTCAGCAGCTCCGTGGTGGTGACCGCGCGCAGTCCACGCCGGTCGAGTTCGTGCAGGAGGTCGGGCAGGGCGGTGGCCGTGTCCGGGTACCCGAAGTGCAGGCTCACCACCGATCCGCCGCGTACCTCGGCGAGCACCTTGCGGGTGATGGCGGCGGCGCCGGGGCGGGTGTAGTCGAGCGAGTCGACGTCGTAGGACAGCACGTGCGGATAGCCGGCGGCGCGGGCCAGCCGGGCGACCAGGGGGGAGGCGGTCGGCGAGCGGGAGGGCCTGAACCAGGTGCCGATGGAGCCGGTGAGCCGCTTCAGCCGGTCCGCGCAGTCGGTGATCTCCTTGCGGGCGTCGGCCTCGGGCATGGCGTTGACGGAGATGTGCCGCTGGGTGTGGTTGCCCAGGTCGTGGCCGCCGTCGAGGATCCGCCGGGCGATGCCCGGGTGTTCGTCCAGCCAGGTGCCGACGGCGAGCACGGTGAGCCGGGCACCGGCGCGCTCGGCCGCGCCGAGCAGGGTGTGGGCGATGTCGGGGTCGCCCTGGCCGTGGAAGGTGAGGGCCACCTGGGGCCGGGTGCGCGGGCCGTGGGTGATCTGGACCGGCAGACCGGGGTAGGCGCGCGGGGCGGGGGCCGCCTGGGCGGTGGCGGACGCGGAGGGGGACACGGGGGTGGACGCGGAGGGGGAGGCGGGGGGCCGGCCGGCCGGGGCGGAGCCGCAACCGGCGGCGAGCGCGCCGCCGGCGACGAGCCCGGCACCCGCTCGCAGCACCTCGCGTCGGTTGGTGGTGGTCACCCGCACCATTTAAGGGGCGATAGGTAAGAAAATCGCCGATTGGCCCGAATTGGGGATGTTGCCGGGTCGCAGCGGAGGCCACACAGGGGGCGGTGTCCCGGTCAGCGGTCGGCGACCCGCATCTCGAACCAGGTGGTCTTGCCGCGCGGCAGCAGATCCACGCCCCAGCGGTCGGAGAGTTTGTCCACGAGGAAGAGTCCGCGGCCGCTGACGTCCAGCTCCTGAACCGGCATCAGACAGGGCAGGCCGCGCGAGGGGTCGCGGACCTCGACGCGGATCCAGCCGGGGCGGCGGCGCATCCGCAGTCCGAAGACGCGGGCACCGGTGTGCCGTACGGCGTTGCCGACGAGTTCCGACACGAGTAAGACCGTGTCCTCGGTCAGCTTGGGGGTCAGCCGCCAGGTGCGCAGGACGACGACCTGGGCGAGCCGGCGGGCGGTGGCCGCGGACTCCGGGCGGGACGGCAGCGGTACCTCCGCCTCCGTCGGGTTGCCGAACAGTTCGAGCGCCTTGAGCGCCCGTTCGTCCTCGACCCCGGGCGACCAGCGTGCCGCGGCCGCACGGCTGTGTCCCCGCGGCTGTTCGATGCCCTCCAGCCCCGCCATGCCCCCATGATGGCCGTCCGCAGCCGCCTTGGGGGCCGTTCCGGAGGAATACGCCCCCCGCGCGCCCCCGTCCCGCGCCCGCGGTTCGTCATATGCCGAAGGCATTACGACGCCCGAAACAGCCTGGTTGACCTGCGAAGACGGCTCATGTCCGGGCAATCGTCAGGCTCCCTCGACGGCACAGGCTTAAGGTCGCCTTAAGGTTCCCATAAACCGCCCCATCGAGGGACCCGGATGAGACGACGCGTCAATTGCAAGTGTCCCAGGGTGAGTTGTCGTGGAGTTCACACGGCCGACGCTCAGGTGAACTTGGCCTTGCCCGGCCCCTCCTCGACGAAGCTGCGCATGCCCAGCTCGCGGTCCTCGGTGGCGAAGAGCCCGGCGAACCAGTTGCGCTCCACGGTGAGCCCGGTCTCCAGGTCGGTCTCGATCCCGCTGTCGACCGACTCCTTGGCGGCGCGCAGCGCGAGCGCCGGGCCCTTGGCCAGCCGGGCGGCCCAGGCGTGCGCCTGCTCGTACACCTCGGCGGCCGGTACGACCCGGTCGACCAGGCCGATCGCGAGGGCCTCGTCGGCCTTGACCTGACGGCCGGTGAAGATGAGGTCCTTGGCCTTGGAGGGGCCGATCAGCCGAGGCAGCCGCTGGGTGCCGCCGGCACCCGGGATCAGGCCGAGCAGGATCTCGGGCTGGCCGAGCTTGGCGTTGTCGGCGGCGATCCGGTAGTCGGCGCACAAGGCCAGTTCGCAGCCGCCGCCGAGGGCGTAGCCGGTGATGGCGGCGACGACCGGCTTGGGGATGCGGGCCACGGCGGTGAAGGAGTCCTGGAGGCCGCGGGCGCGCAGGACCATCGCGGTGTGGTCCATGTTCTGCATTTCCTTGATGTCCGCGCCGGCCGCGAACACCCGCTCACCGCCGTAGATCACCACGGCGCGCACGTCGTCGCGGCGGGTGATCTCTTCGGCCAGCTCCTTCAGCCGGTCCTGGGTGGCGATGTCCAGCGCGTTCATCGGGGGCCGGTCGAGCCGCAGGGTGCCGACGCCTTCGTCGACTTCGAGAGAGACGGTCATGGGATGCAGGTTAACGGCCACTAACGCGGAAGGGCCCGGTGCCGTAGGTCACAGCACCGGGCCCTTCCGTTCGTCAGGGGGTCACTTCTTCCAGTCCGCCCACGACATGTTCCAGCCGTTGAGCCCGTTGGCCGGGTCCACCGTGCGGTCGTCGGAGTGCCGGACGACGACCACGTCGCCGATGATCGAGTGGTTGAAGAACCAGGCCGCCGGGACGGAGCTGTCGTAGCCGCCGCGCACGTCGCGCAGGCCGACGCAGCCGTGGCTGGCGTTGTAGTTGCCGAAGGCGTCGCCGCCCCAGTAGTTGCCGTGGATGAAGGTGCCGGAGGTGGTCAGGCGCATGGCGTGCGGGACGTCCTTGATGTCGTACTCGCCGCCGTAGCCGACGGTCTCGCCGTTCATCCGGGTCACCGTCAGCTTCTCGCTGATGACCATCTGGCCGTTCCAGGTGTCGTAGCCGGGCTTGCCGGTGGTGGCCGGGAGGGTCTTGATGACCTTGCCGTCCTGGGTGATCTTCATCGTGTGCTTCTTGGCGTCCACGATGGAGACCTGGTTGCGCCCGATGGTGAACTTCACCGTCCGGTGCTGCTTGCCGTAGACGCCGTCGCGGCCCTCGACGCCGTCGAGGTTCAGGTCGACGGTGACCTTGGTGCCGGCCTTCCAGTACTTCTCCGGGCGGAAGTCCAGGCGGTCGTTGCCGAACCAGTGGCCCTCGACGTCGACGGGCGGCTCGGTCTTGATCCTGATGGCCTGCTTCACCGCGTCCGGGTGGGTGATGCCGCGCGTGAAGTTGACGGAGAACGGCATCCCGACACCGACGGTGGAGCCGTCCTCGGGGGTGAAGGAGCCGAGGAAGGTGTTCCTCGGGGTCAGCGTGGTGAAGGTGGAGTCCTCGGCGGCCGCGCGGCCCGCGGAGTCCTTGGCGACCGCGTGCACCGTGTACTTGGTGGCGGCGGCCAGGTGGGTCGACGGCGTCCAGGACGTTCCGTCGCCGGCGAGGGTGCCGGCCACCGTGGCGCCCTTCTCGTCCTTGACGGTGACCTCGGTCAGCTTGCCCTTGGCCACGGCGACCTTCAGGGCGCCGCTGGTGTCGACGCCCGTGGCGCCGGACTTGGGTGTGATGGTGACGGCTGCGGTGGACTGCTGCTCGCCCTGCTGGGTGGCGCCGCCCTTGGTCTTGCCGTCCTTGCCGGAGCCCGAGTCACCGCCGCCGCCGCACGCGGCGAGCGACAGCACCAGCGCGCCGGCTATGAGCCCCCATCCCTTACGGCCTCGCCGCCCCGTCGTCGACGCCCCCGCCATCGGCCGCACGTTCAAGTTGTTCTCCCCTCGCCGGGCCCCGGTCCCCCCGGGCCCGCTCCCCGCCTCATCTTGGTGTGCGCATGTTAACCGCCGGGATTTGAGCGGGATGTCAGATAAACGTCACCGTTCTGTCGCAAGTTCAACCTGTCACCGTGACCTCCGACGCGCCCTCCCACCTGGTTACTTCACCGCGCTGCCGGCTTTCCACTCCTTCCAGGGCATGTTCCACCCGCCGAGGCCGTTGTCCGGGGCGACCGTCCTGTCCTCGCTGTGCACGACCTCGACGACATCGCCGACGAGGCTGCGGTCGAAGAACCAGCCCGCCGGGGTGTCCGAGCTGCCGCCCTTGACGTCCCTGAGGCCCACGCAGCCGTGGCTGACGTTGACCCGGCCCGGGGCGTCCGGCGACCAGTAGTTGCCGTGCAGGAAGGTGCCGGAGTCGGTGAGCTTCATGGCGTGCGGGACGTCCGGGATGTCGTACTCGCCGCCGAAGCCGACCGTGTGGCTGTTCATGCGGGTGACCTCCAGCATGTCCATCACCACCATCTTCCCGTTGTACGTCGGGTTCTTGGGGGCGCCCGCGGTGATCGGGACGGTGGCGATCAGCCGGCCGTCGCGCCGCACCTGCATGGTGTGCCGCTCCGCGTCGACCAGGGAGACCTGGCTGCGGCCGACGGTGAAGGAGAACGTCTTGGACTGGAGGCCGTACACGCCCTTGGCGCCCTCGACGTCCCTGAGGCCGAGGCCGACGGTGACCTCGGTGCCGGGCTTCCAGTAGCGCTCGGGGCGGAAGTCCAGACGGCCGTTGCCGAACCAGTGCGGGCGGATCTCCACGGGGGGCCGCGCGGTGACGTGTACGGCGCGTTCGACGGCGGCGCGGTCGGTGATCTCCCGGCTGAAGGAGAGGGAGACGATCATCCCGGTGCCGACGGTGGCGCGGTTCTCGGGGGTGACGTAGGCGATGAACCGCTGGTCGGGGACGTAGGTGGTGAAGGTGGTGTGCCGGGCCGAGCGGCGGCCCTCGGAGTCCAGCGCGACCGCGTCGACCGTGTACCGGGCGGCGAGCGCGAGCCGGTCCTGGTCCGGCCGCCAGGTCAGTCCGTCGCCGCTGATGTGCCCGGGGACCGGCGCGTCCTGCGCGTCCTGGGACTTCGTCACGGTCACCTTCTCCAGCCGCCCTTCGGGCACCCGCACCCGCAGCCGCTGCCCGGGGCGCACGGCGCCGCTGCCGTCGCCGGGGCTGACGCGGATGACGTCCTCGGGCGCCGGGGGTCTGCCGGGCCCGCCGCCCAGTCCGAGCGGCCCGGAGCCGTCCGCGGAGCAGCCGGCCAGCAGCCCCGTCCACATCAGTACGGCGGCCAGCGCGGCCCCCGCGCGCCGTGCGCGTCCTTGTGCGTGCCTCACGCGGGGCTCAACGACGGGCCCGCTCCGGGGAAACGTGAGTGCGACCCACGCACTGGGCAGAAAAGAGGGAAGGACGACAACATCGGGGAGCCGCCGCGCCCGTGCAGAGCCGTCGGGGCGCAGCCGTAGCGGTGGCCGGGCACACCCGGCACTGCCGTGCGGCCGGGCGCGCCGCCCCTTGGCGCGCCACTGAAAGAGGGGCCGACAGGTGACGAGCGCAGCCGAGCAGCGGGCACCGGCCGGAGAACCGGCGGCCGGGAACGGGATTCCGGCGGCCGCCGGGGCGAACGGCGTCGTCCGGCACTCCGTACCACCCGCCCCCGCCGTGTGGCCGGGCACGCCGACCCCGCTCGGGGCGCGGTTCCGGGTCGGTCCGGACGGGGTCGCGGGCACCAACTTCGCCCTGTGGGCGGCGGGCGCCGAGGCAGTCCGGGTGTGCCTGTTCGACGAACGGGGACGGGAGACCCGGGTCCGGCTGACCGAGCTGACGCACGAGATCTGGCACGGATTCGTGCCGGGCGTGATGCCCGGGCAGCGGTACGGCTACCGGGTGGACGGCCGCTGGGACCCGTGGACCGGCGCCCGCTGGAACCCGGCCAAGCTGCTCCTCGACCCGTACGCCCGGGCCGTGGACGGCGAGTTCACCCTCCCGCCCGAGGTCTACGGGCACGTCCGGGACTGGCCCGAGCAGCAGGTGGCGGACACCGTCCGGGACGACCGCGACTCGGCGCCGTACGTCCCGAAGGGCGTCGTCGTCCACGATGACGACGACTGGTCCGACGACCGCCGCCCCAAGACGCCCTGGGCGGACTCGGTGATCTACGAGCTGCATGTGCGCGGCTTCACCAAGCTGCACCCGGGCATCCCGGAGCAGCTGCGCGGCACCTACGCGGGGCTCGCGCACCCGGCCGCGATCGAGCACCTGGTGCGGCTGGGCGTCACGGCCGTGGAGCTGCTGCCGGTGCACCAGTTTGCGCACGAGGACCACCTGCTCAGCCGCGGCCTGCGCAACTACTGGGGCTACAACTCCATCGGCTATTTCGCCCCGCACGCCGGCTACGCGGCCTCCGGTACGACCGGACAGCAGGTCGGCGAGTTCAAGCGGATGGTCCGCGCGCTGCACGCGGCCGGCATCGAGGTCATCCTCGACGTGGTCTACAACCACACCGCGGAGGCGGGCGAGCTGGGTCCGACCCTGTCCCTCAAGGGCATCGACAACCGCGGCTACTACCGCCTCCAGGACGACGCCCGCCGCTACGCCGACTACACCGGCTGCGGCAACACCCTGCACGTGGTCCAGCCCCAGGTGCTGCGCCTGATCACCGACTCGCTGCGCTACTGGGTGACCGAGATGGGCGTGGACGGCTTCCGCTTCGACCTCGCGGCGGCGCTGGCCCGCTCGATGCACGACGTCGACATGCTCTCCCCGTTCCTCGCGGTCATCGCCCAGGACCCCGTGCTGCGCCGGGTGAAGCTCATCGCCGAACCGTGGGACATCGGCTCCGGCGGCTACCAGGTGGGTGCGTTCCCGCCGCTGTGGACGGAGTGGAACGACCGCTACCGCAACGCCGTACGGGACTTCTGGCGGCACGCCCTGCCGGATGTGCGCGAGATGGGCTACCGGCTGTCCGGCTCCAGCGACCTGTACGCGTGGGGCGGCCGCCGCCCGTACGCCTCGGTCAACTTCGTCACCGCGCACGACGGGTTCACCCTGCGCGACCTGGTGTCGTACGAGCGCAAGCACAACGAGGCCAACGGCGAGGACAACCGCGACGGCACCGACGACAACCGCTCCTGGAACTGCGGGGCGGAGGGCGAGACGGACGACGAGCGGGTGCGGGCACTGCGCCGCCGCCAGCTGCGCAACCTGCTCACCACGCTGCTGCTGTCCACCGGGGTGCCCATGCTGGTCGCCGGCGACGAACTGGGCCGCACCCAGGGCGGCAACAACAACGCCTACTGCCAGGACAACGAGATCGGCTGGCTGGACTGGTCCCTGCTGGACGACCCGGACTGGCGGCCGCTGTTCGACCTCACCTCGCGGCTCATCGGACTGCGCCACCGGCACCCGGTGCTGCGCCGCCGCGCCTTCTTCTCCGGCCGCGCGCACTCCGCGGACGGGCTGCGCGACCTGGCCTGGTTCACCGCGCGGGGCGCGGAGATGACCGAGGGCGACTGGTACGCGCCTGCGGCCACGCTCGGCATGTACCTCTCCGGGCGGGACATCCCGGGCCGGGACGAGCGGGGCGCGCCGGTGGTGGACGACAGCTTCCTCGCGGTGCTGCACGCGGGCGACCGCCCCACCCCCTTCGTGCTGCCCGGCCCACCCTGGGCCGAGGGCTACGAGGTGCTCGTGGACACCTCCCGGGAGGAGCAGAGCGAGGCGCCGGGCACGGTGCACCGGGCCGGGACCGAGCTCACGGTGGAGGCACGGACGGCGCTGCTGCTGCGGGTCGTCTGATGCTGTGCGCGGGCTGTGCGTGACACGGATCACGTCCGCCGGATGCAGCGCATGAGGGGGTCCAGGGCCTTTCCCCTTGTGGAGACAGCCGGCGAGAGCGGGGATCGTGGGGATGGAGCAGGCACGGGCCGGTGAGTACGACGCATTCGTGGCGGCCCGCTGGTCGGTCCTGTTCCACCTGGCCCGTCTGCTCACCGGAGGGGACCGGCACCGGGCCGAGGACCTGTTGCAGGAGTCCTTGGTCAAGCTGTGGTTCGTGTGGCCGAAGGTCGCCGAGGAGGCACCTGAGGCGTATGTGCGCACGGTGCTGGCGCGGGCCGCGGCCCGCTCCGCCCGGCGGCGCTGGTGGGGCGAACGGCCCGTCGCGGAGCTGCCCGAGGAGGCCGTGGCCGGCGATCTGTCGGCGGTCGTGGCCGAGCGGTCCCGGCTGGAGGCGGCGCTCGCCCAGCTGACGCCGCGGCAGCGGGCCGCCGTGGTGCTGCGCTACTACCAGGACCTGCCCGACCGTCAGGTGGCCGAGGCCCTGGGCTGCCCGGTGGGCACGGCCCGGTCCCATGCCGCACGCGGAGTGGCCAGGCTGCGCCTGCTGCTGGCCGACGTCATCGAGCCGGTGGGGTGAGGGAGGACCCATGGACGAGCTGGACCACCTGAAGCGGGTGCGGGACAGGGCCGACGCCGACCACCGGGACCGCGCCGCCGGCCCGGATCACTTCGAGCGGCAGCTGACCCGGCTGATGCGCACCGCGCAGGAGCCGACGCCCTTCGAGCCCCGGCACCGGGAGCGGCTGCGCGCGGGTGTGCGCAGCCGTCGCCGGGTGCGGGCGGCGCGCCGGGCCGCCGGTTCCGCGGTCGTCGTCGCCGGGCTGGGCCTCGGCCTGTTGCTGTGGCCGCACGGCCACACCGACGACCGGCCCAGCGCCCCGCAGCCCCGGCCCGCGAGCAGTGCGACGCCCGGGCCGAGCCCGACCTCGCCCGCGACGCCGTCGGCCACCCCCACCGCGCCGCCGTCGGTGCCCCCGACGACGGCCGGGGCACCCCCCGAGGACACCGCCTCGGCGTCCTACCCGCCCACGACGACGGGGAGTTCGGCGACCACGAGCCCGCGGCCTCCGTCCGCCACCGCCACCGCCACCGCCTCAGCCACCGCGCGGGAGCCGGCCACGGCCCCGCCGGTCACCGCGACGACGACCATCCCGGCCGGTCCCCCGGCCACCTCCTCGGCCACCTCCTCGGCTCGGTCCGGACCACCCGGCTGACCCGACCGGCCTTTGCCACCGACCCGCACCACCGACCGCATGTCACCGGCATGCCGCCCACATGCCCGCGGCATGCCCGACCACCAGCAACAAACGGGGAAGACACGTGATGAAACTCCGCACCGGCCGTTCCTCGGCCCTGGCACCGGCCCCCCGGCGCACACCGCTGCCCACCCACCACGAGGAGCCCGTCCTGGACGTGGCCGTACCGGTGTTCAACGAGGAGAAGGACCTGGAGCCGAACGTCCGGCGGCTGCACGCGCATCTGCGGGACACCTTCCCCTACCCGTTCCGCATCACCGTCGCCGACAACGCGAGCACCGACGGCACCCCGGCCATCGCCGCCCGGCTCGCCGACGAGCTGCCCGAGGTGGTCTCGCTGCGGCTGCCGGAGAAGGGGCGCGGCCGGGCGCTGCGGGCGGCCTGGACGGGGTCCCGGGCACCCGTGCTGGCCTACCTGGACGTCGACCTGTCGACGGGACTCGCGGCCCTGCTGCCGCTGGTGGCCCCGCTGATATCCGGCCACTCCGACCTGGCCATCGGCACCCGGCTGGCACCCGGTGCGCGGGTGGTGCGCGGCCCCAAGCGGGAGGTCATCTCGCGCTGCTACAACGTCCTGCTGCGCTGCACGCTCGCCGTCGGCTTCTCCGACGCGCAGTGCGGTTTCAAGGCGGTACGGCGAGAGGCCGCCGAGCGACTGCTGCCGCTGGTGCGGGACGGGGAGTGGTTCTTCGACACCGAGCTGCTGGTGCACGCCGAACGGGCCGGCCTGCGCATCCACGAGGTGCCGGTGGACTGGGTGGACGACCCGGACAGCAGCGTCGACATCGTCGCCACCGCGCTGGCCGATCTGCGCGGGATCGTACGGATGCGGCGCGAGCTGGCCCGCCGCCGCCCGCGCACCGGACGGCCCGCGGCATGACCGCGACCCTGCCCCCCGTCGAGGCCCCACCCGTGGACACCGCACCCGGCTCCGGCCGCCTCCGCCGTGCCGCCCGCCGGCACGGCCCGGTCCTGGCGCTGTACGGCAGCCTGAAACTGGCCGGTTTCTGCTCCTTCATGTATCTGTTGTCCTCCGCCGGGGACTACCGCACCAAGGACCCCCGGTTCGGCGGCGGCGCCCATGTGTGGGACGTGCTGGCGACCTGGGACGGCTGGTGGTACCAGCAGATCGCGCTGCACGGCTACGACCCGAAGCTGGTCCCGGTCCCGGGCGCCACCGGCCTGATCACGCTGGAGGGCAACTCGGCGGCGTTCTTCCCGCTCTACCCGGCGCTGATGCGGCTGACCTCCGCGGTCACCGGCCTCGGCTCGTACGGCGCGGGGCTGTTGGTCTCCGTCCTCGCGTCCTTCGCCGCCGCGCTCGGTGTGTACGCCGTCGCCGAACGCTTCGGCGGCCGGCGGGCGGGGTTCGCCGCGGCCGGGCTGTGGGCGGTGTGGCCGGGCTCCGGGGTGGAGTGGGCGGTCTACTCCGACTCCCTCTACGTGGCCCTGGCCGTCTGGACCGCCTACGCGGTCATGACGCGCCGCTGGCTCACCGCCGGGGCGCTCGCCTTCGCGGCCGGCCTCAACCGGCCGACCGCCGCCGCGCTGGTCGCCGCGCTCGGCGTCGCCGCGCTGCTCTCCCTGCGCCGACGCGAGGACGGGGTGGCGCGCCCGCTGCTGGCGGCGGCCCTGGCCCCGCTGGGACTGCTCGGCTATCTGCTCTGGGTCGGCGACCGGATGGGCGACCTGACCGGGTACTTCAAGCTCCAGTCCGGCGCGTGGGCGCACGAGTTCGACTACGGCAAACAGACCCTGGACGTGCTGACGTCCGTACCCGTGGGCCACTTCGGCGGCTATCTGTTCTCCTACCCCTTCTCCGACGTCATCGGCGTCGCCGTGGTCCTGCTCGCCTTCGCCCTGCTCCCCCTGCTGCTGCGCCTGCGCCCCCCGGCCATGCTGGTCGTCTACACCGTGCTGACCCTCGCCCTGGTCCTCGGCAGCCAGCAGATCTTCGCCAACGTCTCCCGCTATCTGCTGCCCTGCTTCCCCCTGTTCCTGCCCCTCGCGGCCGCGATGCGCCGGCTGTCGCTGCCCGTGCTGTGCACCCTGCTCGGCATCGCCGCCCTGGCCTCCGGCTCGTACGCGGGGTACGCCCTGTTCGAGCTGGGGGTGCCGTAGGCGGCCTACGCCAGACTGTCCCGCCAGGCCCTGTGCAGGTTGGCGAACCTGCCGGTGCCGGCGATCAGTTCGGCCGGGGGGCCGTCCTCGACGATGCGGCCGTGCTCCATCACCAGCACCCGGTCCGCGATCTCCACCGTGGACAGCCGGTGGGCGATGACCACGGCCGTACGGCCGCGCAGGACCGTCGACATCGCCCGCTGGACGGCCCGTTCACCGGGGATGTCCAGGGAGCTGGTCGCCTCGTCGAGGATCAGCACGGCCGGGTCGGCGAGCAACGCCCGGGCGAACGCGACCAGTTGGCGCTGCCCGGCCGAGATACGGCCGCCGCGCTTGCGGACGTCCGTGTCGTAGCCGTCGGGCAGCGCGCTGATGAACTCGTGCGCGCCGATCGCCTTCGCGGCGCGCTCGATCTCCTCCCGGGTGGCGTCCGGGCGGCCGATGGCGATGTTGTCCGCGACCGTCCCGGAGAACAGGAACGCCTCCTGGGTCACCATCACCACCCCGCGCCGCAGCTCCGGCGCGGCCAGCTCGCGCAGGTCCACCCCGTCCAGCAGGACCCGGCCGGCGGAGGGGTCGTAGAAGCGGGCGAGGAGCTTGGCGAGGGTGGACTTGCCGGCGCCGGTGGAGCCGACGACCGCGACGGTCTGCCCGGCCGGCAGGGTCAGGTCGAAGCGGGGCAGCACCTCGCCGCCGGTGCGGTAGCCGAAGGAGACCCCGTCGAAGACGACCTCACGGCCCGGGAAGTCGCCCTTGCCGGGCGGGAGTTCACGCGGATCCGACGGCTCCGGCACGGACGGCGTCTGGGCCAGCAGTCCGGCGATCTTCTCCAGGGAGGCCGCCGCCGACTGGTAGGAGTTGAGGAACATGCCGAGCCGGTCGATGGGGTCGTACAGCCGCCGCAGATACAGCACGGCGGCGGCCAGCACGCCCAGTTCCAGCGAGTCCGACGCCACCCGGTAGGCCCCCCACAGCACGATCCCCGCGACCGCCGTGTTGGCCACCAGGCGGGAGCCGACCACATAGCGGGCCATCTCCAGCAGCGCGTCCCCGTTCGTCCGCTCGTGCCGGGTGTTGAGCGCGGTGAACTCGGCGTCGTTGGCGGCCTCCCGGCGGAAGGCGCGCACCGGCCGGATGCCGTTCATCGTCTCCACGAACTTCACGATCACCGCGGCGATCGCCGTCGACCGCTCCCGGTACACCCGCCCGGCCCGCCGCTGATAGAGCCGGACGAGCAGGTACAGCGGGACGAAGGAGACGACCGCCACCGCGCCCAGGCCGAGGTCCAGCCAGAGCAGCAGCGCGGAGATGTACACGAAGGAGAGGACGACGGTCACCAGCTCCTGCAAACCCTCGTTGAGGAGTTCCCGCAGCGACTCGACATCGGTGGTGGAGCGGGAGATAAGCCGTCCGGAGGTGTACCGCTCGTGGAAGTCGATGCTCAGCGCCTGCGCGTGCCGGAAGATCCGGCCGCGCAGGTCGAGCAGCACGTCCTGGCTGACCCGGGCCGACGCCTCGATGAACCAGAACTGAAGCCCGCCGGAGAGCAGGGCGCACAGCAGATAGCCGACGGCCACCGCGACCAGCGGCCCGTGCCGGTGGTCCCGGAACGCCGGTACGGCGGTGTCGAGGGCGTACGCCACCAGCAGCGGGCCCGCCTGCACGGCCGCCTGCTGGAGCAGCAGGAGCAGCGTGGTGAACAGGACCCGGCCGCGCATCGGCGCCAGCAGCGAGCGCAGCAGGGCGGCGGTGGCGCCGGGCGGGGTGGGCAGGACGTCCCGGTCGAAGGGGTCCTCGCCGGCGGGCCGGGCCGCCCGGTCGGCGCGGGCGTCGTGGGCGGCGTGGTCTTGGTCGTCGCCCCGGTCGCCATCGTGGTCGTCACGGCCGGCGGGGGCGGCGGAGGCGGTCGTGCTGGTCACCGGTGGTCTCCCTGTTCTTCCCGTTCGACCTGTTCGCGCTGTTCTTCCCGTTCGCCCTGTGCTCCGGCCGGTTCCCCGGACATCAGATGCGCGTACTCGGCGTTGGTGCGCAGCAGTTCCTGGTGGGTGCCCACGGCCGCGATCCGGCCGCCGGAGAGCAGGGCGACCCGGTCGGCCAGCAGCACCGTGGACGGGCGGTGGGCCACGATCAGCGCGGTGGTGTCGGCGAGGACCTGCCGCAGCGCGGCCTCCACGGCGGCCTCCGTGTGCACGTCCAGCGCGGACAGCGGGTCGTCCAGCACCAGGAACTCCGGCCGGCCGACCACCGCGCGGGCCAGCGCGAGACGCTGCCGCTGGCCGCCGGACAGGCTGAGGCCCTGCTCGCCGACCCGGGTGCCGGTGCCCTGCGGGAGGGCGTGCGCGAAGTCGGCCTGGGCGATGGCGAGGGCGCGGTCCAGATCCTCCTCGCCCGCGCCGTTCTCCGCGCCCATCAGGACGTTCTCCCCGACGCTCGCGGAGAAGAGGGTGGGTTCCTCGAAGGCGACGGAGACCTTGGCGCGGAGTTCCGCGCGGGGCATCGCGGTGATGTCGACGCCGTTCAGGGTGATCCGGCCGGAGGTGATCTCGTGCAGCCGCGGCACCAGCGCGGTGAGGGTGGTCTTGCCGCTGCCGGTGGCGCCGACCAGGGCCATGGACTCGCCGGGCCGGACATGCAGGTCGACGTGGTCGAGGAGGGGCGCGGAGCCGGCGGGTGCGTCCGGGTAGCGGAATTGGACGCCCTGGAAGCTGAGTCCCTGCCGGGCGCCGTCCTGCTCGCCCCGGCGGGCGCCGCCGTCCCCGGCCGCGGTGTCCTCCGGCGCCTCGTCCAGCACCTCGAAGTACCGCTCGGTGGCCGTCGCCGCCTCCTGGCTCATGGCCAGCAGGAAGCCGATGGAGTCCACCGGCCAGCGCAGCGCGAGCGCCGTGCTCAGAAAGGCGACCAGGGTCCCCGCCGACAGCTCGCCGTCGGCCACCCGGACCGCCCCCAGCACCAGCGCCGCCCCGATGGCCAGCTCGGGCAGGGTCACGATGACGCCCCAGATGGCCGCCAGCAGCCGCGCCTTGCGCAGCTCGGTGCCGCGCAGCGTGCCCGACAGCGCGCGGAACGCCCGGGCCTGACTGCGGTGCCGGCCGAACCCCTTGACGATGCGGATGCCGAGCACGCTCTCCTCGACCAGGGTGGTCAGATCGCCGACCTGGTCCTGGGCGCGGCGGGCCACCTCGGCGTACCGCCGCTCGAAGAGCGCGCAGGTCCAGATCACGGGCAGGGCCGGCGCGAGGACGACCAGCCCCAGCACCCAGTCCTGCACCAGCATGATGACCACGCCCACGACGATGGTCACCCCGTTGACCAGCAGGAACGTCAACGGGAACGCGAGGAACTGACGCAGCAGCATCAGGTCGGTGGTGGCCCGCGACAGCAGCTGGCCGGAGGCCCAGCGGTCGTGGAAGGCCACCGGGAGCCGCTGGAGGTGCCGGTAGAGCCGCCCGCGCATCTCCGCCTCGACGTAGGACAGCGGACGCGCCACCAGCCAGCGCCGTATCCCGAACAGGACCGCCTCGGCCAGGCCGAGCAGCAGCAGGTACAGCGCGCCGAGCCAGACTCCGGCCGGGTCCCGGTGGGCGACGGGGCCGTCCACCATCCACTTCAGCACGAGCGGGATCACCAGCCCCGTACAGGAGGCCGTGACCGCGACCAGCGCGGCGCCGAACAGCCGGAAGCCGATGGGGCGGACGAACGGCCACAGCCGCAGCAGGCTGCGGACGGTGGAGCGGTCCTCGGTGGTTGCACGTGTCGTGGGCATCACCGCGAGCGTACGGACCGGCACTGACATCGCCCACCGAGTTTTGGCCGGGCCGCCCTCCGCCCTTGGCCCTAGGACCCCCGCGCACCGATGGGTCGTAGCGGCGCATCAACCGATCGGTTGATGCCGTTTCGAGCGGGCCGGCCGATGTGCCGGACCCCGCCCGGGCGGGAGTCTCGATCCATGCCATCCGTCATCGAAGTCACCGGTCTGCGCAAGTCCTACGGCGGCCGCGCCGTGGTCGACGGCGTCTCCTTCGCCGTCGAGGAGGGCGAGATCTTCGGGATCCTCGGCCCGAACGGCGCCGGCAAGACCACCACCGTGGAGTGCGTCGAGGGGCTGCGGGTCCCCGACGCCGGCCGGGTCCGGGTCGCCGGGCTCGACCCGGTCGCCGACCACGACCGGGTCGCCCTGGTCCTCGGCGCCCAGCTCCAGCAGAGCGAGCTCCAGCCCAAGCTCACCGTCCGGGAGGCGCTGGAGCTGTACGCCGCGTTCTCGCCGCGCCCCGCCGACTGGCGGCCGCTCGCCGAACGCCTCGGTCTCGTCCCGAAGCTCGGCACCCGGTTCGCCAAGCTGTCCGGCGGGCAGCAGCAGCGGCTGTTCATCGCGCTGGCCCTGATCGGCAACCCCCGGGTCGTGGTGCTGGACGAGCTGACCACCGGGCTCGACCCGCGCGCCCGCCGGGACACCTGGCAGCTGATCGAGGACGTCCGCGCGAGCGGCGTGACCGTGCTGCTCGTCACCCATTTCATGGAGGAGGCGCAGCGGCTCTGCGACCGGATCGCGGTGATCGACAAGGGGCGGGTCGCGGCGCTGGACACCCCGGACGGGCTGATCCGCCGTTCGGCCGGCGCGACCGTCATCAGCTTCACCCCGTCCGTCCCGCTGGACGACCACGCCCTCGCCGGTCTTCCCGCCCTCGCCTCGATCGAGCGCAAGGACGGCCGGATCACCCTCTCCGGCACCGACGAGACCGTCGACGCGGTCATCACCCTGCTCGCCCGGCACCACATCACCGCCCGTCAGCTGCGCGTGGTCGACGCCACCCTCGACGACGCGTTCCTGGACCTGACCAACCGCACGGCCGAGGAGGCCACGGCATGAACACCGCCGTTCTGCGCACCGAGTTCCGGCTGTTCCGCCGGGAGCCCGGCGCCGTCTTCTGGATCTTCCTGTTCCCGACGCTGCTCCTGGTGATCCTCGGCTCGATCCCCTCCTTCCGCAGGCCCGACGCCTCCCTGGGCGGGCTGCGGCCGGTCGACGCCTACGTCCCCATCGCCGTACTGATCGCGCTGATCATGTCCGGGGTGCAGTCGCTGCCGCAGGCCCTGACCGGCTACCGGGAGCGGGGCATCCTGCGCCGGATGCGGCTCACTCCGGTACGGCCGTCGGCGCTGCTGTCGGCGCAGATGGCCGTGCAGGGCACGGTCGCGCTGGCCTCGGCGCTGCTCGCGCTCACCGTCGGCAGGCTGGCCTTCGCCGTACGGCTGCCCGAGCAGCCGGGGGGCTATCTGCTGGCCCTGGTCCTCGCGGCGCTCGCCGCGCTCGCCCTCGGCTCGGTCGTCTCGGCGCTGTCCCGCACCACGAAGATCGCGAGCGCGATCGGCTCGGCGGTGTTCTTCCCGATGATGTTCTGCGCCGGGCTGTGGCTGCCGGTGCAGGAGATGCCGCACACCCTGGCCCGCGTGGTGCAGCTGACCCCGTTCGGTGCGGCGGCCCGGGCGCTGGGCGAGGCGGCCGCCGGCACCTGGCCGGGCTGGTCCCACCTGGGGGTGCTCGCGGGCTGGACCGTGCTGCTGACCGCCGCGGCGGCCCGCTGGTTCCGCTGGGAGTGAGCGGGCCGTGCCGGACACTGGGGGGATGACGAGCGGCGGGGGACGACCATGAGCGGCGGCGGTACGACGAAGAGCGGCCGCGGGACGAGGAGCGGCGCGTCCGGGCAGCCCCGGGCGACCTTCGACAGCTGGGGTCCCTGGATGCTGCTGGCCGCCGGTGTCCTGGCGGCGGCCCTGTCCTCCCGGCTGACCGGGATGCACCGGTCCGCGACGGTCGTCGCCGCCGCCCTCGTGCCCGCGGCCGTCGCCCTCCAGCTGTACTGGGGCAGGGTGCGGCGCACCCGGCCGGGCCCGAGCCGGACCGGGGTCTGCCTCTATCTGCTGCGCTGGGCCATCGCCTTCGTGCTGACCTGGGCCAACCCGTTCTTCGCCTTCTACGCCGTCACCGGCTACTACACGGCGGCCCGGGAGCTGCCGCGCCGCTGGGTGATGCCCGGTCTCTTCCTGACCGCCGTCACCATGGCGGGCAGCGAGATCGGCGGCTGGCCGCCGCACGGGCCGGTCCTGTGGGTCGGCTACTTCCTCGTCCTGGCCGTCAACATGGGCCTGGTGAGCGTCTTCACCCGGTACGCCGAGCAGGAGCAGACCCACGCCCTCGTGCAGGCCGAGACCATCGCCGAACTGGAACGCACCAACACCGCGTTGCAGCAGGCGCTGGACGAGAACGCCGCCCTGCACGCCCAACTGCTGCTCCAGGCGCGGGAGGCGGGCGTCGCGGACGAGCGGCGCCGGCTGGCCGCCGAGATCCACGACACCCTCGCCCAGGGCCTGACCGGCATCATCGCCCAGCTCCAGGTCGTGGCGAACGCCCCCGATCTGGCCACCGCCCGCACCCATCTGGACCGCGCCAGCGCCCTCGCCCGGCACAGCCTCGGTGAGGCCCGCCGCTCGGTGCACAATCTCGCGCCGGTCGCGCTGGCCGCCGACGGACTGCCGGAGGCGCTGGAGAAGACGGTCGGCGAGTGGGCCGAACGCACCGGTGTGCGGGCGGACTTCACCGTCACCGGCACCGCCGAGCAGCTGCACGACGAGGTCGCGGCGACCCTGCTGCGCGTCGCCCAGGAGGCGCTGTCCAACGCGGCCCGGCACGCGCGCGCGTCCCGCGTCGGCGTCACCCTGTCCTTCATGGGCGACGAGGTGAGCCTCGACATCCGCGACGACGGCACCGGTTTCGATCCGGCCGCCGTACCGGCCCGCACCAGGGCCGGGGGGTTCGGGCTGGCCGGCATGCGGGCCCGCGCGGAACGCATCGCGGGCGCCCTCACCGTGGAGTCCGAACCGGGGCACGGCACGGCGGTGTCGGTTCGCGTACCGTTGGTGGGCGATGACCGTTGAGCCCTCCATCTCCCTGCTGATCGTCGACGACCACCCGGTGGTCCGGGACGGTCTGCGCGGCATGTTCGCGTCCACCCCCGGCTTCACCGTCCTCGGCGAGGCCGCGAACGGGGTGGAGGCGGTCGACCGGACCGCGGCCCTGGACCCGGACGTCATCCTGATGGACCTGCGCATGCCCGGCGGCTCCGGGGTGGACGCCATCCGCGAGCTGACCCGCCGCGGCGCCCGCGCCAAGGTGCTGGTCCTCACCACCTACGACACCGACTCCGACACCCTTCCGGCGATCGAGGCGGGTGCGACCGGCTACCTCCTCAAGGACGCCCCGCGCGAGGAACTCTGCACCGCGGTGCGGGCCGCCGCCGAGGGCCGTACGGTCCTCTCCCCCGCGGTCGCCTCCCGGCTGGTGCACGCGGTCCGCGCCCCCCGCTCCCCCGGCAACGAGGCGCTGTCGGCCCGCGAGCGCGAGGTCCTCGCCCTGGTCGCCAGGGGCACCTCCAACCGCGAGATCGCCCGCGAGCTGTTCATCAGCGAGGCGACGGTGAAGACCCATCTCACCCACCTGTACGCCAAACTGGGCGTCAGCGACCGCGCGGCCGCGGTGGCGGTGGCGTACGACCGGGGCATCCTGGGCTAGGACCTCTCTCTCGCCCTCCGGGTCAGCCCCGGCGCAGCCGTGCCGCCGGGCCCGGGCGCCAGAGCCAGGCGCGGTCGCGGGTGCGGCCCACGATGTCGGGGCTGTGGACGGCGGCCACCCCGGCCATCACCGGCCACAGCAGGAACGCCACCGCGATCTCCGCGTATCCGCCGTCACTTGCCGCGCCCAGCAGCAGGAGTACGGCGGGGAAGAGCAGCCCGACGAGCAGCGCGCCCGCGAGGACCAGGCCCGCGGTGCCGCGCAGCAGCCGGGCGACGAGGGTCAGGACGCCGGCGAGGACCAGTCCGGTCAGCGCGCCGACGAGCAGGGTGCCGCCGACGAGCAGACCGGCGGCGCGCAGGTCGGCGGCGGCGAGCGCGGTGTCCCCGCCGCGGAGGAACTCGACCGCGGCGACCACCAGACACAGGGCCGCCCACGGCAGCGCCGGAACGCCCGCCACGAGCAGGCCCACGCGCACCGCGCGCCCCAGTGTTCCCCGACCGTTCATCGCGCCCCCCGTGTCCGACGCCCCGCGCGCCGGGGCCCACCCTAGGGGACGCCCGGAAATGGCCACCGGGCAAGCGGTCCGCATAGCGGACATGAACATCCGGTCAACGAACCATTTCCGGCCAAGTTCGTGACGCGGTCCTGACAGCCACCGTGATCCCCTGCCACTCTTCCCGAGCCGCCTCACAGCAACCCCACAGCTTCACCCGCTCTGCACGGCGGCTGTGCACCTGGTTCCGCGCAACGCCCCGCTCTGCCCGGACGCATCGACCCACCGTCCGGTCTCCCCTGGCCGCGCGACCCGCGGTCACGCAGAAGGAGTCAGTGTTGAGAAGCAACGCCTCTCGCGGACGCACCTCCCACACCCCGCACCGCACCACCTCCCCCACCTCCCACCGCCGTACGGCCACCGTCGCACTCGCCGGTGTCGCCGCGCTGATCGCCGCCGCCGTCCAGTCCGGCGCCGCCAGCGCCGCCCCGGCGAACCCGCGGGCCGGCCAGGTGAATCCGGCCCACGCGGCGGTACGGCTCAGCCCCTCGCAGCGGGCCGAGCTGGTCCGGCACGCGGACGCCGCGAAGGCCGCGACGGCCCGCGCGATCGGCCTCGGCGCCCAGGAGAAGCTGGTCGTCAAGGACGTGGTGAAGGACGCCGACGGCACCCTGCACACCCGCTACGAGCGGACGTACGCGGGCCTGCCGGTGCTCGGCGGCGATCTGATCGTGGACACGAACAGGGCCGGCAAGACCATGGAGGTCGTCAAGGCCTCACCCGCCGACCTGAAGGGCGCCGGCCTCACCCCGACGGTCTCCCGTACGGCCGCCGAGCGGCAGGCCGTACGGCGGGCCAGGGCGCTCGGCGGTGACAAGCCCGCCGCGGACAGCGTCCGCAAGGTCCTGTGGGCGGCGAGCGGCAAGCCCGTGCTCGCGTACGAGACGGTCGTCGGCGGCTTCCAGGACGACGGCACCCCGAGCCGGCTGCACGTGATCACCGACGCCACCAGCGGCCGGAGGCTCTTCGAGTACCAGGCCGTGCGGACGGGCATCGGCAACACCCAGTACAGCGGGCAGGTCACCCTGACGACGACCCAGTCGGGTTCGTCGTACTCGCTCACCGACGGAGCGCGGGGCGGCCACAAGACGTACAACCTGAACCACGGCAGCAGCGGCACCGGCACGCTGTTCTCGCAGTCGAGCGACACCTGGGGCAACGGCAGCACCTCCAACGCCGCCACCGCGGGCGCCGACGCGCACTACGGCGCCGCGGTCACCTGGGACTTCTACAAGAACACGTTCGGCCGCAGCGGCATCAAGAACAACGGCGTCGGCGCCTACTCCCGCGTCCACTACGGCAACGCGTACGTCAACGCCTTCTGGGACGACAGCTGCTTCTGCATGACCTACGGCGACGGCTCGGGCAACACCCACCCGCTGACCGCCCTCGACGTGGCCGGCCACGAGATGAGCCACGGCGTCACCTCCAACACCGCCGGCCTGAACTACAGCGGGGAGTCCGGCGGCCTGAACGAGGCCACCAGCGACATCATGGGCACCGGCGTGGAGTTCTACGCCAACAACAGCTCGGACCCCGGTGACTACCTCATCGGCGAGAAGATCGACATCAACGGCAACGGCACCCCGCTGCGCTACATGGACAAGCCCAGCAAGGACGGCTCGTCCAAGGACAGCTGGTACTCGGGCATCGGCGGGATCGACGTGCACTACTCCTCCGGCCCGGCGAACCACTTCTTCTACCTGCTGAGCGAGGGCAGCGGCGCCAAGGTCATCGGCGGCGTGAGCTACAACTCGCCCACCGCAGACGGGCTTCCGGTGACCGGAATAGGCCGGGACAAGGCGCTTCAGATCTGGTATCGGGCGCTCACCACCAAGTTCACCTCCACGACCAACTACGCGGGCGCCCGCACCGGCACCCTGGCGGCGGCCGGGGAGCTGTACGGCACCTCCAGCGCCGAGTACAAGGCGGTGCAGGACGCCTGGGCGGGCGTCGGGGTCGGCTCGCGCTCCGGTGGCGGCACCGGGGGCGGGACGTCGTACGAGAACACCTCGCCGGTGGCGGTGCCCGACAACGGGCCCGCGGTCACGTCGTCCATCACCGTCTCCGGCAGGAGCGGAAACGCGCCGGGCAACCTCCAGGTCAGCGTCGACATCACGCACACCTACCGGGGCGACCTGGTGATCGACCTGATCGGCCCGTCGGGCACGGCGTACCGGCTGAAGGACTTCAGCTCCTCGGACTCGGCGGCCGACGTGAACGAGACCTACACGGTCAACGCCGCCGCCGAACCGGCCAACGGAACCTGGAAACTGCGGGTGCAGGATCAGGCCACCTACGACAGCGGAACCCTCAACGGCTGGAAGCTGACGTTCCCCTAGGGCACACCCCGGAGAGCCCGTAACTGGGCGCCGCCCGAGGCACGGAGCAGCTCGGGCGGTACCCGGTTCACACGGCCGCAACATTCATCTGAACGTCGATTTCCAGCCAACATCACTTCAGGGTCCTGACATGTACGCGCCCTTGATGTCACTCTCTCTCCACCCGCCGCAGCAGCACCGCAACTTCACAACCCCACACTGCCGGTCCAGTGACCCCACGCTGACCGGACTCCCCACGAGAAGGAGCTTTGAGTGAGCCCCCTCTACGCGCGTCACAAGCGCACCACTCTGGCCATCGCCACCGCTGTCGCCGCCGGAGCCCTGCTCTCCACCGGTGTGACCACCACCGCCTCCGCCCAGCCCGCGGCCAAGCCGCTGGCCGGCGCCCCGGCCGCGGTCTCCGTCGCCGCCCACGCCTCCCTGATCCAGCAGGCCCAGGCCGGCGCCACCGAGACGGCGCGGAAGATAGGCCTCGGCGCCAAGGAGAAGCTGATCGTCAAGGACGTCGTCAAGGACGTCGACGGCACGGTCCACACGCGCTACGAGCGCACCTACGCGGGCCTGCCCGTGCTCGGCGGCGACCTGGTGGTGCACACCGCCAAGTCCGGCAAGACCAAGGGCATCACCAAGGCGAACAAGTCGGCCATCAAGGTGGCCTCGCTCACGCCGCAGATCAGCGCCGCGAAGGCCGAGAAGCAGGCGGTGTCCGCCGCCAGAACCCTCGGCTCCGCCAAGTCCACCGCGGACGGCGCCCGCAAGGTGATCTGGGCCGGCTCCGGCAAGCCCGTCCTCGCCTACGAGACGATCGTCGGCGGCCTCCAGGACGACGGCACCCCGAACCAGCTGCACGTCATCACCGACGCGGCCACCGGCAAGAAGCTCTTCGAGTACCAGGGCATCGAGAACGCCACCGGCACCGGCAAGACCCTGTACTCCGGCACCGTCAGCCTCACCACCACGCAGGCGAGCGGGACGTACAACCTGACCGACGCCACGCGCGGCAGCCACAAGACGTACAACCTGGCCCGCAAGACGTCCGGCAAGGGCACGCTGGTCAGCAGCTCGACCAACTCCTTCGGCACCGGCACCGCCTCCACCTCCTCCTCCGACCAGACCGCGGCCGCCGACGCCGCCTACGGCGCGCAGGAGACCTGGGACTTCTACAAGTCCACGTTCGGCCGCAGCGGCATCAAGAACGACGGTGTCGGCGCCTACTCCCGTGTGCACTACGGCAGCAACTACGTCAACGCCTTCTGGGACGACAGCTGCTTCTGCATGACGTACGGCGACGGCTCGGGCAACGCCGACCCGCTGACCTCGCTGGACGTGGCCGGCCACGAGATGAGCCACGGCGTCACCTCCAACACCGCGGGCCTCGACTACTCGGGCGAGTCCGGCGGCCTGAACGAGGCGACCTCCGACATCTTCGGTACCGGCGTGGAGTTCTTCGCCAACAACGCCAAGGACCCCGGTGACTACCTCATCGGCGAGAAGATCAACATCAACGGCGACGGCACCCCGCTGCGCTACATGGACAAGCCCAGCAAGGACGGCGGTTCGGCGGACTACTGGTCCTCCTCCGTCGGCAACCTGGACGTCCACTACTCGTCCGGTGTCGCGAACCACTTCTTCTACCTGCTGTCGGAGGGCAGCGGCGCGAAGACGGTCAACGGAGTGTCGTACAACTCCCCGACCTACAACGGCTCCACGGTCACCGGCATCGGCCGCGCCAAGGCCCTCCAGATCTGGTACAAGGCGCTGACCGAGTACATGACCTCCACGACCGACTACTCGGACGCCCGCGCGGCGACCCTGAGCGCGGCGGCGGACCTGTACGGCTCCGGCAGCACCGAGTACAACGCGGTGGCGGCGGCCTGGACCGGCGTCAACGTGAAGTAGTGATCGGCTAGTGGCTCCAGGGCGGTACCCGGAAGAAGAGCCTTCCGGGTACCGCCCTACCCTTGTGACCCATGTCCTCGGCGCCTTTCACCTACGAGCCGGTCGGTGCGACCCGCGACGACCTGACCCACTGCCCGCCCGGCTTCCACCCGATGCTCGTCCGCACCCGCCTCGGCGAGGGCACCGAGCTCTTCCGCCGGGCCGCCGAGGCGGTCCTCACCTGGGAGATGCACCGCGCCATGGGCGTCGGCATCGACGCCACCGCCGACCGCGCGGCCCCCGGCGTCGACGTCACCGTCACCCTGGCCGGCCTCATCAAAGCCCCCTGCCGCATCATATGGACCGCCGAGGAACCCCGCCGCGCGGGCTGGGCCTACGGCACCCTCCAAGGCCACCCCGAATGCGGTGAGGAGGCCTTCCTGGTCGAACGCACCGGCGACGGCACGGTCTGGCTGACGATCGCGGCCTTCAGCAAGGGCGCCAAGTGGTACGCCCGTGCGGGCGGCCCGGCGACCCGCACCCTCCAGCACGCGTACGCGCGGCGGTGCGGGGTGGTCCTCAGGCGTCTGTGCGCGGGGTCGGAGGTCTGAGCGTGCTCGGACCAGGAGAGAGAGTTGACGGTCGGCCATCGGCTTGACGTGGCAATGCCAGAATTTCGCTCATGAGCGACCGCCGGCACGAGCAGCCCGAGACACCTCAAGAGGCCCCGTCAGCAGAGCCCGTTGACGCTCCGGAGCCGGTGGATGCCCCGGAGCCGGTGGGCGCCTCGGAGCCGATGGGCGCCTCGGAGCCGGGAGGCGAGCAGACCGACGCCGAGGCTCCGAAGCCGACGGAGGCAGAGGAAGGCGAGGCTCCGGAACCCTCTGGCGCGGAGGAAGCCGACAGCGCACCGGAGGAGACCGAGGCTCCGGAGCCGACGGAGGCAGAGGAAGGCGAGGCTCCGGAGCGGGAGGCCGAACAGACCGACGGCGATGACGCCCCGGAACCGACGGACACGGCGGACGCAGAGTCCGAAACCGGCCCCGAAGACGCCTCCGACACCGGCACCGAGCACGAGGACGAAGCTCCGGAACCCTCAGGCGCGGAGGAAGCCGACAGCGCACCGGAGGAGACCGACGCCCCGGAACCGGAAGCCGAGCAACCCGACGCCGACGCTCCCGAACCGACGGAGGCAGAGGAAGCCGAGGCTCCAGAGCCGGAGGCCGAACAGCCCGACACGGACGCTCCCGAACCGACGGAGGCAGAGGAAGCCGATGCCCCGGAACCGGAAGCCGAGCAGACCGACGCCGACGCTCCCGTACCGACGGAGGCGGAGGAAGCCGACGCTCCGGAACCGGAGGCCGAACAGACCGACGGCGATGACGCCCCGGAACCCGCGAACGCAGCGGACACAGACTCCGAAGCAGACCCCGAAGACGCGCCCGACACGGGCACCGAGCATGAAGACGAAGCTCCGGAACCGGCGTCTCCCGAGGGCGCAGAGGACTCGGAGGACTCGGAGGACTCGGAGGGCTCGGAGGAACCGGAGGACTCGGACGCGAAGACGCCCCGGGACCAGGTCTCCGAGGACCCGTACGAGCCCTCCCGCCCCGACGCATCACGGTGCAGCGAAGGCACCGACCCCGTCGACCTCGCCACCGGCAAGATGTACCTGCCGCAGACGGACGTCGCCCTCCCCGGCGCGCTGCCCCTCACTCTGACCCGGCGCGTGGAATCGGGCTACCACCTGGGCCGCTGGTTCGGCCCCTCCTGGTCCTCGACGCTGGACCAGCGCCTGGAGATAGATGCCGAGGGCGTCATCCACGTCACCGAGGACGGCCTCCTCCTCTCCTACCCCCACCCGGCCCCGGGCCTGCCCACGCTCCCGGCCCACGGCCCCCGCCGCCCCCTGGACCGCGTGGCCGGCGGCTACACCCTCACCGACCCGGAAACCCTCCGCACCTGGCACTTCGCCGACCGGGGCGACAGCCTGGCCGTCCTGGAACAGGTGGACGACCGCAACGGCAACCGCCTCACCTTCGAGTACGACGCGGAGGGCACCCCCCTCGCCGTCCACACCAGCGCCGGCCAGGGCGTCCGCATCACCACGGACTCCGGCCGCATCACGGCGTACCACCTGTCCGCCACCGGCGAGGAGCTGAAACGCTTCCGCTACACGGACGGCAACCTCACCGAGGTCGTCAACTCCTCCGGCCTCCCCCTCCGCTTCACCTACGACGACCGGGGCCGCGTCACCTCCTGGACGGACACCAACGACCGCAGCTACACCTACGCGTACGACGACCAGGACCGCTGCATCGCCGAGGGCGGCTCGGCCGGCCACATGGCCCTGCGCCTGACCTACACCGACCCGGACCCCACGACAGGGCTGCGCACCACAACGGCGACGACGGGCGCGGGCCACACCCGCAGCTACCTCATCGACGCGGCCTGGCAGGTGGTGGCGGAGACCGACGCGCTGGGCGCGACCACGCACTACGTCCGCGACCGCCACAACCGCCTCCTCTCCACCACCGACCCGCTCGGCCACACGACGGCCTTCCACTACGACGACGAGGGCAACCTCACCTCGGTCGTCCGCCCGGACGGCCGCGAGGCGAGGGCGGAGTACAACGCGCTCGGCCTGCCGGTGAAGCTGGTCAATCCCGACGGCACGGTCATCCGCCAGACCTACGACGACCGGGGCAACCGCACATCGGTGACGGACCCGTCGGGCGGGACCACCCGATTCACCTACAACGAGTCCGGCCACCTGATGTCGGTCACGGACCCCCTGGGCCACACGACCACGGTCGTCTGCGACCGCGCGGGCCTGCCCTTGCGCGTGACGGACCCCCTGGGAGCAGTGACCGCCTACGAGCGAGACGCCCACGGCCGCCCGATCACGATCACGGACCCGACGGGCGCCAGAACCCACCTGGAATGGTCGGTCGAAGGCCACCTGACCCGCCGTACGGCCCCCGACGGCACGACGGAGACCTGGACCTACGACGGCGAGGGCAACTGCACCACCCACACGGACCCCCTGGGCGGTGTCTCGCACTTCGAGTACACCCACTTCGACCTGCTGACGGCCCGCACGGGCCCGGACGGCGTCCGCTACGAGTTCACCCACGACGCCGAACTCCGCCTCACAAAGGTCACCAACCCGCAGGGCCTGACCTGGGAGTACACCTACGACCCGGCGGGCCGCCTGCTCGCGGAGACGGACTTCGACGACCGCACACTCACATACGCCTACGACGGGGCCGGCCGCCTGGTCAGCAGACGGAACGCCCTCGGCCGGACGACGTCGTACGAACGCGACGCCCTCGGCCAGGTCCTCCGCAAGCACACGGCGGACGGAACCACCACCTACTCCTACGACCTCACCGACCAACTCGCCCAGGCGACCGGCCCCGACGGCACGACCCTGACCCTCCTGCGCGACCACCTCGGCCGGCTGCGCTCGGAGACGGTCGACGGCCGCACGGTGACGTACACCTACGACACCCTGGGCCGCCGCACGGGCCGCACGACGCCGACGGGCGCGGTCACCACCTGGTCGTACGACGCGGCGGGCCGTCGTACCGGCATGGTGGCCTCGGGCCGCTCGATCGACTTCACCTACGACGAGTCAGGCCGCGAACTGACCCGCCAGATCGCCGGCACGGTCACCCTGGACCACACCTTCGACCCGCTGGGCCGCCTGACCACCCAGTCGGTGACCGGCACCGCCGGCCGCACGATCCAGCACCGCACCTACACCTACCGAGCCGACGGCAACATCATCGGCATCCAGGACCAGCTCAACGGCACCCGCCACTTCGACCTGGACGCCACAGGCCGTGTAACAGCGGTCCACGCGGCGAACTGGACGGAACGCTACGCCTACGACGAGGCAGGCAACCAGACCTACGCCTCCTGGCCGGCGAACCACCCGGGCACGGAGGCCACCGGAACCCGCTCCTATGTGGGCACCCGCATCACCCAAGCCGGCAACGTCCGCTACGAACACGACGCCCTCGGCCGCATCACCCTGCGCCAGAAGACCCGCCTGTCCCGCAAGCCGGACACCTGGCGCTACGAGTGGGACACCGAAGACCGCCTGACCTCGGTGATAACCCCCGACGGCACACTCTGGCGCTACACCTACGACCCCCTGGGCCGCCGCACGGCGAAACTCCGCATGGCGGCCGACGGCGAAACAGTCCTGGAGCGAGTGACCTTCACCTGGGACGGCACAACCCTCTGCGAACAGACCACAACCTCGGGGAACTACCCCCACCCGGTCACCCTCACCTGGGACCACCAGGGCCTACGCCCCCTCTCCCAAACGGAACGCATCACCACCCCTCAGTCGGAAATCGACTCCCGCTTCTTCGCCATCATCACCGACCTGGTCGGCACCCCGAGCGAACTGGTGGACGAACAGGGCACCATAGCCTGGCGCACCCGAAGCACCCTCTGGGGCACAACGGCCTGGACAACAAACAGCACGACCTACACCCCCCTACGCTTCCCCGGCCAGTACTTCGACCCCGAAACGGGGCTGCATTACAACTACTTCCGACACTACGACCCGGAGACGGCCAGATATCTCACACCAGACCCCTTGGGGCTCAGCCCAGCCCCCAACCCAACCACATATGTCCACAATCCATATGGCTGGTCCGACCCTCTGGGTCTAGCTCCAAGTGGCTGCCCAGAAGAGGAGCACCTGTTTCGGGGCACCACCAAGGGCTTCAACGCCAGCGAGGGAACGCAGACTTCCGGCTTCACGCCGACGTCAATCGATCCAGGCGTGGCAACGGCGTTCGCAAGGCACTCCGAACAATTCGGGGATGCAGTAGTCCAGCTTATACCCCGGAGTGCACTCGCAGGAGTGGAAACCATGCCAGGATACATCCGCGCCGAGGCGGAAGTCGGGGTCAACTTGTCAGCTCGTGAGCTCGCAAGTAGAGCCACAGTTGAGATCCCAGCAGGGACGGCTCACGACATCCTCGCTAAAATGGGGATTCATGTTCCGAAAATTAATTCATATGAGGGTATAACCGACGCTTTGGAGTGGGATATACCAAAACTATCCCCAGCGCAAATAAGCCAGTTTGTAACGGAGGCTTACGGCCATGCACGATCCTGACATCACAAAACTGCAAATTTACTCCGTGGAAGATGCTACGACTACGACCGCCGTATGCATCGTTCGATGCGTGGGAGGCGTTGCGCGACCCGGCCAGCAGTTTACACCCAGCATTATTACCGACCCGCAGGAACCTCAGCCCTGCATGACACTTAACTGGATTAACCGCTACGAGAGACCGGCAGATTTCCTGGAACCGCCACACAGCGGCAAGGTTCACCTGTCAGGCGAAGGCATCACGGAACTGCAAAGGGGGGTTATCCTGACCTCCCATCAAATCAGTCCCAGCGCAAACTGAAATGGACGAGCAGGTCCGTACACGATGGAAGATATCGGCGACTGAACAACCACGGACCCCGGGGGCGCCTCTCAGGGCGAACGACGAACGGCTCCGCGAGGCCCTAGCAGATCTCTTCGACCGAGTGTTCATGATCCTGGAGGACTACCCAGTCGCCCGGATCTGGCCGAGCCCGGCGACCTGTCCGACGCGGAACTCCGCGCGGCTGTGACCGACGCCCGAAGTTCCTTCGACCGAGCCCGGTGGTGAGTACCTAAACACTGGGCCGGATGGTCACCCTCACCTGGAAATCGACTGCCGCTTCTTCGTACCGAGCGAACTGAGGGACGAACGCACGACGTCCGGGGCAAGCAGCATTACGAGTATCCCGAGCAGGAAGACTGAGTCGACATGTCATGGGTTTCCTTGATGCACAATCCAGCAGGCATTACCACCGTCTACCAAGGCGATCCCCCGGACCTCATCGATGTGCATCTACACGAGATCGTCCTCCACGAGGACGACCCCACCCTGAAACTGCGTCTGGACCTGCCTCGTTACCCGGAGCAGCCCCCACGCAAGTGGGTGGAGCAGGGCTTCAATACCCTCCAGGTTGAAATCTCGTTCGGCGGCGTCAGAGAGATTGCACTGGAAGGTTTCGGGACGGCCATATTGGCAGACATTTCCCTTACTGGCGAGGAAGGCATCAGCCTCAACGTCATGTCAGCCAAGTCGCGCATCCAGGGCATCGCGGATACGGCGTTCATCTCAAAGTTGACCGCATATGCCACCGAACCCTGAACCCACGGTCGAGGCGCCGGGCCCCTCTGGTGATGTGATTGGAACCGATATGTCGACTCGAAGCACGCGAGCAGGGCGCGTCCTTAGCAGGTTCGGGGAACTGTCCTGGTTCATGCTGTCCGCAGACTATAACAACATCTATAACTACCACCCTGTGGCTTACATGGGCTGGCGTTTCAAAGCACCTAGCGAAGAGATCGCACAGGCCATTGACAATGCGATTCAAGAGTCACCCACCCAAACAGAATGGACACTCGACCGGACAAGGAGGAACTGGGTACTTGTGCCAACCAGAG
Organism: Streptomyces sp. NPDC001606; assembly: GCF_053596835.1. Classification (NCBI taxonomy): domain Bacteria; kingdom Bacillati; phylum Actinomycetota; class Actinomycetes; order Kitasatosporales; family Streptomycetaceae; genus Streptomyces; species Streptomyces sp. NPDC001606. The sequence continues at coordinate 346,798 of NZ_JBSFHC010000002.1, forward strand.
TCCTACAAGAGGCACAGGGACTCTCCAACCCGGCCTTCTCAGACGTCATTCGCACCACCGCTATTCAGGACCAGGAATTCTGTCTCACGACAATTTCTGATCTTGATCTCATTGTCCAGCACCTACAGCAGGTTGCGACCCCGGAAGGCTGACCCGATAGAGAGCCGAATGCCGCCTTTATTGCGATGGCGCGAGAGGAAGTTCCGCGGCTTGTCCAGGAGATCAGACGTTTGCGGAAGCTCGTAGCCGGAGACGCACCGCCTGCTCCGAAGACGTTCGAAACAGATATCCCTGAGTGAGGTGCAATGGAGCACAGCACTACCGATAACCCGACTGGGATGACAAAAGAGCAAAACCACCAGGACTGGATGGAATGCTTGGAGCGCTGCGGCCTTCGGGTAGTTGAGGGCACAGTGCCCCACGATGCTCAGCCGGTAAGCACCGCGATCTATGCCGTAACGGGAATCGCGGTTCAGCCGACTGCTACCGTTCGCATCTCCTCGGATCGCGCCGCCGATGAGCTGGACGAGGCATGGCATCACCACGCTTCGGCATGTGCGTTGTATGACGACAAGGGCGAATTTCTCATCCTGCCGCCCATCTCGGGTGGCAGCGAGATCGGCTGGGTGAGAGTCACCGATCCGATTGGCGAGCGTTTGCCTTCACGGATTGCTTCTGGGGTCGGCTGGCCCGAATTCCTCACCATTTCGACTGACGGCCGCCATCTGTGCGCTGTGTCGGTCGAGGAAGACGAGTACTGGGTCGTGCAGCATGAGCTTCAAAGCAGACCGGAACTGACATCTCGAATTAAACAACGAATCAAAAGGGATTACCCAGAGGCGGAACAACCAGCCGTTGCAAGCATATTGGTCGAACTCTCAGATGAGATCAGCCGATACGAAAATGCCCAATTGGAAAGGATCATAGCCGCGACCCTCATCCATGGCCAGGCAGACGTAGACAAGCTCCTCACTGCTGTGCAAGTGGCCCTCTCGGACTGGCGGGATGTTTTGATGGGATCCGGCCTGGAGCACAGCGACTGGCCTGCTCGACTAAATTGCGAATTCGGCGTTGATCGAGAAGACAGTGGCCATTGAGAAGATGCACGGCTCCAGAACCTCACGTGTCTTCGCCCCATCGTGGCTGCACGACAAGGAAGTAGCTCCCCTTCTCGTGGGGGCACAGATGGACGCCCCTCTGTTGCACCGCATCATGGCCGGGTGCCAGGCCGTCGGGGCTTCACGTATGGCCTGCGCAGACCTCTCTGCCCCTGGTGAGCCTGTGGTGCAAACTCTCCGACTCCCCCTCGACATGGACGGTTCCAAGGTCCGCCCACCGTCGCTCCTGTGGACACTGGACGAGCAGGGAGCCGTCCTCTTCCCGGAACCGGGTTATGCCCTTGTCGCAGGGACCGTCCTTTTCATGGCCGCAGCAGTCAGTGAGGGTGTTGACACGGCACGGGCACGCTTCGGTCGGCATGCTCGTGCGCTCGCAGACCGGCACCCCTCCCTGAAAGCCGTGGCCGCCGCCCATCCGCCGGCACATCGGGCGTGGTCCCAACCGGACGAGGTAGCGCCCACCAGTGCGGCAGCGCGACAGCTGGAGCTGCTCGACTGGTTCATCGAGGGTTCTTGTAACGCGCCGGACTTCACCCACGGTTGGTGGGACGCACGACGTGCCTCTCAGGCGAACGGCGAGCGACTCCGTGGGGCTCTCGCAGATCTCTTCGACCAGGTCTTCATGATCCTGGAGGACTACTCAGTCGACCCGGAACTGGCCGAGCCCGGTGATCTGTCCGACGCGGAACTCCGAGCGGCTGTGACCGACGCTTGGGCTTCCTTCGACCGAGCCCGGTGATGAGTACCGGAACGCTGGGCCGGCTGGTCACCCTCACCTGGGAGCATCAAGGCCTGCGCCCCCTCCCAGCCGGAACCCATCACCGCAGCGGAAGGCCCTCAATCGGAAATCGACCCCCACTTTTTCGCACCTAGCCTGGCGCACCCGAAGCGCCCTGTTGGCCCGACGGCCGGAGCAAGCAGCATTACGAGTATCCCGAGCAGGAAGACTGAGTCGACGTGTCATGGGTTTCCTTGATGCACAATCCAGCGGGCATTACCACCGTCTACCAAGGTGATCCTCCGGACCTCATCGATGTACATCTACACGAGATTGTCCTCCACGAGGCCGGGCCGACCCTGAAACTGCGTCTGGACCTGCCCCGTTACCCAGAGCAGCCCCCACGCAAGTGGGTGGAGCAGGGCTTCAACACCCTCCAGGTTGAAATCTCGTTCGGCGGCATCAGAGAGATTGCACTGGAAGGTTTCGGGACGGCCACTGGTGAGGAAGAAATCAGCCTCAACGTCATGTCAGCCAAGTCGCACATCCGGGGCACCGCGGATACGGCGTTCATCTCAAAGTTGACCGCATATGCCACCGAACCCTGAACCCGCGGTCGAGGCGCCGGGCCCCTCTGGTGATGTGATTGGAACCGATATGTCGACTCGAAGCACGCAAGCAGTACGCGCACTCAGCAGGTTCGGTGAACTAGCTTGGTTCAAGCTGCCCGCGGGGTACAACGAATATTTCGGCTACCATCAGGTGGCATATATGGGCTGGCGCTTCAAAGCACCTAGTGAAGAGATCGCACAGGCCATCCATAATGTGATCCAAGAGCCACCCACCCAAACAGCATGGACACTCGACCGGACAAGGCGAAACTGGGTACTTGTGCCAACCAGAGTCCTGCAAGAGGCACAGGGACTCTCCAACCCGGCCTTCTCAGACGTCATTCGCACCACCGCTATTCAGGACCAGGAATTCTGTCTCACGACAATTTCTGATCTTGATCTCATTGTCCAGCACCTACAGCAGGTTGCGACCCCGGAAATTTGCCCCGATAGAGAGCAGCCCCAGTGATGGTCTGCTGTGTCGCAACGGACCTTCAATATGGGATCACTGATGACATACTACAGAGACCTATCTCCGTACGAGTACTGGAAGACTGTATGGCCACCGAATCCGCCTGAGAATGCGGAAAGGCTCCTCAATGTCGGATGGCTAGGCGGTGGCAGGGATTTCCCCACAGGGGATTGTCCGACTGGGTTTGTCGACCACCTCATCGACAGAGCCAGCGGCCCGGCGAGACTCGCACGGGGTGTACATCATTGCGAGTTCTGCGATCGGCGATCCCCTCTGCAAGTAACGAATAAAGAATCAGGAAGTACTGCCTATCTTGGAAACGGAGAAATCATCGTCATGGCAGCCAGTGGAGAAATTTACGCTGCCCCCACATTGATCATTCACTATGTAATCGATCACGACTATCTGCCACCGGTTGAGTTCATAGAGGCGGTGATGAAACGAGTCGATTAGCCTTATCAGCAGTTCCTTCTGGATCTTTGCGAGCCGCGTGAAGTGAGGTGAGTGCCGTATCCCTGAAAGAGACGTTCGGCATCGACCACCGAGGCACGGACCCGCTTATCGATCGTGTCGACGCCCTCATCGGTAATGGCTACATAGGCGAAGAGAAGGCCGCGCGCATAGCAGTCGAGGTGCCCGAAGCCGGGGAGAAGATCCTCGACTGGCTTCGGGCCATGGTCAGCACCGGCGACTGGCATAGGTTCGAGCGCTTTGCGGCAGTCGCCCTACACCTCCACCCGGACGGGCTCGCCGAGATTCTCCTGGACGCTCTCACATCGGGCAAGCATGTTGGTCGAGCTTCCCAGAACTCACTGGCCCGCCAGAAGAAAGCGCGACGAGTGAATGAGGAGGACCTCGTCGAGTTTCTCGGAGAACTGCACGCCCAAGAGGCAGTCGGTGCACTCGGTCTGCTCCTCCAGGAAAGAATGGAATCTGATGCGCCGTACTTCAGCTTGTGCATCAAGATCATCCAATCCCTCGGTGATATCGATACGCCGGAAGCGCAAGATGTTCTGAGGTCTGTGGCTTCGGGTGATTGGCCCAAGCCATTGAAGTGGCACGCGGCCGAGGAACTCGGCATTGAGGAGGAGCTCGGCTTCGACGAGGACGAGATGCTCGGCGGAGCGTGACGGCCGTCGCCCGTCGGAAGGGCTAGGCGAGTGCTGGGACCCTGCCATCCACGTGCGCCACGTCGTTTTGGTGTGGGCCCGCTTGAACACGCAGGTCTGCGTTCTGTCAGCGCGTCATGCCGCCGCAAGTTCGCACCACACGTACTTCCCCCGGTCCCCGAAGCGTGCCGTCGGCTGCCAGCCCCAGTACCGGGCGCACGCCTTCACCAGGCCCAGTCCCCGCCCCTCCTCCAGCTCCAGGCCGGCCGCCTGGTCCAGGGGGCGGGGCGGGTCCGGCGGGGCGGGGTCGGTGTCCCAGGCGCCGATCCAGACCGTGCCCTCCGGCATGCGGCGCACCCTCAGCGCCGCCGGCCCCTTCGTGTGCTGTACGGCGTTCGACACCAGCTCCGTGGCCAACAGCTCGGCGGTGTCCACCAGGCCGATCAGACCGTGCAGGGTCAGGATCAGGCGCAGGGTGCGGCGGCAGACGGTCACCGCTCTGAGGTCGTTGGGGATGTAGATCGTGTAGTCCCAGGTCTCGGTGGGCGCGGTTTCGGACATGCGTCAGCAACTCCAGCCGTTCAGTGGGCATTTCGCGTGCGGTGGCATTGCCGCAGCCGTCATGGCAGGACGACGCGGTGCACTTCCGCAGCGCAATCAGTACGTCACTGACGGTAGGGGGCAATATTTAGATCCCGCAAGCTGGTCGCGTAATCTGACCCCGAACGGGTCGCCGGGCACGGCGCGTTGAGAGGACCAGTCGATGGCGAAGAGAACCGAGCCGACGGCACGCCAGATGCGTCTGGCCACCGAGCTACGCAGGCTCCGTGACGCGGCCGGCCTCGCATCGAGGGAGGCTGCGGCCCTGCTCGGGGTGACCGCTCCGCAGATCAGTCAGATCGAGTCCGGGCTCGCCGGTGTGAGTGAGAAGCGGCTGCGTCGTATGGCCGCGAACTACTCGTGCACGGATGACGGGTTGATCGACGCCCTGGTGGCCATGGCAACCGACCGCACCCGTGGCTGGTGGGAGGAGTACCGGGAGCTGCTGCCCACTGCCTTTCTCGATCTCGCCGAGTTGGAGCATCACTCGACATACCGACGCGACGTGGAGTTCCTCTTCGTCCCTGGTCTCCTCCAGACGGAGGACTACGCCCGGGCGGCCTTCTCCTCCAGAGTCCCTGTGCTCCCGGCAGAGGAGCTGGAGCTGCGTGTCCGGCACCGGATGCAGCGGAAAGTCATCCTCGAACGCACGGTCCCCGTCCCGTACGAGGCGATCGTCCACGAGGCGGCGCTCCGCATTCGGGTCGCTGATCGCAGGACGTCAAGAGCCCAGCTCAGCCGCATCCTGGAACTGTCGGAGGAAGAGCACATCACCGTCCGGGTCATCCCCTTCGACGTCGACGGCTTCGGCGGGACCTGGAGTCCCATGATGCTGGCGGGCGGTGCCGTACCACGGTTGGACACAGCCGCTCGTGACGCCCCACACGGCACGGGCTTCATCGATTCCGAGGCTCAACTCGAAGTCCTGCGGACGCTCTTTCATAGAGTGGAGGCGGCATCGTTCGCCCCCACCCCTTCGCGTGACTTCATCCACAGACTGGCCAAGGAACTGTGAGACCTACCATGACCATCCCCGGCAACTGGCGGAAGTCGTCCTACTCCGGTGGCGGAGACGGCAACAACTGCGTGGAAATCGCCCCCACCCCCACCCACATATCCATCCGCGACTCCAAGAACCCGGCCGGCAACACCCTCACCGTCCCGGCCGGATCCTTCGCCCTCTTCATCGAGGCCCTGAAGAGAAACGCCTGAGAGAGCGGCCGCTCAGCGCAGCACCACCCCCGCTCCCTCCACCACCTCCTCCGACGGCACCGTCATCAGGCCCATCTCCGCGGAGGCGGCCAGCAGGCGGTGGGTCGGGAGGATGCGGACCGTGTAGCCGTAGGGGCCGGTGCGGTCCAGGGCCAGGGGGCCTTCGTAGACGACGCGGCCCTCCAGGTCCTGCGTGCCCGTCGGCTTCAGCGGCATCACCGTCGCGTCCGTGATGCGGTCCTCCGCGTCCACCCGGCCGGACACCGCCTGGACCTCGACGTCGTCCGGGGTCAGGGCGCCGAGGGCGACGCGGACGCGGAGGCCCACCGTGGTGCCCAGTTCCGCCGTGGGGCTGGTCGCCGTCGTCTCGACGTGGTCGACGCTGACGCCGGGCCAGGCCGAGCGCACCCGGGACTTCCAGTCGGCCAGGTCGCGCGCCGCGTCGGGGGTGAGGGCGCGGTGGGCCTGGGCGGCGGGGGCGTAGAGGCGGTCGACGTATTCGCGGACCATGCGGCCGGCCAGGACTTTCGGGCCGAGCAGGGTGAGGGTCTGGCGGACCATCTGGATCCAGCGGTCGGGGAGGCCGGCCCGGCCGCGTTCGTAGAAGCGGGGGGTGACCCGCTGTTCCAGGAGGTCGTAGAGGGCCGCCGCCTCGATGTCGTCGCGGCGGTCCGGGTCTGTGTCCGTGCCCGCGCCGTCCGCCGTGGGGATGGCCCAGCCGAAGTCGGGGCGGAACCATTCGTCCCACCAGCCGTCCAGGACGGAGAGGTTGAGGCAGCCGTTGAGGGCCGCCTTCATGCCGGATGTGCCGCAGGCCTCCAGCGGGCGCAGCGGGTTGTTCAGCCAGACGTCGCAGCCGGGGTAGAGCTTCTGGGCCATCGCCATGCCGTAGTCGGGCAGGAAGACGATGCGGTGGCGGACGCGCGGGTCGTCGGCGAAGCGGACCAGTTCCTGGACGAGCCGCTTGCCGCTGTCGTCCGCGGGGTGTGCCTTTCCGGCCACCACGAGCTGCACCGGCCGCTCCGGGTGGAGGAGGAGGCGGGTGAGGCGGTCGCGGTCGCGGAGCATGAGGGTGAGGCGTTTGTAGGAGGGGACGCGGCGGGCGAAGCCGATGGTCAGGACGTCGGGGTCGAGGACGCCGTCGATCCAGCCCAGTTCGGCGTCGCCCGCGCCGCGTTGCCGCCAGGAGGCGCGCAGCCGGTCGCGTACCTCCTGCACCAGCTGTTCGCGCAGGGTGCGGCGCAGCTCCCAGATCTCGTCGTCGGGGATCTGCGCGACCGAGTCCCAGCGGTCGGAGCCGCCGACGGTGAGCGCGTCCTCGGCCCGCTGGGCGCCGATCTGCCGGGCGCCGAGGCGCAGCACCTCCGGGGCGACCCAGGTGGGCGCGTGCACTCCGTTGGTGACGGAGGTGATCGGCACCTCCTCGGGGTCGAATCCCGGCCACAGGCCGGCGAACATCTGCCGGCTGACCTGGCCGTGCAGCAGCGACACCCCGTTCGCGCGCTGGGCCAGCCTCAGCCCCATGACGGCCATGTTGAACAGGTTCGGCTCGCCGCCCTGGTACGTCTCCATGCCCAGTTCGAGGACGCGCTGGACGTCGAGGCCGGGGAGTTCGGCGTCCGGGCCGAAGTGCCGGGCGACCAGCTCCCGGTCGAAGCGGTCGATGCCGGCCGGGACGGGGGTGTGGGTGGTGAAGACCGTGCCCGCGCGGACCGCCTCCAGGGCGGAGTCGAAGTCCAGCCCGGTGGCAACGAGTTCGGCGATGCGTTCCAGGCCGAGGAAGCCCGCGTGGCCCTCGTTGGTGTGGAAGACCTCGGGTTCCGGGTGGCCGGTGAGACGGCAGTACGTCCGTACCGCCCGGACACCTCCTATGCCGAGCAGCATCTCCTGGAGCAGCCGGTGCTCGCCGCCGCCGCCGTAGAGCCGGTCGGTCACCCCGCGTTCGCCGGGGCCGTTCTCCTCCACGTCCGAGTCGAGCATCAGCAGCGGCACCCGGCCCACCTGCGCCAGCCAGATCCGGGCGTGCAGGGCCCTGCCGCCGGGCAGTGCCAGGGAGATCCGCGCGTGGCTGCCGTCGGGCTCCTTGAGCGGGGTGACGGGCAGTTCGTTGGGGTCGAGCACCGGGTAGTGCTCCTGCTGCCAGCCGTCGCGGGAGAGGGTCTGCCGGAAGTACCCGTGCCGGTAGAGCAGGCCGACCCCGATCAGCGGGACGCCGAGGTCGCTGGCGGCCTTGAGATGGTCGCCGGCGAGGATGCCGAGACCGCCGGAGTACTGGGGCAGTGCGGCCGTGATGCCGAACTCCGGGGAGAAGTAGGCGACGGCGGCGGGCAGGCCGTCGGCCTGGGCCTGGTACCAGCGGTCGCCGGTCAGGTAGTCGTCGAGGTCGTCCGCGACCGCGCGCAGGCGGCGCAGGAACCGGCGGTCCCCGGCCAGCTCGGTCAGCCGTGCGGGCCGTACCCCGCCGAGGAGCCGCACCGGGTCGCCGCCGCCCTCGGGCCATCGCTCGGGGTCGACGGACTGGAACAGGTCGCGCGTTTCCGCATGCCAGGACCAGCGCAGATTGCGCGCCAGGTCGCTCAGCGGCCGGAGGGGTTCGGGGAGCACGGGACGGACGGTGAACCGACGGATCGCCTTCACATTCCACCTCGACGCGTTGCGGGGTGAGACGCACGGCGCTGTACGTCTCGTCGTCACCCTCGACGGTAGTGGTTACCGGAGCGTCGGTGGGGACCTGCCGACCGGGGGTGTCGGGGCGTCAGGTCCCGGTCGCCGGGCACCCGGAAGAAGAGGTCGCACAAGGGACCGTAAAAGGGGCTGCGGTATGCGTAGACATACGCGTGAGTAGTTAACAAAGTTCCGGATTGCTCACCCGAACAGGGTGGGAAGGCTCCTCCGGTACGACCCCACAGGCGTACCACAGCACCCCGCAGGACCCACCTCCCCACAGCCATCCGCCCACACCCAGTTGAAGCGGACAGGAGCGGTCATGCCCGCCACGCAGCACTCGTCAGCGCCCCCGGCAAGCGACAAGCCCGCCGGCCGGAGCAGCAGGAAGCCACGTCCCTCGCCCACGGCCCCGGCCGTCGGCCGTATCCCCGTCCTCGACGTCCGGCCCGTGGTGCAGCACGGGCGCCGGCCCGCCAAAGCGGTGACCGGGGAGGCGTTCCAGGTGACGGCCACCGTGTTCCGGGAGGGACACGACGCCGTGGCCGCCAATGTCGTACTCCGCGATCCCGCCGGCCGGCCCGGGCCCTGGACGCCGATGCGGGAGCTGGCCCCCGGCACCGACCGCTGGGGCGCCACGGTCACCGCCGGTGCGCCGGGCCGCTGGAGCTACACGGTGGAGGCCTGGTCCGACCCGCTCACCACCTGGCGGCGGCACGCGGAGATCAAGATCCCGGCCGGGATCGACACGGAACTGGTCCTGGCGGAGGGCGCCCTGCTGTACGAGCGTGCCGCCGCCGGGGTGCCCAAGGGCCCGGAGCGGCGGCGCGTCCTGGACGCGGTGGCGGCCCTGCGGGACGAGGACCGGCCGGCCGCCTGGCGGCTCGCGGCCGCGCTGGCGCCGGGGACCCTGGAGGTGCTGGCCCGGCATCCGCTGCGGGAGCTGGTCACCGCCTCGGACCGGATGCCGCTGCTGGTGGAGCGCGAACGGGCCCTGTTCGGCTCCTGGTACGAGTTCTTCCCGCGCTCGGAGGGCACCGCCGAGCAGCCGCACGGGACCTTCCGCACCGCGGCCCGGCGGCTGAAGCCGATCGCCGACATGGGCTTCGACGTCGTCTACCTCCCGCCGATCCACCCGATCGGCACGACCTTCCGCAAGGGCCCCAACAACACCCTGACCGCCGGCCCGCAGGACGTCGGGGTGCCCTGGGCGATCGGCTCCCCCGAGGGCGGGCACGACGCCGTGCACCCGCAGCTGGGCACCCTGGAGGACTTCGACTTCTTCGTCCGCGAGGCCCAGCGCCTGGGCCTGGAGATCGCGCTCGACTTCGCCCTCCAGTGCTCCCCCGACCACCCCTGGGTGCACAAGCACCCGGAGTGGTTCCACCACCGGCCGGACGGCACCATCGCCTACGCCGAGAACCCGCCGAAGAAGTACCAGGACATCTACCCCATCGCCTTCGACGCCGACATGGACGGCCTGGTCACCGAGACCGTCCGGATCCTGCGGCACTGGATGCGGCACGGGGTGCGGATCTTCCGGGTGGACAACCCGCACACCAAACCCGTGGTGTTCTGGGAGCGGGTGATCGGCGAGATCAACCGCAAGGACCCGGACGTGATCTTCCTGGCCGAGGCCTTCACCCGGCCCGCGATGATGCACACCCTGGCGCAGATCGGCTTCCAGCAGTCGTACACCTACTTCACCTGGCGCAACAGCAAGCAGGAACTCACCGAGTACCTGACCGAGCTGTCCGGCGAGGCGGCCGCCTACATGCGGCCCAACTTCTTCGCCAACACCCCGGACATCCTGCACGCCTTCCTCCAGCAGGGCGGCCGGCCCGCCTTCGAGGTCCGCGCCGTCCTCGCCGCCACCCTCTCCCCCACCTGGGGCATCTACAGCGGCTACGAACTGTGCGAGAACACCCCGCTGCGCCCCGGCAGCGAGGAGTACCTCGACTCCGAGAAGTACCAGCTGCGACCGCGCGACTGGGCGGCTGCCGAGCGCGAGGGCCGGACCATCGCGCCCCTCATCACCCGGCTCAACACCGTCCGGCGGCGCAGCCCGGCCCTGCGCCAGCTACGCGATCTGCACTTCCACCACACCGACAAGGACCAGGTGATCGCCTACTCGAAGCACAGCGGAGCGAACACGGTTCTGGTCGTCGCCAACCTCGACCCCCACCACACCCAGGAGGCCACGGTCTCGTTGGACATGCCGCAACTCGGCCTGGACTGGCACGAGTCCGTGCCGGTGCGCGACGAGCTCACCGGCGAGACCTATCACTGGGGCAGGGCCAACTATGTGCGCCTCGAACCGGGTCATAGGCCCGCGCATGTCTTCACCGTCCTGCGACCGTCCAACCCGCAGATCGGAGGGTCACCCACAATATGATCGTCAATGAGCCCGTTCCGGACACGTTCGAGAGCACGCCCGCCAAGGACCGGGACCCGGAGTGGTTCAAGCGCGCCGTGTTCTACGAGGTACTGGTCCGCTCCTTCCAGGACAGCAACGGCGACGGCGTCGGCGACCTGAAGGGCCTGACCGCCAAGCTCGACTATCTCCAGTGGCTGGGGGTCGACTGTCTGTGGCTGCCGCCGTTCTTCAAGTCGCCGCTCAGAGACGGTGGTTACGACGTCGCCGACTACACCGCCGTGCTGCCGGAGTTCGGTGACCTCGCCGACTTCGTGGAGTTCGTGGACGCGGCCCACCAGCGCGGCATGCGGGTGATCATCGACTTCGTCATGAACCACACGAGTGACCAGCATCCGTGGTTCCAGGAGTCCAGGCGGGATCCGGACGGGCCGTACGGCGACTACTACGTCTGGGCCGACGACGACAAGCAGTTCCAGGACGCCCGGATCATCTTCGTCGACACCGAGGCCTCCAACTGGACGTACGATCCGGTACGCAAGCAGTACTACTGGCACCGCTTCTTCTCGCACCAGCCGGACCTGAACTACGAGAACCCGGCCGTGCAGGAGGAGATGATCTCCGCGCTCAAGTTCTGGCTGGATCTCGGCATCGACGGGTTCCGGCTGGACGCCGTGCCGTACCTGTACCAGCAGGAGGGCACCAACTGCGAGAACCTGCCGGCGACCCACGCGTTCCTGCGGCGGGTGCGCAAGGAGATCGACGCCCAGTACCCCGACAAGGTGCTGCTCGCCGAGGCCAACCAGTGGCCGGAGGACGTGGTCGACTACTTCGGCGACTACGGCTCCGGCGGCGACGAGTGCCACATGGCCTTCCACTTCCCGGTCATGCCGCGCATCTTCATGGCCGTACGCCGGGAGTCCCGCTACCCGGTCTCCGAGATCCTCGCCAAGACCCCGGCCATCCCCTCCGGCTGCCAGTGGGGCATCTTCCTGCGCAACCACGACGAGCTGACCCTGGAGATGGTCACCGACGAGGAGCGCGACTACATGTGGGCCGAGTACGCCAAGGACCCGCGGATGCGCGCCAACATCGGCATCCGCCGCCGCCTCGCGCCCCTGCTCGACAACGACCGCAACCAGATCGAGCTGTTCACCGCCCTGCTGCTGTCCCTGCCCGGCTCGCCGATCCTCTACTACGGCGACGAGATCGGTATGGGCGACAACATCTGGCTCGGCGACCGCGACGCCGTACGCACCCCGATGCAGTGGACCCCCGACCGCAACGCGGGCTTCTCGTCCTGTGACCCGGGACGCCTCTTCCTGCCCACGATCATGGACCCGGTCTACGGCTACCAGGTCACCAACGTCGAGGCCGCCATGTCCTCCCCGTCCAGCCTGCTGCACTGGACCCGCCGCATGATCGAGATCCGTAAGCAGAACCCCGCCTTCGGCCTGGGGACCTACAACGAGCTCCAGTCCTCCAACCCGGCGGTGCTCGCGTTCCTGCGCGAGTACGAGGACGACCTGGTGCTGTGCGTGCACAACTTCTCCCGCTTCGCCCAGCCGACCGAGCTGGACCTGAGCCGGTTCGGCGGGCGGCACCCGGTGGAGCTGTTCGGCGGGGTGCGCTTCCCCGCCATCGGTGAACTGCCGTATCTGCTCACCCTCGCAGGGCACGGCTTCTACTGGTTCCGGCTGCGCCGCGAGACGGCGTAGCGGCGCCCCGCGGGGCGGTGCGTTTCCACCGCCCCGCCCGGGGCACGCATCAGTAACACCCCGACGACCGGGGAAAGGACGTGACGCCCATGGCGGAAACGGTCACCCCCTTCAGTTCCTCTTCTGGCACCACCGGTCTCGACCCCCTCCTCGCCTCGCTCGAACCGCTGCTCCGCACCTGGCTGCCCCGGCAGCGCTGGTTCGCGGGCAAGGGCCGTCCGGTCACCGGGTTCACCCCCGTGGCCGCCACCGAACTGCTGCCGCCGGACGGCCGGCTCGGTCTGTACCACCTGCTGCTGCGCGTCCACCAGCCGCCCGTGCCGGGCGCGCCCGCGCACCCCGGGGACTGCTACCAGCTGCTGATAGGCGTGCGCGAGGCGCTGCCGCCCCGGCTGGCGCCCGCGCTGATCGGACATGTGGAACAGGGTCCGCTCGCCGGACGCACGGTGTACGACGCCCTGTACGACCCCCGGCCCGCCGAGGTGCTCCTGGAGGCGCTGCGCACCCAGGCCCGCATCGGCGGGCTCTGTTTCGAGCGGGACCCCGGCCAGGAGATCCGGGAGGGTCTCGTGGCCCGGCTGATGACCGCCGAGCAGTCCAACTCCTCGGTGGTGTACGGCGATACGTTCATCCTGAAGCTGCTGCGCCGGGTGGAGCCCGGCATCAACCCCGACCTGGAGCTGCCGCTGGCGCTGGCCCGCGAGGGCTGCCCCCGGGTGCCTGCGCCGACCGCCTGGATGCGGGCGGAGCTGGGCGGGGACCCGTACGTACTGGCCGTGCTCCAGCCGTTCGTGGCCGGTGCGAGCGACGGCTGGGAGCTGGCGCTGCGCGAGCTGGCCAAGGGCGAGGACTTCGTCGCCGAGGCACGGTCGCTGGGCCGGGCCACCGCCGAGGTGCACACCGCGCTCGCCCGCGCGCTGCCCACGGTCACCCTGGGCCAGGTGCAGATGCGGGCGCTGGTCGAGGGCATGACGGAGCGGCTGGCGGCGGCCGTCCAGGCGGTACCGGTCCTGCGGCCGTACGAGAGCGGGCTGCGCTCCGCCTACACGGCGCTGGCCTCGCTCGCCGCCGAGGGCCACACCTGGACCGCGCAGCGCGTGCACGGCGATCTGCACCTCGGGCAGTGTCTGCGCTCGCCGTCCGGGCAGTGGTCGCTGATCGACTTCGAGGGCGAGCCGGCCCGGCCGCCGGCCGAGCGCCGGATGCCGCAGCCGGTGGCGCGGGACATCGCGGGGATGCTCCGCTCCTTCGACTACGCGGCCCACTCCGCGAGCGCGCCCGCGCCGGACTGGGCGCAGGCCTGCCGGGCCGCCTACTGCTCGGGGTACGCGGAGGTGGCCGGCCGCGACCCGCGCTCCGATCCGCTGCTGCTGCGGGCCTTCGAGACCGACAAGGCGGTCTACGAGGTGGTCTACGAGGCCCGCCACCGCCCCGACTGGCTGCCGGTACCGCTGTCGGCGGTCCGCCGGCTCGCCACCACGTCCGACCAGGAGGCTCGTCCGTGATCCCGAAGGCCGACAAGCCGATCCGCCCGGCCGGTGTCCCGCCCGAGGACCGGGACCGGCTGCTGCACGGCACCCACCACGACCCGCACTCCGTGCTGGGCGCGCACCCGGTGCCGGGAGGCGTCGCCTTCCGGGCGCTGCGGCCGTACGCACGCTCGGTCACGGTCGTCGGCGACGAAGTGCACACCGAACTGCACGACGACGGGGACGGGTTCTTCTCCGGGGTGCTGCCGCTGCGGGACGTCCCGGAGTACCGGCTCCTGGTGGCGTACGACGGCACCGCCGTGGAGACGGAGGACGCCTACCGCTTTGTGCCCACGCTCGGCGAGCTGGACCTGCATCTGATCGGCGAGGGCCGGCACGAGCAGCTGTGGCGGGTGCTCGGCGCGCATGTCATGACCCACCAGGGGGTGGCCGGCACCCGGTTCGCGGTGTGGGCGCCGAACGCGCGCGGGGTGCGGCTCGCGGGGACCTTCAACCTCTGGGACGGCACCGGACATCCGATGCGCTCGCTCGGTTCCTCCGGGGTCTGGGAGCTGTTCGTGCCCGGGATCGGCGAGGGCGAGCTGTACAAGTTCGACATCACCCGGCCGGACGGTTCGCACACCCTGCGCGCGGACCCGCTGGCCCGGCGGACCGAGGCCCCGCCCGCCACCTCCTCGGTCGTGCACGCCTCGCACTACGAGTGGGGTGACGCCGAGTGGATGGCGCGCCGGGGGGAGATCCCGGTGCACGAGGCGCCGTTCTCCGTGTACGAGGTCCATCTGCCGTCCTGGCGGCCCCGGCTGGGCTACCGCGAGCTGGCCGACCAACTCACCGAGTATGTGAGCGAGTTGGGGTTCACCCATGTGGAGCTGATGCCGGTCGCCGAGCATCCCTTCGGCGGCTCGTGGGGCTATCAGGTCACCGGTTTCTACGCGCCGACGGCCCGACTCGGCACGCCCGACGACTTCCGGTACCTGGTGGACCGGCTGCACCAGGCCGGGATCGGGGTGCTGATGGACTGGGTGCCGGCGCACTTCCCGCGGGACGACTGGGCGCTGGCCGAGTTCGACGGGCGCCCGCTGTACGAGCACCACGATCCGCGCCGGGCCGCGCATCCGGACTGGGGCACCCTGGAGTTCGACTTCGGACGGCGCGAGGTGCGCAACTTCCTGGTGGCGAACGCCGTGTACTGGTGCGAGGAGTTCCACATCGACGGGCTGCGGGTGGACGCCGTCGCCTCGATGCTCTACCTGGACTACTCGCGCGAGCCGGGGCAGTGGGCACCGAACGAGCACGGCGGCCGGGAGAACCTGGACGCGGTGGCGTTCCTCCAGGAGATGAACGCCACGGTCTACCGGCGCTGCCCGGGCGTGGTGACCGTCGCCGAGGAGTCGACGGCCTGGGACGGGGTGACCCGGCCCACCCACCACCAGGGCCCGAGCGGCTTCGGCGGCCTGGGGTTCGGGCTGAAGTGGAACATGGGCTGGATGCACGACTCGCTCCAGTACATGAGCCACGAGCCGGTGCACCGCAGGTACCACCATCACGAGCTGACCTTCTCGATGGTGTACGCGTACAGCGAGAACTACGTGCTGCCGATCTCGCACGACGAGGTGGTGCACGGCAAGCGGTCGCTGGTGTCGAAGATGCCGGGCGACTGGTGGCAGCAGCGGGCGAACCTGCGCGCCTATCTGGGCTTCATGTGGGCCCACCCCGGCAAGCAACTGCTGTTCATGGGGCAGGAGTTCGCGCAGGGCTCCGAGTGGTCCGAGGCGCGCGGGCCGGACTGGTGGCTGCTCGACCCGTCGTACGGCGCCGCCGCGGACCACCGGGGCGTGCGGGATCTCGTCCGCGACCTCAACACGCTGTACCGGGCGACGCCGGCGCTGTGGCGGCGGGACACCGATCCGGCGGGCTTCGAGTGGGTGGTCGGGGACGCGGCGGACGACAACGTCTTCGCGTTCCTGCGGTACGACGCCGAGGGCAGCCCGCTGCTCGCGGTCTCCCATCTGGCCCCGGTGGTCCGCCGGGACTACCGCCTGGGTGTCCCGGACGACATACCCGCCTGGGTGGAGGTGCTCAACACCGACGCCGCGGGGTACGGCGGCGGCGATGTCACCACGCCGGACGCGGTCAAGCCGGAGCCGCGGCCCTGGCACGGCCGGCCGGCGAGCGTCCGGCTGACCCTGCCGCCGCTGGCGACGGTGTGGCTGCGACCCGCCTGAGGGATTTCCACCGGCTGCCCGACGCCCGGACCCGGGGGATACGCGGGACGCTCACGTATCCCCCGGGTCCGGTCGACGGCATCCTCAACCGCTGGAGCGCGCGGCCGTGAGGGCCGCGGGCGGTTCACCGGTGTACAGCACGCCGAGCCGCTGGGTGGCCCGGGTCAGCGCCACATAGAGGTCACTGGTGCCGTACCGGCCCGGTTCCACCACCAGAACCGAGTCGAACTCCAGGCCCTTGGCCTGGCGGGGGTCGAGGAGGACGACGGTCCGGGTGAGGTCGGGTTCGGCGCCGGCCGTGACCCCGTCGAGGCGGGCGGCCAGCGAGCGGTGCAGCTCGCGCGGGGCGATCACCGCGAGGCGGCCCTCGGCCGGGGTGAGTTCGGCGACCGCCTCGGCGACCGCGCCGGGCAGATCCCCCGGTACCTGCCGGACCCAGGGCGGTACGCCCGTGGAGCGGACCGAGGACGGCGGCTCGAAGTCCGGTCGTCCGGCGCGCACCACGGCCGCGGCCAGCTCCATGATCTCGGCCGGGGTGCGGTAGTTCACGCCGAGCCGGGTGTACTCCCAGCGGTCCTCGACATAGGGGGCGAGGATGTCCGCCCAGGAGCCGACGCCGGCCGCCTCGGCGGTCTGCGCGGGGTCGCCGACCAGCGTCATCGAGCGGGTGGGACAGCGCCGCATCAGCAGCCGCCAGGCCATCGGCGACAGCTCCTGCGCCTCGTCCACGATGATGTGGCCGAACGCCCAGGTGCGGTCGGCGGCGGCGCGCTCGGCGGCGCTGCGGTGGTCGGCCTCCTCCTGCCGCTCGGCGAACCGCTCGGCGTCGATGATGTCGTGCGCGGACAGCACCTCGGACGCCTCCGGGTCGCTGTCCTCCTTGTCCTCGAACTCGAAGGTCCGGGAGGCGTACGACACGTCGAGCACGCTCTGCGCGTAGGCGACCGCGGTCTCGCGTTCCCGTTCGGCGCGGGCCCGCACGATCCGGTCGTCCTCGCCGAGGAGTTCGGCGGCCTCGTCCAGCAGCGGGACATCGGCGACGGTCCAGGCGCGGGTCACCGGGCGGCGCACGGCGTCGGCGTCCTCCTGTGACAGGTAGCCGTCCGGTTCGGCGAGGAAGTCGGCGACGAGCCGCTGCGGGGTGAGCCGGGGCCACAACCGGTCGATGGCGTCCCAGACTTCGGGGTTCTCGGCGAGTTCGTCGCGGATCTGGGTGATGTCGGAGGCGTCGAGCAGGCTGCTGCCGTCGTAGGGGTCGGTGCCCACGCGTTCGGCGTACAGCTCGGTGAGCGCGTTGAGGATGTGGCCCTCGAAGTGCTCGCGGGCCACGTTGTGCGGCAGCCGTGCGGCCCGGGTGCGCTCGCGGGCGACGTTCACCAGGCCGTCGTCCAGCATCAGCACCTCGCGGTCGTGCTCGATCGCGATGACCGGGTCGGGCAGCGCCTGCCGGTCGGCGACGACGGCGGCGAGCACCTCGGCCATGTCCGCGCGGCCCTTGACGGCGGCCGCCCGGGGGGTGTCGCCGGCGGTGGCCTTCACCCCGGGGAACAGCTCGCCGACCGTGGCCAGCAGCACCCCGGTCTCGCCGAGGGCGGGCAGCACCTCGCCGATGTAGCCGAGGAAGGCGGGGTTGGGGCCGACGATCAGGACGGCCCGGCGGGCGAGCAGCTCCCGGTGTTCGTAGAGCAGGTAGGCGGCGCGGTGCAGGGCGACCGCGGTCTTGCCGGTGCCGGGGCCGCCCTCGACCACCAGGACGCCCCGGTGCGGGGCGCGGATGATCCGGTCCTGCTCGGCCTGGATGGTCTGCACGATGTCGCTCATCCGGCCGGTGCGGGCCGAGTTCAGCGCGGCGAGCAGCACGGCGTCGCCGCCCGGGTCCTCGTGGCCGGTGCGGGTGGTGTCGCCGAGGTCGAGGATCTCGTCGTGCAGGGAGGTGACGGTCCGGCCCTCGCTGGTGATGTGCCGGCGCCGCCTGAGCCCCATCGGGGTGTGCCCGGTGGCCAGGTAGAAGGGGCGGGCGACCTCGGCGCGCCAGTCGATGAGGACCGGGGTGCGCGCGGCGTCGTCCTCGCGCAGCCCGATCCGGCCGATGTGATGGGCCGAGCCGTCGGCCAGGTCGATCCGGCCGAAGCAGAGCGAGCCGTCGACGGCGTTCAGCGCGGCGAGCAGTCCGGAGCGCTCGGCGACCAGGATGTCCCGCTCCAGCCGGGCCTGCATGGGCTTGTCGCCCTGGGCGAGCGCGTCCGCGACCGAGGTCTCGGTCTCGCCGCGGAGCGCGTCCACGCGTGCGTACAGTCCGTCGATGAATTCCTGTTCGTGGCGCAATTCATCGTCGGGAAATTCGCTGTTTGGCTTCCTGTTTGACAATTCCGCTCCCGCCCGGATATACTCTGCTCATCAAGCTTCTTCGCGACCTGTCCGAAATGAAGTCGCGAACCACCGAATATACGCAGCGAAATCCCCCGAGCGCAATTGCTCGGGGGATTTTCCTGTGCCGGGGCCGGGGCCCGGGCCTTTTTACAGCACGTCCTACAGCACGTCGGCCAGCTCCTCCACCAGCCGCCGCTTGGGCCGCGCGCCCACCATCGACCGCACCGGCTCACCGCCCTTGAAGACCATGAGGGTCGGTGTGGCCAGCACCCCGTAGGCGATGGTCGTCTCCGGATTGCGGTCCACGTCGATCTGTACGACCCGCAGCCGGTCGCCCTCCTCGAAGGCGATGTCCTTCAGCACCGGTGCCAGCTGCCGGCACGGTCCGCACCAGTCGGCGGTGAACTGCACCAGTACCGGCAGCTCCGCGCCGAGCACCTCGGCCGCGAAATCGGCGTCCGTCACCTGATCCAGTCCGCTCACCACAGTCATCGCGTCGGTCCTCCCAGTTCGCACACGGGTTCCGGGCCCCCCGGAACCAGCGCCTCGGCGGCCAGCTCGTCGCGCGCCTGCTCGGCCCGCGTCAGCTGTTCCGCGACCGTCTCCCGCACCGCCGTCAGCTGCCCGATGAGCGCGTCCAGCTCCGCCAGCTTGCGCCGGTAGACCACGAGCGAGGCCGGGCAGGAGTCGCCCTCGGGATGCCCGGCCCGCAGGCACTCCACGAACGGCCGTGTCTCCTCCAGGTCGAACCCGAAGTCCTGGAGCGTCCTGATCTGCTCCAGCAGCCTGAGGTCGCCCTCGTCGTAGGCGCGGTGCCCCTTGTCGTCGCGCCGGGCGGGCAGCAGCCCCCGTGCCTCGTAGTAGCGCAGGGTGCGGGTGGTGGTTCCGGCCCGTGCGGCCAGCTCGCCGATTCGCATGCGTACGACCGTAGGTGTTGACGTCGACGTCAAGGCAAGGCCGGCGGCAGCAGCGGCTTGCGAGGCACCGGGGACGACAGCACGATCGAGGTCGTCGTACGGCCCAGCGCCGAGATCTGCTCCAGGATCTCCTCCAGATGCCCGGTGCCGGTGACGGCGACCTTGAGGATCCAGCAGTCCTCGCCGACCACATGGTGCACCTCGGTGATCTCCGGGCGCTCGATCAGCTCCAGGGTCCGCGGGTGCTTGAGGGTGTATCCGCCGTGCGGGTTGACCCGGACGAAGGCCTGGAGGCCGTAGCCGAGCCGGGCGGGGGCCACCCGGGCGCCGTATCCCTCGACCACTCCTGCCGCCTCCAGCCGGCGCACCCGCTCGGCGACGGCCGCCGGGCTGAGGCTGACCTGCCGGCCCAGCTCGCTCAGCTTGATCCGCCCGTCGGTCTGGAGCAGCCGGATGATCTGCCGGTCCACGCCGTCGAAGGCCACCGGTGTTTCGTCGGCGACGGCCCGCAGATGCCGCTGTTCCTTCGGTGCGGCGACGGTATCTCCCATGTCTCCCCCTTCAGAGCGGGCGGTCGGCCCCGGAGAATTATGGTCATGACAAAGGCACGAGAGATACTCGTCATCGGCGGCAGCCGCTATTTCGGCAAGCGGCTGATCGCCCGTCTGCTGGCGGCCGGCGACCGGGTCACGGTCCTGAACCGGGGCTCGTCGGCGCCGCCGGCCGGGGCGCTGCACCTGGTCGGCGACCGCTCCGACGAGGCGGCTCTGGCCTCGGCGCTGGCCGGCCGGACCTTCGATGTCGTCATCGACCAGGTCTGCTACACCCCGCGTCAGGCGGAGATCGCCGCCCGGGTCCTCGCGGGGCGCACCGGGCGCTATGTCATGACCTCCACGGTGGAGGTGTACGAGCACGAGGACTCGCCCGCACTCGTTGCGGAGAGTGCGGTGGACCTGGGCGGGGTGGCCGTGGACCCGGCGCTGCCCTGGCACGATCCGGAGTTCCTGGAGGGGCACTACGGCGAGGGCAAGCGCCAGGCGGAGGCGGTGTTCACCCGCTCCGGCCTGCCGTTCGTGTCCGTGCGGGTGGCCCATGTGCTGGGCGGCGACGACGACTTCACGGGCCGGCTCCAGCACTACGCGGACCGGGTCGCCGCCGGCGCGCCCATCGCCGTACCGCCGGTCACCCGGCCGGCCACCTACATCCACGTCGAGGAGATCGCGGACTTCCTGTACTGGACGGCCGGCCAGGACTTCACAGGCCCGGTGAACGCGGCCTCGCACGGTCTGCTGACCCTGGAGGAGCTGGGCTCGGCGCTGGCGCGGCACCTCGACGCCAAGGAGCCGGTGTTCGAGATCACCGGCTCCGGCCCGCTCTCCCCCTTCGCCTTCCGCCGCGCCTACGGCATGGACAACTCCCGGGCGACGGAGCTGGGTTTCGCCTTCGGCGCCGTAAGGGAGTGGCTGCCGAAGGCGCTCACCGAGACGCTGGGCGCACCCGCGGGTCAGTAACCCCAGACGGGGAACCAGTCGGAGGAGGACTGGTACGCCGGGACGTTCACCGTGGTGCCGTAGCGCCAGCTGGTGCCGGTGCAGCCGCTGTTGCCGAACGCCTTGACGTACTCGCTGCCCTTCCACCACCAGCCCGAGATGTACGTCTTGCCGCCGGCGTTGACCTGGAAGCACTGGTCGAGGTACTGGCCGTTCTGGTTGTAGCCCTCGATCTGGATGGAGTGGGTGAGGCTGTTGGACGCGTCGGTGTAGACGATCTGCTGGCCGTTGGTGCCGGCCACCGCCGTGCCCGAGCAGGTGAGCAGCGTGGCGGCGGCCAGGGAGGCGGCGGCGAGCGCGCCGGTGCGTGCGGTGATGCGCTGGAACATGAGACTTACCCCCGTATGAACTGAGCGGTGCGGTTGGCGGCAATGGTGACCGCCGTGGTTCAAGGGTCACAGCTGCCGCCAACCGATCACCAACAGCACGCCAACGCGAGATCGCCGCCCGCGCGCCGAGGCGTCAGACGGCCAGCCCCGCCGACTCCTCGACCTCCAGCAGGGAGGCGCTGTGGCGTTCCTCCTCGAAGGCCTTGCGGCCGCCGCGGAGGCCGAAGAGGCGTTTGGCGACGGCGATGTAGAGGACGGCGAGGATGTTGAGGACCAGGGTGGCGATCTTCAGATAGCTGACCTTCTCGGTCAGTTCGTAGATCTCCAGCGGGAGGAAGGCGGCGGTGGCGACCACCGTCAGATACTCCGCCCAGCGCTTGGCGTACCAGAGGCCGACCGCCTCGATCAGCTCGATCAGGGCGTAGGCCAGGAGCAGGGCGGCGACCAGCAGCAGCGTGGAGTGCTTGTAGCCGAAGGCCTTCTGGATGGAGCCGACGACCGGGGAGTGGTCGAGGTCGTAGTGGAAGTGCCGGAACACCGGGCGGAAGACGTCCAGGTTCTGGTTGAACAGCCGCCGTACCGCGTCCTGGCTGTTGCTGAACTTCCACACGGCCACGGCGACGAGCACGATGAACACCCCGCGCACCGCCCGCTCGATGGACAGGAAGCGCAGGATGAACAGGTCGCGCAGGACCTTCCCCCGGGGCACGAGCGGCGCGTCGGCGGCCGGTCCGGAGCCGTGCGGCTCGCCCAGGACGAAGTCACCGCAGCGCAGACAGCGCCACACCTCCCCGAGCGCGGTCTCGGCGTGCAGCCGGATGCGCAGCCGGGGGTCGTCGGGCGCGTAGGTCACATGGCCCTTGCGCGCGCAGGTCCGCCGGTCCCAGTCGATCTTCATCCCCCGTGCCTCCGTACACGTGCTGACTTCCACCCATACGGACGCCACATGCGAACGTGCCGTTCCGGTCGGGTCCGGAGCGGCACGTTAGCCGATCGGCGTGCGCGGACGTCAGCCGGCCGCGCTTTCCGCCGGTTCCTTCTCCGCTTCCTTCACCTGCGATTCCGCCTCCGTCGGTTCGGCGGCCGTGTGGCGGGGCAGCAGGACCGCCACCAGGACGGTGCCGATGCCGAGGACGACCGCGCCGACCAGGCTGGTGTGCGCCACCGCGTCCGAGAAGGAGGAGCCGACGGCGTCCGCCATCTGCCGGGCGCCGGCCGCGAGTTCGGTGGCCTGCTGCTTGAGCTGCGCGGCCTGCTGCGGGTCGGTCGCCTTGGCCGCCCGGGCGGCCGCCGCGTGCGCCTTCTCGCCGATGCCCTGGGCGACGGCGTAGCCGGCGCCGACCGAGTCCTGGGCGGTGTCCAGGGCGCTCGCGGGGAGCTTGCTGCCGGCGGTGGCGTCGGCCAGGTGGTTGCCGTACGAGGTGGCGAGCAGCGAGCCGAGGATCGCGATGCCGAGCGAGCCGCCCAGCTCCAGCGAGGTGTCGTTGACCGCGCCGCCGACGCCCAGCTCGGACTCGGGGAAGGCGCCCATGATCGCGTCGGTGCAGGGCGAGAGGGCGAGGCCGATGGCGAGGCCGAGGATGATCAGGGGCGCGACGAAGTCGCCGTACGTCGATCCCGCGTCCACCCGGGTGAGCAGCGCCAGCGCCGTCGTGCCGCCGACCATGCCGGCGCTGACGGTCCACTTCATACCGACGCGCGGGGTGAGCCAGCCGGTCAGGGCCGAGCCGACGAAGACGGCACCGGCGAGCGGCAGCATGCGCACACCGGTCTCCAGGGCGTCGTAGCCGAGGACGAACTGGAGGTGCTGGGTGAGGAAGTAGAAGGCGCCGAAGACGGCCAGGAAGAACAGGGCGACGGCGAGGTTGGAGCCCGCGAAGCGGCGCTCGGTGAAGCGGCGGACGTCCAGGATCGGGCGCGGGTGGCGCAGCTCCCAGAGCACGAAGGCCACCAGGGCGACGCCCGCGAGCACGGCCGCGGTGATCGCCTTGACGCCCCAGCCGAAGTGCGGACCCTCGATGATCATGTAGACCAGCGAGCCGGCCCAGATCACCGACAGCAGGCCGCCGACGTAGTCGATGCGGTCGTGGTGGCCGGCCTTGGACGGCGGTACGAGGACGAAGGCGCCGACGATCGCCACGGCCGCGATGGGCACGTTGATCAGGAAGGTCGAGGACCAGCCGTGGTCGCGCAGCAGGGCGCCGGCGACGACCGGGCCGGCCGCGATGGCGAGCCCGGCGGTGGCGGTCCACAGGGTGATGGCCTTGGCGCGCTCGGCCCGCGGGAAGGTCGCGGCGAGCAGGGACAGGGTGGCGGGCATGATCAGCGCCGCGCCGACGCCCATCACCGCGCGGGCCGCTATGACGGTCGTGGAGCTGTCGGCGAGGTAGCCGAAGACGGCTCCGCCGCCGAAGACGACGAGTCCGAGCACCAGGGCACCGCGCCGGCTGTACTTGTCGCCGATCGCGCCGAGCAGCAGCATCAGCGCCGCGTAGGGGACGGTGTAGCCGTCGATCACCCACTGGAGATCGGCGCTGGACAGCCCGAGGTCCTTCGTCATGTCCGGCGCGGCGACCGTGAGGGCGGTGTTCGCCATCACGATGATCAGCAGGCTCAGGCAGAGCACCAGCAGCGCCCACCAGCGCCGGGCGTACGGGCGCTCCATGTTCTCGACCGGTTCGGTCATGACGAGTCGCATGCAGGGATCGCCTTCCTCGGTTACGCGACGGAGGTGCCGTGCAGGACTTGCACAGCGTCGTGCAATTGCACAACCATGTGCAATGTACGTCAATTGCACAACGCTGTGCAAGCCAGGGAAGGGCATGCAGAATGACTGCCATGACCACGGGTAACACCAGCCGCGCCGACACCAACCGGCGCCGCATCCTCGACGTCGCCCTCGCCGAACTGCTGCGCGATCCCGACGCCTCCATGGACCAGATCGCGCGCGCCGCGGGCGTCGTACGACGGACGGTGTACGGCCATTTCCCGAACCGGGAGGCGCTGATCAGCACGCTGGTCGACGGGGCCGTGGCGGCGCTGGCGGAGGCGGACGCGACGGCGCGCGAGGGGGTGGCCGACCCGGCGGAGGCGGTGGCCCGCTCGGTGCTCGCGCTCTGGCAGATCGCCGACCGCTACCGGCTGCTGGTGGCCCTGGCCCAGCGCACGGTCACCGTGCAGGGCATCCGCGAACGCCTCGCACCGCTGCGCGAGGCCAAGGTCCGGGTGCTCCAGCGCGGCCTGGACGAGGGCGTCTTCAGCTCGCCGCTGCCCGCGCCGGCGCTGGCGTACGTGCACGAGCAGATGCTGTTCGCGGTCACGGAGGCGGTGAACGACGGGCTGCTGGCAGCAGAAGAGGCGGGCAGCTCCGCCACGGTCGCCGTACTGACCGCGGCGGGCGTACCCGCCTCACGGGCCACCGAGCTGGTGGCCGAGGTGTCGTAACCGAGTGGTCCAGGGAAGGGACGTGGCCGGACGCCCGGCCCGGGTTCAGGCCGGGCCGGACGTCCGGAGTGCAGGGGGCTCCTTCGGGTCCTAGGCCTTCGCCAGCTCGCCCTCGCGGGGCTCGGGCAGCTCGGCCGCCGGGTCCTCGTCCATCAGGGTCGTCTCGTCGAACGGCAGCTCGCCGGCGAGCACCCGCTGCACCCGGGCCGTGTCGATCTCCTTGGTCCAGGTGCCGATCAGCACCGTGGCCACCGCGTTGCCCGCGAAGTTCGTCAGCGCCCGCGCCTCGCTCATGAAGCGGTCGATGCCGACGATCAGCCCGACGCCGTCGACCAGCGCCGGCTTATGCGACTGGAGACCGCCCGCCAGCGTGGCGAGACCGGCCCCGCTGACGCCCGCCGCGCCCTTGGACGCCAGCAGCAGGAACAGCAGCAGCGGGATCTGCTCGCCGAGGGACATCGGCGTGCCCAGGGCGTCCGCGATGTACAGCGACGCCATGGTCATGTAGATCATCGTGCCGTCGAGGTTGAAGGAGTAGCCGGTCGGCACCGTGATGCCGACGACCGGCTTGCTGATGCCCAGGTGCTCCATCTTGGCGATCAGCCGCGGCAGCGCCGACTCGGAGGAGGAGGTGGACAGGATCAGCAGGAACTCCCGGCCCAGGTACCTGAAGAGGGAGAAGACGTTCAGCCCCGAGACGATCCGCAGCACCGCGCCGAGCACGATGAAGACGAACAGGAAGCAGGTGAGGTAGAAGCCCGCCATCAGCACGGCGAGGCTCTTCAGCGCGTCCAGGCCGGCCGAGCCGGTCACCGCGGCGATGGCGCCGAACGCACCGACCGGCGCGGCCCACATGACCATGGACAGGATGCGGAAGACCAGCCGCTGGATGTGCTCCACGCCCCGCAGCACCGGCTGCCCGACCGGGCCCATCGCCTGGAGCGCGAACCCGGCGAGCAGGGCGACCAGCAGCGTCTGGAGCACCTGGCCCTCGGTGAAGGCGGACACGAAGCTGGTCGGAATGATCGACAGCACGAAGTCCACCGGCGGCAGCGCGTCGCTGGAGACCTGGGCGTGCCCGGTCTGCTTGAGCGCGGCGGTCAGGTGCAGTCCGGCACCCGGGTGCAGCACATTGCCGACGAGGAGGCCGATGGCGAGCGCGACCAGCGACATCACCAGGAAGTAGCCGAGGGCGATACCGCCGACGGCGCCCACCTTCGCCGCCTTCCGCACCGAGCCGATGCCGAGCACGATCGTGCAGAAGATGATCGGCGAGATCATCATCTTGATCAGGTTCACGAAGCCGGTGCCCAGCGGCTTCAGCTGGACCGCGGCATCGGGCCAGATGAGACCCACGGCGATCCCGAGCGCGACCGCCACGATGACGGCGATGTACAGGTAATGGGTCCGGTCCCGCTTCACGCGGGGTGCGGCAGGTGCCGTATCGGGGATCATGGCGGCCACGACTGCCCTCCTTGACGTCTTCGTCGGTTCAACAACCGGCGTGCGGCTCACGTCCGGGCGTTGTTCGGGGAATGCCGTGACTATCTCCCGGCCTGTGAGGGCGGTCACCCTTCCGTTCATTTAGTTCACACTTAACCGGAGAGGCACACTGCTGACATGCGCGTTCCCGCCCTTCCCCGCCCCCGCAGCCTGGCCGGCCAGCTGTTCGCCGTGCAGGCCGTGCTGGTCGCGGTCGTGGTGGCCGGGTACGCGCTGTTCACCTACGTCAGCGACCAGCGGCAGGCCGAGGAGTCCGCCGCCCGGCAGGCCACCGCGGTGGCCCGTTCGATCGCCGACTCCCCCTCGGTCCGCGAGGCGATCCGCACCCCCGACCCGAGCGCCCGCCTGGAGCCGTACGCCCTCCAGGTGATGCGGGACGCGGACGTCGACTTCGTGACGATCATGAATCCGTCCGGCATCCGCTGGACCCACCCCGACCCGAAGCAGATCGGCAAGCGCTTCCTCGGCACCATCGGCCCCGCCCAGCACGGACACACCTTCACCGAGACCTACACCGGCACCCTCGGCCCGTCCGTCCGCGCGGTGACCCCGGTGTACGCGGGCGGCCGGGTCGTCGGCCTGGTGAGCGCCGGCATCAAGGTGCAGACGATCAGCGAGCACATCCAGGACCAGGTCACGGCGCTGCTCGGGGTGGCCGGCGGCACGCTGGTGCTGGGCGCGGTCGGCACCTATGTCGTCAACGCCCGGCTGCGCCGCCACACCCACGGCATGAACGCCACCGAGCTGAGCCGGATGCACGACTACCACCAGGCCGCGCTGCACGCGGTCCGCGAGGGCCTGCTCATGCTCGACGGGCAGTACCGGGTGGCCCTCATCAACGACGGCGGCCGGGAGCTGCTGGGCGTGGGCGAGGCGGCGGACGTGGTGGGCCGCTCGGTGGCCGACCTGGACCTCCCGGCCCCGCTGACCGGCGCGCTGCTGTCCTCGCAGCCCCGGGTGGACGAGGTGCATCTGACCGCGTCCCGGGTGCTGGTGGTGAACACCTCCCCGGTGTCCGGCGGGGAGCACCGCGGTACGGTCGTCACCCTCCGCGATGTCACCGAACTCCAGTCGCTGATGGGCGAGTTGGACTCGGAGCGCGGCTTCACCCAGGCCCTGCGCTCACAGGCCCACGAGGCCGCGAACCGGCTGCACACGGTCGTGTCGCTGATCGAGCTGGGGCGGGCCGAGGAGGCCGTGGAGTTCGCCACGGCCGAGCTGGAGCTGGCCCAGGCGCTGACCGACCAGGTGGTGGCGGCGGTCAGTGAGCCGGTGCTGGCGGCCCTGCTGCTGGGCAAGACGGCCCAGGCCAACGAGCGGGGCGTGGAGCTGGTGGTGTCCCCGGACAGCCGGCTGGACGACGGACTGCTGCCCGCCGATCTGTCCGCCCGCGACCTGGTGACCATCCTCGGCAACCTGATCGACAACGCGGTGGACGCGGCGCAGGGCGGCGCCGGGGCGCGGGTGACCGTGACGGCGTACGCCTCGGAGGCCGAAGTGGTGCTCCGGGTCGCCGACACGGGCCCGGGGGTCGACCCGGCCCATGCCGACCTGGTATTCCAACGGGGGTTCTCGACGAAACCGGCCGGACCGGACGGCCGGGGGCTCGGGCTGGCCCTGGCCCGGCAGGCGGTCACCCGTCACGAGGGCACGTTGACGGTGGCGGAGTCCGGAGCAGAGGGCGAGGGCGGTGCGGTGTTCGAGGCGCGGTTGCCGCTGCGGTCGGCGGCGGGTGACGGCAGATGACCCCGGAGCAGGGGACCGCGCAGCCGATCCGGGTCCTGGTGGTCGAGGACGACCCGGTCGCCGCCGACGCGCATGTGCTGTACGTCGGCCGGGTCCCCGGCTTCGTCGCCGTCGGCAAGGCGCACACCGGCGCGGAGGCGCGCCGCATCCTGGACCGTACGCCGGTCGATCTGCTGCTGCTGGACCTGCACCTGCCCGATGTGCACGGGCTCCAGTTCGCGCGCTCCCTGCGGGCGGCCGGACATCACGCGGACGTCATAGCGGTGACCTCGGCCCGCGATCTGGCGGTGGTACGGGAGGGCGTCTCGCTCGGTGTCGTCCAGTACGTCCTGAAGCCCTTCACCTTCGCCACGCTGCGCGACCGCCTGACCCGCTACGCCGAGTTCCGGGCGGCCGTGGGCGAGGCGAGCGGCCAGGACGAGGTGGACCGGGCGCTGGCGGCCCTGCGGGCACCGTCGCCCGCGGCGCTGCCGAAGGGACTGAGCGGGCCCACCCTGGAGCGGGTGATCTCGGCGCTGCGAGGGGCGGCGGAGGGGCTCACGGCGACCGCGCTGGCGGAAGCGGTGGGGATCTCGCGGATCACGGCCCGCCGCTATCTGGAACACCTCGTCGACACCTCCCGCGCCGCCCGCAGCCCGCAGTACGGGCAGGTGGGGCGCCCCGAGCTGGTCTACCGGTGGATGCCGCAGGGCCGCTGAGGCGCCGGACGCTCCCGGGCGAGCCGTCAAGGGAGGAGAGGAAGAGGTGTTCCGTCCGTTACACACGGAACGCGCCGTACATACCGAACGGCCGGAACTGTACCTTCCGACAATCGGTGATCCTGTCCGAACAGACCGTAGCCATCCCGTCACCGCGCCTCTAGCTTGTGCGAGGTGCGCCAACCCTCAGCTCCCCCCTTCAACGCTCCCGCGGCCCGCCGGCTGCGCGCCGCGCTCGGCATGGGCCCCGAGCATGTCGCGTACGGCATGCGGGCCTCGTACGGGCTGCCCTATGTCACCCCCGACCTCGTGATCGCCTGGGAACGCGGCATCGCCGCCCCGAGCAGCCCCGAACTCACCGCCCTGGCAGGGGTGTTGTGGTGTTCCGCGGGTGAACTGATCGGCAGCCCGCAGACCCTGCGCGAGCACCGCATCGCCCGGGGCATCGCCCCCGAGGACGTCGCCCGTGCCGTCGGCCTGGACCTGCGCGCATATCTGCGCATGGAGGACAGCGGGCAGTGGCGCGGCAACGAACGCCAGTCCGCCGCGCTCGCGCGGGTGCTGGACCTGTCCGTGCCCGACTTCGTGTCCGTCACCGGCCGGGAGGCGAAGCTGGCCGAGCTGCTGCGCAGCGCGGTGACCACCCGCTGGCAGGCCTATGTGCGGCCGGTGGCGAAGCTGGCACCCGTGGACCGCGGTGCGCTGGAGGCCGCCCTCCAGGAGCTGCACCAGGACTACCAGGGCCATATGGCCGCCACCCTCAGCTGGGGCGGCGGCACCAGCAGCGCCAGCGAGTCCGGCCGGGAGTTCCTCGACCGGATCGTGGAGCACTTCTGGGCGGCGGTCGAGAAGGGCGGCTGAGCGGGCCGGCCGGGACGCGAATCCTCAGCGCTGACGCCCGGCCGAGGCCCGCTAGAAGACCGACTCCGCCTCGTCCATCCGGTCCTTCGGGACCGTCTTCAGCTCGGTGACCGCCTCCGCGAGCGGCACCATGACGACATCGGTGCCGCGCAGCGCGGTCATCTTGCCGAAGTCGCCGCGGTGCGCCGCCTCGACGGCGTGCCAGCCGAAGCGGGTGGCGAGGACCCGGTCGTACGCGGTCGGCACACCACCGCGCTGGACGTGGCCGAGGATGACCGGCTTGGCCTCCTTGCCGAGGCGCCGCTCCAGCTCGTACGCGAGGGCGGTGCCGATGCCCTGGAAGCGCTCGTGGCCGTACTGGTCGATCTCGCCCTTGCCGTAGTCCATGCTGCCCTCGGCCGGGTGGGCGCCCTCGGCGACGCAGATGACGGCGAACTTCTTGCCCCGGGCGAACCGTTCCTCGACCATCTTGACCAGGTCGGCGGGGTCGAAGGGGCGCTCGGGCAGGCAGATGCCGTGGGCGCCGGCGGCCATGCCGGACTCCAGGGCGATCCAGCCGGCGTGCCGGCCCATGACCTCGACGACCATCACCCGCTGGTGGGACTCGGCGGTGGTCTTCAGGCGGTCCATGGCCTCCGTGGCCACGCCGACGGCGGTGTCGAAGCCGAAGGTGCGGTCGGTGGAGGAGATGTCGTTGTCGATCGTCTTGGGGACGCCCACGACGGGCAGGCCCGCGTCGGACAGCATGCGGGCCGCGGTCAGCGTGCCCTCGCCGCCGATCGGGATCAGCGCGTCGATGCCGAACTCCTCGACCATGTCGGTGGCCCGGGTGCAGGCCTCGCGCAGCCGGTCGCGCTCCAGTCGGGAGGAGCCGAGGATGGTGCCGCCGCGGGCCAGGATGCCGCTGACCGCGTCCAGGTCGAGGGCGCGGTAGTGGCGGTCGAGCAGACCGCGGTAGCCGTCCTCGAAGCCGATGACCTCGTCGCCGTACGTCGTCACGGCCCGGTGCACGACCGACCGGATCACGGCGTTCAGGCCGGGGCAGTCGCCGCCTGCGGTGAGAACTCCGATACGCATCGTGCTGTGTCTCCTGCTCGCTGTCGGTGCCTGTGAGCCATGCCGATTCTTTCACGTCCGCCGGGCCGATGGAGCTTTGACGGGCGCCTTATCCGGCGCCAGGGGTATTGTCAAGAGGGTTCCGCTCACCTCGGTGGGCGATTTTGCGGCTCTCACGATGACGTAGACGCCTATATAAACGGACAAACGAGACGGATCGGAGTGCACACGTGACGCGCAGCGTGTACGTGACCGGGATCGACCGCGGTGACGGCCGCCAGGTCGTGGAGCTGGGAGTCATGGAGCTGCTGACCCGGCAGGTGGACCGGGTGGGCGTCTTCCGGCCGCTCGTCCACGACGGTCCCGACCGCCTGTTCGAACTGCTGCGGGCGCGCTACCGCCTCTCCCAGGACCCCACGACCGTCTACGGCATGGACTACCACGAGGCCTCCGCGCTCCAGGCCGAGCAGGGCACCGACGAGCTGGTCTCCGCCCTGGTCGACCGCTTCCACCTGGTGGCCCGGGACTACGACGTGGTGCTGGTCCTCGGCACCGACTTCGCCGACACCCAGCTGCCCGACGAGCTGGCCCTGAACGCCCGGCTCGCCAACGAGTTCGGCGCGTCCGTGATCCCGGTGGTGGGCGGCCGCAGGCAGACCGCCGAGTCCGTGCTCGCGGAGACCCGGAACGCCTACCGGGCCTACGACGGCCTCGGCTGCGACGTGCTCGCCATGGTCACCAACCGGGTCGCCCGCGAGGACCGCGACACCATCGCCGAGCGGCTCGCCAGCCGGCTTCCGGTCCCCTGCTACGTCGTCCCCGACGAGCCCGCCCTGTCCGCGCCGACCGTCTCCCAGATCGCGCACGCCCTCGGCGCCAAGGTGCTGCTCGGCGACGACTCCGGCCTCGCCCGGGACGCCCTGGACTTCGTCTTCGGCGGTGCGATGCTGCCCAACTTTCTGGCCGCCCTGACCCCGGGCTGCCTGGTCGTCACCCCGGGCGACCGCGCCGACCTGGTGGTCGGCTCGCTGGCCGCGCACAGCGCCGGCACCCCGCCGATAGCCGGCATGCTGCTCACCCTGAACGAGGTGCCGAGCGAGGAGATCCTCACCCTGGCCGCCCGGCTCGCCCCGGGCACCCCGGTGCTGTCGGTGACCGGCAACTCCTTCCCCACCGCCGAGCAGCTGTTCTCGATGGAGGGGAAGATGACCGCGGCCACCCCGCGCAAGGCGGAGACCGCGCTCGGCCTGTTCGAGCGGTACGCCGACACCGCCGACCTGGCCCGCCGGGTCTCGGCGCCGAGCAGCGACCGGGTCACCCCGATGATGTTCGAGCACAAGCTGCTGGAACAGGCCCGCGCCGACCGCCGCCGGGTGGTGCTGCCCGAGGGCACCGAGGAGCGGGTGCTGCACGCGGCCGAGGTGCTGCTGCGCCGGGGCGTCTGCGACCTGACCCTGCTCGGCCCCGCGGACCAGATCCGTAAGAAGGCCGCCGACCTCGGCATCGACCTGGGCGACACCCAGCTGATCGACCCGGCCACCAGCGAACTGCGCGACGCCTTCGCCGAGAAGTACGCGCAGCTGCGCGCCCACAAGGGCGTCACCGTGGAACTGGCCTACGACGTCGTCTCCGACGTGAACTACTTCGGCACCCTGATGGTCCAGGAGGGCCTGGCCGACGGCATGGTGTCCGGGTCCGTGCACTCCACCGCGGCCACCATCCGGCCCGCCTTCGAGATCATCAAGACCCGCCCCGAGTCGTCGATCGTCTCGTCCGTCTTCTTCATGTGCCTCGCCGACAAGGTGCTGGTCTACGGCGACTGCGCGGTCAACCCGGACCCGGACGCGCAGGCGCTCGCGGACATCGCCATCCAGTCGGCGACCACGGCCGCGCAGTTCGGCGTGGAGCCGCGGATCGCGATGCTGTCGTACTCGACCGGTACGTCGGGTTCGGGCGCCGACGTGGACAAGGTGCGGGAGGCCACCGAGCTGGCCCGCGAGCGCCGGCCCGATCTGAAGATCGAGGGACCGATCCAGTACGACGCGGCCGTGGAGCCGTCCGTCGCGGCGACCAAGCTGCCCGACTCGGACGTGGCCGGCCAGGCCACGGTTCTGATCTTCCCGGACCTCAACACCGGCAACAACACCTACAAGGCCGTGCAGCGCTCGGCCGGCGCGATCGCGGTCGGCCCGGTGCTCCAGGGTCTGCGCAAGCCGGTCAACGACCTGTCCCGGGGCGCCCTCGTCCAGGACATCGTCAACACCGTTGCCATCACGGCGATCCAGGCCCAGACGCCCGCCAACTGACGTCCCCCACAGAGAGTTCTCGCACACCGTGACCGCGACCCGTGTCCTCGTCCTCAACTCCGGCTCCTCGTCGGTGAAGTACCAGCTCCTCGACATGCGCGACGAGAGCCGGCTCGCCGCCGGCCTGGTGGAGCGCATCGGCGAGCAGACCTCCCGGCTCAAGCACACCTGCCTCACCACCGGTGACACCCGCGAGCAGAGCGGGCCGATCGCCGACCACGACGCCGCGCTGAAGGCGGTCGCCGAGGAGCTGGCCCGGGACGGCATCGGCCTCGACTCGCCGGAGCTGGCCGCGATCGGCCACCGGGTGGTGCACGGCGGGATGTTCTTCACCGAGCCGACCGTCATCACCGACGAGGTGCTCACCGAGATCGAGCGGCTGATCCCGGTCGCCCCGCTGCACAACCCGGCCAACCTCACCGGCATCCGCACCGCCCAGGCGCTCCGCCCCGACCTGCCCCAGGTCGCCGTGTTCGACACCGCGTTCCACACGACGATGCCGGAGTCGGCGGCGCGCTACGCGATCGACCCGAAGATCGCCGACCGCCACCGCATCCGCCGCTACGGCTTCCACGGCACCTCGCACGCCTATGTCTCCCGGGAGACGGCGCGGCTGCTGGGCAAGGACCCGTCCGAGGTGAACGTCATCGTGCTGCACCTGGGCAACGGCGCCTCGGCGTCCGCGGTGCGGGCGGGCCGGTGCGTGGACACCTCCATGGGCCTGACGCCGTTGGAAGGCCTCGTGATGGGAACCCGCTCCGGTGATCTGGACCCGGCCGTCATCTTCCATTTGGCGCGGGTTGGCGGAATGTCCATGGACGAGATCGACACTCTTCTCAACAAGAGGAGCGGGCTGTTCGGCCTCTGCGGGGACAACGACATGCGGGAGATCCGCCGCCGGATCGACGAGGGCGACGAAGAGGCCGCCCTCGCCTTCGACATTTACATTCACCGGCTCAAGAAGTACATCGGCGCCTATTACGCCGTCCTCGGGGAGGTGGACGCGGTCGCGTTCACGGCCGGTGTCGGGGAGAACGCGGCGCCCGTGCGGGAGGCAGCGCTCGCTGGCCTCGGATCGCTGGGCCTGGCGGTCGACCCGGAGCGCA
Organism: Streptomyces sp. NPDC001606; assembly: GCF_053596835.1. NCBI lineage: Bacteria > Bacillati > Actinomycetota > Actinomycetes > Kitasatosporales > Streptomycetaceae > Streptomyces > Streptomyces sp. NPDC001606. Next base: position 380,995 of record NZ_JBSFHC010000002.1, read on the forward strand.
ACGCGGTGCGCTCGGACGAGGCCCGGCTGATCTCTCCGGAGCGCGCCCGGGTGGCGGTGGCCGTGGTGCCGACGGATGAAGAACTGGAGATCGCGACGCAAGCCTACGCACTGGTCGGAAAGAACAACTGAATAGCACCTGAGCGGTGTCCCACTCATTTGTATCTTCCGCCAGACGGAATATTCCGTAGCGAAACAAACGGATAGGATCGCCCCATGCGCCGTTCGAAAATCGTCTGTACTCTCGGCCCCGCGGTCGACTCCCACGAGATGCTCGTCGCCATGATCGAGGCGGGCATGAATGTGGCCCGGTTCAACTTCAGCCACGGCACCCACGCCGAGCACCAGGCGCGGTACGACCGCGTCCGGGCCGCCTCCAAGGAGACCGGCCGCCCCATCGGCGTCCTCGCCGACCTCCAGGGCCCGAAGATCCGTCTGGAGACCTTCGCCGAGGGTCCGGTCGAGCTGGAGCGCGGTGACGAGTTCGTCATCACGACCGAGGACGTCCCGGGCGACAAGCACATCTGCGGTACGACGTACAAGGGGCTGCCGGGCGATGTCTCGCGCGGTGACCAGGTCCTGATCAACGACGGCAACGTCGAGCTGAAGGTCCTGGACGTCGAGGGCCCCCGGGTGAAGACGATCGTCATCGAGGGCGGTGTCGTCTCCGACCACAAGGGCATCAACCTGCCCGGCGCGGCCGTCAACGTGCCCGCGCTGAGCGAGAAGGACGTCGAGGACCTGCGCTTCGCCCTCCGCATGGGCTGCGACATGGTCGCGCTGTCCTTCGTCCGGGACGCCAAGGACGTCCAGGACGTCCACCGCGTCATGGACGAGGAGGGCCGCCGGGTCCCGGTCATCGCCAAGGTGGAGAAGCCGCAGGCGGTGGAGAACATGGCGGACGTCGTCGCCGCGTTCGACGCCGTGATGGTGGCCCGTGGCGACCTGGCCGTCGAGTACCCGCTCGAGAAGGTCCCCATGGTGCAGAAGCGCCTGATCGAGCTGTGCCGGCGCAACGCCAAGCCGGTGATCGTCGCGACCCAGATGATGGAGTCGATGATCACCAACTCCCGCCCGACCCGCGCCGAGGCCTCCGACGTGGCCAACGCGATCCTGGACGGCGCCGACGCGGTCATGCTGTCGGCCGAGTCGAGCGTGGGCGCGTACCCGATCGAGACGGTCAAGACCATGTCGAAGATCGTCGCCGCGGCCGAGCAGGAGCTGCTCTCCAAGGGCCTCCAGCCGCTGGTGCCGGGCAAGAAGCCGCGCACCCAGGGTGGTTCGGTGGCCCGTGCGGCCTGCGAGATCGCCGACTTCCTCGGTGGCAAGGGCCTGGTCGCGTTCACCAACTCCGGTGACACCGCGCGCCGGCTGTCCCGCTACCGCGCGACCCAGCCGATCATCGCCTTCACCACCGAGGAGTCCACCCGCAACCAGCTCACCCTGAGCTGGGGCGTGGAGTCGCACGTGGTGCCGTTCGTGCACACCACCGACGAGATGGTCGACCTGGTGGACCAGGAGGTCGCCAAGCTGGGCCGCTTCGACGCGGGCGACACGGTCATCATCACCGCCGGCTCGCCCCCCGGCGTGCCCGGCACCACCAACATGCTCCGCGTCCACCACCTGGGCGACCAGGGCTGAGCAGCAGACGGTCCCCGCAAGGGGCTGGTACGGCGCTGAGGGCGCCCCCCGGACTTCCAGGGGGCGCCCTCAGCTGTGTGCGGCTCCCGAACGGGCTTGTGGGACCGGTCAGTCGGTCGTGTACACGTGCATGCCGGGCACGTGCAGGTTGCCGCCGAACTGGCCCGCCTGGACCACCTTGACGTGGGTGAAGTAAATCAGCGGGATGTTCAGCGGGGGCGGGCTGTCCGGGCTGAAGGTCACCGGGATCAGACCGAACAGGTTGCCCGAGATCTTCTCCGTGTACATCACGGTGTCGCCGCCCCGGATGGTGGACGTCGACCCCGAGGCCGCCTGCACGTGGTAGGTCTTGCCGGACAGCTTGTCGTGCACCGTCTGGTGCAGGTCGCCGATGTCCGTGCCGCTGGAGATGACGTACTTCAGCACCTTCTTGGTGCTGCCGTTCGCCGTCTTCACCTCCACGATGCCCTGGTAGTCGGCGCCCTTGAGGAGCAGCGAGCTGGCGTCCAGGTACCAGGGGTCGTCGGCCACCGCGACCTTGTTGTCGACACCGCTGACGTCGGTCGTGGCCGCCGGGCAGTCCTTGGCCGCGGTCGAGTCGCTCGCGGACGGGCTGGGCGTGGCCGACGCGGTCGCGTCCTGGGCCGCCTTGGTGGCGTCACCGGCCGTCTTGGCGACCGTGCCGGTGGTCTTCTGCACCGTTCCGGCGCCCGTGTCCGTGACCGTCTTCTCGGCCTTGGACACGGTGTCCTTGACGGTGTCGGTGGCCTTGGACCCGGAGGTGCCGGAGGACGAGGTGTCCTTCGTGGCCGGGTCCGGGGTCGCGGTCGCCGACGGGGACGCGGCCGGCGTCGGAGTGCCGGCCGTGGACGTCGTACCGGAGCCGCTGCCGCCGCCGGTGAGGATGCCGCCGAGCGTGTCGCCGATGGTGTCCAGCAGACCGCCGCCGCTGCTGCTCGTGCCGGTGCTCTTGGTGGGGGCCGGGGCCGGGGTCGCCGTACCGGAGCCGGAACCCGAGCCCGACGAGCCGGAGGTCGCGGTCGGGGTGGGCGTGGCCGTGTCACCGGAGCCGGAACCCGAACCAGAGCCGGAGCCCGAGCCGGAGCCCGACGAGCCCGAGCCGGAGGTGCCGGACGTGTCCGGCGTACCCGTGCGGTCCTTGGTGTCCGGTGTGTCCTTGGTGCCGGCGCTCGCGGAGGGCGAGGGCGTCGCCGTGTCCGTGGACGTGCTCGGCGAAGCGGACGGGGACGGCGAGGCCGAGGGGTCCGTGGAGTCGCCCAGCGCCTTCACACAGTCCTTGTACTCGTCGGCCGTCAGGCTCTTGGACGTCGGTGACGGCGCCGGGCTTCCGTTGTTGTCGGCGAGGGCGAGCGTGGACGTGAAGCCCATGCCCATGATCACCGCCGTCGGCATCGCCACGGACGCTATCGCCTTGCCGGCCGGCATGTGGAACCTGGTGAACAGCGGCTTCCTGGGGGCCGCGTGGCGGGGGCCGGTTCTCGCACGGGACCCCTCCGCATCGGTCCCGTGGGTCACCTCGTCAGCCGGCACTGTGCCTCCCGTTCGCCCCGTTGGCCGGGCTCGTTCCTGACAGGTCGTTCGGCTCGGCGAATCCGTCCACCCGCTGCTCCGGCAGGGGCGCGGCCTGCGGGCCGGCGTCCTGGCCCGGCGCCGCCTCGGCCGGCGGCTCCGGCTGCGGGGCCACGCCCGGCGCCCAGGCCACCGCCATCGCTCCGCCGATGAGGGCGAGCAGGAAGCCCATGATGAAGCCGCCGAAGTTGGACACGGGCAGGGACACCAGCGCGAGCAGGATCGCGGCGACGCCCGCGAACGTCCGTACGTGCTTCTGGAACCAGAGGCTGATGCCCAGGACAATGAGCAGCACGCCGATGATCAGGGATCCCGCTCCCGCCGTCGTCGCCATCGCCAGCGTCAGATGGCCGACCTGGAGGTGGAAGTACGGGAAGTAGATGATCGGAAGGCCGCTGAGCAGGATGTACAGACCGGCCCAGAACGGCCGCGTGCCCCGCCAGGCGCGGAACTGCAGCCTACGGCGGGTGAACTGGCCGGATGCGGCGGCAGGAGTCTCGGCGCTCATGGAAAACAGCTCCCTGGTGCGGCGTTGCCGTGGTGGTGATGTGTGCCGCGCGTGAAGACGCGGCCGGATAGTGGACAGGCGGGGGGCCGTCGGCTCCCCCGCCCGTCACCGAGTGCTCAGTAGCACTCCGCGCCGTCCGTCGACAGCGACATGTGCAGACCGCTGAGCTTGAAGGTGCCCGCGGTGGTCGCCCACGCCGTCTGCTTCACACCGGTCAGCGTGGCCGAGTCGGCCTGCTGGGCGAAGCCGTACGGGTTGGCCTGCTCGCCGCCGCCCTTCATGCCCGGGCCCTTGCCGGCGTCCTTCGCGGCCACACCGATGTCGATGCCGTTGAAGGTGGCGTCGGCCTGGAGGTCCGCGACGTCGATGTAGATCCGGTCGGCCTCGACCTTGTCGTGTCCCGGACCGCCCGCCCGCAGGATCAGGCTGACCTTGCCGAGGATCGGCACGTCGGGCGTGACCACGGACTGGCACAGGTTGGTGATCTCGGCGTGGGTGAACGCCGAGACGGCAACCGGGTGGAGCGTCTTCTTGCCGTTGAGCTCATAGCCGCTGTCGATGGCGCCGTACTGCTCGAAGCCCTTGCCCTCGAGCGAGTCGGCCGACACCTTGAACGACTGGCCGGACACGCTGAACGAGGCGGCGAGAGCGCCCTGTGCAAGGGCGACGCCTATCGCGGCCGTCGCGGCGACGCTGGGCACCATGACCACAGCGAACCGCTTCCATCTGGTCCCGCCACGCACCTGGGACTCCATATTTCCTCCTTCTCGGACGTACATCTCCTGGCCCGGACGCGCCCCGAATCGCGGCTCGGCCCGGCAGGGATGGGAGAAGTGCTACGTCCTCGGGAAGGGGAGCGCCCGCGCTCGGCGGCGCGAACAGCGCCCGAATCACCGGCGATCACCCCCGAGCGACAACCACTGGTCGCGCCTGACACGCATCACGCACAACCTTGCTGGACAGGCTTCACCGGACGGCGAAGACCCCCCTGCCCAAGACCCGGCGCCACTGCCGCCGGATCTGCTCGGTGGGGACCCAGAGTCTCCCGTGACCCGACCGGCTGCCGGGGTGTGGGAATGGACCGAGCGTCGCCGATCGTGGTGCATTCTCGGCCCGGACACAAGGGGGTTCGTTACTGGCTAGTAACGGCCGGATAACCGGAGGACGACCGACCGGTCTCGGAGTGCAACGCTGGGTGGCATCTCAGGGCAGAGCAAAGCCGTTGATCTCTGGACCAAACCAGACAGACCAACGGCTCTGACTTACTTGCAGTAACAGGGCGTGCGATGACCAAGATTTGGTAAAGCGCCGCAGCCCTGACGCCTCGTCGGCAGATCTTTCACCTCGGCATCACAAGCCGTGGCCGTTTAGTGACTGGTCAGAACAGTGCACGCGCCAGCGCGCGGCGCGCCCCCACCACCCGCGGGTCCTCGGGACCCACGACCTCGAAGAGCTCCAGCAGCCGGCGCCGTACCGCGTCCCGGTCGTCACCGACCGTACGCTGCACGGTCTCGATCAGCCGCCCGAAGGCGTCCTCGACATGACCGCCGACCAGGTCCAGATCGGCGGCGGCGATCTGCGCGTCGACGTTCTTCGGGTCGCCGGCCGCTTCCTGACGCACCTTCTGCTGGTCCATACCCTGCACCCGCTGGAGCAACTCGGCCTGCGCGAGGCCGAGTTTGGCCTCCGGGTGGGCCGGGTCCTCGGCCAGCACGTTCTGGTAGGCCCGGATGGCGCCGCCCATGTCGCCCGCGTCCAGGGCCTGCGCGGCGGCGTTCAGGGCCGCGTCGTACGGCCCCTCCTGCGTCGGCGCCGCCTGGCCCGGCTGGGCGTCCGGGTCGACGGTCAGACCGGTGAGACCGAACCGCTGCTCGGCGACCTGCACCAGCTGGTCCAGGGTCTGCCGGATCTGCTGCTCGCCGGCGGCCCCCTGGAAGAGCGGCAGCGCCTGGCCCGCCACGACGGCGAAGACGGCCGGAATCCCCTGGACCCCGAACTGCTGCATCAGCATCTGGTTGGCGTCGACGTCGATCTTGGCGAGCAGGAAGCGCCCGTTGTACTCGACGGCCAGCCGCTCCAGGACCGGGCTCAGCTGCTTGCAGGGCTGACACCACTCGGCCCAGAAGTCGATGACGACGGGCACCTCGGCGGAGCGCTGGAGCACCTCCCGCTCGAATCCGGCTTCATCGACGTCGATCACGAGATCGGCCGGGGAGACGGCCCCCGCACCACCCTGGCGGGCGGCCTGGGCGCGCTGCTGCTCGGCCTTGGCCTTGGCCTCCTGGGCCGCCTTCACCGCGGCGAGGTCGACGACGCCGCTCATGGACATGTTCCGTGGCTGCATGCGTCTATCCTCCCCCGATCTCGTGCCTGAAGAAAAAATCGCGTGGCGCCGGGTCCCCACCCGCACCGATGATCGCGCTCGTGTACGTCCGTCACGAGCTTTCGCTACGAGTCGTAGCGTAATGGCACTCGGTGCCTTCGCGACACCACGCCTCGGTGATCTCCCTCACGACCGCACAGATCCCGCCGCTGGTGCGCCGGTTATGGTCGAGGGATGCAGAGCCGCACCCCCGCAGGCCGTCCGGGCCGCCCTCGCAGCGCCGCCGCGGACGCCGCGATCCTGGCCGCCACGCGGGATGCTCTGGTGGAACTCGGCTGGTCGAAGCTCACCCTGGGAGACGTGGCGACCCGCGCCGGGGTTGCAAAGACGACGCTCTACCGCCGCTGGGCCGGCAAACACGAACTCGTCTGCGACGCGGTGGCGGAACTCTTCGACGAACTGGAACTGCCCGACCGGGGCAGCCTCGCGGCCGACATCGAGGGCGTGGTGCTCCAGTTCGCCGCGATCCTCGACCGCCCCGAGGCCAGAAGCGGCCTGATGGCGGTGGTCGCCGAGTCCACCCGCGACGAGGCCCTGCGCGAACGCATCCGCTGCTCCATCGTGCAGCGCCAGATGCGCCTGGTCCTGGAGGGACGCGCGCGGGCACAGAGACGCGGCGAACTGCCTCCCGAACCCGACCCCGAGGAATCCGCCCGTACGGGCGACCTGATCTTCGACCTGGTGGCGGGCGCCGTGGTCCACCGCACCCTGGTCAGCGGCAAACCGGCGGACGAGCAGTGGGTGCACAGCCTCACCCGGGTGCTGCTCCTGGGCCTGACCGGCGGGTGACACCGGAAGCCACTGAAGGCCCGAACAGCCCGCCGACAACGTGCCGGTGCCGCCGGACCCGCTCACGGGTCCGGCGGCACCGGGCAACCGCGCTTAGGGCCTCCCTTTCGGATCTTGCCGGCGTCGCGGGCCCTGGCACGCACATCTGCTGCGTTGTCGTCCCTCGCCCCCACGCTCGGCTGCTCCCCCACTCTCGGCTCCGCTCGAGCGGGGGGACCCCCATGCGCGGGGGGACCCCCATCGCTCCGCGTCGACTCGGTCCTCCGCCTTGCATCTGCACGCTCCCCCAAGCTCTCGACTGCGCTCGAGCAGGGGGGCACCCCCATGACCCCGCTCGGGTCGGCTGATAGAGCGCCGGTGCCGCAGCCGACCTGATCCGAAAGGCAGGCCCCTAGAAACCGGCGGGCTCGGTGTACACGCCCCACTCGTCCCGCAGCACCCCGCAGATCTCGCCCAGCGTCGCCTCGGCCCGGACGGCGTCCAGCATCGGCTCGATCATGTTGGCGCCCGACCGGGCGGCGGCCAGCATCGCGTCCAGCGCCGACCGCACGGCCGCCTCGTCCCGCGCGGCCTTGCGGTCGCTCAGGATGCGGACCTGCTCCCGCTCCACCTCGTGGCTGACCCGCAGGATCTCCAGGTCCCCGGTGACCGAACCGGTGTGGACATTGACGCCCACGACCTTCTTCTCACCCTTCTCCAGCGCCTGCTGGTACCGGAAGGCGGACTCGGCGATCTCGCCGGTGAACCAGCCGTCCTCGATCCCGCGCAGAATGCCGGAGGTGATCGGCCCGATCGGGTGCCGCCCGTCCGGGTGAGCCCGCAGGCCGCGCTCCCTTATCTGCTCGAAGATCTTCTCCGCGTCGGCCTCGATCCGGTCCGTCAGCTGCTCGACGTACCAGGCACCGCCCAGTGGATCGGCCACATTGGTGACGCCGGTCTCCTCCATCAGCACCTGCTGGGTGCGCAGCGCGATCTCGGCGGCCTGCTCGCTCGGCAGGGCCAGCGTCTCGTCCAGGGCGTTGGTGTGCAGCGAGTTGGTCCCGCCGAGCACGGCGGCCAGCGCCTCCACCGCCGTACGCACCACGTTGTTGTACGGCTGCTGCGCGGTCAGCGAGACACCGGCGGTCTGGGTGTGGAACCGCAGCCACTGCGCCTTCTCGGACTTCGCGCCGTACACGTCCCGCATCCAGCGCGCCCAGATCCGCCGGGCCGCCCGGAACTTGGCGATCTCCTCGAAGAAGTCCACATGGGCGTCGAAGAAGAAGGACAGCCCCGGCGCGAAGACGTCGACGTCCAGCCCGCGCGAGAGGCCCAGCTCGACGTAACCGAACCCGTCCGCCAGCGTGTACGCCAGCTCCTGTGCGGCCGTCGCACCCGCCTCGCGGATGTGGTAGCCCGAGACGGACAGCGGCTTGTACGCGGGGATGCCGGCCGCGCAGTACTCCATGAGGTCGCCGATCAGCCGGAGATGCGGCTCCGGCTGGAACAGCCACTCCTTCTGGGCGATGTACTCCTTGAAGATGTCGGTCTGGAGGGTTCCGTTGAGCACCCCCGGATCGACACCCTGCCGCTCGGCGGCGACCAGGTACATGCAGAAGACCGGCACGGCCGGCCCGCTGATGGTCATCGAGGTCGTCACATCGCCCAGCGGGATGTCCTTGAACAGGACCTCCATGTCGGCGGCCGAGTCGATCGCGACCCCGCAGTGCCCGACCTCGCCCAGCGAGCGCGGATCGTCCGAGTCCCGTCCCATGAGCGTCGGCATGTCGAAGGCGACGGACAGGCCTCCGCCGCCCGCCGCGAGGATCATCTTGTAGCGCTCGTTGGTCTGCTGGGCGTTGCCGAAACCGGCGAACTGCCGGATGGTCCAGGTCCGTCCCCGGTAGCCGGTCGGATGGAGCCCGCGCGTGAAGGGGTACTCCCCGGGCCAGCCGATCCGCTCGAATCCCTCGTACGTGTCCCCCGGCCGGGGGCCGTACACCGGCTCCACGGGGTCGCCGGAGAGCGTGGTGAAGTCAGCGTCGCGCTTGCGTGCGGCGTCGTACCGGGCCTGCCAGCGGCGGCGGCCCTCCTCGATGGCGTGAGCGTCCATGCTGTCGAATTTACTTGGACGTCCTAGTAAATGTCGATGGCAAACCGCCGCACGAGGTTCGTACGGCGGTGAGCCTCAGGCCTTCGCGGCGGCCGGGACCTGGTCGGCGACCCTGGCCTCCAGCTCGCGGCTGATCTTCCGCTCGACGAAGAACGCGGCGGTGGGGATCGTGCCGGCGAGCAGCACCCACAGCTGCCTGCCGACCGGCATCTTCGCCTTGGAGCCCAGGTCGAAGGCGACGACCAGGTAGACGACGTACAGCCAGCCGTGGGCGATGGCGACGACCCGGGTGACGTCGGCGGCACCGCTGATGTCCAGCCCGTACTTCGCGATCATGCTCAGGCACAGCAGGACCAGCAGGACACCGGTGGTGTAGGCCATGACGCGGTAGCGGGTCAGCACGCTTCGTTTCATGCCATCGAGCGTAACCGCCCGAAAAACCCCCGCAGCGGCGGGGACCACTACGCCCTCACGCGTTAGCGTGTCAGGACGCTGGGACCACCTCCGCGACAGCGGAGATCGGCGCACTGACCCGCGTCGCGCCTACTCGTCCTCGAAGTCACCCGCGGCGATCCGCAGCGGCCGGAGCATCGCGAAGATCTCCCGGCACTCGTCCGCGTCGTACGCCCCGAGGCCGAAGTCCATGGCCATCAGGTCACGGGTGGCCGCGTCGACCACCTCGCGTCCCTTGGCGGTGATGACGGCGAGCGTGCCGCGCCCGTCGTTGGGGTTGGGCCGCTTGGCGACCAGCCCGGACTTCACCAGCCGGTCGACGGTGTTCGTCACGGACGTGGGATGGACCATCAGCCGCTCACCGATCTTCGACATCGGCAGCTCGCCGGCCTTGGAGAAGGTGAGCAGCACCAGCGCCTCGTACCGGGCGAACGTCAGTCCGTACGGCTTGACCACCGCGTCCACCTCGGCGAGCAGGATCTGCTGGGCCCGCATGATCGAGGTGATCGCGGCCATCGCGGGCACGTTTCCCCAGTGCTGCTTCCAGTGCTCGTCGGCACGGGCGATGGGGTCGAAGGGAAGACTGAGAGGCTTCGGCACGTCACCAGACCCTACCCGCCGGTCACAAGCCCCTCAGCTCCGTCTCGGCTTTCGGGCGCCCCGCACCGCCGCAGCGGCGCCGACGAGCGTCGGGCGGGCGCCGTCGGCACGCGGGCCGGCGGCACCCGTCCCCGCCCGGCTACGACTCCCCGAGCCGCTCAGCCGGCCTCAGGGACGCCCCCGCTGCCCTCTGAGGTGTTCGGCGATCGGCTTGAGGGACTTGTCCAGCTCTATCAGCGACTCCGGCGGCAGCAGGTCGATGAAGTGCCGGCGCACGGAGGCGACGTGATGCGGCGCGACCTTTCTCATCGTCTCCATGCCGTGGTCGGTGAGTACCGCGTACAGTCCTCGCCGGTCGGACTCGCAGTTCTCCCGGCGCACCAGGTTCGCGTTCTCCATGCGGGTGATCTGGTGCGAGAGCCGGCTCTTGGACTGGAGTGTCGCGGAGGCGAGGTCGCTCATCCGCATCCGGAAGTCCTCCGACTCGGAGAGGTTCACCAGGATCTCGTAGTCGTTCATCGTCAGCCCGAACGGCTGGAGATCCTTTTCGAGCTGATACGTCAACAGCCTGTTGACCTCCAGGTGGGTGCGCCAGGCGCACTGCTCCGCATCGGTCAGCCAGCGCGTGGCCGTCTCGGTCTCCATGAATGAAGTCTACCTAAGAAGTTGAATGACGAACTACTTCGGGTGGTGTGACTGTGCGCACGCGTTCGACGTCACACTCCGCAGACTACCGCTCACAGCCCGAAGCGACGCTGGAGGTCTCCGAGCTGTCCGGGAAGGCGCGGTCCGCCCATCGATTGCGGACCGTGTCCAGCCGGTGCCGCTCCGCCACCGCCGGGAGTCCCCGGATCGGACGGAATGACCCCTGTGTCCACCTCCGCCATGAGCGTCTCCGTCGACTGGAGAAGCACCGTGCCGGCGCCTACGAACTCGAACTGGTGCTCCTCCCCGGATACCCCGCCGAGGCCCGTCATCGCACGTAGACCGCCCAGTACACCGGTCAGATACCCGTGGTCGTAGTGATGACACGGCGACGGGCAGTCGGCCCAGCCGACGAGCGCCTGCGGGTCCACCCGGATCGGAGGTTCCATGAACACCACCGGACCGTTAGATGCCGCCACAAACTTTCCGGTTCCGATAAGGGTCAGAAAACCCGGCACGATCGATTGTTTCAGCGCGAGACTTGGCTGAAAAGCGAGCAGATTGCCCGCGCGAATGGTCAAGTTCCCGTCGTCCAGGTCGTACGCGTTGACGTCGAAGGCCCGGTCGGCGAGCAGCATCTTGCCCGAGCCCTGCGCCACGACCCAGTCGCTCGCGTGCAGTGGCGAATGGAACGAGGTGCGGACGAGATGGTCCAGCCGGCCGTGTCCGATGCCGTTGAACTCGATCGCCCCGTAGTAGGCGATCATCTTCCCCTTCTGGAGGAACCACTGGCCGCTCTTCAGCTCGACACAGAAGGTGTACGGGTTCACGTTGTCGTCGACGGGCAGGGTCATCGGGTCGTGGACCACCGGGCCGCCGGGGGTTCCGTATGCGCCGCCGTGCGGGCCTGCGTATGTGCTCACAGCTTTTCCTCCGAGGCCTGGACATAGACCGTGCCGTTGCCGGTCAGCTCCAGCTGGAACGCCTCGCCGGAGCCGCGGCCCACCATGTCGCGCCAGCCGAGCGCGGTGGACAGCCTGTTGCGGACGTCGCCGTGGTGGGCGACATAGGCCTGCGGGTCGACATGGACCGGGTGCTCGGGGGTGATCGGGATCTCGAAGACCCCGCCGTGCGCCATCACCGCCACCGCACCCTGGCCCTGGAGGGTGGTGGTGAACAGGCCCTGGCCGGTGACCTGGCCGCGGACCAGGCCCATGACCCCGCCCTGTGAGCCCATGAACATCGTGCCCTGCCGCAGGGTGCCCTCGAAGGCGAGCAGCCGGTCCGCCTCCACGTAGAGGGTGTCGCCGGTGAGGCGGATCACGTGGACGTGGTGGCCGCCGTGCCCGAAGAACACCGTGCCGTTGCCCTCGACCGTCATCAGGGGGGTGGCCTCGCCGGTCACCCGGCGCCCGACCATGGACATCAGCCCGCCCTGGCCGCCCTGGAGGTTGGGCGTGAAGGACACGTCCCCCTTGTAGGCGAGCATCGCCCCGCGCTGGCTGAACAGCCGCTGCCCGGGCAGCACGGTCGCCTCGACCATCTTGGAGTTGATCTCCCGGAAGCCCATGTCAGAGATCCCCCGCTATCGTGTTCCGCTCGCTCGGCTGCACATAGACCAGCCCGTCGCCCTCGAACCGGATCTGGAAGGCCTCGCCGCCGCCCTCCCCGAGGAACGTGCGGAACGTCACACCGGACTGGAAGGACTGCCGGAGGTTGCCCTGGTGGGCGACATAGGCTCCCGGGTCCACGGTCAGCGGGTACTGCGGGGTGACCCGGAGCACCACCGCCGGCCCGTCGGACATGATCGCCGCCTGGCCGTGTCCCTCGACGGTCGTGGTGAACAGGCCGTTGCCCTGGGAGGCGCCGCGCAGCCCGGTGAACGTCGTGCCCGTGCGCAGCCCCGCGTCCGTCACGAGCAGGTTGCTCGACTCCACGTACAGCTTGTCGCCCTGGAGTGCGACCAGGTTGATCTCCGTGGCCCGGTCCGCGAACCAGCAGGTCCCGTGCCCTTTCACCTCCATCACCGTCATCTGCTCACCGGTGAGCCGCCGGGTCACCATCCCGCGCAGCCCCTCGCCACCCCCGCTCAGTCTCTTGAAGGTCATCTGTCCGTCGTACGCGACCATCGAGCCGTGTTTCGCCTTCACGGCGTCCCCGGTCATGTCGACGGCCAGCACTTTGCTGCCTTGGAGTCGGAACATCGCCACGCAGGGAAAGTAGCCGCAGGCCGGGTGGACCGGACAGGGCCCCCGGGTGGAGACGGACCCTGAGCGCACCCCTACGGGCGCCGTTTGCCACAATGGGTGAACGTTTGTGCTTCCGTTCACAAAGCGGATCACGCAGCGAACGCGGTCCAGTGCAGCGATCGCGCCGTCAGCGACTCTCCCACCGAAGGTGACCAGTGGACCTGAAGACAGCCTCCGCCATCCGACGCCTCCGCCTGATCTCCGTGCCGGAGGGCATCTCCTGGATCATCCTCGCGGCCTGCACGGTGATCAAGTACACGGTGGCCTCCGGCTTCGACGTGGCCCCCGTGCTCGGCCCGATCCACGGCGTGCTGTTCGTCCTCTACGTGCTCTTCTGGGCGGACGCCTGGAACCGCACCAAGTGGGCCAAGGGCAAGGCCGCCCTCTACTTCGCGTACTCGATCATCCCCGGCGGCGGCTTCATCATCGAGCGGACGCTGCGCCGCGAGGCCGAGGACGCCGTCATCGCCGCCCGGGCCCGCCAGGAAGGGGTCGTGAACGCATGATCGTCGCCTTCTCCGTGACGCCGCTCGGCGTCGGCGAGGACGTGGGCGAGTACGTCGCCGACGCCGTCCGGGTGGTCCGCGAGTCCGGGCTGCCGAACCGGACCGACGCCATGTTCACCTCCATCGAGGGCGAGTGGGACGAGGTCATGGACGTCGTCAAGCGCGCCGTGGCCGCCGTCGAGGCACGCGCCCCACGGGTGTCGGTCGTCCTCAAGGCCGACATCCGGCCCGGCGTGAGTGACGGGCTCACCTCGAAGGTGGAGACCGTGGAGCGCCATCTGGCGCAGTGACCCGGTCGCTCGCCCCGAGAAAACCCCGGCCCGCGCGGGCCGGGGTTTTCTCGTCCCCCTTGTTTGAGCGATCGCTCAAAGAGGGTGTACCTTCGCCGCAGAGTGTTTGAGCAGTCGCTCAAACCAGGGCCTGACGTGGGGGAACGACATGGGTCTCTATATCGAGGCGCACATACGCGCCGACCTCGACACACTGTGGACGCACACCCAGGACCAGGCCCGGCACCAGCGCTGGGACCTGCGCTTCACCGAGATCGACTACCTTCCGCGCGCGGAGGGCGAGCCGCAGCGCTTCCGGTACGCCACGCGCGTCCTGCCCTTCCTCACGGTCTCCGGCACCGGGGTCTCGGCCGGCGAGAAGGAGCGCCCCGACGGCACCCGCACCTCCGCCCTGCGCTTCACCTCCCCGCACCCCCTGTCGCTGCTCGCCGAGGGCAGCGGCTACTGGCGCTACGTCCCCGACGCCCAGGGCGTCCGCTTCCTCACCGGCTACGACTACCGGCCCCGCTGGGGGGCCTTCGGCGCCCGCGCCGACCGGCTGCTGTTCCGCCCGCTGATGGGCTGGGCGACCGCCTGGTCCTTCGACCGGCTGCGGCTCTGGATGGAGCGCGGCATCACCCCCGAGCGGGCCCTCGCCAACTGGCTGGCGGAGCTGGCCGTGCGGGCGCTGGTGCTGGTGGTGTGCCTCACCGGGCTCGCCGGTCAGCCGTCCCTGGGCGGCTTCGGACCGCTCGCCCCCTCGGTGGCCTTCCTGTGCCCGCTGCTGCTCCTCGCCGCCGTCTGCGTCGCCCTGTTCAAGGCGCCGCTGTCCGCCACCCCGGCCGCCCGCCGCTGCCTGCGCGCGCCGGTCACCCAGACCCGGGAGTCCCGGGCGCCCCGTGTCCTGCGCACCCTGGAGAAGCACGGATGACCCCGACGACGACCTCGGCGGCCTCCATGTTCCAGACCGTCCTGGGTGCCGACTTCGACCGGCTCCACCCCCAGCTGCGCCGCCGCTTCTCCGTCGGTCTCGCGAGCGGTGAGGCGTGTGTCGGCCGGGGCGTGATGGACCGCATCTGGCACGGGCCCACGTTCGTGAAGCCGTTCCTGGCCCTCGGCGCCACCCGCCACATCCTCGTCCCGAGGACCGGCCGGAACGTCCCGTTCGTGATCGAGAACGTGCCGTACACCGACAGCCACGGCCGTGAGACGGTGAGCTTCGTGCGCACCTTCGACCTGCCCGGCCGGGCCCGCCGCTTCGACGCCCAGATGGTGCTCAGCCCCAAGGGGGACCGCATCCTGGACTATCTCGGCACCCACCAGCACCTCGCCAGCGAGCTGCACCTCGGCGTCGAGCCCGACGGCTCCCTGCTCATCCGCTCCGGCGAACACCGCTTCCGCGAGGGGCCGGTCGACGTCCGCGTCCCCGAACTCATCGGCGCCACGGCCGAGGTGCGCGAGTCCTACGACGACGCCGTCGGCCGCTTCCGCATCCGCGTCCGTGTCGTCAACCGCCGTTTCGGGCCGCTCTTCGGCTACGAGGGGTCCTTCACGGTGTCGTACACCGACGTCCGCAGCTGTGGCGTGCGGCCCGGTCTGCGGCCGGTGCGGGAGGAGGCGCGCGCATGAGCCCGGAGACGGCCAAGTCGCAGGAGACCAAGGTGAGACTGCTGGAGGGGGCGCTGCGCACCCTCACCGAGCAGGGCATCGCCAAGACGTCGGCCCGTACGGTGGCGGCGGCGGCCGGGGTCAACCAGGCGCTCGTCTTCTACCACTTCGGCTCGGTGGACGAACTCCTCGCGGCCGCCTGCCGGTACGGCGCGGAGAAGGCCGTCGCCAAGTACCGGGCCCGGCTCGCCGCCGTCTCGTCCCTCTCCGAACTGCTCGCCGTGGGCCGCGAGATCCACCGGCACGAGCGGGCCGGCGGCCATGTCGCCCTGCTCGGCCAGCTGCTGGCCGGCACCCCGACCCACGCGGCCCTCGGCCCCGCCACGGCGGCCGGGCTCCAGCTCTGGATCACCGAGATCGAGCAGGTCCTCCGGCGGCTACTCACCCCCACGCCGTTCGGCGAGTTCGTGGACCCGGCGGGACTGGCACGCGCGGTGGCCGCGTCCTTCGTGGGCATAGAGCTGTACGAGGGCGTCGACGAGGCCGGCGCCCTGTCGGCCCTGGACGCCCTGGAACAACTGGGCGCACTGGTCGCCGCGGTGGAATCCCTGGGCCCGGTGGCCCAACGAGCAGTACGCCACCAACTCCGCCGCACCAACCGCTGACCCCGGACCGGGGGTGAACTGGGCTCACCCCAGGGGCCGGGGAACAGCGTCGCTGAACGCCGCGGGTACTGGGCGCCGAGCCCTGCGGGTGCTGGGCGCTGGGCGCTGGGCGCTGGGCGCTGGGCGCTGGGCGCTGGGCGCTGGGCGCTGGGCGCTGGGCGCTGGGCGCTGGGCGCTGGGCGAGGTTATCCCGCGCTCCTGGAGGCAACCGGCCGCGGAGTCACCGGGGCCGCTGACGCAACGGGTCGTGCGCCATCGGCTGGGGCGGGCAGGCCGCGGGATCCCCACCGGGCGAGCCGGCCAGGCTCAGCCCCTGGGGCGGGACGACGACGAGACTCCGCTACCCCGCTCCCGCAACACTCGGCAACACTCCGCTCCGGCGGGGGCGTCGCGTGGGGCAGGACGCAGGGCCGTACGCCGCCAGCGTGGCGCGAGTCTGCGCCGGGCGGGCGTCTCGCGGGTCCTGCGGAGTCTCCGGCGGGTCAGGATTGGGTGAGGCCTGCCACCAGTTCGTCTGCTGCTCGGTAGGGGTCGAGGTCGCCGGAGACGATCCGTTCCGCGAGGGCGCTGAGGCGGCGGTCGCCGTGCAGGTCGCCGATGCGTTCGCGCAGGGCGGTGACGGCGATCGTCTCGACCTCGCGGGCGGCGCGGGCGGTGCGGCGTTCGGCGAGGACGCCCCGCTCCTCCATCCACGCGCGGTGCTTCTCCAGGGCCTCGACGACCTCGTCCACGCCCTCGGCCCGGGCCGCGACCGTCTTCACGATCGGCGGGCGCCAGTCGCCGGGGCCGCGGGACTCGCCGAGGCTCAGCATGTGGTTCAGCTCACGGGCGGTGGCGTCGGCACCGTCCCGGTCGGCCTTGTTGACGACGTAGACGTCGCCGATCTCGAGGATGCCCGCCTTGGCCGCCTGGATGCCGTCGCCCATGCCGGGGGCCAGGAGGACGACGGAGGTGTCCGCCTGGGAGGCGATCTCCACCTCCGACTGGCCGACGCCGACCGTCTCGACCAGGATCACGTCGCAGCCGGCCGCGTCCAGGACGCGGATGGCCTGCGGCGCGGCCCAGGCGAGGCCGCCGAGGTGGCCGCGGGTGGCCATGGAGCGGATGTAGACGCCGGGGTCGGAGGCGTGGTCCGACATCCGGACCCGGTCGCCGAGCAGGGCGCCGCCGGAGAACGGGGAGGACGGGTCGACGGCCAGGACGCCGACCCGCTTGCCCTGCTTGCGGTACGCCGTGACGAGCGCGGAGGTGGAGGTGGACTTGCCGACGCCCGGTGAGCCGGTCAGGCCGACCACATAGGCGTTGCCGGTCAGCGGGGCCAGGGCCGCCATGACCTCCCTCAGCTGCGGGGACGCCCCCTCCACCAGGGAGATCAGCCGGGCCACGGCCCGCGGCCGGCCTTCCCTGGCCTGGGCCACCAGAGAGGAGACGTCCTGCATCACACAGCTCCGTTCACTTCAGCGACGTACCGAGACGTACAGAGAGAGGTCAGGCCTTGGGGACCCGGACGATCAGCGCGTCGCCCTGGCCGCCGCCACCGCACAGCGCGGCCGCGCCGACCCCGCCGCCACGCCGCTTCAGCTCCAGCGCCAAGTGGAGCACGAGGCGGGCGCCGGACATGCCGATCGGGTGGCCCAGCGCGATGGCGCCACCGTTGACGTTCACCTTTTCCGTGGACACGCCGAGGTCCTTCATTGACTGCACGGTCACGGCGGCGAAGGCCTCGTTGATCTCGATGAGGTCGAGGTCGGAGACCTCCAGGCCCTCCTTCTTCAGCGCGTGCTGGATGGCGTTGGACGGCTGGGACTGGAGGCTGTTGTCCGGGCCGGCCACATTGCCGTGCGCGCCGATCTCGGCGAGCCAGGTGAGGCCCAGCTCCTCGGCCTTGGCCTTGCTCATCACGACCACGGCGGCGGCACCGTCGGAGATCTGGGAGCTGGTCCCCGCCGTGATGGTGCCCTCCTTGGTGAAGGCCGGGCGCAGCTTGCCCAGGGACTCCGCCGTGGTGTCGGGGCGGATGCCCTCGTCCTTGCTGAACAGGACCGGGTCGCCCTTGCGCTGCGGGATCTCCACCGGGGTGATCTCGGCCTCGAACAGGCCGTTCTTCTGCGCGGCGGCGGCCCGCTGGTGGGAGAGGGCGGCGATCTCGTCCTGCTCGGCGCGGCCGATGCCGAGGCGGGTGTTGTGCTTCTCGGTGGACTCGCCCATGGGGATGTTCTCCCACGGGTCGGTCAGGCCGTCGTAGGCCATCGCGTCGAGCATCTCCACCGCGCCGTACTTGAAGCCCTCGCGGGACTTCGGCAGCAGGTGGGGGGCGTTGGTCATGGACTCCTGGCCGCCGGCCACCACGATGTCGAACTCGCCGGCGCGGATCAGCTGGTCGGCCAGGGCGATCGCGTCGAGGCCGGAGAGACACACCTTGTTGATGGTGAGCGCCGGGACGTTCATCGGGATGCCGGCCTTGACGGCGGCCTGGCGGGCGGGGATCTGGCCGGCGCCGGCCTGAAGCACCTGGCCCATGATCACGTACTGCACCTGGTCGCCGCCGATGCCGGCGCGGTCGAGAGCGGCCTTGATCGCGACGCCGCCCAGGTCGGCCGCGGAGAAGGACTTGAGGGAGCCCAGCAGCCGTCCCATGGGCGTACGGGCGCCCGCGACGATCACAGAGCTGGTCGTTCCTGAAGACATGAGCTGCGATCCCCTTACCGGCTGCACAGCCGAGGAGTGAACGAGGGTTTACTTCGAATGTACTGAGTGGCACTCCGTGCCGTCACCGGGCCGTCGGTGTGATCGCGCGCACGTTGCGTAACCACCGTCGGGGCGCTGCACTGAATCCATGCTGACGCGAATCGACCACATCGGGATCGCCTGCCACGACCTCGACGCCACCGTCGAGTTCTACAGGGCCACCTACGGCTTCGAGGTGTTCCACACCGAGGTCAACGAGGAGCAGGGCGTGCGCGAGGCCATGCTCAAGATCAACGAGACCTCGGACGGCGGCGCCTCCTACCTCCAGCTGCTCGAACCGATCCGCGAGGACTCCACGGTCGCCAAGTGGCTCGCGAAGAACGGCGAGGGCGTCCACCACATCGCCTTCGGTACGGCGGACGTCGACGCGGACTCCGCACAGATCCGGGACAAGGGCGTCCGCGTCCTGTACGACGAGCCCCGGCGGGGCTCCATGGGGTCGCGGATCACGTTCCTGCACCCCAAGGACTGCCACGGTGTTCTGACAGAACTGGTCACTTCGGCGCCTGTTGAGTCGCCCGAGCACTGACCCTCGTACATAAGGGCCGGTAGGGTTGGGGGCGGTCGTCCCCGAAACCGGGGTGGCCGCATGCCGGGGTCCGGGTTTCGGGGGACGAGCGTCGGGGCAGCAGCCCGTGCTCCGCCGTTGATCTGACACCATTCCCCGGGGGCCCCGTTCGGCCGATGGACGGAGCTCGTTGGAGAAGCTGACCAGGGGACGGATGGGACCGCGCAGTGCGGGGCTACGAGAGCCAGGAGCGAGAGCCGGCGGCTGACGTCGACCACCTCTCTCGGTTCGAGGCCGAGATGAAGCGGCTGAGGACCGAGCGCGAGAAGGCGATCCAGCACGCCGAGGACCTCGGCTACCAGGTCGAGGTGCTGCGCGCCAAGCTGCACGAGGCGCGGCGCACCCTCATGACCCGGCCCGCCTACGACGCGGGTGACATCGGCTACCAGGCCGAGCAGTTGCTCCGCAACGCCCAGATGCAGGCCGAGCAGCTGCGTCAGGACGCGGAGCGGGAGCTGAGCCAGGCCCGCGCGCAGACCCAGCGCATCCTCCAGGAGCACGCCGAGCAGGCGGCCCGGCTCCAGGCGGAGCTGCACCAGGAGGCGGTGACCCGGCGCCAGCAGCTGGACCAGGAGCTGGCCGAGCGGCGCGCCACGGTCGAGTCGCACGTCAACGAGAACGTGGCCTGGGCGGAGCAGCTGCGCTCCCGTACCGAGCAGCAGGCCCGCCGGCTGCTGGAGGAGTCCCGCGCGGAGGCCGAGCAGGCCATGGCCGCCGCCCGGGCGGAGGCCGAGCGGCTGACCCGGGAGGCCCGGGAGCGGCTCCAGGCCGACGCCGAGGCGGCCCGGGCGGAGGCCGAGCAGCTGCTGCGCCGCGCCCGCGCGGACGCCGAGCGGCTGCTGAACGCCGCCTCCACGCAGGCCCAGGAGGCCACCGAGCACGCCGAGCAGCTGCGCTCCACCACGGTCAGCGAGTCGGACACCGCGCGCCGGCGGGCCGCCGAGCTGACCCGGGCCGCCGAGGAGCGGATGACGGCGGCCGAGGAGGCGCTGCGCAAGGCGCAGGCCGAGGCGGAGAAGGTGCAGGCGGAGGCCAAGGAGGCCGCCGCCAAGGCCCTGGCGGCGGCGGAGGCCGCCGGCGAGGCGCGCACGCGTACCGCCAAGGAGCAGGTCGCCCGGCTGGTCGAGGAGGCCACCAAGGAGGCCGAGTCCACCCGGTCCGAGGCCGAGCAGCTGGTCGCGGACGCCCGGGCCGAGGCCGAGAAGATCGTCGCGGAGGCCGCGGAGAAGGCCCGCTCGATCACGGCCGAGGAGACGGCGACCCAGCTGTCCAAGGCCGCCCGGACCGCCGAGGAGGTCCTGAACAAGGCCTCCGAGGAGGCCCAGAAGACCACCAAGGCCGCCGCCGAGGAGGCCGAGCGGATCCGCACCGAGGCGGAGGCCGAGGCGGACCGGCTGCGCGCCGAGGCGCACGACATCGCCGAGCAGCTCAAGGGCGCGGCGAAGGACGACACCAAGGAGTACCGCGCCAAGACGGTCGAGCTCCAGGAGGAGGCGCGCCGGCTGCGCGGCGAGGCCGAGCAGCTGCGCGCCGACGCGGTCGCCGAGGGCGAGTCGATCCGCGCCGAGGCCCGCCGGGAGGCAGTCGCGCAGATCGAGGAGGCGGCCAGGTCCGCCGAGGAGCTGCTGGCCAAGGCCAAGGCGGACGCCGACGAGCTGCGGCGGACCGCGACCGCGGACAGCGAGAAGGTCCGCACCGAGGCCATCGAGCGCGCCACCGGTCTGCGCCGGCAGGCCGAGGAGACCCTGGCGCGGGCCCGCAAGGAGGCCGAGCGGCTGCGCGCCGAGGCCGACGAGCAGGCCGAGACGGTCCGCGGGGACGCCGAGAAGGCGGCGCGGGAGCTGCGTGAGGAGACCGAGAAGGCCGTCGAGGCCCGGCGCAGCGAGGCCGCCGAGGAGCTGGCCCGGCTTCAGTCGGAGGCGCAGGAGCGGCTGGCGTCGGCCGAGCAGGCGCTGACCGAGGCCCGGGAGGAGGCCGCCCGGATCCGCCGGGAGGCCGCGGAGGAGTCCGAGCGGCTGCGCGCGGAGTCGGCGGACCGGATCCGTACGCTCCAGCAGCAGGCCGAGGCCGAGGCCGACCGGCTGCGGACCGAGGCCGCGTCCGACGCGTCCGCGTCCCGTGCCGAGGGCGAGGCCGTCGCCGTACGGCTGCGTTCGGAGGCCGCCGCCGAGGCGGAGCGGCTGAAGACCGAGGCGCAGGAGACCGCGGACCGGGTGCGTGCCGAGGCGCAGGCCGCCGCCGAGCGGCTCGCCGCGGAGGCGTCCGAGACGCTGGCCGCCGCGCAGGAGGAGGCCGCCCGGCGCCGCCGGGAGGCCGAGGAAGTCCTCGGTTCCGCGCGTGCGGAGGCGGACCAGGAGCGGGAGCGGGCCCGCGAGCAGAGCGAGGAGCTGCTGGCCTCGGCGCGCAAGCGCGTGGAGGAGGCGCAGGCCGAGGCGGTCCGGCTGGTGGCGGAGGCCGACCGGCGCGCCACCGAGATGGTGTCGGCCGCCGAGCTGCACGCCCAGCAGGTGCGGGACTCCGTCGCCGGGCTGCACGAGCAGGCGCAGGAGGAGATCGCCGGGCTGCGGTCGGCCGCCGAGGTCGCGGCGGACCGGACCAGGCGGGAGGCCGAGGAGGAGGCGGACCGGGTCCGCGCCGACGCCTACGCCGAGCGGGAGCGGGCGAGCGAGGACGCCTCGCGGGTCCGGCGCGAGGCGGCCGAGGAGTCGGAGGCCGCGAAGGAGCTGGCCGAGCGTACGGTCGTCGAGGCGGCGGCGGAGGCCGAGCGGCTGCGCGCGGACGCGGGCGAGTACGCCCAGCGGGTGCGCACCGAGGCGTCGGACGCGCTGGCCGAGGCCGACCAGGCGGCGGCCCGTACCCGGGCGGACGCCCGGGAGGACGCCAACCGGATCCGTTCGGACGCGGCCACCCAGGCGGACACCCTCATCACCGAGGCCCGCAACGAGGCCGAACGGCTCACCAACGAGACCGCCGCCGAGGCCGAACGCGTCCGCACCGAGGCCGTCACCGAGGCCGAGCGCCTCACCGCGGAGACCGCCGCCGAGGCGGAGCGGGTGCGCAGGGAGGCGTCGGAGGCGCTCGTCGAGGCCAACGAGGCGGCGACGCGTACCCGGGCGGAGGCCCGCGAGGACGCCAACCGGATCCGTTCGGACGCGGCCACCCAGGCGGACACCCTCATCACCGAGGCCCGCAACGAGGCCGAACGGCTCACCAACGAGACCGCCGCCGAGGCCGAACGCGTCCGCACCGAGGCCCTCACCGAGGCCGAGCGCCTCACCGCGGAGACCGCCGCCGAGGTGGAGCGGGTCCGTGCGGAGGCGGTGGCGAGCGCCGAGCAGCTGATCGGGGAGGCCACCGGCGAGGCGGAGCGGCTGCGGGCCGAGGCCGCGGAGACGGTCGCCTCGGCGCAGGCGCACGCCGAGCGGGTGCGGGCGGAGTCCGAGCAGCTGAAGGCGGACGCGGAGGAGGCGGCCGAGCGGCTCGTCGGCTCGGCGCGCGAGGAGGCCGAGCGGACCCTGGACGACGCCCGCAAGGAAGCCAACAAGCGGCGTTCGGAGGCGGCCGAGCAGGTCGACACGCTCATCACCGAGACCACCGCCGAGGTCGACAAGCTGCTCGCCGAGGCGCAGGAGCAGGCGCTGAAGACCACCGCGGACGCGGAGTCGCAGGCCGACACGATGGTGGGCGCGGCCCGCACGGAGGCCGAGCGGATCGTCGCCGAGGCGACCATCGAGGGCAACTCGCTGGTCGAGAAGGCCCGTACGGACGCCGACGAGCTGCTGGTCGGCGCGCGCCGGGACGCGACCGCCATAAGGGAGCGCGCGGAGGAGCTGCGCGACCGGATCACCAGCGAGATCGAGGAGCTGCACGAGCGGGCCCGCCGGGAGGCCGCCGAGACGATGAAGTCCACCGGCGACCGCTGCGACGCGCTCATCAAGGCCGCCGAGGAGCAGCTGGAGAAGGCCGAGGCGAAGGCCAAGGAGCTGGTGTCGGACGCCAACTCGGAGGCCGGCAAGGTGCGCATCGCCGCCGTCAAGAAGGCGGAGGGCCTGCTGAAGGAGGCCGAGCTGAAGAAGGCTCGCCTGGTCAAGGAGGCCGAGGAGCTGAAGGCCGAGGCGATCCGGGAGGCGCGGCGCACGGTCGAGGAGGGCAAGCGCGAGCTGGAGATCCTGGTGCGCCGGCGGGAGGACATCAACGCGGAGATCTCCCGGGTCCAGGATGTCCTGGAGGCGCTGGAGTCCTTCGAGACGCCGGCGGCCGGCAAGGACGGCGGAGTCAAGACGGGTGCCACCGTGGGCGCCCCCCGATCGGGTGGCAAGTCGTCAGACGGCTAGCACACGGAGGGGTTTCCGGTGTTTTCTGGGGGCTTTGCCCGAGTCCTTGGCAAGCGGTCCGACGGTCAGCCACTCAAAAGAGGTGCCATTCTCCAGATCAAAACCGTATCCGCTCGATGACACACCGCTTCGGCCCCTAGGATTCCCCTTATCACCTCACCGGTCTCATTCGACAGGAACCCCATGAGCGACACTTCCCCCTACGGCTTCGAGCTTGTGCGGCGTGGGTACGACCGCGCTCAGGTGGACGAACGTATCTCCAAGCTCGTCTCCGACCGTGACAGCGCTCTCGCCCGGATCACCGCCCTGGAGAAGCGCATCGAGGAGCTGCACCTCGAAACGCAGAACGCCCAGGCCCAGGTCAGCGACGCGGAGCCGTCGTACGCCGGTCTCGGCGCGCGCGTCGAGAAGATCCTGCGGCTGGCCGAGGAAGAGGCCAAGGAGCTGCGTGAGGAGGCCCGGCGCGCAGCCGAGCAGCACCGCGACCTCGCCGAGTCCGCGGCCCAGCAGGTGCGCAACGACGCGGAGGCGTTCGCGGCCGAGCGCAAGGCCAAGGCCGAGGACGAGGGCGTCCGGATCGTCGAGAAGGCCAAGGCCGACGCGTCCCAGCTGCGGGCCGAGGCGCAGAAGGACGCGCAGTCGAAGCGGGAGGAGGCGGACGCCCTCTTCGAGGAGACCCGCGCCAAGGCCGCGCAGGCCGCCGCGGACTTCGAGACCAACCTGGCCAAGCGCCGCGAGCAGTCCGAGCGCGACCTGGCCTCGCGGCAGCAGAAGGCCGAGAAGCGCCTGGCGGAGATCGAGCACCGCGCCGAGCAGCTGCGCCTGGAGGCGGAGAAGCTGCGCACCGACGCCGAGCGCCGTGCCCGCCAGACGGTGGAGACCGCCCAGCGCCAGGCCGAGGACATCGTGGCCGACGCGAACGCCAAGGCCGACCGGATCCGTTCGGAATCCGAGCGCGAGCTGGCCGCGCTGACCAACCGGCGCGACTCGATCAACGCCCAGCTGACGAACGTCCGGGAGATGCTGGCGACGCTGACCGGTGCGGCCGTGGCTGCCGCCGGCACGGCGACGGACGACGAGCCGATCTCGCGTGGGGTGCCGGCGCAGCAGTCGCGGTAGCTTGCGGTCCGCGGGGAGCTGCGGGCCGTTTGTGGCCGGTCGCGCAGTTCCCCGCGCCCTTACGGGACGCGTGGGTGAGCCCTCTGTCAGGTGGCAGAGGGCTTTGCCTTCTCTTGGGCGGAACCGTCAGCGCCCGGATATCCTCCTAACCCTTACGGGGGCATGCGCCCCGCTGTCCTGAACCTTTCGATGGGTGCGGAGCATGATCGAGGCTGTAGGCCTGACCAAGCGCTACGGCGACAAGACCGCCGTGTACAACCTTTCCTTCCAGGTGCGACCCGGCACCGTGACCGGCTTCCTCGGCCCGAACGGCTCCGGCAAGTCGACCACCATGCGGATGATCCTCGGGCTGGACAACCCGACGTCCGGCACGGTGACCATCGGCGGTTACCCGTACCGCAAGCTGCCCAACGCCCCCCGCCAGGTCGGCGCGCTGCTCGACGCCAAGGCCGTGCACGGCGGCCGCAGCGCGCGCAACCACCTGCTGAGCCTCGCCCAGCTGTCGGGCATCCCGGCCCGGCGCGTGGACGAGGTGCTGGGCGTGGTCGGCCTCCAGGACGTGGCCCGGAAGCGCTCCAAGGGCTTCTCGCTCGGCATGGGACAGCGGCTCGGCATCGCCGCCGCGCTCCTCGGCGACCCCCAGGTGCTGCTCTTCGACGAGCCGGTCAACGGCCTCGACCCGGAGGGCATCCTCTGGGTGCGCAACCTGATGAAGGCCCTGGCCGCCGAGGGCCGTACGGTCTTCGTCTCCTCGCACCTGATGAGCGAGATGGCGCTGACCGCCGAGCACCTCATCGTGATCGGCCGTGGCCAGCTGCTCGCCGACATGAGCGTGAAGGACTTCATCTCGGCCAACTCCGCCGACTTCGCGCGCGTCCGCACCCCCGACACCGAGCCGCATGCGCGCGAGAAGCTGACCTCGGCGCTCACCGAGGCGGGCGGCCATGTGCTGCCCGAGCAGGACGGCGCGCTGCGGGTGACCGGGCTGGCGCTGCCCCGGATCAGCGACCTGGCGCACGAGGCGGACGTCCGGCTGTGGGAGCTGTCGCCGCACCAGGCCTCGCTGGAGGAGGCGTACATGCGGATGACGCAGGGCGCCGTGGACTACCGCTCGACCGTGGACCAGAAGGAGGGCCTCCAGCAGGCGCCGCCGCCCGGCGTG
The DNA here is from genome assembly GCF_053596835.1 of Streptomyces sp. NPDC001606. Taxonomy (NCBI): domain Bacteria; kingdom Bacillati; phylum Actinomycetota; class Actinomycetes; order Kitasatosporales; family Streptomycetaceae; genus Streptomyces; species Streptomyces sp. NPDC001606. The sequence continues at coordinate 406,923 of NZ_JBSFHC010000002.1, forward strand.
CAGCCGCCGATGCCGGTGCCCGGCCAGGGCCAGCCCGGCTGGTACGCCCCGCCGCCGCCCCAGCAGGGCGGCCAGCCGTTCGCGATGCCGCAGGCGGGCCCGTACGGCGGCGCCCCGGCGAACCCTTACGGCGCCCCCGGCGCGGAGACCCCGAACCCGTACGGCCAGCCCCCGACCGGCTCGGACCAGAACCCGTACGCCCAGCCGGGCGGGCCCCAGGGCGCCGCCCCGGCGATGCCCGCGGCCCCCGCCACTCCCCCGGCGACACCTCCGGCCGCCGCACCCGCTCCCGCCCCCGCCGACCTGACCAAGCCCGAGGAAGCCCGATGAGCAGCCACCAGCCCCCGATGCCGCAGGCCCCCGCGTCCGCGCCCGACTGGCAGGCGGCGCCCGGCGGACCGTACCCCGGTTACACCTCGCCCATCCCGGTCGTGCGCACCCACCTCGGGCATGCGCTGGCCTCCGAGTGGACGAAGATCAAGTCGGTGCGGTCGACGATGTGGACGCTCGGCGTCTTCGTGGCCCTCGTCGTCTCCATCGGCCTGATGACCGGCGCCCTGGCCAAGTCCCACTCCTCGTCCCTGGACGGCCAGAACCCGCTCTCCTTCGGGTTCTTCGGGCTGCTCCTCGGCTCGATGTGCATCATCACGCTCGGCGTGCTGACCACCGCCTCGGAGTACGGCACCGGCATGATCCGTACGACGATGACCGCGTGCCCGGACCGGGCCCGGGTGCTCACCGCCAAGTCGATCGTGTTCTTCGCCGTGTCCTTCGTCATCACGCTGGCGTCGTCCGCCTTCGTGGGCATGATCCACGCCTCCATGCTGAGCGGCACCAGCGCGATGACGCCGTCCGGCGGGGACTGGTTCAAGGACACCGTCGGCGTGAGCCTCTACCTCGCGCTGCTCGGGCTGCTCTCGCTGCTGGTCGGCTCGATCATCCGGCACTCCGCGGGCGCCATCACGATCATGATCGGCGCGGTGCTGGCGCCGCTGGTGATCGCCCTGTTCATGAGCACGTCCTCGCTGCACCGGGTGCAGCAGTGGCTGTTCGAGTACTCGATCCCGAGCCAGCTGGCCGTCTTCTACGGCAACGACCTCGGCGGTTCCGGCCCGACCGGCTGGGACCCGCTGTGGATCATGCTGGGCCTGACGGCGGCCGCGTACGCCGGTGCGTTCGCCCTGCTGCGGAGCCGGGACGTCTGACGCTTCAGAACCTCGGCGCGTTCCGGGACCGCTGCACCCGCGTGGTGCGGCGGTCCTTCGCGTTCCAGCAGGCCTTGTGCCAGTGCCGGCGGTCGTCCACGCCCGCGTGCTCCGGCCAGGCCACCACGTGCGGGACGCCGGAGGGGATCATCTGGTCGCAGCCCGGGCAGCGGTAGGTCTTGCCCTGCGCGCTCGCCCCCGCGACATGGCGCACGCTCCACTCCTCGCCCTGCCAGCTCTCGGTGGACTGCCAGCCGCCGTACCGGCCGGCCCGGTCGTCCTCGGCGCTCCGGCCGGACGAGCCGGCTGCCTTCGGGCGGTTGCGACGCGGGGACACGGGACACCTCTCGGGGCTATACAGGGAGCACGGGCCGGCTCCAGCCTACGCGCCGCCGAGTGGGGTACGCGTACAGAACGAATGCGGAAGCAATCCGTACAAGTCCCCCTGCCGGACGACCCATTCTGAAGACAATCCGCAAATCTCCTCGCGGAGCCGTGTCCTGCGCACGTGTCAGCCGGTTATGCCGGGTGGGGGAGCTCCGGTCGGAGCCAAGGAAGCAGGAAAACGCGATGCACGTAGGTAGTTTTGTGCTGGCCGCACAGTTCCCCGGCCAGGGTGCCGGGGAGGCGCTGCACCGGGCGGTGCGCTCGGCGGAGGTCTCCGAGGAGGCCGGGCTGGACGCGGTCTGGCTGGCCGAGCACCACTTCGTGCCCTACGGCACATGCCCGTCCGCGATCACCCTGGCCGCGCTGCTGCTCGGCCGCACCCGCCGGATCCGGGTGGGTACGGCGGTCAGCGTACTGCCCACCGCGCACCCGGTCGCCCTCGGCGAACAGGCCGCGCTGCTGCATATGACGAGCGGCGGGCGGTTCACGCTCGGGGTGGGCCGCGGTGGCCCCTGGGTGGACCTGGAGGTCTTCGGCGCGGGCCTCGGGGCGTACGAACACGGGTTCCCGGAGTCGCTCGATCTGCTGCTGCGCTGGCTGCGCGAGCCGGCGGTGGGGGCGGCCGGCGAGCGGTACCGGTTCCGCGAGGTGCCCGTCGTACCGCGTCCGTCGGAGGCGCTGACGGAGGTGCCCGGGCCCGAGGTGGTGGTCGCCTGCACCTCTGCGGCGAGCGTCCGGCTGGCCGCCGAGCGCGGGCTGCCCATGCTGCTCGGGATGCATGTCGGGGACGAGGAGAAGGCCGAGATGGTCGCCCTGTGGCGGCGCTGCGCCCGCGCGGCGGGCCGGCCGGCCGAGGAGATCGCGACGGCGGGGCATGTCTCGGCCGGGGTGTGCCAGCTCGCGGACCGGCGCACGGACGCGGCGGAGACCCTGCTGAAGGCGATGCCGGGCTGGCTGCGGCAGGGGCTCGAGGCCCATGTCACCGTCGACGGACGGGTGCGGGCGATGCGCGATCCGCATGCCTACACCGAGCTGCTCTGCGGGCTGCACCCGGTGGGCACGCCCCGGCTGGCCGCCGACCGGCTCGCGGCCACTTCGGAACGCACCGGGATCTCCCGCTTCGCCCTGCTGGTCGAGGGGTCGGGCGACCTCGCGGCCACCGAGGAGAACGTGCGGCGCCTGGGCGCCGAAGTGCTGCCGCAGTTGCGCTGAGCGGGCGCCGGGGGCTGCGGCCGCGGGCGCCGACTCGCAAGCCACCTGGGGGGCTTGCCGCCCCGTACTGGATGCACCCCCCGCGAGTGGAGCGGCAAGCAGGCAGCTCACTGCCCCGGCCGTGCCGGAGCCATGCGTCAGCAGTCGCGGAGTTCCGGCGACTGGTTCAGCAACTGGTTGCGCGCCGAGGTGAAGCGGGCCAGCGTCTCGTCCACCGAGGCGTCCAGCGGGAACACCGCCACCCGGTGACAGTTCTGGAAGGCCAGGCGCACCCCGAAGTGCCGCTGCAACGCGCCGCGTATGGCGTCGCTCGCAAGCGCACGCAACAGCTGACCGCGTGCCTGCTCGTCCGGCGGCGGCGTCTGGTTGTCGGCGAAGGGTCCGCCGTCCACCTTCAGCTGGGCCACCAGGGAGCTGATCATCTCCCATGCATAGGGCAGGGAGGTCCGGACGCAGTCGACGAAGTCTGCGTCGTCGACCTCGCCTCGCTCGGCCTTTTCGAGTAGGGCCGGTGAGACGTCGAGCGACATGGGTTCTCCTCTCGCACCCCCGAAGAGCAGGGGTTGCCGGACAGGTAAGGGAGTTCGCGATGTCGAACACGCTCGGTAAGGATGCCGCGACCTCCCGTTCTCTACGGTAGGCAACCGTCGGTGACCACACCAGCAGAATGCGTATATGGAACGGTCCCGTTACGGGCACAATCGGCCAGGGATGAACAAGAGTTTCCAGGGACAAATGGGGCGATCGATCGGGAGCGGGGCGGGCGAATCGCGCGCACCGAGGGGCGTCGAGTAGCGTTGCCGACCATGCGTCTCGTCATTGCCCGATGCTCGGTCGACTACGCCGGCCGGCTCACCGCCCACCTGCCCTCGGCACCCCGCCTGATCCTGGTCAAGGCGGACGGCAGCGTCTCCATCCACGCGGACGACCGGGCCTACAAGCCCCTCAACTGGATGTCGCCGCCCTGCACGCTGAAGGAGGGCACGGGCGAGGACGAGGGCGTGTGGACCGTCGTCAACAAGGCGGGCGAGAAACTGATCATCACGATGGAGGAGATCCTCCACGACTCCTCGCACGAACTCGGGGTCGACCCCGGGCTGATCAAGGACGGCGTGGAAGCGCACCTCCAGGAACTGCTCGCCGACCGCATCGAGACACTGGGCGAGGGCTACACCCTCATCCGGCGCGAGTACATGACCGCGATCGGTCCGGTGGACATCCTGTGCCGGGACGCGGACGGGCAGACGGTCGCGGTGGAGATCAAGCGCCGGGGCGAGATCGACGGCGTCGAGCAACTCACGCGCTACCTCGAACTGTTGAACCGCGATCCGCATCTGGCGCCGGTGCGGGGCGTGTTCGCCGCGCAGGAGATCAAGCCTCAGGCCCGCGTCCTCGCCACCGACCGCGGCATCAACTGCCAGATCCTGGACTACGACGCCCTGCGCGGCATCGAGGACGACAAGCTCCGCCTGTTCTGACCCCGGGTCCGCCCACCCCGCTCACCGCCGCGACAGCGCTGTACCCGGCCGTCGCGGCGGTTTTCCGTGCGGCCTCAGACCACGGACGCCGACCCGCTGCTCTGCGGAGCGCTCGCCGAGCCGCTGGAGGACACCGGGCCGCTCGCCGTGTCCGTCGTCGTCGGCGAACCACTGCCGCCACCCGTCGGGGCGGAGCTGGACGAGGACGGCGGCGAACTCGGGGTCGACGGTGAGGAGGAGGGGCTGCCGCCGGTCGGCGTCGACTTGCTCGGGGTCGGCGTGCCCGGCTTCGTCGTGGGGGTCTTCGGCGGCGTCGGGGTCGTGCCCCCGCCGCTCGGCGACCGGCTGCCGGTCGGGCCGGCGGCCGGGGAGCTGGCGGGGGTGTACGGCGTCGTGTCGCCCGTCGTGCCGTAGGTGCCGTCCGGGCCCGGGTTCGTCGGCCGGGCCGACGGGACGGTGCCCGCGCCGCCGCCGGTACCGCCGCTGGTGCCGGTGTCCTGCCGCGGGTCGGCGTCCAGGCTGCCGTCGTCCGTGCCCTGGCCGGCGGAGGGGTTGGCGCCGACCTTGCCGGCCGGGTTCTTGTCGGCGGTCTCATGGGAGGTCATGCCGAGCGTGACGACCGTGCCCAGCACGGCGGCGAGCAGCGCGCCCGCGCCGGCCGCGGCCACATTGCGCCGGGCCAGCCGCCGGAAGCCGCCGCCCACCGGCTTCCCGGCCGGGAGCCGACGGGTGACCACGGTGTCGCCGACGGGGCCGTACGGCGGCGGCGCCGACTCCTCGTGCCGTACCTCCGGCACCTCCTCGCCCACCAGGGCGGCCACCGCCGGCACCTCGCCCGCGCGGTCGGCGACGAGCGCGAGCGCCCGGCGCCCGGCGACGGTGCCCCGCTTGTCGGCGAGGGCGCCGCGCAGCCCGATGGACGCCTCCAGTTCGGCGCGGGCCCGGTCGAGCTGTCCGGAGCACAGCGCCAGGACGCCCAACTCGTGGTGGAAGTAGGCCTGTTCGGGCACCTCGCCGGTCAGCCGGGCGGCCTCCGCGCCGGAGCGCAGGGCGCGTTCCCAGGCGCTCCAGTGCAGCGCCGCGGCGAAGGCGGGCGCGGCCGTGCGGGCGAGCCGTACGGCGCAGTTGTCCGCGCTGTCGGAGACGAAGCGGGGTGTCTGGGGGACCACGGCGGCCAGCGCGGCGAGGACCGCGTCGGCCTCGGCGGCGACCCGCTCGGGGGTGACCGAGGGGTGGCCGGCCCACCAGGTGTAGTGCTGGGCGGCGGCGAGCGCCCGGTCCTGGGCGTCGTCGCCGTATCCGGCGGCCTCCAGCTGGGCCTGCACCCCGGCCGCGAGCCGGTAGCGGGGGCCGACCGGCGAGACCAGTCCGCAGCCCGCCAGCTCGCCGAGGGCGGCGTCGGCGTGGGTGTCGCCGACGAGCGCGGGCAGATGGGCCTGGTGCGGGACCTCGCCACCGAGGGCGACGGCGAAGCGCAGGGCGGCGCGGGCGGAGGCACCGAGCCGGGAGGCGAGCAGCGGGGCGGGGGCGGCGGCCTCGCCCAGAGAGGGCAGCGGGACCTCCTCGCCTTCCGCCGCCGGCAGCGGCGGGATAGAGGGCCGCGCGTCCTCGAAGACGTCGAACGCGTCGACCCCGGCGGCACCGGCGCGCAGCTGCTCGCGCTGCCGGAGCAGGGCGCCCGCCTGGACGAAGCGCAGCGGCAGCCCCTCGGACTCGAACCAGAGGTCGCCGGCCCAGTTGGCCTCCTCCTCGGTGAGGACCCGGCCGACGGCGCGCTCCAGGATCTCCACGCCGGCGGCGCGGTCGAGGCCGCCGAGGAAGACCTCCTCGACGTCCGACTCGGCGGAGGGCGCGGGCACCTCGGGGGTGGCGGCCATCAGGAACGCGCACTCGGGGGTGGCGTCGAGCAGCTCGTCGAGGGCGGCGCCGCCGAACTCGATGTCGTCCACGACGACGACCGCGCCGATCTCCGTCAGCAGTGCGCGCAGTTCGTCCGCTTCGGGGCGGTGCCCCGGGGCGTCGTAGACGGCGTGGAAGAGGTCGTCCAGGACCTCGGCGGCGGTGCGGTGGAAGCCGGTCAGGCGCACCACGCCGTCGGGGGCGAGGTCCTGGCAGTCCTCGGCGACGAGGTCGAGCAGGGCACTGCGGCCGGAGCCGCCGGGGCCGGTGAGCCGCACGGTGCGGCCGCGGGCCAGCAGCCGGACCAGGCGTTCGCGTTCGTCCTGGCGTTCCAGCAGGGCGGGTGTCGGGTGGCCGGGGCCGGGCGGCACGGGCGGCCGGGCGGCGCGCTCGGTCTCGGCGCGCTCGGCGGCGGTGCGCTTGCGGGGCCTGCCGGGCCGTTCGGCCGGCGGGCAGAGGGCTATCTCGCTGCCGTCGACGGGGTTGACGGTCAGCAGCAGGTCGCCGGTGACGAGCCGGGCCGTGCGGGCGGGCGCGGGAGCGCTCGGCGCGAAGTCGGAGGTGAGGGGTTCCCGGGGCGGACGGCGGCTGTGCGCCTGGCTCTGCTCCTCGGGTCCCGGGTTGATCGGGTCCATGGGTTTCCAGCCCCCCAAAAGCGTTGCGTGCTCGTGTTCCGGCCCCTCCCGGCCTGTTGCACACCGCGCTGTCGCTTCTGGTCCGGGCCCGCTCGGTCGAGGGGTGCGAGGCGGCGGGCGACCGAACCCTAAACCGTCGCCCAGTATCTCCGACAGGGCGGGGTGCCGGGCGGTCCGAGACATCACAGTCTTATGAGGATTGCCCCCGACGTGCGGTTCGACGGCTGCGCCCGGGTCTCACCGGCCGCCGTGGACTCCCGTGGTCCGCCGTGTCGCCCTGTGCACAGCCGTACGGCCTCAGACGCGCGGCAGCGACTCGACGCCGATGCCGCCCTCGATGGCGAGGATGCGGTGCAGTCGGGTGGCCACCAGCAGGCGCTGCATCTGCGGCGGCACACCGCGCAGCACCAGGCGGCGACCGCAGCGCCCGGCCCGCCGGTGGGCCCCCATGATCACACCGAGTCCGGTGGCGTCCCAGGAGTCCAGCTCGGACAGGTCGAGGATCAGGTCGCCGACGCCGTCGTCGACGGCCGAGTGCAGGGCCGTACGGGCGTCCGCCGCGCTGCGGACGTCGAGGCGGCCCCCGACGACCAGCTCGACGTGGTCGCCCCTGATGTGCATATGCGCTCCCCGTTGAGTGCGGTTGGCGTACTCGGTGACGGTGATGACGATGGTGGCGGTGCTGTGCACCGTCTGACTGTGTGAGTGCTGGTGCGGTTGCTGTTTGTAAGCGAACCGATACCGAATTCACCCCTGGGAGTGATACCCCCGGGGGTGAGATCCGGCCGATGCCTGTACTGAAGGTGATCAGTACGTGTAGAAGCCCTGCCCGCTCTTGCGGCCGATGTCACCGGCGTCCACCATCCGGCGCATCAGCTCCGGCGGGGCGAACTTCTCGTCCTGGGACTCGGTGTAGATGTTGCCGGTGGCGTGCAGCAGGATGTCCACGCCGGTGAGGTCCGCGGTGGCCAGCGGGCCCATGGCGTGGCCGAAGCCCAGCTTGCAGGCGAGGTCGATGTCCTCGGCCGTGGCGACGCCGGACTCGTACAGCTTGGTCGCCTCGACCACGAGGGCCGAGATGAGGCGGGTGGTGACGAAGCCGGCGACGTCCCGGTTGACGACGATGCAGGTCTTGCCGACGGACTCGGCGAACTCCCGCGCGGTGGCGAGGGCTTCGTCGCTGGTCTTGTAGCCGCGGACCAGCTCGACCAGCTGCATCATCGGCACCGGCGAGAAGAAGTGCACACCGACGACCCGCTCGGGGCGCTCGGTGACCGCCGCGATCTTGGTGATCGGAATGGCGGAGGTGTTGGAGGCGAGCACGGCGTCCTCGCGCACGAGCTTGTCGAGCGCGCGGAAGATCTCGTGCTTGACCTCCAGCTTCTCGAAGACGGCCTCCACGACGACATCGGCGTCGGCGGCGGCGTCCAGATCCGTGGTCGGGGTGATGCGGGCCAGGGCGGCCTCGGCTGCGTCAGCCGCCAGTTTGCCCTTGCCGACGAACTTGTCGTACGAGGCCTTGATGCCGTCGGTGCCACGCTTGAGGGCCTGGTCGGTGACGTCGCGCAGAACGACCTCCCAGCCCGCCTGCGCGGCGACCTGGGCGATGCCGGACCCCATGAGACCGGCCCCGATGACGGCGAGCTTCCGTGCCACTCCGACTCCTTCGAATCCTTGCGAACCCTGTCCAACGCGTGTCTCTCCGGCGGACCATAGCGCTCGGGAGCGGCTGTGTGACCGGTAAGTAACGCGCGTCACGTCTCACTTGACGGACATCACACCGGCAGCGGCAACGGCCATCCCATCGGGCCCCTTTCCGGCCCCCTTCGGCCGACCCCCACCCGAAACCGGCTTTTCACTCCAATGGGTTGAATCAGCGGGGCTCAGCGCACCGCGTACGTCAGGACCTTCTCCCCCCACAGGTCCTCGATCTCGTCCAGCAGCGCCAGGGCCTCGCGGGAGACCTCGCGGGGGTCGCGGTCCTTGACCATCTCGCGTCCGATGACCGCCATCACCGTGCTGTGCGCCCAGCCGATCTGACCGGCCATCAGATGCGGCAGGTCGTCGTCCTGGTCCGCGCCGGTCTCCTCGCGCAGCGCCTGCTCCAGGTTGGCCTGCACCTCCTGGGCGATGGCCCAGAGGCGGGAGCGCAGGGCGGGGGTCTCCTCGATGACGCGCTGGAAGCGGGCGTAGCCGGGGATCAGGCCGACCCGGGGCGAGACGGCCTCGATCTCCTCGCGCAGCTCGCGCAGGACCGCGGCGGCGGCGGACTCCCCCTGCGGGCGGCCGCGGACCCAGCGGGCGAGCCGGTCGACGACGCCGGCGGAGCGGTCGAAGAAGAGGTCCTCTTTGGCCGGAAAGTAGTTGTAGACGGTGTTGACGGAGACATTGGCGGCCTCCGCGATCTCGGCGACCGTGACCGCGTCGAAGCCCCGCTCCAGGAACAGCCCGGTGGCGACATCGGAGATGTACTGCCGGGTCTGCCGCTTCTTCCGTTCCCTGAGTCCTTCGGCCATGGCCGCATCCTAGCTTCGCTGGTGCTCCTGAAAACTTGGTGTCATTGCAAAATTTCAGGGACTCTGTTTTTCTGTCGGGCATGACAGCAGTCATCAGCGCGGCCGGACTGGCCCGCACCTTCCAGACCAAAGCCGGGCCCGTGGCGGCCGTCCGCGGCGTCGACCTCACCGTGCGCGAGGGCGAGATCCTCGGCTTCCTCGGCCCGAACGGCGCCGGGAAGACCACCACGCTCCGGATGCTCACCACCCTGCTCAGGCCGACCGGCGGCGCGGCCGTCGTGGCCGGGCACGACCTGGCCGGCGACCCGGCCGGGGTGCGCCGGGCCTGCGGCTACGTCGCCCAGTCCGGCGGCGTCGATCCGCAGATCACCGTGCGGGAGGAACTGGTCACCCAGGGCCGGATGTACCGCCTGCCGAAGGCCGAGGCCGTCGCCCGCGCCGCGGAACTGGTCCGGGAGCTGGACCTCACCGGCCTCCTCGACCGCAAGGCCGGCGCCCTCTCCGGCGGGCAGCGCCGCCGGCTGGACATCGCGATGGCGCTGACGCACCGGCCGAAGGTGCTGTTCCTGGACGAGCCGACGACCGGCCTGGACCCGGGCAGCCGCGCCGACCTGTGGGACCTGGTCCGCCGGCTGCGCGACGAGCACGGCACGACCGTCTTCCTGACCACCCACTACCTGGACGAGGCCGACGCCCTCGCCGACCGCCTGGTGATCGTGGACCGGGGCGAGGTCGCCGCCGAGGGCACGCCGGGCGCGCTCAAGCTCCGGTACGGCGGCTCGCTCGACGCCACCCTCCAGGACACCTTCCTCGCCATCACCGGCCGCGGCCCGGCGCCGGCCGACACCGCCCCCGTAGCCGTCTAGGAACCAGAAGATGCTGCTGCACGACACGGCCCTCATCTACGGCCGCTACCTCCGCCAGTCCCTGCGCTCCCGTTTCGCCCTGCTCTTCGGCGTCCTCACCCCGCTGCTCTACCTCCTCTTCTACGGCCCCCTGCTCACCCGCCTCCCACTCGGCGGCACCGGCAGCTCCTGGCAGCTGCTGGTCCCCGGCCTGCTGCTCCAACTCGGCCTGTTCGGCGCGCTGTTCGCCGGGTTCGCGGTGATCATCGAGAAGGGGCAGGGGGTGGTGGAGCGGATGCGGGTGACCCCGGTCAGCCGGCTCGCGCTGCTGCTCGGCCGGGTGCTGCGCGACGCCACGGTGTTCGTCTTCCAGGCGGTGCTGCTGGTGCTGGCCGCGCTGGTGATGGGGCTGCGCGCCCCGCTCGCGGGCATTGTGATCGGCTTCGTGTTCGTCGCCCTGCTCACCCTCTCGCTGGCCTCGCTGTCGTACGCGCTCGGCATGCGGGTCGGCACACCGCAGGCGTTCGGGCCGCTGATCAACGCGGTGTCGATGCCGTCGATGCTGCTGTCGGGCCTGATGCTCCCGATGACCCTCGCACCCACCTGGCTGGACGTGCTCTCGCACTTCGTCCCGTTCCGCTATCTGGTGGACGCGGTGCGCGACGCGTACGTCGGCCGGTACGCGACCGGGCACATGCTCCAGGGCGCCCTCGTCGCCGTCGCCCTCGCGGTGCTCTCCGTGACGGTGGGCACACGGGTGTTCCGGACCAGCGGAGCGTAACTACGCTGGCCGCATGGTCAATCTGACGCGCATCTACACCAGGACCGGCGACCAGGGCACCACCAGCCTCGGCGACATGAGCCGGGTGCCCAAGACGGACCTCAGGATCTCCGCGTACGCGGACGCCAACGAGGCCAACGCGGTGATCGGCACCGCCATCGCACTGGGCGGCCTGGAGGAGGAGATCGTCACGGTCCTCACCCGCGTCCAGAACGACCTGTTCGACGTGGGTGCGGACCTGTCGACGCCGGTGGTGGAGAAGCCGGAGTTCCCGCCGCTGCGGGTGGAGCAGTTCTACATCGACAAGCTGGAGGCGGACTGCGACCGCTTCAACGAGCGGCTGGAGAAGCTCCGCTCCTTCATCCTGCCCGGCGGCACCCCGGGCGCCGCCCTCCTGCACCAGGCCTGCACGGTCGTACGTCGGGCCGAGCGCTCCACCTGGCAGGCGCTGGAGGTGCACGGCGAGACGATGAACCCGCTCACCGCGACCTACCTCAACCGGCTGTCGGACCTGCTGTTCATCCTGGCGCGCACGGCGAACAAGGAGCAGGGCGATGTGCTGTGGGTGCCGGGCGGTGAGCGTTAGGGCTCGCGCTTCGGGAACAGCGTGTAGCTGCCGGCGATCACCAGGTTGATGCCGATCACCCAGAGCATGCGCTGCTGCCAGGCCCGCAGGGAGCTGATGTCGCCGTCGCCGACGTACCAGACGGCACCCTGGAGCAGAGCGAGGGCGACGCACGCGGCCAGGATCCAGCGGCCTGCGACCTTCCATTCGTGGACGGTGCGGGCGGTGCCGTACTTCGGCGGCTTCGCCGGGGGCGGGCCGCCGGCGAAACGGTGGGCGACCCAGGCGTCGGCCCACTTGATCGTCGAGTGGCCCAGCCCGACCGTGAAGCCGATGTAGACGGCGGCCAGGCCGTGCCGCCAGTCCGGCTGCGCGCCGTTCCTCAGGTCGATGGCGGTCACGAGGAACAGCACGACCTCGAGCAGCGGTTCGCACAACAGCAGCGCCAGTCCCGTCCGGGGCATCCGCAGCGCGTACCGGAAGGTCAGTCCGGCCACCAGCAGCACCCAGAACGCCACCTCACAGGTGATGATCAACCATACGACCATGGTTCGCTCCCCTCGTCACCCGTCAAGGCTCCCGGTCGCCCGGGGGTCGGATCATCGTCGGCGGGGGCGAACCCCGGGTAAGCGAAAGTTGCAGTCCAGGACCGTGCCCGGGGAGCACGCGGGCCGCTCGCGGGCCGTGTTGGATGGGGGCATGGCCCTCGCAGCACTCCCCCGCCCCCACCGAGACGACGTGCGGATCGCCGTGGGCGGGCTGCTCGGCGGGCTGCTGCTGTGGTCGCTCGGTCTGCACACGCGGGTGACCACGGACGCGCTCGTGCTGTGGTCGGCGCCCTGGGCCCCGCTGGTGCCGCTGGCGGTGACGGCCGCCTGCGAGCTGCTGCGCCGCACCCGGCCCCGTATCGGGCTGCTGGTGGGCACGCTCGCGCTGACCCTGGACACGGTGACCGTCGGCAGCCTGGTCACCGTCGTGCTGTACACGGACCTGATGTACGCGGCCGTCCTGTACGGCACCCCGGCCTCCGCCCGCCGCATCCCCTGGATCACCGGGATGCTGACGGTGCTCGGCGGGGTCGTACCGGCCGCCCTGTGGCGCGATCCGAAGGGGCTGCTGATCGGGGTGGGCATTGGCGTCATCGCGCTCGCCCCCGCCGGGACCGGCTGGGTGGTGCGCGACCACCGGGTGGCGGCCGAGGCCGCCCGGCTGCGCGCCGAACAGACCGCGCTGCTCGCCGAAATGGACCGCGTCCAGGCGGTCACCGCCGAACGGGCCCGCATGGCACGGGAGTTGCACGACATGGTGGCCAACCACCTGTCCGCGATCGCCATCCATTCCACGGCCGCGCTGTCCCTCGACGATCCGGCGACCTCCCGGGACGCCCTGACGGTGATCCGGGAGAACAGCGTGGACGGGCTGGCCGAGATGCGGCGGCTGATCGGCATCCTGCGGGACAGCGGCGGTGACCTGGAGCCGGCCGCCACACCGACGCTCGACGGCCTGGCCGCCCTGGTCGAGGGCGCCCGCGCCAACGGTCTCGACGTGCGGCTCGACACCGGTCACGGCCGGGTGCCGGCACCGGTGGAGCTGGCGGCCTACCGGATCGTGCAGGAGTCGCTGACCAACGCGCTCAAGCACGCGGCGCCCGGGGCGGTCCGGGTGACCGTGCGGCAGGGCGACGACACCCTGACCGTGGAGGTCACGAGCCCCTACCGGCCCGGTGACGGCCCCCGCGCGCCCGGCTCGGGTTCCGGGCTCACCGGGATGCGGGAGCGGGCGAACCTGCTCGGCGGGGGCTTCACCGCCGGGGCCGAGGCCGGCCTGTGGACCGTACGCGCCGCCCTTCCGCTCACCGACACCGAAAGAGGTCTCTCGTGATCCGTGTCCTGGTCGCCGAGGACCAGTCCGCCGTCCGCGCCGGACTGGTCCTGATCCTGCGCAGCGCGCCCGACATCGAGGTGGCCGGGGAGGCGGAGGACGGGGAGCGGGCGGTGGAGCTGGCCCGGGAGCTGCGGCCGGACCTGGTGCTGATGGATGTGCAGATGCCGCGCCTGGACGGGGTGGCGGCGACCCGGCAGATCGTGGCGGAGGGGGTCGCGGAGGTGCTCGTGCTGACCACCTTCGACCTGGACGAGTACGTGTTCGGGGCGTTGCGGGCCGGGGCGGCCGGGTTCCTGCTGAAGAACGCCGAGGCACGGGATCTGCTGGAGGCGGTGCGGACGGTGGCGCGCGGGGAGGGCATCGTCGCCCCGGCGGTGACCCGGCGGCTGATCGCCGAGTTCGCGGCCGGTCCGGTGCGTCAGGCGAAGGCCGACCCGGCCGTGCTGGACGGTCTGACCCGGCGCGAGCGCGAGGTGCTGGCCCACCTCGGGGAGGGGCTGTCCAACGCCGGGATCGCGGACCGGCTGGGCATGGCGGAGGGCACGGTGAAGACACACGTCAGCAGGGTGCTGGCCAAGCTGGAGCTGCGCAGCCGGGTGCAAGCGGCCGTGCTGGCCCAGGAGTTGGGGATCCGACCGGAGCACTGAGACGACTGGTCCAGACCTATTGACGAGTGGTCCAGACCTTTCTACTCTCGCAGCACCGTGGGCGTGAAGGCTCAGTCATGCCCCTGACATCCCCACAGACACAAGGAGGCGCAGCATGCGCTTCAGACACAGAGTCGCGGCAGGGTTCGCGACCCTGGCGCTCCCCCTGGCCGGTCTCGTCGGCCTCGCCGGCCCCGCCCAGGCCGCGAGCAGCGCCACCGCCAGTTTCACCAAGACCAGCGACTGGGGTACCGGCTTCGGCGGTCAGTGGACCATCAAGAACACCGGCACCAGCTCCATCAGTTCCTGGACCGTCGAGTGGGACTTCCCCTCCGGTACCTCCGTCACCTCCGCCTGGGACGCGGACGTGACCGGCTCCGGCACCCACTGGACCGCCAAGAACAAGTCCTACAACGGCACCATCGCCCCCGGCGCCACGGTCTCCTTCGGCTTCAACGGCTCCGGCTCCGGCAACCCGGCCAACTGCACGCTCAACGGCGGCAGCTGCGACGGTACGACGGTCCCGGGCGACGCCGCCCCCAGCGCCCCCGGCACCCCGACCGCCTCGAACATCACCGACACCTCGGTGAAGCTCAGCTGGGGCGCGGCCACCGACGACAAGGGCGTCAAGAACTACGACGTGCTGCGCGACGGCAAGGTCGTCGGCACCGTGACGACCACGTCGTACACGGACTCCGGCCTGACCGCCGGCACCGACTACTCCTACACCGTGCGGGCCCGCGACACCGCCGACCAGACCGGCCCGGCCAGCGGCGCGGTCGCCGTCCACACCACCGGCGGCACCACCACTCCCCCGAGCACCGGCGGCAAGGTCAAGCTCGGCTACTTCACCGAGTGGGGCATCTACGGCCGCAACTACAACGTCAAGAACCTGGTGACGTCCGGCTCGGCATCCAAGATCACGCACATCAACTACGCCTTCGGCAACATCACCGGCGGCAAGTGCGCGATCGGCGACTCCTACGCCGACTACGACAAGGCGTTCACCGCCGACCAGTCCGTCAGCGGTGTCGCCGACACCTGGGACCAGCCGCTGCGCGGCAACTTCAACCAGCTGCGCGAGCTGAAGGCCAAGTACCCGGGCCTCAAGGTGCTGTGGTCCTTCGGCGGCTGGACCTGGTCCGGCGGCTTCGCGGACGCGGCCAAGGACCCGGCCGGCTTCGCCCAGTCCTGCTACGACCTCGTCAACGACCCCCGCTGGGCCGATGTCTTCGACGGCATCGACATCGACTGGGAGTACCCCAACGCCTGCGGCCTGAGCTGCGACACCAGCGGGGCGGCGGCCTTCAAGAACGTCATGGCCGCACTGCGCGCCAAGTTCGGCACCAACAAGCTGGTCACCGCCGCGGTCACCGCCGACGGCTCCGCCGGCGGCAAGATCGAGGCCGCCGACTACGCGGGCGCCGCCCAGTACGTCAACTGGTACAACGTGATGTCGTACGACTTCTTCGGTGCCTGGGACAAGACCGGCCCGACCGCGCCGCACTCGCCGCTCACCTCGTACAGCGGCATCCCGAAGGCCGGCTTCGACACGGCCGACGCGATGGCGAAGTACAAGTCGATCGGCGTGCCCGCGAGCAAGCTGCTCATCGGCATCGGCTTCTACGGCCGCGGCTGGACCGGCGTCACCCAGGACGCCCCGGGCGGCACGGCCACGGGCCCGGCCACCGGCACCTATGAGCAGGGCATCGAGGACTACAAGGTCCTCAAGTCCTCCTGTCCGGTCACCGGCACCGTCGCGGGCACGGCCTACGCCCACTGCGGCAGCAACTGGTGGTCCTACGACACCCCGTCGACCATCGCCGGCAAGATGGCCTGGGCCAAGAACCAGGGCCTGGGCGGGGCCTTCTTCTGGGAGTTCAGCGGCGACACCAGCGACGGCGAGCTGGTGAACGCGATCAGCAGCAACCTGTAAGAGAGAACGTCTACGCGACGTTCACGCTCCCCCAGACTTCGTCCGGGGGGGACCCCCACCCAGCGAGTGAATGAGGCTACGCCACATTCACTCGCTGTCCGGGCGGGGCTGCTTCCAGCCACGCGAGGAAACCGGTCAGCGCGTCTTCGCTCATGGCCAGTTCCAGGCGGGTGCCCCGGTGGGTGCAGGCGAGGACCACGGCGTCGGAGAGCAGGGCCAGCTCCTCCTCGCCCTCGGGCAGCCGGCGGCCGGCCACCTCGATCTGCGCGCGCTCCAGCGTGCGGCGCGGCCGGGGGGCGTAGGAGAAGACCCGGTACCACTCGATGCGGTCGCCGTTGTAGCGGGCGACGCCATAGCTCCAGCCCTTGCCGCCGGCATCCGGTTTCTCGCCCACGTCCCAGCGCAGGGAACAGTCGAAGGTGCCGCCGGACCGCTGGATCAGTCTGCGCCGCAGTCCGAACAGGAAGAGCCCCAGCACCACCAGGGCGACCACGATCCCGCACACAGTCAGAGCGAGGACCATCGGCACCGACCTCCTCGTCTCCTAGGTAACGGAACGTAAAAACACCCACATCTACCTCAGCCGCGGCCGGGTCCGGATCGCTCCGGTCCCAGCCGCGGCTGAGTGACGTCAACGCAACGGCGCGCTGTGTCTAGCGCGCCGCGGTCGCCGCCCGCAGACGGACATCGGCGCGGCGCTCGGCCTCGGCGTCGTCCTCCGCCTTCGCGCGCTCGAGCTCGCGCTCCACGCGCTGGACATCGATCTCGTCCGACAGCTCGGCGATCTCGGCCAGCAGGGACAGCTTGTCGTCCGCGAACGAGATGAAACCGCCGTGCACCGCGGCGACGACCGTTCCACCCTCACTCGTACGGATGGTCACCGGGCCCGACTCCAGCACACCGAGCAGCGGCTGGTGACCGGGCATGACGCCGATGTCGCCGGAGGTGGTGCGCGCGACGACCAGGGTGGCCTCGCCGGACCAGACCTGGCGGTCGGCGGCGACCAGCTCGACGTGCAGCTCAGCAGCCAAGAGTGGCTCCTCGGGTCACCACCCGGCAGGGCTGCCGGGTGTTGGGGTCAATTCTAGTAGGCGTGAGTGAGGGGGCGGGACGCGCCCGCCCCCTCATGACTCGGACGAGTGTCCGGGTCAGGAGACGCCCAGCTCCTTGGCGTTCTTCTTCAGGTCCTCGAGACCACCGCACATGAAGAACGCCTGCTCCGGGAAGTGGTCGTACTCACCGTCGCAGATCGCGTTGAACGCGGCGATCGACTCGTCCAGCGGCACGTCCGAACCGTCCACGCCGGTGAACTGCTTGGCGACGTGGGTGTTCTGCGACAGGAACCGCTCGACACGACGGGCACGGTGGACAACCAGCTTGTCCTCCTCGCCCAGCTCATCGATACCCAGGATCGCGATGATGTCCTGGAGGTCCTTGTACTTCTGGAGGATCGTCTTCACGCGCATGGCCGCGTTGTAGTGGTCCTGCGCGATGTAGCGCGGGTCCAGGATCCGGGACGTGGAGTCCAGCGGGTCCACGGCCGGGTAGATGCCCTTCTCCGAGATCGGACGGGACAGAACCGTCGTCGCGTCGAGGTGGGCGAAGGTGGTGGCCGGGGCCGGGTCGGTCAGGTCGTCCGCGGGGACGTAGATCGCCTGCATCGAGGTGATCGAGTGACCGCGGGTCGACGTGATGCGCTCCTGGAGGAGACCCATCTCGTCGGCCAGGTTCGGCTGGTAACCCACCGCGGACGGCATACGGCCGAGCAGCGTGGAGACCTCGGAACCGGCCTGCGTGAAGCGGAAGATGTTGTCGATGAAGAACAGCACGTCCTGCTTCTGGACGTCACGGAAGTACTCGGCCATGGTGAGGCCGGCCAGCGCGACGCGCAGACGGGTGCCCGGGGGCTCGTCCATCTGACCGAAGACCAGCGCGGTCTTGTCGATGACGCCCGAGTCGGACATCTCCTCGATCAGGTCGTTGCCCTCACGGGTGCGCTCACCGACACCGGCGAACACGGAGACACCGTCGTGGTTGTTGGCGACACGGTAGATCATCTCCTGGATGAGCACCGTCTTGCCGACGCCGGCGCCGCCGAACAGGCCGATCTTGCCGCCCTTGACGTACGGGGTGAGCAGGTCGATGACCTTGACGCCCGTCTCGAACATCTCGGTCTTGGACTCGAGCTCGTCGAAGTTCGGGGCCTTGCGGTGGATCGGCCAGCGCTCGCCGTCGTAGGACTCGTCGACGTTCAGCACCTCACCGAGGGTGTTGAACACCTTGCCCTTGGTGAAGTCGCCGACGGGGACGGAGATGGCCGCGCCCGTGTCGGTCACCGGGGCCTGGCGGACCAGACCGTCGGTGGGCTGCATGGAGATGGTGCGGACCAGGCCGTCACCCAGGTGCTGGGCGACCTCCAGGGTCAGCGTCTTCTTCGCGCCCTCGTTCGCCGGGTCGGAGACCTCGACGTGCAGCGCGTTGTAGATGTCCGGCATCGCGTCGACGGGGAACTCCACGTCGACGACCGGGCCGATGACCCGGGCGACGCGGCCCGTAGCCGTCGCGGTCTCAACAGTGGTGGTCATTAGCGGTCACTCCCCGCGGTCGCGTCGGCCAGGGCGCTCGCGCCACCGACGATCTCGCTGATTTCCTGGGTGATTTCGGCCTGGCGGGCCGCGTTGGCAAGACGGGAGAGCGTGTTGATCAGCTCGCCCGCGTTGTCGGTGGCCGACTTCATCGCGCGCCGCGTGGCGGCGTGCTTCGAAGCGGCCGACTGGAGCAGCGCGTTGTAGATACGGCTCTCCACATAGCGCGGCAGCAGGGCGTCGAGGACGTCCTCCGCCGAGGGCTCGAAGTCGTACAGCGGAAGGATCTCGCCCTGGGGCTTCTCCTCCGCGACCTCTTCGAGGCGCAGCGGAAGCAGCCGCGCGCCGAGCGCCGTCTGGGTCATCATCGAGACGAACTCGGTGAAGACGATGTGGAGCTCGTCCACGCCGCCGTCCGCCGTGTCCTTCTCGATGGCCTCGATCAGCGGCGCCGCGACCTTCTTGGCGTCCGCGTACGTCGGCTCGTCGGTGAAGCCCGTCCACGACTCCGAGATCTTGCGCTCACGGAAGTTGTAGTGGGCGACACCGCGGCGGCCGACGATGTACGTGTCCACCTGCTTGCCCTCGCGCTCCAGGCGCTCGGTCAGCTGCTCCGCCGCCTTGATGGCGTTGGAGTTGAAGGCACCGGCCAGACCACGGTCGCTCGTGAGGAGCAGGACCGCGGCACGGGTCGGGTTCTCCGCCTCCGTGGTGAGCGGGTGCTTGGTGTTCGAACCCGTACCGACCGCCGTGACCGCGCGCGTCAGCTCGGTCGCGTACGGCGTGGAGGCCGCCACCTTGCGCTGCGCCTTGACGACACGCGAGGCGGCGATCATCTCCATCGCCTTGGTGATCTTCTTGGTCGCGGTGACGGATCGGATGCGACGCTTGTAGACCCGGAGCTGGGCTCCCATGAGTCAGGTCCCTTCCTTACGTCACTTGGCGGCAGCGGCAGGAGTGTCCTCGCCGAGCAGCTTGCCGTCCGAGGTCTCGAACTGCTTCTTGAACTCCGCGATCGCGTCCGCGATGGCCGTGAGGGTGTCGTCGGACATCTTGCCGCCCTCGCGGATGGAGGTCATGAGGCCCTGCTCCTTGCGGTGCAGGTACTCCAGCAGCTCCTTCTCGAAGCGGCGGATGTCGGAGACCGGGACGTCGTCCATCTTGCCGGTGGTGCCGGCCCACACGGAGACGACCTGGTCCTCGGTGGACATCGGCTGGTACTGGTCCTGCTTCAGCAGCTCGACCATGCGCTGACCGCGCTCCAGCTGGGACTTCGAGGCCGCGTCCAGGTCGGAACCGAAGGCGGCGAACGCCTCCAGCTCACGGAACTGGGCGAGGTCGACACGCAGTCGGCCGGAGACCTGCTTCATCGCCTTGTGCTGCGCGGAACCACCGACTCGGGAGACGGAGATACCGACGTTCAGCGCGGGGCGCTGACCGGCGTTGAACAGGTCCGACTCCAGGAAGCACTGGCCGTCGGTGATGGAGATGACGTTGGTCGGGATGAACGCCGAGACGTCGTTGGCCTTGGTCTCGACGATCGGCAGACCGGTCATCGAACCGGCACCCATGTCGTCGGAGAGCTTGGCGCAGCGCTCCAGCAGACGGGAGTGCAGGTAGAAGACGTCGCCCGGGTAGGCCTCACGGCCCGGCGGACGGCGCAGCAGCAGGGACACGGCGCGGTAGGCGTCGGCCTGCTTCGACAGGTCGTCGAAGATGATCAGGACGTGCTTGCCCTGGTACATCCAGTGCTGGCCGATGGCGGAACCGGTGTACGGCGCGAGGTACTTGAAGCCGGCCGGGTCCGACGCCGGGGCGGCGACGATGGTCGTGTACTCCAGGGCGCCGTTCTCCTCCAGCGCGCGGCGCACGCCGGCGATGGTGGAGCCCTTCTGGCCGATGGCGACGTAGATGCAGCGGACCTGCTTCTTCGGGTCGCCGGTGCGCCAGTTGTCACGCTGGTTGATGATCGTGTCGACGGCCAGGGCGGTCTTGCCGGTCTGGCGGTCACCGATGATCAGCTGACGCTGACCACGGCCGACGGGGGTCATCGCGTCGACGGCCTTGTAGCCGGTCTCCATCGGCTCGTGCACCGACTTGCGCTGCATGACCGTGGGGGCCTGCAACTCGAGGGCACGGCGGCCGTCGGTCTCGATCTCGCCGAGGCCGTCGATCGGGTTGCCGAGCGGGTCGACGACACGGCCGAGGTAGCCCTCGCCGACCGCGACGGAGAGGACCTCACCGGTGCGCTGCACCGGCTGACCCTCCTCGATGCCGCTGAACTCACCGAGGACGATGGCACCGATCTCGCGCTCCTCGAGGTTGAGGGCGAGGCCGAGGGTGCCGTCCTCGAACTTCAGCAGTTCGTTGGCCATGGCCGAGGGCAGACCCTCGACCTTCGCGATGCCGTCGCCGGCAAGGGTGACCGTACCGACCTCCTCGCGCGAGGCCGCGTCCGGCTTGTACGACTGGACGAAGTTCTCCAGCGCGTCCCGGATCTCCTCCGGCCGGATCGTGAGCTCCGCCATCTGGGTTCCCTGCTCTCCTTGTTGGGCCCGAAGTTTCACTTTGGGGGGATGGGGACTCCCCCCATTAGGAGGTGAATCCTCTGCACGGCCCAACCAGGGCCGTCATCAGTACGTACTTCTTGAGTTGCTAGCTCGCCATGCGGCGGGCGGCCTCGTCCAGCCGGTCCGCGAGGGAGCCGTTGATGACCTCGTCACCGACCTGCACCCGGATTCCACCGAGGACCTCGGGGTCCACATCCAGGTTCAGGTGCATCCGGCGCCCGTAGAGCTTGGCCAGGGCCGCGCCGAGGCGCTGCTTCTGGGTGTCGCTCAGCGGCACCGCCGACGTCACGACGGCGACCATGCGGTCCCGGCGCTCCGCGGCGAGCTTGGACAGGGACTCCAGTCCCGCCTCCAGGCTACGACCACGCGGCGCGGTCACGAGGCGCGTCACCAGACGCTCGGTGGCCGGCTTGGCCCGGCCGCCGAGCAGCCGGTGCAGCAGCGCGGTCTTGGCCTGGCCGCCGGCGGCCCGGTCGGTCAGCGCGGCCCGCAGCTCGGTGCTGGAGGACACGATCCGGCCGAAGCGGAACAGCTCGTCCTCGACGTCGTCGAGGGTGCCGGCCGCCTGCGCCGCCGTGAGGTCGGCGATGTCCGCCAGCTCCTCCAGCGCGTCCACCAGGTCGCGGGGCTGCGACCAGCGGGCCCGGACGGTGCCGGCCACCAGATCGGCGGTCTCCCCGCTGACCTGTCCGCCGATCAGGCGCCGGACGAGTTCGGCCTTGGCCTCTGCGGGCTTCGCCGGGTCGGTGAGGACCCGGCGCAGTCCGACCTCGCGGTCGAGCAGCGCGGTGACCGCCGCCAGCTCGTCGGCGAGCTGCGCGGCGTCCACGGACGTGGAGTCCGTCAGCGCGTCGAGACGCTCACGGGCGGCAGCCAGGGCCTCGCGGCTCGCTCCGTTCATCGCGTGGCCTCGGCCTTCTCCTCGAGCTCGTCGAGGAAGCGGTCGATCACACGGCTCTGACGGGCGTGGTCCTCGAGGGACTCGCCGACGAGCTTGCCGGCCAGGTCGGTGGCGAGCTTGCCGACGTCCTGACGCAGCGCCGACGCGGCGGCCTTGCGGTCGGCGTCGATCTGGGCGTGACCGGCGGCGACGATCTCCTCGCGCTGCCGCTGGCCCTCGGCCCGCATCTCGGCGATGAGCGCGGCACCCTGCTCCTGCGCCTCCTGGCGCAGGCGCGCGGCCTCGTGCCGGGCCTCGGCGAGCTGTGCCTTGTACTGCTCCAGGACGCTCTGGGCCTCGACCTTCATGGCCTCGGCCTCTTCGATGCCGCCTTCGATCGCCTTGCGCCGCTCCGCGAGAACCGTGTTGATGTTCGGAAGCAGCTTCTTCCAGAAGAAGAAGAACACGATGGCGAAGGCGATGGTGCCGACGAGCAGCTCGGGACCGGCGGGGACGAGCGGGTTCTGCTCGGTCTCCTCGGCCGCCAGCTGTACCAGGTTGGCGATCACATCAGTGCCTTTCGTCGATTCGTGTCGGGTAAGCGGTGATTACTTACCGAACACGAACGGCATCACGATGCCGATGAGGGCGAGCGCCTCACAGAACGCGAAGCCGAGGATCTGGTTGGCGCGGATCAGACCGGCGGCCTCGGGCTGGCGGGCGAGCGCCTGGGTGCCGTTACCGAAGATGATGCCGACGCCGACGCCGGGGCCGATCGCAGCAAGGCCGTAGCCGATCGAGCCGACGGAACCGTGGACACCAGTGGTGGCGGCGAGGGTCTCAAGAGCGGACATGCCGGTTCTTCCTTCTCTTTCATGGACCGGTGGGGGTTGGCCACCGGACGACTGGGGGTGAGGGGCGGTTGCTGATCAGTGGTGCTCGGCGAGAGCGCCCTGAACGTAGGAGCAGGCGAGGAGCACGAAGACGTACGCCTGCACGGCCTGGACGAAAAGCTCGAAGCAGATCATGGCCATCGTCATCACGAAGGAGACGCCGGCGCCGACGACCAGCCAGCTGTTCAGCAGGTACCAGGAGGCGGCGGTGAACATCACCAGCATCAGGTGACCGGCGAACATGTTGGCGAAGAGTCGCACCGCGTGCGTGAACGGGCGGACCAGCAGGTTCGAGAAGAACTCGATGACCATGACGAGCGGGAGCACCCCGCCGAGCGACTTGTCGTAGCCCGTGACGTTCTTGAAGAAGCCGACGAAGCCGTGCTTCTTGAAGGTCAGCGCGACCCACGTGATGTAGACGATCGCGGCCAGGACCGCCGGGAAGGCGATGACCGAGGACACCGGGAACTGCGCCAGCGGGATCACGGACCAGATGTTCATGATCCATACGAAGAAGAACAGCGAGACCATGAGCGGGACGTACTTCTCGCCCTCGGTCTTGCCGAGCGTCTCGTAGACGATGCCGCGGCGCACGAAGTCGTAGCCGGCCTCGCCGATCATCTGGAGCTTCCCCGGGACGACCTTGGCCTTGCCGAAGGCGGCCCAGAAGAAGGCGACGACGACGAGCGTGGTGACGAGCGCGAGCAGCATCACCTTGTTGAACTCGAAGCCCCCCACCGTGGCGAGCGGCTTGAAGAGGAAGGAGTTCAGGCCCGGGGCCGGGAAACCGCACCCGTTGTCGGACAGGACCCGACAACTCCAGTCAAAGGCGAGCTGGGTCTGGTCAGCACTCACCGCGGGCTCCTTCGGCGTGACGCATGGGTACGGCAACCTCGTTGTGTCGGCGCGGCACAGGGCCGCGGATCGGCACCGGACTGGTGTTACGGATGTGGGGGCGGCTGGGGGGCATCGAGCCTCGCGATCGAGCAGGCGTCAGCTCAGATGCCCGCGCCCGCGATGCCGCAGTTGGCACCGGACGATAGCAGGAGATCTCACAAGCCTTTATCCCGCCCCTACTCCTCACGACGACGGCCCTGTCTTCGTGGACTTGTCGCTCTTCTCGGAGTCCGGGTCGACGTAGAAGATCTTGGCCTTCATATGCGCGCGTGCCTGCGCGGCCATCCACACGACCGTCGCGACGACGAGCGCCGCGGCGAACGCCTTCGCGTTGAAGAGAGAGGTGTCCTTGAAAACAGCGACGAAGATCAGAAGGAGCAGCAGCTGGGCCATGTAGAGCATGAGGCCCATTGCCTGGAACAGCTGCGGGAGCGTTTTTGCCGTCCACTGGAGCACATAGAGGCCGATTCCCATGAACAGGATGGCCAGCACCGTGCCGACGGCCGCACCGAGCGCACCCTTGCCTCCCGCGAGCGCGGCGCTCACGGCGACGGCGATCGCGCCCACAGCCGCTGTGGGCACAGCGATCTGCAAGAGGTTCCGGGCGTCATTGGACGGCATGGCGGCAACTCCGCTTTCACAAGGGGGCAGGGTGTCGTCATGGACGAGCGTAGTCCCGGGCTGAGTGATCGAGACCTCACACCGACGGACCCTCGCACTCGGGTCCTTCGGTTCTCTCCGGGGTTCTCGTGAACCGTATCACAAACTATTTGATGAGGTCTTTACCTGTTCGGTGTGCTTGCTGTCACACATGAGAGTGACAGTGCGCGTCTGTGCAGAATCCGCGCCCTCTTGTCTGGTATTAGGGCGCTTTGTTCCCCCAACAACGGGCAATGCTCTCGTCAGATTCTTACCTTGCGTCTCTCAACGACCGTCGATGAAACGCGATCGAGGGCCCACCGCGGTCGCCCCGTTGACGCCCGCGACGCCCGCCGTGACAGGCGTCGGCTCCGCGCCCTCCGGGCCCTCCTGCGCGCCGCCCTGCGCCGCCGCGAGGGCCTCGGCCGGACGGCTCCTGCGCCGGTACCGGGGCGGCACGAACCGCTGCGCCCAGACCGGCACCCGCGGCGTGAAGCGCGGGAGCAGCAGCAGGACCAGACCGACCGCGCTCAGGAACGCGACGCTCAAAGTGATCCACATCGACGCGGAGTTGACCGAGAACGCCAGCGCGCCGAAGGCGATCAGCGCCGACCAGAAGTACATGATCAGCACCGCCCGGCTGTGCGAGTGGCCGATCTCCAGCAGCCGGTGGTGCAGATGACCCCGGTCCGCGGCGAACGGCGACTGGCCGCGCCAGGTGCGCCGGACGATCGCCAGCACCAGGTCGGCGGCGGGCACGGCGATGATCGTCAGCGGCATCAGCAGCGGGATGTAGACCGGCACCATCTGGTGCACGGTGTTGCGCTCGGACCCGGAGAACAGGTTCATCACGTCCGGGTCGACCTGGCCCGTGACCGAGATCGCGCCGGCGGCCAGCACCAGGCCGATCAGCATCGAGCCGGAGTCGCCCATGAAGATCCGCGCCGGATGCATGTTGTGCGGCAGGAAGCCCAGGCACATGCCCATCAGCACGGCGGCGAACAGCGTGGCCGGGGCCGCGGCCTCGATGCCGTACGAGTACCAGACCCGGTAGGCGTACATGAAGAACGCGGCGGCGGCGATGCAGACCATGCCGGCGGCCAGGCCGTCGAGGCCGTCCACGAAGTTCACCGCGTTGATGGTGATCACCACCAGGGCCACCGTCAGCAGGGTGCCCTGCCACTGGGTGAGCGCCACCGTGCCCACCCCGGGCACCGGCAGCCACAGGATGGTGAGACCCTGCATCACCATCACACCCGCGGCGATCATCTGGCCGCCGAGCTTGATCAGCGCGTCGATCTCGAACTTGTCGTCCAGCACGCCGATCAGCCAGATCAGCGCCGCGCCGGAGAGCAGCGCCCGCGGCTCGTTGGACTTGTCGAAGACCCAGTTCAGGTTCGTCAGATGGTCCGCGACCAGCAGGCCCGCGCACAGCCCGAAGAACATCGCGATCCCGCCCAGCCGCGGAGTGGGCTCCCGGTGCACGTCCCGGGCCCGGATCTCCGGCATCGCCCCGGCCACGATCGCGAACTTGCGTACCGGCCCTGTCAGCAGATACGTCACCGCGGCCGTGATGCAGAGCGTCAGCAGGTATTCACGCACGGGCTTCCCCACATGTCTCGCTGGCCATCACAGCCTCACACCCTAGCGACGGACGCATACGGATGAAGACTTCCGGGTAGCGACGATGGTTGCACGAGCGGCTGTGACCCGGCCGGCGAACCGGAATCGGTCAACCCGGATACGGCGGAAATCTACCGGTCAGCTCGCGCACCTCGTCCCGCACCCCGGACGGCTCGCTCTCCCCGCGCAGCACCGCCGCGAGCAGCGCCGCGATCCGCACCATCTCCGGCTCCCCCATGCCCTGCGTGGTCACCGCGGCCGTACCCAGGCGCAGTCCGCGGCCGTCGCCGTGCGGCAGCGCACAGCAGTCGAGCACGATCCCGGCGGCGGCCAGCCGGCCCCGCGCGGCCCGGCCGTCCACCCCGAGCGGCGCGGGATCGGCGACGATCAGATGGGTGTCCGTGCCGCCGGTGACCACGGTCAGCCCCTCGGCGGCCAGATGGCCGGCCAGCACCCGGGCGTTGGCGACCACCTGATGGGCGTACACGGCGTACGCCGGTGTTGCCGCCTCGCCGAAGGCGACGGCCTTGGCGGCGATGGTGTGCATCTGCGCGCCGCCCTGGGTGAACGGGAACACCGCCCGGTCGACCCGCTCGGCCAGCTCGCTCCCGCACAGGATCATCCCGCCGCGCGGCCCGCGCAGCACCTTGTGCGTGGTCGCGCACACGATGTCGGCGTACGGCACCGGGTTCGGCGCCGCTCCCCCGGCGACCAGCCCGATGGGGTGCGCCGCGTCGGCGATCAGATAGGCGCCGACCTCGTCGGCGACCTCCCGGAAGAAGGCGTGGTCGACATGGCGGGGGTAGGCGATGGACCCGCACACGATCGCCTTGGGCCGGTGGTTGCGGGCCAGGTGGCGCACCTGGTCGTGGTCGATCAGCCCGGTCTCCGCGTCCACCCCGTACCCGACGAAGTCGAACCAGCGGCCGGAGAAGTTCGCCGGCGAGCCATGGGTGAGATGACCGCCGTACGGCAGTCCCAGGGCGAGCACGGTGTCGCCGGGGCGCAGCAGGGCCGCGTAGGCGGACAGCACGGCCGAGGAGCCGGAGTGCGGCTGGACATTGGCGTGCTCCGCGCCGAACAGCTCCCTGGCCCGGTCGACGGCGGCGCGCTCGGCGACGTCGACCAGTTCGCAGCCGCCGTGGTAGCGGGCGCCGGGATAGCCCTCGGCGTACTTGTTGGACAGCGCGGAACCGAGGGCGGCGAGCACCGCGGGCGAGGTGAAGTTCTCGGCGGCGATCAGCTGGAGCGTGGACGACTGCCGCTCCAGCTCGGCCAGCAGGATGTCGGCCATCGCCGGATCCTGGTGCCGCAGCGCGTCGGTCTGGAGGGTATGGGTGACCGACATGGCGGGCTCCCGGGGCGGTCGACGGTGACTATCCCCAATGTAGGTCGGGCAGGTGCACGGCGCCCGGTGATGCGGCCGCACGGGAACGCGGGGCGTTCACATGCGCGCCGGTACCCCGGTCAGTGCCGTCACCACCGGGTCCAGCGCGTCCCGTATCTCGTCCCCGACGGACCGGAAGAAGGTCAGGGGCGCCCCGTACGGGTCGTACACCTCGTCCGCCTCGGCGGTGGGCGCCAGCAGCCAGCCGCGCAGCGCCGCCGCCGCCCGGACCAGTGCGCGGGCCCGGGTGACCAGGCCGTCCTCCAGAGGCGGCAGGGTCACCGGGTCTATCGCCCGGACCAGCCGGGTGAACTCCTTCAGGGTGAAGGTGCGCAGCCCCGCCGAGTGGCCCATGGAGATCACCTGGGCGCGGTGGTCCCGGGTGGCGGTCAGCACCAGGTCGGCCTTGATCACATGCTCGTCCAGCAGTTCCCGGCCCACGAAGCCGGAGGCGTCCGCGCCGAACTCGCCGAGCACCGCCTCCGCGTGCGCCTCCATGGGCGCGCCCTCGTGGCCCCAGGTGCCCGCGCTCTCCACCAGCAGCCCGCCGCCGAGCACCCCGAGGCGCTCCATGACGAAATGCCGGGTCAGCCGCTCGGTGATGGGCGAACGGCACACATTGCCGGTGCTGACGTGGAGGATGCGGAAGGTGTCACGGGGAAAGCCGAAGGTGGTCGTCTGCTCCGCGACACGCTCGCCGATGCCTATGCCACGCCCCGGTGCGGGGGCGGTCAATTCGCCACCTCGAGGTCGGGTACGACCTTGCGCAGCTCCTCGGCGGAGAGGGCGCCCTCGCGCAGCAGCACCGGGACGTCACGGCTGACGTCCACGATGGACGACGGGACGATGCCGGGGGTGGGGCCGCCGTCCAGGTAGACGGAGACGGAGTCGCCGAGCATGTCCTGGGCGGAGTCGCAGTTCTCCGGCGCCGGGTGCCCGGTGAGGTTGGCGGAGGACACGGCCATCGGGCCGACCTCGGTCAGCAGCTCGATGGCGACCGGGTGCAGCGGCATCCGGATGGCGACGGTGCCCCGGGTGTCGCCGAGGTCCCACTGGAGCGACGGCTGGTGCTTGGCGACGAGCGTGAGGGCGCCCGGCCAGAACGCGTCGACCAGCTCCCAGGCCAGCTCGGAGAAGTCCGTGACCAGGCCGTGCAGGGTGTTCGGGGAGCCGATCAGGACCGGGGTGGGCATGGCGCGGCCCCGGCCCTTGGCGGCGAGCAGATCGGCGACCGCCTCCGAGGAGAAGGCGTCGGCACCGATGCCGTACACCGTGTCGGTCGGCAGCACCACCAGCTCGCCCCGGCGGACGGCGGACGCGGCCTCGCGCAGACCCGTCACGCGGTCGGTCGCGTCGTTGGTGTCGTATCGCCGTGCCATGTCTAGCGGGCCTCCTCGTACACGTACTGCGGCTGGAAAGTCTGGGGGGCGGTCACGGCAGCGCCTTGCGGGCGGTCGCGAACCGGGGGCGGTTGTTGAGGTCGGGGTGATCGGCCGCGTCGGCCCAGCCCCGCTCCTCGGTGAAGATCCACGGCACCTGACCGCCCTGGGTGTCGGCGTGCTCGATCACGACGACGCCGCCGGGGCGCAGCAGCCGGTGCGCGGTGCGCTCCAGGCCGCGGATCAGGTCGAGGCCGTCCTCGCCCGAGAACAGCGCCATCTCGGGGTCGTAGTCGCGGGCCTCGGGGGCGACGTACTCCCACTCGGTCAGCGGGATGTACGGCGGGTTGGAGATGACCAGGTCGACCTGGCCGTCGAGGTCGTGGAAGGCGTCCAGGGCGTTGCCCTGACGCAGGTCGACCCTGGACCCCTCGACGTTCTT
Organism: Streptomyces sp. NPDC001606; assembly: GCF_053596835.1. Lineage (NCBI taxonomy): Bacteria > Bacillati > Actinomycetota > Actinomycetes > Kitasatosporales > Streptomycetaceae > Streptomyces > Streptomyces sp. NPDC001606. Next base: position 436,208 of record NZ_JBSFHC010000002.1, read on the forward strand.
CCGGGTCCACACCAGGGCGTCCTCGGACAGCTCCACGGCGTGCACACGCGAGCGCGGGACCTCCTGGGCGAGGGCGAGCGCGATGGCGCCGGAACCGGTGCACAGGTCGACGATGCACGGCTCGACCACGTCCATGGCCCGTACGGCGTCTATGGCCCAGCCGACCACGGACTCGGTCTCGGGCCGCGGCACGAAGACCCCCGGACCGACCTGCAACTCCAGATACCGGAAGTAGGCCCGACCGGTGATGTGCTGCAACGGCTCGCGCTGCTCACGCCGGGCGATGACCTCCCAGTAGCGGGCGTCGAAGTCCGCGTCCTTCACGGAGTGCAGCTGGCTGCGCTTCACGCCGTGCACGAACGCGGCGAGCTCCTCGGCGTCGGTGCGCGGCGAGGGCACGCCGGCGTCGGCCAGCCGCTGGGTGGCCTGGGCCACCTCCGCGAGCAGCAGGTTCACGCAAGTCCTCCGGAAGTCACTGGTACGAGCCTTACGCCGCGGCCAGCTTCGCCGCCGAGTCGGCGTCGACGCAGGCCTGGATCACCGCGTCGAGGTCGCCGTCCAGGACCTGGTCCAGGTTGTACGCCTTGAAGCCGACACGGTGGTCGGAGATGCGGTTCTCCGGGAAGTTGTAGGTGCGGATCTTCTCGGAGCGGTCGACGGTGCGGACCTGGCTGCGGCGGGCGTCGGCGGCCTCCCGCTCCGCCTCCTCCTGCGCCATGGCGAGCAGCCTGGAGCGCAGGATGCGCAGCGCCTGCTCCTTGTTCTGGAGCTGGCTCTTCTCGTTCTGGCAGGAAGCCACCACGCCGGTCGGCAGGTGCGTGATGCGCACCGCGGAGTCGGTGGTGTTGACCGACTGACCGCCCGGGCCGGAGGACCGGTAGACGTCGATGCGCAGGTCGTTCGGGTTGATCTCCACGTCCACCTCCTCGGCCTCCGGGGTGACGAGGACACCGGCGGCGGAGGTGTGGATACGGCCCTGGGACTCGGTGGCCGGGACGCGCTGCACCCGGTGCACCCCGCCCTCGTACTTCAGCCGCGCCCACACGCCCTGGCCGGGCTCGGCCTGGCCGCGGGCCTTCACGGCGACCTGGACGTCCTTGTAGCCGCCCAGCTCGGACTCGGTGGCGTCGATGATCTCGGTCTTCCAGCCGATGCGCTCGGCGTACCGCAGGTACATGCGCAGCAGGTCACCGGCGAACAGGGCGGACTCGTCACCGCCGGCGCCCGCCTTGATCTCCAGGATGACGTCCTTGTCGTCACTCGGGTCGCGCGGGACCAGCAGCAGACGGAGCTTCTCGGTCAGCTCCTCGCGCTGCTTCTCCAGCTCCTTGACCTCGGCGGCGAAGTCGGGGTCGTCGGCCGCGAGCTCGCGCGCGGTGTCCATGTCGTCGCCGGACTGCTTCCAGGAGCGGTACGTGGCGACGATCGGGGTCAGCTCGGCGTAGCGCTTGTTCAGCTTGCGCGCGTTCGCCTGGTCGGCGTGGACCGACGGATCGGCGAGCTTCTGCTCCAGATCGGCGTGCTCGGCGACGAGGTCCTCGACTGCCTCGAACATCTTTCGGCTCCTGTACTGCGAATGAAGGGAAGGGCGGGCGACCAAAAACGCCGGTCCCGGACACACCCCGGTGAGGGTGTGGCCGTGGACCGGCGCAAGGGGGCTCGCTACTTCTTGGAGCCGGCGGCAGCCTTGCCGAAGCGGGCCTCGAAGCGGGCCACACGGCCACCGGTGTCGAGGATCTTCTGCTTGCCCGTGTAGAACGGGTGGCACTCGGAGCAGACCTCGGCCCGGATGGTGCCGGACTCGATGGTGCTGCGCGTGGTGAACGACGCGCCGCAGGTGCAGCTGACCTGCGTCTCGACGTACTCGGGGTGGATGTCGCGCTTCAAGGTGTCTCCTAGGTTTCGGGAGGGCGCCGGGTCGCCGCCGCGGGATGCGGGAGCGTGAACCGGGGCCGACGTACCAGTCTGCCAGGACTGGCGCCATCCCCCAAAACCGGGGGTGGGGGCCAGGTATTCCCCGGGGTCCGGGTAGTCCTCGGGATCCGGGTTTTCCCCGGGGTCCGGGCAGTCCCCGGGGTCCGGGTATTCCCCGAGGTGTCCGCCCTCAGGGAGTGACCACGCCCTTGGCCTCGCCGGTGGCCGTGCCCTCGGTGGCCGCCTTCGGGATCCGGCGGTCGTTCTTCAGGGCGTCCCACACCAGCTGGGCCTTCTGCTTCTCCAGCAGGACCCGGTTGGGGTTGGCGGGGTCGTACTGGACGGGCATGGTGACCATGCTCAGGTTCTTGGCGCCGATGCCCTTCAGACCGCTCGCGAAGTCGATCAGGGAGTTGACCGAGCCGAGGTCGGAGTCGGTGGTGACGGCCTTGGTGGCGGTGTCGGCGAGGTCGTACAGCTTCTTCGGGTTGCTGAACACGCCGACCTGCCTGACCTGGTTGATCAGGGCCTTGACGAACGCCTGCTGGAGCTGGATGCGGCCCAGGTCGGAGCCGTCGCCGACGCCGTGCCGGGTGCGGACCAGGCCGAGGGCCTGCGCGCCGTCGAGGGTGTGGGTGCCGGCCTTGAGGGTGAGGTGGCTCTGCGGGTCGTCGATGTTCTTCGTCGTGGTGACCTGGACCCCACCGAGGTCGTCGATGAGCTTCTGGAAGCCCGAGAAGTCGACCTCGAGGTAGTGGTCCATACGGATGCCGGTGATCGACTCGACGGTCTTCACCGCGCAGGCGGCCCCGCCGGTGGAGTAGGCGGAGTTGAACATCACGCCCGCGGCGGCCGGGTATGCGGTGCCCTTGGTGTCCGTGCACCGGGGCCGGTCGATCAGGGTGTCCCGGGGGATCGAGACCACGCTGGCCTTCGTGTGGCCCTCGTAGATGTGGACGATCATCGCCGTGTCGGAGCGGGCGCTGCCGTCGTCGGCGCCGCCGCCGAGCTTCCGGTTGGAGCCGGACCGGGTGTCCGAGCCGAGGACCAGGATGTTCTCGGAGCCGTTGTCGATCTTCGTGGGCCGGTCGGCGCCGAGGGCCTGGTTGATGTCGACGCTGTGCAGGTTGCCGTTGAGCTTGAAGTAGAGATACCCGGCCCCGGCACCGCCCAGGGCGACCACGCCCGCGGCGGTCCAGGCCGTGGCGAGCAGCGCCTTGCGGCCCGTACTGCGGGCCTTGCGGCGGCGCCCTCTGCCGCTGCCACGGGAGGGGCCCCGGGAGGCGCTGCTCCCCGGCTGCGATATCGCGGGCTCCGGCGTGCTCTGGGCGGACACATCGCTCCTAGGTCTCGGCGGTCGGTTACCCCCTGCTTTCAGGGTCGGGCGCGGTTGTCACCGCTCCATCGTCGCCCCACCTGGTCGGACGGAGAAACTCGGGACAGCGTTGCACAGGACCGGGTGCCCAGCGCGTGCCACGGCATTCACCCTGCGTGACCGTTCCGATCGGGGGAAGCGGCGCTCACCTGCGGTTTCGGCCCCGGAGGTCGTACGCCTCGAAACCGGTACCAACCGAGATCCTTGTGGCAAAGATCTCTCGTTACCCGCGGTCGAAAAAGGTCGAAAAAGCCCGCCCCCTGTCACCGGAAGTGACAGGGGGCGGGCTCGCACACGCCGTGCGGGGGAGCGACTAGTCGCCGTTGCCCGGCGTCGGCGTCGTCTTCTGAATCTGCATCAGGAACTCGACGTTCGACTTGGTCTGCTTCATCTTGTCGAGAAGCAGCTCGATCGCCTGCTGCTGGTCCAGCGCGTGCAGCACCCGGCGCAGCTTCCAGACGATGCCCAGCTCCTCGGCACCGAGCAGGATCTCTTCCTTACGGGTACCGGACGCGTCCACGTCCACGGCCGGGAAGATCCGCTTGTCCGCGAGCTTGCGGTCGAGCTTCAGCTCCATGTTGCCGGTGCCCTTGAACTCCTCGAAGATCACCTCGTCCATGCGGGAGCCGGTGTCCACGAGCGCCGTGGCCAGGATGGTCAGCGAGCCGCCGTCCTCGATGTTGCGCGCCGCACCGAAGAACCGCTTCGGCGGGTACAGCGCGGTGGAGTCGACACCACCGGACAGGATGCGGCCGGAGGCCGGCGCGGCCAGGTTGTACGCACGGCCCAGACGCGTGATCGAGTCCAGCAGCACGACCACGTCGTGACCCAGCTCGACCAGGCGCTTGGCGCGCTCGATGGCCAGCTCGGCGACGGTGGTGTGGTCCTCGGCCGGACGGTCGAAGGTCGAGGAGATGACCTCGCCCTTGACCGACCGCTGCATGTCGGTGACCTCTTCCGGACGCTCGTCGACGAGGACGACCATCAGGTGGCACTCGGGGTTGTTGTGCGTGATCGCGTTGGCGATCGCCTGCATGATCATGGTCTTGCCGGTCTTCGGCGGGGCCACGATCAGACCGCGCTGGCCCTTGCCGATCGGCGAGACCAGGTCGATGATCCGGGTCGTCAGCACGCCCGGGTCCGTCTCCAGGCGGAGGCGGTCCTGCGGGTAGAGCGGGGTCAGCTTGTTGAACTCCGGGCGGCCGCGGCCGTGTTCGGGCGCCATGCCGTTGACGGAGTCGAGGCGGACCAGCGCGTTGAACTTCTCGCGGCGCTCGCCCTCCTTCGGCTGCCGGACCGCACCGGTGACGTGGTCACCCTTGCGCAGGCCGTTCTTGCGGACCTGGGCGAGGGAGACGTACACGTCGTTCGGGCCGGGCAGGTAGCCGGAGGTCCGGATGAAGGCGTAGTTGTCGAGGATGTCCAGGATGCCCGCGACGGGGATCAGGACGTCGTCCTCGGCCAGCTGCGGCTCGGCGGCGATCTCGTCGCGGCCACGGCGGCCACGGCGGTCGCGGTAGCGGCCGCGACGGCCACGGCGGCCGCCCTCGAAGTCGTCGTCGTCCTGCTGCCGGTCCTGGCGGCCGCCCTGCTGCTGGCCCTGCTGCTGACGCTGCTGGCCGCCCTGCTGGTCGTCGCCCTTGTTACGGCGGTCACGGTCACCGCGGTCACCGCGCTCGCGGTCGCCACGGTCGCGGTCGCGGCCGCGCTCACGGCGGTCGCGGCGGCCACGGCCCTCGCCGTCACCGGCGTCGCCGCGGGCCTCGCCCTGCCCCTGCTGCTGCGCGGGCGTCTCGGCCTTGGGCTCGGCCTTCGCCTCGGCGGCGACGGTCTCGGCGCTGCCGGCGGCCGGGCTGCCCGCCTCGGCGGTGGCGCGGCGGCGACGGCGCTCGGTCGGGGCGTCGTCGGAGGCCGGCTGGCCGGGGATCTCGATCTGCTGCTGGGCCACGGCCTTCTCGGCGGGCGCCTCGGCCTTCTTCTCGCCGTCGGCGGCCTCACCCGTACGGGCCTTGGAGGTGGCCCGGCGCTTCGGCTTGGTCTCGGCGGCGGCGTCGGCCTTGGGGGCGGCTCCCCCGGCGGCCTGCGCCTCCTTGATGACCTCGATCAGCTGGCTCTTGCGCATCCGCGCGGTGCCCCTGATGCCGAGGCCCGAGGCGACCTGCTGCAACTCGGCCAGCACCATGCCCTCGAGGCCGGTACCGCGGCGCCGCCGGGAGCCGGCACCGGTGGCAGGCGCGGAGGCGTCCGTGGCGGGCGCGGCAGCGGTCTCCTCGACACGTGCGCCCATCAGATCGGTGGTGTCGCTCACGAAGGGTCCTTCCCTGGAGCGGACGTCGGCCTGTCTGGCTCGGCGACCGGTTGTGCTGTCCGACTACGGTCCTTGCTTTCGGTGAACCGTGCCGGGGCGGTGGTCCGCCAAAGCGGCGGAGGAAATGTGCGGTGATGGCGCTTCCGCGAGCCGTGACACCTGGTGTCACGTGGCGTGGCAGCACCTGTTCCGGAGCGTGCCCGGCGGCCCGCTCAGTGCTCGCATACGACGTACTGCCCAGGTACGGCGCAGGGAACACGGAGTGGCGCGGGAGGCTCCCGGAAGAATGTCTGTCCCGGACGGGGACACAAAGCACCTCGCCATGGTGGGGTCGGGTGCAGACTTGAGATTAACACTACCGGATCCAACAAACATTCCCCCTCTCCAAATCCGGCAACCGTGTGCTTTCAGCTGTCGCCGGAGGTGGCGAGCGGCAGCACGCTCGCTCCCTGCATATCGAGGTCCAGCCGGTTGGCGGCCCAGCCCTCGCCCGCGAGGTGCGACACCTTGTCGGCGCTGGCGGCGTCGGCGAGGGCCATCACGGTGGGTCCGGCACCCGAGATGACGGCCGGGATCCCGTCCGCCCGCAGCCGCTCCACCAGCGCGGCGCTGTCCGGCATGGCCGGGGCGCGGTACTCCTGGTGAAGGCGGTCCTCGGTGGCGGGCAGCAGCAGCTCGGGGCGCCTGGTCAGGGCCTCGACGAGCAGGGCGGCGCGGCCCGCGTTGACGGCGGCGTCGACGTGCGGCACGGTGCGCGGGAGCAGACCGCGGGCGGTCTCGGTCAGAACCGGCTTTCCGGGCACGAAAACCACCGGAACGATGGAATCCGAGGGCTCCATCCTGATCGCCCGGGCGGCGCCGGCCTCCATCCAGGAGAGGGTGAAACCGCCGAGCAGACAGGCGGCCACGTTGTCCGGGTGCCCCTCGATCTCGGTGGCCAGCTCCAGCAGGGCCGCGTCGTCGAGCTTGGCTTCACCGCCTATGGTCACCGCGCGCGCGGCGACGATGCCGGCGCAGATCGCGGCGGAGGAGGAGCCGAGGCCCCGGCCGTGCGGAATGCGGTTGGCGCAGACGATCTCCAGGCCCCGGGGCTGTCCGCCCAGCAGATCGAAGGCGGTGCGCAGGGAACGGACGAGGAGGTGGCTCTCGTCCCGCGGGAGGGTCTCACTGCCCTCGCCCGCGATGTCGATGTGCAGCCCGGAGTCGGCCACCCGGACGACGACGTCGTCGTACAGCCCCAGCGCGAGGCCCAGGGCGTCGAAGCCCGGACCCAGGTTGGCGCTGGTGGCGGGAACGCGCACCCGGACGGCGGCGGCGCGGAACGCTGGACCGGCCATCGCTCGTTGACTCTCCTTGAGCTGCGTGACGGTGGAAGACATTCGATGCGTACGGGGAGACCCTCTGGCCGCGCAGACGGCGCGGCGTCACCCATATGCGAAGACATATGCGCAGGGAGGGTTCGGTACAGCCTATCGAAGGAAGGTTCTGTGGCGACATAGGGCGCACAGGAGGCGCACGATGCGTGTCGTCAGCCCCCTGTGCACCCCTGTCAGGGTAGTGCCGGTGCTCAGCCCAGGCCGAGGCGCTCGGCCGCGGTGGCCGCGTCGACCGGGACGGTGACCGGCTGCGGGGCGCCGGCGACGGCCCAGTCGGGGTCCTTCAGGCCGTTGCCGGTGACGGTGCACACGATGCGCTGGCCCGGGTCGACCTTGCCCTGCTCGGCGGCCTTGAGCAGACCGGCCACGGAGGCGGCGGAGGCGGGCTCCACGAAGACGCCCTCCTGGGCGGCCAACAGCCGGTAGGCGCGCAGGATCTCACGGTCCGTCACCTCGTCGATGGCGCCGCCGGACTCGTCGCGGGCCTTCAGGGCGTACTCCCAGGAGGCCGGATTGCCGATGCGGATGGCGGTGGCGATGGTGGACGGGTCCTTGACGACCTCGCCTCGCACGATCGGGGCACTGCCGGAGGCCTGGAACCCCCACATGCGAGGGGTCTTGCCGGCGATGCCGTCGGCGGCGTACTCCTGGTAGCCCTTCCAGTAGGCGGTGATGTTGCCCGCGTTGCCGACCGGGAGGACGTGGATGTCGGGGGCGTCCCCGAGCATGTCCACGATCTCGAAGGCGGCGGTCTTCTGGCCCTCGATACGCACCGGGTTGACCGAATTGACCAGCGCCACCGGGTAGTTGTCGCTCAGCGAGCGGGCGAGGGTGAGGCAGTCGTCGAAGTTGCCGTCGACCTGGAGGATCTTCGCGCCGTGCACCAGGGCCTGGCCCATCTTGCCGAGGGCGATCTTGCCCTGCGGCACGAGGACGGCCGAGACCATGCCCGCGCGCACCGCGTAGGCGGCGGCGGAGGCGGAGGTGTTGCCGGTGGAGGCGCAGATGACCGCCTTCGCTCCCGCCTCCTTGGCCTTGCTGATGGCCATGGTCATACCGCGGTCCTTGAAGGACCCGGTGGGGTTGGCCCCCTCCACCTTGAGGTGGACCTCGCAGCCCGTGCGCTCGGAGAGCACCTGCGCGGGCACGAGCGGCGTGCCGCCCTCGCGGAGCGTCACGACCGGCGTGCTGTCGGAGACCGGCAGCCTGTCCCGGTACTCCTCGATGATTCCGCGCCACTGGTGGGTCATTGCTGGTTACTCTCCTTCAACCCGCATGATGCTGGCGACACCCCGCACGGTGTCGAGCTTGCGCAGTGCCTCGACGGTCCCGGTGAGGGAGGCGTCGGAGGCCCGGTGGGTGACGACGACGAGGGAGGCCTCGCCGTCCTTGCCCTGCTGCCGAACCGTATCGATGGACACCCCGTGCTCGGCGAAGACGGTGGCCACCTGGGCGAGCACGCCCGGCTTGTCCGCGACGTCGAGGCTGATGTGGTACCGCGTGACGACGTCACCCATCGGGGAGACGGTCAGCGCGGCGTACGCCGACTCGCCGGGCCCGGTGGAGCCGCTGAGCCGGTTGCGGCAGACGGCGACGAGGTCGCCGAGGACCGCGGAGGCGGTCGGGGAACCGCCGGCGCCGGGGCCGTAGAACATCAGCTGCCCGGCGGCATCGCTCTCCACGAAGACCGCGTTGTACGCGCCGCGCACGGAGGCGAGCGGGTGGCTCAGCGGAATCATGGCGGGGTGCACGCGCGCGGTGACCGACGCGCCGTCCTTCGAGCGCTCGCAGATGGCGAGCAGCTTGATGGTGCAGCCCATCTCCTTGGCCGAGCGGAAGTCGGCGGCGGTGACCTCGGCCATGCCCTCGCGGTAGACGTCGTCGAGCCGCACGCGCGTGTGGAAGGCGATCCCGGCGAGGATGGCCGCCTTGGCGGCGGCGTCGAACCCCTCGACATCGGCGGTCGGGTCGGCCTCGGCGTATCCGAGGGCGGTCGCCTCGTCCAGCGCCTCCTGGTAGCCGGCACCCGTGCTGTCCATCTTGTCGAGAATGAAGTTGGTGGTGCCGTTGACGATGCCCATCACCCGGTTGATCTTGTCGCCGGCGAGGGACTCGCGCAGCGGGCGGATCAGCGGGATGGCACCGGCGACGGCGGCCTCGTAGTACAGGTCCCGGCCGTGCTCCTCGGCGGCGGCGTGCAGGGCGGCGCCGTCCTGGGCGAGCAGGGCCTTGTTGGCGGACACCACGGAGGCGCCGTGCTCGAAGGCGGTGGTGATGAGGGTCCGGGCCGGCTCGATGCCCCCGATGACCTCGACGACGACGTCGAGGTCGCCGCGTTTGACGAGCGCGGTGGCGTCGGTGGTGACCAGGGCCGGGTCGATGCCCTCGCGGACCTTGCTCGGCCGCCGTACGGCGACCCCCGCCAGCTCCACCGGGGCGCCGATCCTCGCCGTGAGGTCGTCGGCGTGCGTCGTCATGATGCGCGCCACCTCTGAGCCGACAACCCCACAGCCCAGCAGCGCCACCTTCAGCGGACGCGTACGCATCATCCGACCTCGTTTCCTCATACCGTCTACGGTTGGACCAGTCTCACTCACCGGACGGGAGTTTCTCCCCTTCGTCCGGATCCTGAGACATGTATTTCATTTGTACGGGGCCGCAAGACCGCAGATCTTCCAGCCCCGCTGCCGGGCCCGGCGGACTACCCGACGTCGAGACGCAGGAGGTCCTCCTCCGTCTCGCGCCGGACGATCACCCGGGCCTCGCCGTCCCGCACCGCCACCACGGGCGGCCGGAGCACATGGTTGTAGTTGCTGGCCATGGAGCGGCAGTACGCGCCGGTGGCCGGTACGGCGATCAGATCGCCCGGCGCCAGGTCGGCGGGCAGGAACGCGTCCTTGACCACGATGTCGCCACTCTCACAGTGCTTGCCGACGACACGGGCGAGCATCGGCTCGGCCTCGCTCGTCCGGGACACCAGAGCAACGCTGTACTCGGCGTCGTACAGAGCGGTCCGGATGTTGTCGGACATGCCCCCGTCCACGGACACATAGGTGCGCAGCCCGTCCAGCGGCTTGACGGTGCCGACCTCGTAGAGCGTGAAGGCGGTCGGCCCGACGATGGCGCGCCCCGGCTCGACGGAGATGCGCGGGGTGCGCAGCCGGGCGGCCTCGCACTCACGGGTGACGATCTCGGTCAGCGCCTTGGCGATCTCGTGCGGCTCACGCGGGTCGTCCGCGCTGGTGTACGCGATCCCGAGGCCACCCCCGAGATCGATCTCGGGCAGCTCGACCCCGTGCTCGTCCCGGATGTCCTTGAGCAGCCCGACGACCCGGTGGGCGGCGACCTCGAACCCGGACATGTCGAAGATCTGCGAGCCGATGTGGGAGTGGATCCCGATCAGCTCCAGGCCGTCGAGCTGAAGGGCCCGCCGTACCGCCTCCGCGGCCTGCCCGCCGGCGAGCGGGATCCCGAACTTCTGGTCCTCGTGGGCGGTGGCGATGAACTCGTGCGTGTGCGCCTCCACGCCGACGGTGATCCGGATCTGCACCCGCTGCCGCCTGCCCAGGGACTGCGCGATGTGGGCGACCCGCACGATCTCCTGGAAGGAGTCGAGGACGATCCGGCCGACCCCGGCCTCCACGGCCCTGCGGATCTCCGCCTCGGACTTGTTGTTGCCGTGGAAGGCGATGCGCTCGACGGGCATCCCGGCGGACAGGGCGGTGGCCAGCTCGCCGCCCGAGCACACGTCCAGGTTCAGCCCCTCCTCGTGCAGCCACCGCACGACGGCACGGGAGAGGAACGCCTTGCCGGCGTAGAACACGTCGGCGTCGGGCCCGAAGGCGCTGCGCCAGGCACGCGCCCGGGTGCGGAAGTCGGTCTCGTCGAGGATGTAGGCGGGGGTGCCGAACTCCTCGGCGAGCCGCACGACGTCGATGCCCCCGACGCGGACGACACCGTCGGCGTCGCGCTCGACCGTCTGGGACCACACCTTCGCGTCGAGGGCGTTGAGGTCGGCGGGCGGCGCGGAGTAGTGGCCCTCGGGAAGGACATCGGCGTGACGGGGCCCGGCGGGGTGTGCGGAACGGCTCATGACGTGGGTCTCTTCTTGGCTCAGAGGTATTCGGGTGCGTCGATGCCGAGCAGGGACAGGCCACCGGCCAGCACCGTCCCGGCGGCTTCGGCGAGGGCCAGCCGGGCGCGGTGGGCGGCCGAGGGTTTCTCCTCACCGCGCGGCAGCACGAACGGCAGGAGGGGCAGCGCGGCATCGGCGACGGTCACGAGATGCCGGGCGATCCGGTCCGGGGCACGGTGGGTGGCGGCCGCGGCGAGGATGCGGGGGTGGTCGGCGAGGGGGGTGAGCAGGTCGCGGGCGTCGGCGGGGCCGGGGACGGCGCCGAACCCGAGGCGGGCGGCGTTGCGGCTGAGGGACCGGACGCGGGCATGCGCGTACCGCACCCGGAACAGCGGATTGCTCTCCCGCTGCACGAGGTGGTCGGCGGTGATCCGGGGCCGGTCGTGCGGGGCGGGATGCAGCAGCGCCCACCGGGCGGCGTCGGGGCCGAGCGGGGCGGGATCCTCGGGCGCGGGCACGGGCCGCAGATCGGCCGGCTCCCCGTGCTCGACGACGGCCCGCCCGCCCTGCGCCGCCACGATCCGTACGACGGCGTCCGCGACGACCTCGGCCCGCACCTCGTACGGCACCCGCAGCACCAGGAACTGCCCCGCCAGGGCGTCACCGTGGCCGTACCCGGCGCCGTGGCGCAGGATCTCCTCGACCAGGCCGGTGACAGGGTCGGCCAGCGCGTCCAGGGTGATGTTGAGGAACCCGGGGCCGGTGACGACGACGTCCCGGACCCCGGCCTCGCCGACGAGCCGGGTGCGCAGGATCTCGGCGACCCGCCCCGGCGGCTGCCCGGCCGGCCGCGCGAGCTGGAGGGCGACATTGGTCGCGAAGTCCCCGCATCCACCGGGCCCCGGCTCGGTCACGACGACCCGCTCGGGCACGGCCACCGTCAGCTCCCCGTCGGCAACGGCACGGCGCACCGCGTGCAGCACGGTGCGGGACAGCTCGACGGGGGTCACGGGACAAGCCTAGGGGAGGAGACGGGGGGCACGGCGAGCCGGTTTCCCCTCGCAGGACGGCACCGGCGGCCCACACCGAACGGACCCTGCCCGCACCCCCTCCCGGCCGAAGGAATTCCCTCCACCCCCGCTATCCGCCGAAGGAAATCCCCCCGGGGACTCCGTCGGCGACCCCGTCGTCGTCCCCGTCCGCGTCATCGCCCCCGCTCCCCCTGGCCCCCCGCCGCCCCTCGATGAGCTGCTTGACGAGCCGGACGAGTTCGGTGGGTTCGAAGGGCTTGGCGAGGAAGGCGTCGACGCCGACGTCGAGGCCGGCCTCGAATTCGTACTGCGTGCAGGCGCTGATGATGGCGAGGGGCAGGTGGTGGGTACGGGGATCGGCGCGCAGCCGGGCGGCGGTGCGCAGGCCGTCCAGCCGGGGCATGACGACATCCAGCGTGACGACGTCGGGCATCACCTGATGCACCACATCCAGACACTCGGCACCATCGGCCGCGGTCACCACCTCAAGCCCTTCCAGCTCGAGGTTGACCCTGATCAGCTGGCGGATGACCTTGTTGTCGTCGACGACAAGCACCCGACCCGACGCCCCTGGCACACCTCGAGAGTAGGTCCGCCCCGGCCACCGCGTCCGGGTTTTCCCTACTTCTGCCCCGTAGGGGGGATGGGGGTGGGGAGAGGGGGGTCCTTCAGGCTGGGCGGGGGGCACCTCCGTGGCGGGCAGGGGGCGGAGGGGGCCGGGTTGGCGTTCCTCCGCGCTGGGAAGGGACCCCATCGTGCCGGGCTGGGGGCTGCCCTGCGCTGGTTAGGGGCCCGGTCGTGTCGGCCGAGCTGGGGGTCCTCCGCGGTGGGCGAGGGAGCCGGGCGTGCCGGGGAGGGGCTCTCGGCGCTGGGGAAGGACCCGGTCGCGCCGGGCGGGTGGTCCGTCCACGGCGGGTGGAGGACTTCTCCACGCCGGGTAGGCGACGCCTCCTCAGCCCGACCCTGGAAACGGGTTCCTGATCACCCCGCCGGACCTGCTAATGTTCTACACGTCGCCGCGAGCGAGAAGCTCCGCAGCCGACACGCCCCCGTAGCTCAGGGGATAGAGCAACGGCCTCCGGAGCCGTGTGCGCAGGTTCGAATCCTGCCGGGGGCACCCAGTATGAGGTGCCCAAAGACCCCGTCACCAGCGGAAACGCTGAGGCCGGGGTCTTCGCGTTTGTGCAGGCATGTGCAGCGCTGAGCGGCCCTAGGACAGGGTCCGTGGACTATTCGTGGACAGGTTCTTGGGTCATCGGCCAGGTCGGCACCCAAATTGCCAAACCCTGGACCATCGACCGAACCGGCACCTACCTGGCCCAATACCCAGGGGCCATCAGGTGAACAGGCCGGCCCGGTGTCCAAGCACGAGAGGTCAGCCTGAACCTCTGTCGGGTGCGAGGTGAGAGCAGCAGAACCTCAGCTCTGTTACCCGCACCTTCCGCACGGCTCATCGTGTCGACAGCGATGAGCCGTTTGCCTTCGCCGATCGGCGTGAGGGGCACGATCCAGTCGACGGTCGGCGGCCATAGGTACTGAGCGCGGTGGCCGCAGCGGCGGTCCAGGCACTTGAGTCAGCTCAGGGGCACGTCCACTTCGCGAAGTCGGGATCCCGATCACACGTGCACCACAGCACCAGGTACCCCCGGCCCCGGGGCTGCGGCGCGGCCACATTTAGATCAGCGTTTGAAAAAGATCATCGATCGGATCGCTGGGCTGCCCAGAAGAGGGAACATCCTCCTCATCGAGCCGGCTCCTTTCATACTCATCCGGCTCTGGTTCATCCCACTCTGCGTCGCCGAAATCTAGGTTCTGAGCAACCTCGTCCTGAAGCATCGACAGTCGGTCCGCGAGAGCGACTGGCTCAATCGATTGATGAAGTTCAAAATCTAATAGCGCTTCTCGCAACAAGGAGAGAGAATTTTCACATTCCGCAACATTGTTTACTCTCCCAGCCTCCGCCCAGTCCCACTGCGAGGCAAAAGACGCGAAGCGTCGCCGTAGTCCTTCCTCGCTTCGCTCGGACCAGCGTGACGGATTGATTCCGAGGTCCCGAAAAACAGAAAGTGCCGACTGGAAGTGCTCAGGGTGCTCCAGTACTTCCAGCAACACGGAGGCGGCAATGTCACGGGCCGCAATGACCTGCTCCTCTACGCTTTCATACCGGCACAAATATCGCATGAGAGGGAATTCGCGCCGCAAAAGCCCCACGCCGGTCTGACCGATACGCTCGGTGAGCATCTGCACGATGCCAGCCAAAGACTGTTCCCCAAGGAGGCTTCGGCCATATTTATGGTCGAGAATCAGCATAACAAGATGCCGATTCCCGACAGAGACCTCCCGGCGAGTTGCAACTCCATAATACCTGGGGCTATCCACCCAAGTGCACGATTCTGCGGACCTCAGTCGCACCAGTGCAGCCATCACGAATCTTTCATGGCCGGGAGCGAGCCGAGGCAGTTGCCGCGTCCGCTGTGCAACCCCAAAGAACGCATCGAATTCAATTCTGGAGATCTGAGCCTGGGAAGCCTCCCCGAGTTCCCAGAGCGCAAGCGTTTCCGCTTGCTCGAAGAAGAGACATCCATGGGCCATCTGATGGATTTCGTCCGGATGAGTCGACAGGTATGACGAGATATAATCAATAAAGGAAGGGTTGGCCAGTTGGACGAGCGTTGCGCGGTTCCTCGGGTGAAATCCGTTCGCCTGATCATCTAGCGCCGCATCCGCAGAAACCTGAATGAAGGTGCCTTCCAGCTTCTTGAGGAGCAGCCTCATCTTATGCAAATCCGTACGTTGCCGCCCGTCAACGCACTCGTATGAGTTAAGTGCGCGGTGCAGGTCCTTGAGTTCGACTCGAGTACGGATGGTGGCCAAGACCAGCAGCAGGCTCCTCTCCGCCGCAGAGAGCTGGCTCTCAAAAATGCGCTCCCACAGCTCGCGAGGATCGTCAAGCGCGTTCAGGGCGTATTCGAAGAAGCCTCTGTCGGCGACTCCAGAGTCTCGAAAGTTTTTCGTGACCAGCTCGATGATCCTGGGGTTGAAGTTGGCATGCCGAATGACGTCCATGTACCTCCTTTCCTTCAAGACCGACTCACGGGCATCCTCAGAGAGTTCAGCGAAGTGGATGTGATTATAGAAGATTCTCGCCTTTTGTTCGGCGGTGTAATGTGAGAGGTCCAGAATCACCTTCCCCTCAGCCAGCGCTCGCGACTCGTGTAGGCGCTCATGAACTTGTCGCGCCTGCTGGAGGATGTACTCGCGTGTAGTCATGATCAGGATTTTGTCGGCCACATCGCGAATACGCTCAGTTAAATCAATCAGTCTACTGTCCTCGTTCTTGTTCAGATTGTCGAGGAGCGAATTCTGACCCAGGAAATCGTCATACAGGAATACTTGCCTAACCCCCGGCTTCCACACCTTCTCGATGTCTGTCACGTCGCTGGAAGCAGAATGCACTTCCCAATCATCCGAAAGAAACTTGACGAGCAGCATCTCGGCGAGAGTTGTTTTACCGATTCCCGGCTCTCCAGAAATCACGCAGACATGATGTTCTTCCAGTATCCTCAACGAATCCGGGTACGCTTCGCTATGCACATAAAGCTTGCGCCTCTTGACGATCCGGTCGACAAGTCCTGAGCTCCTCCAATATAGATCAGAGTGCAGAAGGCGGTCCAAGACGGCACTCGAAGTAATCCATAGCTTGAAGTTATTTATCTCCACTTGAGGGTGCAGTCTCAATAGGTTATCGAGATCATCTACTCCCCAAATATCCTCAACTCTCAGCCGCACTCCGGCGAACATGGTTGCGATTTCTTGCTTGTTCTGGCGTGTCAGTGAAGCCGAGGTAGCCAGAATGTAACGACAGGAGAACCGGTCACCGATCTTCTTGGCCTCGGTTTGAAGCTGACCCTTGATCTGCGCAAAAGTCCGTCCCGGCGTATGCTTGCATTGCGCAATGAGGGTTTCCTCGCCGTTTCGATGAAGGCGGATGTCGACCCCTCCATCCCGGCCTGGCGGAAACGTCTCCATGCGCGCCCCACGACTTGCCTGGAGGAGATCCCTCACCAGGACTTCGAAATCGTGAGGAGAGAGATCGCTGTAGTTGCGGGCCATGCGGCCAGTATCCCTATGCGTCTCGCTGCTGGAGCCCGCTTTACAGAAGACCCTTCCCTGATCGACGGCGGGGCCGCACAGCCCGCTCCTCTAGATGAGCGGCGAGTGATCCGCGAGCGAACCTACGGAAGGGATCACATCGGGCGAAGGCGTCGCCGCCGTGGTACGGCCGGGATGAAGAAGCCGGACAGGGCTACGCCACGGCGCCATGCCGGCACCCTGTCGCGAAACGTCGTACCGCCGAGGTCGAGGAGGAAGCCAACCGCCAGCAGCGCCGGGTAGGACGACATCACGAGGGCGCCGTAGCCGTCGGGGAGTGTGCCGGCCGGGGTCCGGCTGGCCGAGCAAGTCGAGCAGGGGCTGAACGGGGGTGCTGCCGGCGGCCGGGCGCCGGCTCCTCGGCAGCCGGCTCAGGTCTCCGCCGGCGGTGTCCACGACGCCACCAGGTCCAACAGGCCGGGGAAGCGGGTGTTCAGGTCTTCCGTGCGGACCTGGCTGCGGCGTTCCAGGCCGTACTGGCGCTGGCGGGTGACGCCCGCTTCGCGGAGGGCCTTGAAGTGGTGGGTCAGTGAGGACTTGGGGCGGTCCAGGCCGAACCAGCCGCAGGGGTGGTCGAACTCCTCCGACTCCAGGAGCAGTTTGCGGACGATGCGCAGCCGGAGCGGGTCGCTGAGTGCGCCGAGCACGGTCTCCAGGCGCAGGTCCTCCACGGGCGGCTCGGGGAGGGGGGCAGGACGCGGGTGCGGGTCCGGCATGGGCACTTCCTTTCTCCTGTACGAGTTCGATCGTACTACGTGCTAGGTTCGATTGAAGTCGTACTGGTACGGGTTCGGTCGTACTGAGGAATTCCAGGGGAGGAGTGTGTCGTGAGCCGGGTTGGGGTGCGAAGGGGCGGGGTGCGGCGGAGGGCGGGCGGTGGGGAGGTGTCCGTGCGGTGGGTGTGGCTCGCCGCCTGGCCGGTGACCGCCGTGTTCGTGCTGTCCAACGCCGCCACGCCGCTGTATGTGCTGTGGCAGCGTCAGATGGGATTCAGCAAGGGCACGCTGACCGTCGTCTTCGCGTGTTATATCGCCGGGCTGCTGGGTTCGCTGCTGGTGTCCGGCGTCGTGTCCGACCGGCTCGGCCGCAAGCCGGTGCTGCTGCCCGCGCTGGGGCTCGCGCTGGTGGCCTGCCTGGTCTTCGCCACCGCGGGCGGGGTCGGCGCGCTGGTCGTGGCGCGGCTGTGCACCGGGATCGCGGTCGGCGCGGTGGTGTCGGCGGGGATGGCCGCGGTGACGGACGTGGCCGGGCCCGGGCGGCGCCGGCTGGCCGCGCTGCTCGCCTCCTGCGCGATGGTGTTCGGGGCGGGTGCCGGGCCCCTGCTCGCGGGGGTGCTGTCCGAGGCCCTGCCCGCGCCCACGGTCACCGTGTTCGTGGTGGAGGCGGTGTTGCTGGTCACGGCGGGGGTGGTGGTCGTACGGATGCCGGTGCGGCGGCCCGCGAGGGGCGGGAGCGGGGCCTGGGTGCGGGTGCCGGGTGTGCCCCGGGGTGTGGGGTGGCGGCTGGCCACGGGCATCGCCGTGTTCGCGCCCGGGATCACCGCGACGTCGTTCGTGCTGTCGCTCGGCCCCTCGCTGCTGGCGGGGCTGCTCGGGACCGGTAGCCGCGTGGTCTCGGGGGCGCTGGCGTTCGTGATGTTCCTCGGTGCGACGGGGGTGCAGTTCGCGGTACGGCGGCTGCGGCGGCCGGCGATTCTGGCCGGCGGGGCGGGGGCCACCGCGCTCGGCATGCTGCTGCTTGTCGTCGCCGTGCGGTGGGGCTCGGTGACGGCGCTGGCGGGGGCGGTGCTGCTGGCCGGGGCGGGGCAGGGGATGGGGCAGTTGGGCGGGCTGTCGCTGTTGAACGTCGCGGTGCCGGTGGAGCGGCTCGCCGAAGCCAACGCGGCGTTCAACATCGGGGGGTATCTGCCGGCCGGGGTGCTGCCTGTGTCCGTGGGGTATCTGAGTGATGCGGTGGGGCTGGGTACGGGGGCGACGGCGTTCGGGGTCGCGTTGGGGCTGGCAGCCGTGGCGGGAGGCGGACTCGCGGCCGTGGTGGGGCGGCGCTTCGAGGAGTGAGGGCCGCCGTCAGGCCGGGCGTTTGCGGGAGGCCGTTTTCTTCGCGCCCGCCGTCGTCTTCTTCGCCGACGAGGTCGAGGTCGACTTGGCCGCCGTCTTCTTCTTCGTCCCCTCCGTCGCCTTGGACGTCGACTTCCGTGCCGCGGCCGTCTTCTTGGCCGGGGCCGCCTTCGTCGACTTCTTGCCCTCGGTCTCCTTCGGCGTGGCCCGGCCTCGCGGCAGGGATCTGACCTCCGCCTCCCCCGCCGGCTGTGCACCCCGCGACTCGCGGGCCGCGCGGACGCTGTTCTCCAGGGCCGCCATCAGGTCGAGCACCTTGCCGCCGGCGGGCGGGGCCGGCGCCTCGGGCGGCGCCTCGCCGGAGGCCTTCGCCGCGATGACCTCCTCCAGCGCCTCCCGGTACTCGTCGTGCAGGTCTTTCAGGTCGACCTCGCCGAGGGTGTCCATCAGGGCGTCGGCGAGGTCCAGCTCCTTGTCGCGGATGCTGACGTCGGCGTCGGGGGCGACCCCCTCGGGGGCGCGGACCTCGTCCGGCCACAGCAGGCCGTGCATGGCGATGGCGTCACCGACGACCCGGAGCATGCCGAGGCGTTCCCGGCCGCGCAGCGCGTACTTGGCGATGGCGACCTTGTTGCTGCGCTTGAGCGCCTCGCGCAGCAGGGTGTACGGCTTCGCCGCCGGGACGCCGCTGGCCGCCAGGTAGTAGGCCGCGTCCATCTGGAGCGGGTCGATCCGGTCGGCCGGCACGAAGGCCACGATCTCGATCGTGCGGGCCGTGGGGATGGGCAGGTGGGAGAGGTCCTCGTCGGTGATCGGGATCATGGTGCCGTCGGCGTCCTCGTACGCCTTGCCGATCTCCGACTGGGTGACCTCGCGCTCCTCCAGTTCGCAGACCTTGCGATAGCGGATCCGGCCGTTGTCCTCGGTGTGGATCTGGCGGAAGGAGATCGAGTGACTCTCGGTCGCGTTCACCAGCTTGATCGGGATGCTGACGAGCCCGAAGGAGATCGCACCGTTCCATATGGATCGCACGTGCCACACCCTTCCACCGATTTATCCGCTTTGTCTGGGATTGTCATCCTATGACGCCTATCACAGAGGTGGAGGGGCACCGGGTCGCGCTCAGCAATCTGGAGAAGGTGCTGTACCCGGAGACCGGTTTCACCAAGGCGGAGCTGGTGCACTACTACGCGACCACCGCCGACGTGCTGCTGCCGCATCTGCGGGACCGCGCCGTGTCCTTCCTGCGGTATCCGGACGGCCCGGACGGGCAGCTGTTCTTCACCAAGAACGTGCCGCCCGGTACGCCCGAGTGGGTCACCACCGCCGAGGTGCCGCGGTCCTCGGCGGACAGCCCGGCCCGGATGGTGGTGATCCAGGATCTGGCCAGTCTGGTCTGGGCGGCGAACCTGGTCACCGAGTTCCACACCCATCAGTGGCGGGTGCAGACCCCGCAGGAGGCCGACCGGCTGGTCTTCGACCTCGACCCGGGCGCGCCCGCGACCGTCGTGCACTGCTGCGAGGTCGCCCTGTGGCTGCGCGAGCGGCTCGCGGCGGACGGGATCGAGGCGTACCCGAAGACGGCCGGGTCGAAGGGGCTGCATCTGCTGGCCGCCGTGCGGGGCTCGTCCTCGGAGCGGGCCAGCGAGTACGCCAAGGCGCTCGCGGTGGAGGCCGAGCGGGCGATGCCGCGGCTGGTGGTGCACCGGATGACCAAGAGCCTGCGGCCGGGGAAGGTGTTCGTGGACTGGAGCCAGAACGCGGCCCGCAAGACCACGGCCACGCCGTACACCCTGCGCGCCCGCCGGGCCCCGCTGGTGTCGGCGCCGGTGACCTGGCAGGAGGTCGCCGAGTGCCGCAGCCCGGGCCGGCTGGAGTTCCGGGCGGAGGACATCGCCCCGCGCCTTCAGGATCTGGGCGATCTGATGTCACCGCTGGCGGAGGGGGCGAACGCGGCCGCCCTGCCCGCCCGGGACGGATAGCAGCCCGGGCACCCGTCACACAGGGCCCCGCCTACACCCTCCCCCACGTCCTGCGGTCCCGCGCCATCGCGTGCAGTGCCTCCACGTCCCCCGGCTTCAGCACCCCGCCGGTCCGCGCCAGCCCCGTCAGCTCCTCGTCGCGGAGGATGCGCACGCCCCTCGGCCGGGCGGTGACCGTGACCTCGGTGGGGCCCACCAGGGCCAGCAGCGGGTGGACCTCGGCGGTCAGGGCGTACGCGGCGCGGTCGGCGTCGGCGCGCAGCCGGCGCAGCAGCGGCTCGGGCTCGCGGCGGCCCAGGGTGACCATGAGGTCGGCGATCAGGACCCGGCTTCTGCGGGCGTACAGGGCGTGTACGGCGTACAGGCCGCCGGGGCCGATGACCAGGTGGTGGATGCGGTCGCCGCCGGGCAGCGGTATCGAGTGCACGGTGTGCCAGCCCGCGCCTTCCAGCCCGTCCAGCGTCTCGCCGACGGTCTGCTCGGCCAGCAGCGCGCGCCGGCGCGGGTCGGGGCGGAGCCTGCGGGCGGGACCGCCATGACCCGGGCCGTGACCGAGACCGTGGCCCAGGCCATGAGCCCGGCCGCGGCCGTGGCCGGATTCGCGGTCGAGGGCGACCAGCAGGGCCTCACCGGGGCGGTTGGGGGCGAGGTCGTCGTCCGGGTGCAGGGTCAGCCGGGCGAGTTCCGCGGGGGTGGGGACCGGGGGCGGGCCGACGGTCACCGGGCCGGTCAGGAACGGCTTCAGTGCCTCGAGCACGTCCTGATGGCCGTCCTCGCCGGGCAGAAGCACGCTGACCCGGCCGGTCTCACGGTCGTACCAGGCGACGCTGGATCCGTCCGGGCGGCAGACGTACAGCCGTTCCCGGCCGTGCCGAAAGGCCGGCACCACGCGCAGTCCGCTCATGCGCCATCACCCCTCGACCATGGGAACAGGCAGGGTGGTCCGGGGGCAAGACCGGTTGGGCCGACTGCGGTTGCCGTGGAGGCCGGCCGGCCGTGTCCCGTCCGGCGGGCCGCACAACGCGCTGTTCGTGGCGCACCCGCGCGTCGGGCCGGCCACCGTACGGCTGCTGGAGGATCCGGCCGAGTAGCCTCTCTCCCAGCACCACCCCGGGTGAACAAAACGGACTTTACGCCTTTACGACTTAGGGTGTGGTGGATTACGACCGCCCCGTCGCCCTCAGGAGCACCGTGTCTGCCCGACGCCCTTTGCGCACCGCCCGTACCGCGGTCGCCGTCGCGCTGCTCTCGGCGACGGCGGCGGCCTGCGGCGACAGCGGCGGGCTCCAGGCCGCCGGTCCGACCCAGACGGCCAACAGCCCCGCCAAGCTCTGGCCCGACCTGCGGCCGGCGTCCAGCCCCGCTTTTCCGTACTCCGTGGCGACCCGGGAGACCGTCAAGGGTGTGACCGTGCCCGGTGACGACATCCGCAGGGTCGATCCGGTGGACGTGGTGGACGCCGAGGTGAAGGCCCATCCGGACGACTACGGGTCGAAGGGGGCGTACCACGCGACGGTGGACCGGCTGAAGGAGTGCCGGCCGGGCGGGCGGCGGGCGCGCTGTCCGCTGCTGCCGGCGTACTACCGGGACCTGACCGGCGACGGCCGGCCCGACATGACGCTCGGCTTCCGGCTGTACCCGACGAACCAGACGGCCGTACGGGTCTACACGGTCGAGAAGCACCGGCTGGTGCAGGTCCTGGCCGACAACGACGCGATCATCGGCGTGGAGCTGGCCGGGCGCGCGCTGATCGAGCGCTCGCCGGCCGACATCTCCGGGTACGAGTACCGCACCACCTGGGTGTGGGACCCGGAGCAGCGCGCGATGGTGTTCTCCCGCGACGAGTATCTGCACACCGGGGACGGCCGCCGCACCCGGAAGCCCTCGCCGAGCCCGGTGCCGTCCGTCTCGCCGTCGGCGGGCGCGTGATGAGGGTCGCGCTGCCCCAGTGGGCCGGGACGCTCGCCGTGAAGGCGGCGCTGTTCATCACGGTGATGTGCTGTGCGCTGGCCGCGCTGCTGGGCGTCCTGGTGCATGTCTCGGTGACCAACCAGACCGTGGGCCAGGCCCGGAAGCTGGCGCTGTCCCGGCTGGCCGACGCGACCCAGGCGTACGAGGCCGGGGACACGCTGCTGCCGGGCGCCGGGGTGGACCCGGAGGGGCTGCCCGCGCCGCTGCGGACGCTGGCGGCGGCCGGTGAGCGCGGCACGATGGTCTCCGCGCACCTGGGCCGGCCCACCATGTGGGCGGCGGGGCCGGTGGCCGGGCACCGGGCGCTCGCCGTGGAGGTCGACTACTCCCAGCAGGCCCGTACGATCGCCGGCCTCGACACCTCGATCCTGTGGTCCTCGGGGCTCGCCATCGGGGCGACCGTGCTGGTCGGGGTGTTCGCGGTGAGCCGGGTGACCCGCCGGCTGCACGGTACCGCCCGGGTGGCCCGGCGGATCAGCGCGGGCGATCTGGACGCGCGGGTGAACGACCCGCGGACCAAGGACGCGAGCCGTCCGCCGGACGAGGTGGCCGCCGTCGCGGCCGCCCTGGACACCATGGCCTCCTCGCTCCAGAGCAAGCTGCTGAGCGAGCAGCGGTTCACCGCGGACGTCGCCCATGAGCTGCGCACCCCGCTGACCGGGCTGCACGCGGCGGCGGAGCTGCTGCCGCCGGGCCGGCCGACGGAGCTGGTGCGGGACCGGGTGGCGGCGCTGCGCACGCTCACCGAGGACCTGCTGGAGATCTCCCGGCTGGACACCGGCCGGGAGAGGCTGGAGGTGGACACCGAGGAGCTGGGGGCGCTGGCGCAGCGGGTGGTCCGCGCCTCGGGCACCCGTACGGAGGTGCGGATCCTCCGGGACGCGCGGGTGGAGACCGACCGGCGGCGGCTGGAGCGGGTGCTGGGGAACCTGGTGGCCAACGCGCACAAGCACGGGGCCGCGCCGGTGGTGCTGACGGTGGACGGGCCGGTGGTGACCGTGCGGGATCACGGGGGCGGCTATCCGGAGTACCTCGTCGCGCACGGGCCGCAGCGGTTCCGTACGGAGGGCGGTGCCACCGGGCACGGGCTGGGGCTGACCATCGCGCTGGGGCAGGCTGAGGTGCTGGGGGCGAGGCTGTCGTTCGCCAACGCGGTGGACGGCGGGGCGGTCGCCACCCTGCGGCTGCCCGACTCCCCGCACCCTTAAGGACCGATGTCCCCGCGCCCCTGAGCCGCCGATGTGCCCGCGCCCCTGAGGGACCGATGCCCGCAGGGCCCGATGTGCCCGGGCCCCTAAGGGACTAATGCGCAGGGCACCCGCAGGCGGCCGATCCTAATGTGGCGGTTAGTCAGGATTCGTCCGCCTCTCGGAGGTGCCCCCATGTCCCTGCGTTCCGTCCTCTCCCGTGGGCTCGCCATAGTCACCGCCGCCGGAACCCTGGCCTGTACCGTCGCGGCCGTGCCCGCCCTCGCGGACGAGGACGACGGCGGCGGGAGGGACCCGCGCTTCTCCCAGGGTGTCGTCACCGCCGAGGAGGGCATGTGGCTGCGGGACCGGCCGGACCGGGGCAGCCGGCGGGTGCGGTTCGTCGACGAGGGCGAGCGGGTGTCGGTCTTCTGCGAGACGCGCGGGCGGCCCGTGCACGGCAACCCGGTGTGGTACCTGCTGACGGACGGCACCTGGGCCTGGGGCACGGCGCGGTACATCGACATCATCGGGCCCCTGCCACGCCGGTGCTGACGCGCCGACGGACACTGCCGGGGGACAACACCCGCCAGACCTCCCCTTTGGGTAGGTTCCGGGCATGACGAACGCCGGAACCACCCTGGCGGCGGCCCAGGCTCCCGCACCCGCCGTACGCCTCCCCCGGCGCCGTGGCATGGAACTCGCCCTGATCGTGCTGGCGGTCCTGCTGTCGGTGTCCGGCTACTGCGCGGTGGGCCTGGCCAGGACCGGTACGGTGCCGCCGGGCGCCGTCGGCTACGGGGCCGGGCTCGGGGTGCTCGCCCTGTTCGCGCATCTCGCCGTCCGGATCCGGGCGCCGTACGCCGACCCGCTGCTGCTGCCGATCGCGGTGCTGCTCAACGGCCTCGGCCTGGTCCTCATCTACCGGCTGGACCTGGAGACGCCGAGCGACCGGGCGGCCCCCGCCCAACTGGTGTGGTCCACGCTGGGAGTCGGCCTGTTCATCCTGGTCGTACTGATGCTGCGCGACCACCGGATGCTCCAGCGGTACGCATACGTGTGCGTGGTCGCCGCGCTGGCGCTGCTCGCGCTGCCGATCCTCTTCCCGGCGGTCAACGGGGCCCGGATCTGGATCCATATCGCCGGGTTCTCCATCCAGCCGGGCGAGTTCGCGAAGGTGCTGCTCGCGGTGTTCTTCGCCGCCTACCTGGCCGCCAACCGCAACGCGCTCGCGTACACCGGCCGCCGGGTGTGGCGGGTGCAGTTCCCGACCGGGCGGGTGCTCGGGCCGATCCTGACGATCTGGCTGATGAGCGTCGGCGTGCTGGTCCTGGAGCGCGACCTCGGCACCTCGCTGCTGTTCTTCGGGCTGTTCGTGGTGCTGCTGTACGTCGCCACCGGGCGCACCGGCTGGATCGCGGTCGGGCTGCTGCTCGCCGTGCTGGGCGCGGTGGCCGTGGGGCGGCTGGAGCCGCATGTGAACCAGCGGATCGAGGACTGGCTGCACCCGTTCGCCACCATCGAGGCGGGGCAGGGGCCGAACCAGCTGTCCCAGTCGCTGTTCGCGTTCGCCGCCGGCGGGGTCCTGGGCACCGGGCTCGGGCTCGGGCACTCGATCCTCATCGGGTTCGCCACCAAGTCGGACTTCATCCTGGCGACGGCCGGGGAGGAGCTGGGCCTCACCGGCCTGGCCGCGATCATCCTGCTCTACGCGCTGCTGGTGGAGCGCGGCTACCGGGCGGGCCTCGCGCTGCGCGAGCCGTTCGGGCGGCTGCTCGCGGTCGGGCTCGCCTCGATCCTGGCGCTCCAGGTGTTCGTGATCGCGGGCGGGGTGACCGGGCTGATCCCGCTCACCGGCATGGCGATGCCGTTCCTCGCCCAGGGCGGCTCCTCGGTGGTGACCAACTGGGCGATCGTGGCGCTGCTGATCCGGGTGAGCCATTCGGCGCGCAGCCAGTACGACGGGCGGGAGGCGCGGTGACCGAGTACGGCGGCCTCGGCGAGGGCGGCCGGCCGATGGGCCGGTACATCCGGCACGCCTGCGCGTTCTGCGCGCTGCTGCTCGCGGCCCTGCTGGTCAACGCGGCCCGGGTGCAGGTCGTCCAGTCCGGCGCCTACGACGACAATCCGGCCAACCGGCGGACCACGATCGCCCGTTACGGCCAGCCGCGCGGGAACATCCTGGTCGACGGCGAGCCGGTCACCGGGTCGGTGGACACCGGCGAGCAGCTGCGCTACGAACGCACCTACCGCGACGGCCCGCTGTACGCACCGGTGACCGGCTTCGCCTCGCAGATGTACGGCACCACATTCCTGGAGCACGCGGCGGACGGGGTGCTGTCGGGCACCGATCCGGTGCTGTCGCCGCTGCCGCTGTGGCGGGACGCGACCCGGCGGCCGAACCCCGGCGGCGACGTGGTGACGACGCTGGACGGGGCGGCCCAGGAGGCGGCGTACCGGGGGCTGGCCGGGCGCAAGGGCGCGGTGGCCGCCATCGAGCCGGCCACCGGCCGCATCCTGGCGCTGGTGACGAGCCCGTCGTACGACCCGGCGCTGCTGTCCGGCAACGGCGAGGCGGTGGCGTCGGCGTGGGCGCGGCTCAACCACGACCCGGAGAAGCCGATGCTCAACCGGGCGGTACGGCAGACCTATCCGCCGGGGTCGACGTTCAAGGTGGTCACCGCGGCCGCGGCGCTGGACTCGGGGGTGGTCACCGACCTGGACGCGCCCACCGACTCCCCCGACCCCTACCGGCTGCCCGGCACCACCACCCGGCTGACCAACGAGGGCGACGGCTGTGCGGACGCCTCGCTGCGGATGGCGTTCGAGTGGTCCTGCAACACGGTGTTCGCCAAGCTCGGCGTGGACGTGGGCGTGCGGGACATGGCGGAGACGGCGCGGGCGTTCGGCTTCAACGACCCCGCGCTGCGCATCCCGTTCGGCGTCTCGCCCAGCACCTTCGACACCCGTGTCGACCGGGCGCAGCTGGCGCTGTCCTCGATCGGGCAGTACAACACCCGGGCCACACCGCTCCAGATGGCGATGGTGGCGGCGGCCGTCGCCGACGGCGGCCGGTTGCGCCGGCCGTACCTGATCGAGCGGACCACCCGCCGGGGCGGTGAGACGGTGGCCGGGAGCGGGGCGCATCCGGCGCGGCAGGTGATGCGGCCGGACACGGCGGCCCGGCTGAAGGAGCTGATGACCGACGTGGTCGAGGAGGGCACCGGCACCCGGGCGGGCATCCCGGGCGCCCTGGTCGGCGGCAAGACCGGCACCGCCCAGCACGGGGTGGGCAACTCCGGTGTGCCGTACGCCTGGTTCGTGTCCTGGGCGCAGTCGGAGGATGCCCTGGAGCCGGAGGTGGCGGTCGCGGTGGTGGTGGAGGACGCGTCGGCGGACCGGGGCGAGATCAGCGGGGGCGGGGACGCGGCGCCGATCGCCCGGGACGTGATGCGGGCGGTCCTCGCCCGGTGAGCGCCTGCCCGAGAGCCCTTCTTCCGAAAGGCTCTCGGGCGGGCGCCCGGAGGTCAGCCGAGCGGCCGGAGCATCTCGGAGCGGACCGTGACGGTGTGCCGTGCGGCGGCGGCGAGATCGACGTCCGCGGCGTGGGTCGTCGCCATGTCGACCTCGGCCACCACGGCCGCGGTGTTGCCGTCCGCCCAGGCACAGACCGGGTAGGTGAGGGTCGCCAGGGCGCCCTTCTGGGTCAGCACCTCACAGCTGATGGGGGTGGCCGCGCCGGGCGGGGTGACGTCCTTCGGCGGCTGGTCCAGGGTCACGCCGTCGGCCTGGGTGGCGCCCTTGAGCATGCGGCTGCGGACGTCGTCCTGGTTCTTGAACCGGCCGTACATGGACGAGACGAGCAGCATGCCCTTGGTGTCGTCGCCGCCCGGGCTGTAGCGGCCGGTGACGGCGTGGATGTCCTTGGCGTCCCAGGCGCCGTCGGCCTCCTCCTCCACCTTCTTGCCCTCGGTGCCGGACAGGTCCTGGGCGAGGGTGTATTTGCCGTCGAGGAGGGTGTGCGGAAGCACCAGCTTGTTCTTCGCCTCGGGGAAGCCGCCCTCGGCCGCCGTCCCGAGCAGTATCAGCCCCACCACACCGGCGGTGACGACACCGCCCACGATCCCGAGCACCAGCCCGACCCGCCGCTTCTTCGGCGGCGGCCCCATGGGCGGCACGCCCCAGCCGGGGTACTGCTGCTGGGGCGGGTAGGGCTGACCCGGATACGGCGGCTGTTGCGGGTAGGGCTGTGCCTGGGGGTAGGGCTGTGCCTGGGGGTAGGGCTGTGCCTGGGGGTACGGGGAGCCGTACGGCCCGGCGGGGCCCTGCGGGGGCTGGGAGCCGTAGGGGTAGGGCTGTTGGGGCTGCTGAGGGCCGTACGGGGAAGGGTGCGACGGCGGAGGCATGGACACGCCAGCACGCTACTGCACGGGGCGGACGGCCCCTCGGCCGCCTCAGCCCTCGTCCGCTCCGGCCTCGATCGCCCCCGTCACCTCGGCCACCCGCTCCTGCTCCTCGGCCGCGAAGCGTTCCGCGTCCAGCCGGTCGGCCAGCTCCTCGTCCTGGGCCATCAGCAGGTCCAGGCTGGAGTCGCCCAGTTCCAGGACGCCCATGTCGACGTAGGCCTGCTGGAGCCGCTTGCCCCACAGGCCGATGTCCTTGACGCAGGGCACGATGCGGCTGAACAGCAGCTTGCGGAAGAGCTGGAGGTACTCGGAGCGCTCGCTCAGCGCCTCGGCCTCCGCCCTGGGTATGCCGAAGTTCTCCAGCACCTCCACCCCGCGCAGCCGGTCCCGCATCAGATAGCAGCCCTCGATGACGAACTCCTCGCGCTCGCGCAGCTCGGCGTCGGTGAGCTGCTGGTAGTAGTCGCGCAGCGCCATCCGCCCGAAGGCCACGTGCCGGGCCTCGTCCTGCATGACGTAGGTGAGGATCTGCTTGGGCAGCGGCTTCTTGGTGGTGTCCCGGATCATGCCGAAGGCGGCGAGGGCGAGGCCCTCGATGAGGACCTGCATACCGAGGTAGGGCATGTCCCAGCGGCTGTCCCGCAGGGTGTCGCCGAGCAGCGACTGGAGGTTGTCGTTGATCGGGTAGACCAGCCCGATCTTCTCGTGCAGGAACCGGCTGTATATCTCGGCGTGCCGGGCCTCGTCCATGGTCTGGGTCGCGGAGTAGAACTTGGCGTCCATGTCGGGCACCGACTCCACGATCCGGGCGGCGCAGATCATCGCGCCCTGCTCGCCGTGCAGGAACTGGCTGAACTGCCAGGAGGCGTAGTGCCGGCGCAGCTCGCCCCTGTCCTTCGCGTTGAGTTTGTCCCAGTACGGCGTCCCGTACAGCGACATCGCCTGCTCGGGCGTGCCGAGCGCGTCGTGCGGGTCGACCTCCAGGTCCCAGTCGATACGGGTCTGCCCGTCCCACTGCTTGTCCTTGCCCTTCTGGTACAGGGCGAGCAGTCGGTCACGGCCGTCGTCGTACTCCCAGCTGAAGCGGGCCGCGCCGGTCGCGGGCACCTGCCAGGGAGAGTCACCGGGCTCGTTGGCGTAGAGGTCATGGGTCGGCATACCTCGCAGGCTCACACGTAGACGCCGAGTCAACAAGTCCGGTGCAGGGGATTGACGGCCTTGCTGACAGGCAGTCTCATAAGAGGCGGACGACGTACCCCCGGGTAACGAGGTGAGGGAGCCATGACGACCCTGACGGAAGCGGACGCGCTGGACGGCCTGCGCGACGCGCTCGGCCTGCTCAAGGACCGGGAGCAGGTGGCCGAGCGACTGCTCGTCTCCTCCGCCAAGCACTCCTTCGACCCGGACAGGGAGCTGGACTGGGAGGCGCCCTTCGAGGAGGGCAAGTGGTTCTGGCCGCCGGAGCTGGTGTCGCTGTACGACACGCCCCTGTGGAAGCGGATGAGCGAGGAGCAGCGCATCCTGCTCTCCCAGCACGAGGCGGCCGCGCTGGCCTCGCTCGGCATCTGGTTCGAGATCATCCTCATGCAGCTGCTCGTCCGGCACATCTACGACAAGGCGGCGACGAGCGCGCACGTCCGCTACGCGCTCACCGAGATCGAGGACGAGTGCCGGCACTCGAAGATGTTCGCGCGGCTGATCTCGCACGGAGGCACCCCCTGGTACCCGGTCAGCAGGGCCCACCAGAACCTCGGCCGCGTCTTCAAGACCATCTCCACCACCCCCGGCTCCTTCACCGCGACGCTGCTCGGCGAGGAGGTGCTGGACTGGATGCAGCGGCTGACCTTCCCCGACGAGCGGGTCCAGCCGCTGATCCGGGGCGTCACCCGCATCCACGTCGTCGAGGAGGCCCGGCACGTCCGGTACGCCCGCGAGGAGCTGCGCCGCCAGATGCTGACCGCGCCGAGGTGGTCGCAGGAGTTCACCCGGGTCACCTCGGGCGAGTTCGCCCGGGTGTTCTCCGTGGCGTTCGTGAACCCGGACGTCTACACGAACGTGGGACTGGACAAGCGGGAGGCGATGGCCCAGGTGAAGGCGAGCGCCCACCGCCGCGAGATCATGCAGACCGGCGCGAAGCGACTGACCGACTTCCTGGACGACATCGGCGTCCTGCGCGGAGTGGGCCGCCGCCTGTGGAGGTCATCGGGGCTGCTGGCATAAGCGCCCCGAAGGGGCGCGGGGCTCTGTCCGATATGCGGCTCCGCCGCGACGGGGGTGCCCCCTGTTCGAGCGAAGCCGAGAACTCGGGGGAGCGACCAGCCCCAACGCACCCGCAGACAAAAACGGCCGAAGCAGCGCAGCGATTAGGCTGCTGAGCATGACCCCGGCCACCCCCGCCTACCGCCGCCTCACCGTCGAAGCCCGGCGCAGCCAACTGCTCGCCTCGGCCCTCGCCCTCTTCGCGCACCGCGCCCCCGAGGACGTGTCGCTGGACGACGTGGCGGAGGCGGCCGGGGTCTCGCGCCCGCTGGTGTACCGGTACTTCCCCGGCGGCAAGCAGCAGCTGTACGAGGCCGCGCTCCGCTCCGCCGCCGAGGAACTCCAGCACTGCTTCGACGAACCCCGCGAGGGCCCGCTGCTGGCCCGGCTGTCCCGCGCCCTGGACCGCTACCTGGCCTTCGTCGACGAGCACGACGCCGGCTTCAGCGCGCTGCTCCAGGGCGGCAGCGTGGTGGAGACCTCGCGGACCACGGCCATCGTGGACGGTGTGCGCCGGGCGGCGGCGGAGCACATCTTCCGCCATCTCGGCGTCACCGCCCCCGGCCCCCGGCTGCGGATGACCGTACGGACCTGGATCACCGCCGTGGAGGCGGCCTCGCTGATCTGGCTGGACGAGGAGAAGCAGCCCCCGGTGCAGGAGCTGCGCGACTGGCTGGTGGAGCAGTTCACCGCCATGCTCGCGGTCACCGCCGGCCGGGACGAGCAGACGGCCGGCCTCGTCGGCGCGCTCGCCGCGGAAGGCTGACACTGGAGCCGTGAAGAGCCAGGACACCCCCTTCGAGGGCGGCCCGATGGACGGGCGCGTGCTGCCCGTGCTGGTCGGCCCGACCGGGCACCCCCCGAAGACGTACCGCATCCCCGTCCCCGACCCGGCGGGCGGCCCGCCCGCCGTGTACGTCTACCGCAGGGTGCCGCGTGGGTACAGCAAGCGGCTGGGGCTGATCCAGGGGTGGAAGTACGCGTACGACCCCGAGGACAGGTCGGGCGGAAGGCTCCGGTGGCCCTGGTCGAAGCCGGAGGGCCCCGAGGGGCGGCCGAACGGGTGACAGGGTTGCGCCGTCCGCGCAGGCTCGGCGCGCGCCCCGCACCGATTCATCCGATAATCGCGGTGCCATGGGAGGCGAACAGCCCGC
Organism: Streptomyces sp. NPDC001606; assembly: GCF_053596835.1. Taxonomy (NCBI): domain Bacteria; kingdom Bacillati; phylum Actinomycetota; class Actinomycetes; order Kitasatosporales; family Streptomycetaceae; genus Streptomyces; species Streptomyces sp. NPDC001606. The sequence continues at coordinate 467,455 of NZ_JBSFHC010000002.1, forward strand.
TCGCCGGGATTCCCTCCCCGCACCCGAGGTGATGTCGTGTCAGGAAGGCTTGTGCGCCTGGCCTGTACGGCCGCGGTGGCGGCCCAGGCCGCCCTCGCCCCCGCGGCGCCGGCCGCGGCCGTACCGGAACCGGAACCCCGACAGCCGTCCGTCTCCCGGCTCCTGACGGATCTTCAGCAGCTCTACCAGCAGGCCGAGCAGGCCACCGAGACCTACAACGGGACCACGGAGAAGCTGGCGGCGCAGCGCGCCGAGGTGTCCCGGCTGGACGGTGAACTGGCCCGCGCCCGGCTCGCCCTGCGGGACAGCCAGGGGGACGCCGGGCGGCTGGCACGTCAGCAGTACCAGTCCGGCGACGGCCTTGGACCGTACGTCCGCCTGCTGCTCGCCCCGGACCCGCAGCACGCGCTGGACGAGGGCCATGTCATCGGCGAACTGGCGCGGGAACGGGCGCGGACGGTGGCCCGGCTGGCCGGGACGGAGAAGCGGCAGGACGTCCTGGCCCGGGCGGCCCGCAAGGCGCTGGACGCCCAGCTCTCGCTCGCCGACCGGCAGCGCAAGCAGCGCGACGAGGTCCGGGGCAGGCTGGCCGACGTGGAACGCATGCTGGCCTCGCTCACCCCGGACCAGCTGGCCGCGGTCGCCCGGCTGGAGCAGCAGGGGGTCACCGAGGCACAGCAGCGGCTGACCACCGCGGGCGCCCTGCCGGCCGACCGCCCCGCCTTCGCGGAGGGCGGCCGCGCGGTCCGCTACGCCATGGACCAGCTGGGCAAGCCCTACGAGTGGGGCGCCGAGGGCCCCGGGGCCTACGACTGCTCGGGCCTGACCTCCGAGGCGTGGTCGCACGCGGGCACCCCGATCCCCCGCACCAGTCAGGAGCAGTGGCAGCGGCTGCGCAGGGTCCCCTTGCGCGAACTGCGCCCGGGTGACCTGGTGGTGTACTTCCCGCAGGCCACCCATGTGGCGCTGTACGTCGGAGGCGGGAAAGTCGTCCAGGCTCCCCGGCCCGGCGCCAGGGTGCAGGTGTCCCCGCTGGCGTCGTACCCGGTCCTGGGAGCCGTGCGTCCGGACGGCGGTCAGGCCACCGACGCCAGGTAGGCGGCCGTCTTCTCCGGGTCGGAGAAGCAAGCCGACGGCCCCGCAAGGCATCTACCAGCGGTTTCCACCGAACTGGTCAGCTTTACGGGGCCGTGGGCCGTCTGTGGGCCGTCAAACAGGACGTTGGGCCTTGGCGTAGACCGTCGCGATCGCCGTCCGGGTTCGTTCCTGGCTGCTCGGCATGAGGTGCGCGTAGATCCGTAGCGTCAATGCGGCGTTGCTGTGCCCGAGGTACTCGCTGACCGCCTTGATGCTCTCCCCGCCGTCAAGGCGGCTCGCTCCGCTCCCCGCGCGCGGCCCGGGCGCTGACCGGGCCTGCGCTCCTGTCTCCGCCCCGCTCCAGCCCGGCCAGTGCCCGTGCCGCGCTCTTGGAGATCAGCCGACCAGCCAAAGAACGTCCGTGTCATGGCTGGGGTGGCCGGCAACAACCCGTCAACTGACCTGGCAAGCCGTCGCGAAGAATCGACGCTAATCGATCATTTGTCACCGCGAATTCAAACCTCCATGATACTCGGCTGTCCGGGTTTAGCACCCAGAGCTAGTCTGAATGGGTGAATCACCAGGTAGGCCTGGACACGCGCACCCAAGACGGCACAGCATGAAAAAGAGTGCCTTCGATTCGTGCACAGGGCTCCAAAATTAGCGCGGCTGGGGATAGCAATGACCGCCATCGTGGCCGCCCTCATAGGGGGCGCAATAGCCTTCCTCTCCTCCTATCTGACGATGTGGAGGACGCAACGACATCAAGAGCGCTTGCAGGGTGCACAATTTGCGAATGATCGCTTCATGTCCATATTGCCCCTACGCCAGCAAGCACTCCAAAAACTGTGGTCAACCCTGGCGCGGGTTAGCGCCGGAGAGAGCCTAAGTGAGACGGAACGAGAATCGTCTCTTGGTCAGACTGTTTGGCTTCCGCGAGACCTGCGCATTGCATGCATTAATTGCCTAGCAGCTTCCCCGAACACCGACGTTCGAACAGTTCAGCGCCAGCTCGCAGAGTACGTAGAAAGAATCGAGGAGGGGTTGAAATGACCGCCAACATGGAAGAACTGGAAGCCGCCCTCTCTGGATATGAGGAAGCGCGAAAGAGCCGAGTAGCGGCAAGCGTAGAAGAGGCCCTGCCTAGCCACATTCGAGGCATCAAGACAACGAGTGTAGTAATCAACATGGATCCCTCCATGCTCCCTCTAAGTCAGGTGGAACCAGAGATTTTCCTTAGGCAGGTAGAAGACAAATTCAAGCTAGGCCTCAAGCCACCCCAGGTTCTCTCAAACCTGCAAGAAGAGTTCGCCGAGGCGGGGAGTCTCCCTAAAGAGAAGGTGCTAGCCATAGCCCTCCGCGAGGAGGCGGTCTCCCTGGAAGCCGGCCGTGTTCCAGTGGGACAAAATGTCATCGTGCCAATCGAGATGGTAAAGATAAACGACGAAAACATATCCGCTCTCGTGAGTGGGCACACAGAAGTGGCCGAATACGTCACTGCCGAGATCTTTGAAATGATGTGGTTTGCCGCAGGCGCTCCAAAAAGGTGGGAAAGCCCGGAGGTCCAAGAAAGCATACAGTTGAAATCTTATGGCACGGTCACGAGGGTTGACCTCGGCTGCTCCCTGAATTCTCTTCTGGCACCCCAGACCCTTCACTATTTGGAGCAAAATCTCGCCACAGGAGGAAGATTTGCTGGCGAAATGATGTCCAAATCAGCCGCTGACAATTTCACGGCTTCGCCAGACATAGTATCCACTTTCGCAGTGGATGAGATTGACATGAAAGTCAATCTCTTCAATACAAGGACCGGAAGGTCCGAAACGGCAAACGTAAAGTTGAGTGTGATGTCGAGGGATGACTTGAACCGAGGTCTCTGTGATGTGCTCACCCAACTTCCCATTGATAAGCACTCTGAACTAGTACGGGGTCTTGCTCAAGCCGTCACGGCATAGTGAGCAGGGCGTCGCAGTGGCTCTGCGGCCTCTGTCGAAACCTGGCCATCGGGTAAGTCAGGAGCTTTTTCCGCTAGGACGGACATGCACCCTTCGCGTTCGCGCCGGATGGTGCGATAACTCACCGGGAACCTGTGAACCAGGGAACGAAACCAAGGCCCTGAGCGGCCAAGCTTCCCGAGCTAGAAGTTTTGAGGAGGCGGTTGTACCCACCCGTCTGGCCGGCGCAGTTCTCTGGTCGACGTCACTGGCAGCGTGGTGGAGGCCGGTGGGGGTCCAGCGAACACACGCGCGCCTGGTCCGTCGACGCACCCGCCGTCGTGGCTGACTGTCGTCGGCTGAGGTTCGTGCCACAACCATGCCAGATGCAGAGGTCAGCCACGGTCAACACCGCCGCCCTGTGGTCGAGTAGCCGCTCACTTGCCCAGTCAGCAAATCCGCAGCTCAGGCGCGAGATTGCTCACCCTCTCTCCTAAAGCGGTGCTGACAGCGCCAGGCCTCCCAGGCTCGACATCTATCGGCCGCTCGACCAAGCCCAGGCTGATGTCACAGGTGGCTGGCATGCTACGAGCAGTAGACAGAGGGGGGCCCATGTCCGTACCGAGTAAGTGGAAAATTGCGCAGCATTGGAACGAAAGCCCGAGAAGAGAAGATTTCGCACCTCACCTGTTGCTTGATGAGCCGTGTTGCTTCGCTTGCGGGTGGTTCTCAGAGCGATGGAAGCGGGCCACTGCCCAAGCCTCATGGCAGCGCGCCAACCTCGAACGAGCTCACATCATCCCCAGCAGCCTCGGGGGATCAGACGACGCGAGCAACCTGCTCCTACTCTGTAAGCCTTGCCATCAAGAATCTCCAGACTGGGTGGACCCAGCCCAGATGGCTCGCTGGATCGCGACCAGAGAAGAGCGCCCCAGCCGGGAACTTGAGACCTTCTTGGCTTGGTTTGCCGCAGCCGAGAAAGCTCCGGAGTTCAAGGACGCCCTAGCCTCTGTCGTCGCGGAGGAGGGGGCAGCTGAGCGAGTGTCGGAGCTCCTTCAGGACCTCCTCGACCGAGCAGGAACACACTTCGGCGTTGGATTCAGCCAAGGCACACGTGTCGCCGTGCTTCAGGCCGCTGCCGATGAGATCAACAGGCGTGCTCAGCAGGCAGGCTGGGAGGCTGATAAATCTCGGTCGGTTGACATCCAAGACTGACATCAACGCCTGCGTACAGCAGCGGTCGTGCGCGATCTCGCTCAGCCACAGCGTCCCGGCAGTCTTACGGTCGAGCTGAGCCTTGATCGAACTCCTAATGCGGCGCTCACGCACGAACACCCTCCCGGGCCGTCCTCGGGTCGTGATGAGCGCCCGGACGGGCATGGACACGCCAGGCATGCCCCTTGTGTGCCCGAAGCGGCGAGCGCTGACGGGGACCAGCGGGGATTAGGGGGCGAAGCGCTGGCAAGCCACAGATCAGCAACTGCCCGGCTCAGCAGCGATCCTCATACGCGATCTTCCAAACTAGAGACGGCCCCCGGTGCAGCCGGGGCCGTCTGTGGGCCGTGCAAGGGTGGCCGACGTCGACCAACAACGACAGACGACGACGGCCGGAGCCCAGGTCAGAGGGCCGTCAGGCTCCGGCGACCGAGGCCAGGTAGGCGGCCGTCTTCTCGGGGTCGGAGAAGCAAGCCGACAGCCCCGCAAGGCTTCTACCAGCGGTGTACACCGACTGGTCAGCCCTCACGGGGCCGTGGGCCGTCTGTGGGCCGTCAGACGGAACGTTGGGCCTTGGCATAGACCGTCTCGATTGCCGTCCGGGTTCGCTCCTGGCTGCTCGGCATGAGGTGCGCGTAGATCCGTAGCGTCAGTGCAGCGTTGCTGTGCCCGAGGTACTCGCTGACCGCCTTGATGCTCTCCCCGCCGTCAAGCCCCGGCTTCGCTCCGCTCCGCCGGGCGCGCTCCCGGCTCCGCCCCGGGCGACGCTCCTGCCTCCGGCCCGCTCCGGCCGCGCTGCGCCGACGCACGCCCACTGGTGGATAGGGCCGGTGGCCGTGAGCCGAGCAGCCGCCGAACGCCAGCCACGGTCAGAACAGTGCCTCCGGCGGGGGATCGGCCGGCACCGGAATGGAGGGGGCGCCGTTCCCGACTGCGGGCCCGTTGTGGCGGATGCTGGGAACTCCCATCCCGCACACCATCGACCCAGGCAGAGCCGAGCAGACGCGGCCGCTCCACGGTGTGTGGGTCGACGGCGTACGGATGGGAGCTTGGGTGAGAGCAGGAGCGTATTCCGGCCAACCTTCGAAACATCCAGCCACGGAGCAAGGCGCTACTAAGGCCCCGCCAACACCCCACCAATGCCCCACCAGGGCAGCACTTCACACCAAGCGCTTCGTTGCTGGAAGTAAGCGGCGCCCGACTCGACCCCATTGGGGGCTGAACAAGCCACTGCTACGGTCACAGACAGCTCAAAGACCGGCCACCACAAGTAGCGCTCAAATCAAGGCTCTTCGGCAGTCGACCGTCAGACTCAGAGGCATCCGGGCTAACAACTACGCTACGATGCCAAGTTAGTTGCACTACAGGCATGCCAAACGCCGCGCAGCACACGAAGTTTCCCGCTCCGCACTGCACGGCCATGGCGTCACACTTGGAGGTCCAACTTGCACGACATCGAACCGTCACAGATTCAAGTTCGTTGTGTCGCTACATCAGACCCCGCCTTTGTAGCTACACGGTACCCGGCTATGCATGGCAATGCAATGCATAGCCGGGTACGACCCAACACCGCAGTCAAGGGCCGGCCGCAGCGCGACACCTCGCGAACCGAGGCGACTACACAGGTCATCCAACTGATCCGGGAGATCGTCACGTTGCTCGCACTGATCGCTCCATGGGTGTCAGCCAGGCTGTAGGCGTGCGCCTTTCCGTGCTCCAACACGCTCCGGTAGCAGAAACCAGGGACGGCCCCGGTGCAGCCGGGGCCGTCCCTGGGCCGTGCGAGGGTGGCCGACGTCGACCGACAACGACAGCCAACGACGGCCGGACGCCAGGTCAGAGAGCCGTCAGGCTCCAGAGACCGAGGCCAGGTAGGCGGCCGTCTTCTCCGGGTCGTAGAAGAAGTCCTCGAAGTCGGCCGGGTCGTCGAAGGCGTTGGCGATGCGGTCGGCGACGGCCGGGAGCGCGCCGGCCGCGCCGAAGAGGTTCAGGACGTGCTCCGGCGGCGGGGCCAGCATCGCGTTCGTCCACTTGGTGACGTGCTGGGCGGTGGCCCAGTAGCGGTCGAAGGCGGCCCGCATCCAGTCCTCGTCGAAGGGCTTGTCGCCGTGTTCCAGGATCGCGGCGAGGTAGGCGGCCGCGCACTTGGCCGCCGAGTTGGAGCCTTGGCCGGTGATCGGGTCGTTCGCCACGACCACGTCGGCCACGCCGAGGACCAGCCCGCCGGAGGGGAGCCGGCCGACGGGGTTGCGGACGGTCGGGGCGTAGCGGCCGGCCAGCGTGCCGCCCGCGTCGGTCAGTTCGACCCTGGTGGCCCGCGCGTACTCCCACGGGGTGAACTTCTCCATGAGTTCCAGGGTCAGGGAGAGGTGCTCCGCGGGGTCCTTGACGCCGGTGAAGACGTCCAGCGGGCCGCCGGGTATGCCCTCCCAGAAGAGGATGTCGGCCGGGCCGGAGGTGGTGAGCGTCGGCATGACGAACAGCTCGCCGACGCCGGGGACCACATTGCAGCGGACCGCGTGGAAATCCGGGTGCTCGGGGCGGGGGCCCAAGCCGTGGACGTAGGCCACCGCCAGCGCGCGCTGCGGCTCGGTGTAGGGGGAGCGCTCCGGGTCGCGGGCGAACATCGACACCAGCTCGCCCTTGCCCGCGGCGACCAGGACGAGGTCGTAGGCGCGGGAGAAGTAGTCGAGGTCGCCGACCGCCGCGCCGTGGATGACCAGCTGGCCGCCGCGCTGCGCGAAGGTCTCCATCCAGCCGGCCATCTTCACCCGCTGGTCGACCGACTGCGCGTACCCGTCGAGCCGGCCCACCCAGTCGATCGCGCGCTGGGTGGGGCCCGGGTCGTGCGAGCCGGGGGCCGCGACCGACACGCCGAGTCCTTCGATCTTCGGGGCCTGGGACTCCCAGAAGTTCAGCTGGAGATCGCGCTCGTGCCCCAGGGCGGTGTCGAACATGCACTGCGTGGACATGACCCGGCCGGAGCGGATCTCGTCCGCGGTCCGGTTCGACATCAGGGTGACCTCGTAGCCGTGCGACTGGAGGCCGAGGGCGAGCTGGAGTCCGGACTGGCCGGCTCCGACGACGAGTATCTTCCGCATACGGGGGAGGGCTCCTTACGGGGATTTCTCGGGGACTGCGCCTGGACTACTCGGGGGTTTCGTCCAGAGCGTGCGCGACCAGGGACAGCAGGGTCTCGATCACCGAGATCCGGCGCCGCGCATCCATGATCATGACGGGGATGTGCGCGGGTATGGTCAGCGCCTCGCGGACGTCCTCCGGGTCGAACCGCTCGCTGCCGTCGAAGTGGTTGACCGCGACGACGTACGGCAGCCCGCAGCTCTCGAAGTAGTCCAGCGCGGGGAAACAGTCCTTCAGCCGGCGGGTGTCGGCCAGCACGACCGCGCCGATCGCGCCGCGCACCAGGTCGTCCCACATGAACCAGAACCGCTGCTGGCCCGGTGTGCCGAACAGATACAGCACCAGGTCGTCGTCGAGCGTGATCCGGCCGTAGTCCATGGCCACGGTGGTGGTCAGCTTGTCCGGCGTGGCGGAGAGGTCGTCGGTGCCCTCGCTCGCCTCGGTCATCAGCGCCTCCGTCTGGAGCGGCGTGATCTCCGAGACGGCCCCGACCAGCGTGGTCTTGCCGACGCCGAAGCCCCCGGCCACCACGATCTTGGTGGCGACGGGGGCCCGGGTACGGTCCTTCTGCCAGGCCTTCAGATCCTCGTCGGGCGCGGTGAAGCCGGCGACGAGCGGGGTGACGCCGGTGGCGTCGGCGACGGTGGCGTCAGAGACGGCGGAGTCCACTCAGCACCCTTTCCAGCAGAGCGCGGTCCGGGCGGCCGGTGCCGTGACCGGTTCCGGTGCCGTACACACGGATCTTTCCCTGGTCCGCGAGATCGCTCAGGAGGACGCGGACCACGCCGAGCGGCATCTTCAGCAGCGCGGCGATCTCGGCCACCGTGCGCATACGGCGGCACAGTTCGACGATGGCCCGCAGTTCCGGCATGACCCGGGTGTTGAGCGAGCCGTTCGTCAGCTCCTTGCGCTCCTCGGGGGCGTCGAGCGCCGCCGTGCTGGCCACGAACGTCTCCACGAGGAGGACGTGGCCGAAGCGGGTACGGCCGCCGGTGAGCGAGTAGGGGCGGACGCGGGCGGGCTTGCGGTCGCCGCCGCGGACGGGGAGCTTCGGCGGGCGGCTCATCGGACGGCCCCGGTGGCGGTGTCGGCCTCCAGTGACTGCCGGAGTTCCGTGCGGAGTTCCGGGGTGAGGACGTGGCCGGCGCGGCCGACGAACAGCGCCATGTGGTAGGCCACCACGCTCATGTCGCACTCGGCGGAGCCGTGCACGCCGAGCAGTGAGCCGTCGCTGATCGACATCACGAACAGGCTGCCCTCGTCCATGGCGACCATCGTGTGCTTGACCCCGCCGAACTCCAGCAGCTTGGCCGCGCCCACGGTGAGGCTGCCGATGCCGGAGACGATCGTGGCGAGGTCGGCGGAGGAGCCGCGGGGGCCCTTCGCCGGGGCGGACCTGCGTTCCTGGAGGGCCTGGCGGGACTGCTCGGTGTGGCCCGGGTCGGAGGAGAGCAGGAGCAGGCCGTCGGAGGAGACGACGGCGACGGACTGGATGCCGGGGACCTCCTCGACCAGGTTGGTCAGCAGCCAGTGCAGGTTGCGGGCTTCACTGCTCAGTCCGTAGGTACTCGGCGCGGTCAACTGGTTGCCTCCTCGGCTGTACCCCCCGTGGTTTCTTCGGCGTGTGCGTCATCGGACGGCCGCCGGTTGTTGGCCGTCTCTTCGGCGATCTGCGCTTCTACGTCGCGATAGCCGGCCTCCGCCCCCCGGCGGAAGCCGCCCAGCCTGCGGCGCAGGGCCTCGGCGTCGACCGAGCGGGTCCGCTGGCGCGGGGCCTCGGCGGGGGTGGTGATCCTGGGTGTGCGTTTGGGCAGGCCCTTGCTGGTGAGCGGCTCCTCGGCCGCGCCGTCCGTACGGCCTTCGTCGTCGGCCGCGGATGACCCGCTCGGGGCGCCTTCGCCGTCGGCGGCCGCGGGCTCGCCGGAGGCCTCCTGCGGCGGGGTGGGATCCGGGAGCAACAGCTCCATCGTGGTCTCGGCATACGCCTCGACCCCCACCTCCGGATGCCCGCCCCCGGCCCAGCCCGCGTCGTCGGCCACGGCCCCGTGCTCATCCTGAGCCCGGTCCTCATCACCGGCCGCGGAGTCAAGCTCTCCCTCGAAGACAGCCTCCTCGGCGTCCACGGCGTCCACGGCATCCGCCGACTCACCCACGGCCTCATCCGCGGCCCCGCCGTCGGCTTCCGCAGCCGGCCCCTCCGCCGAGCCGCCGGAGGCAGCGGGCAGCGGGGTCGGGGGTGTGGGGCGGGTGGGGAGGATGTTGGAGTTGGCTTCGGCGTTGGCGCCCGGGAGGGAGACGGGGGTGCCCTGGGCGGACGGCTGGGGTGGGATCGAGGCCGGGGCGGCCTCCGCGAGCAGGGTGGACGGGAGGATCACCACCGCCGCGGTGCCGCCCTGCTTCTGCTCGCGCAGCCGCACCCGGACGCCATGGCGGTGGGCGAGGCGGGCGACGACGTACAGGCCGAGGCCGAGACCGTCCTCGCCCTCCTGGTCGTAGGGGGACTCGGGGTCGAAGTCGGTGAGGCGGGAGTTCAGGCGGTCGAGGCGGTCCTCGGTGACGCCGATGCCCTCGTCCTGGACGGAGAGCATGATCTCGCCGGACTCCAGCAGCCAGCCGGAGACCTCCACGGGAAGGTCCGGCGGGGAGAACGAGGTCGCGTTCTCCATGAGTTCCGCCAGCAGATGGGAGAGGTCGTCCGCGGCGAAGCCCGCCACATGCGCGTGCGGGGGCAGGGAGGCGATGCGGACCCGCTCGTAGCGTTCGATCTCGCTGACCGCCGCGCGGACCACGTCGACCAGCGGGACCGGCCCGTGGTGCGGCTGCACATGCTCGGTGCCGGCGAGGACCAGGAGGTTCTCGCTGTGCCGGCGCATGACCGTGGCGAAGTGGTCCAGCTTGAAGAGGGTGGCCAGCCGGTCGGGGTCCTGCTCCCGCTCCTCCAGGCCCTCGATCACCCCCAGTTGGCGCTCGACCAGGCCCAGGGTGCGCAGGGCGAGGTTGACGAAGGTGCCGCCGATGCTGGTGCGCAGCCGCTGCAACTGGGCCTCGGCGTCGGCCAGTTCCGCGCGCAGCGACTCCCGGGCGTCGGCCATCTTCTGCCGCTGGCCGACCAGGTGCTTGCGGTCGGTCTCCAGCGTCGTCACCCGCTCCTGGAGGGCGAGCGCGTGCGCGTGCAGGGCGTTGACCGAGCGGACGACCTGGGCGAACTCGTCGTTGCGGCCGGTGAAGGCGATCGGCTCCTCGGCCGTCGGCTGCTCGGACTGCGCCAGCCGGGCCGAGCCGCGGCGCAGCACGGACAGCGGGCGGGTCAGGGTGCGCGCCATGGCCGTGGCGATGCCCACGGCCACCAGCATCAGCACGCCGAGGACCGCGACCCGGACCTCCAGCGCGGTGACGTCGTCGTCGCGGAGCTTTTCGAGGTCCTTGGTGCGGTGGTCGTAGAGCGCGGACTCGGCGCCGCGCATCAGGTCGACGCGGGCGGACAGGGCCGCGTCCAGCTTCTTGGTGCTGGTGGTCAGCTCGCTGTCGGCGAGGGTGGGCTGGTCGGTGAGCGTGGCCAGGTACTTCTCCGCCGAGTTGACCTCGGGGCCGGTGACGGTGGAGGCGTAGGAGTCCACGGCCGCCTTGGGGGCGGTGGCGCGGAAGCCGGCGAGTGCGGCGTCGGCGCGGACGCGGGCCTGCTGGGCGGCGGCGGTGAGCGCGTCGCGCTGCTTGCGGTCCGCCTCGGTGGTGAGGGAGGTGGTGGTGGGCAGGCCGGTGAGGGGGTTGATCACCGTGTGGCTGGTGGAGGGGACGTTCAGCGCGGCCAGCAGCAGCCCCCGGGCGGCGGCGGACTGCTGGACGGCGGTGTCCAGTTCGGCGAGCGCGTGGGCGCCGGAACCGGCCCGCGGGGGCATCCGGTCGGCGAGCTGCTCGGCGAGCCGGTGCAGGTCGGTGATGATCGCCGAGTAGGCCTGGTGGGCCTGGAGGGCGGTGGACTTGCCGGTGAGGGCCGCGTGCCGGTTCGGCTCGATGGCGTCGAGGTCGGTGCGCAGGCTCGCCGGGGTGTCGGGATCGGCGCGCAGGTCCTCGACCTCGCGGTCGACGCGGGCGCTGCGGTCCTCGGAGGGCGCCTTGGAGCGGGGGCGGCCCGCGGCGATGTAGGAGGTGACCTCGTCGCGCTCGTCGGCGAGGGAGTGGGCGAGGGCGAGGGCGTCCTCGGTGCGGGCGGCCAGGGTCACCAGGTCCTGCGAGTCGCTGACGTTCCCGGAGGCGGTGAGCAGTGCGGGCGCGCCGGCTCCGGCGACGGCCGCGGCGACCACCGCGACGGCGATGATCAGCCGGGTGCGCACATGGGTGGGGCGGCCGGTGCCCACGGGGGTCTGCTCGGCGGTCCCCTCGGGGGCCGTCTGCCTGCCTGTGCGCCGAGGCCGCTTCATCTGCACCGGTGCTCGCATTCCGTAACTCGTCTACCCAAGGGCCCGGGTGGCGGCCCGTCATGTCGGCGCCAAGTGGTGCGTACACCCGGTTCGTACGGTTCCCGACCCTCCCAGCGCCGGTGGGCGGTGGTCGTGCATCACCTGACCCGCCACTCGAAGGAGTGAACATCGGAGGGGAGTTGGCGGGCAAGTTCCTCTGGCGCGTGCACGGCCCCTGCACGGTGGGCCGGTTGGACGCGGGCGGCAGGCTTTGGCAGGATTCGCCACCGCGTCTTGCCGGAGTGCCTCATTCCCTCCCAAACCAGACGGCTGACCTGCGAGGTCGTGGTCATTCGGCAACGCTTCGCAGCCTTTGGCGCACGCTGTGAAGAGGTCGTGCAGACTGGCCGAATGCGCACTGATCTGGTCTCGGAACCGGGCGACGCGGTTCGCCTCGACGAGGACTTCGCCGGTGTCGGACTTCCCGCCTCCGGACAGGGGGGTTGTGTGATCGTGCTGGACGGGGTGACACCGCCGCCCAGTGGCGAGACGGGCTGTCTGCATTCCGTCCCCTGGTTCACCGCGCGGCTGGGTGGCGCGCTGACCGAACTGACCGTTTCCGGGCGAGATCTGACGCTGTCGGAGATTCTTTCCCGGGCGATCGCGCGCACCGCACAGGCCCACGCTCAAACCTGTGAGCTTTCTCACCCGCGGACACCGCAGGCGACCGTCGCCCTGGCCCGCTGGTCCGCCGACCTCGTGGAGTATTTGGTGCTGTCCGACGCGGTGCTGCTGCTCCGGTCGCCGCAGGGTGCGGTCACCCCGGTGCTGGACGACCGGCTGGCCCGGCTGCCCCGCTCGGCGCTCGCGAGCGCGGCCGTGGTCGACAGCACGCTGCGCAACAAGGAGGGCGGCTTCTTCACGGCCGCCGCGGATCCCTCGGTGGCCGCCCGTGCGGTGACCGGCGCGGTGCCTCGCGCGCAGGTCCGCGCCCTGGCCGCGCTGACGGACGGCGCGAGCCGCTGGACGGAGCTGTTCCGCGAGGGCGACTGGGCGGCCCTGTTCGACATCCTCGCCAAGGAGGGGGCCCGGTCGCTGGTGGACCGGGTGCGGGAGCTGGAGGCGGCGGACCGCGAGGAGCGGGCGTTCCTCGGCCGCGCCAAGACGCACGACGACGCGACCGCGGTGTACGTCGAGCTGTGAGCCCGGGGGCTACTTCTCCATGACCCGGTTCAACTGGTGCAGCAGCCGGGCGAGTTCCGCCACCTCGGTGCGGTCCCAGTGGGCGAGCTGGCTGACGTAGCGGGCGCGGCGGGCCTCGCGGACCGTGCCGACGCGGCGGCGCCCCTCCTCGGTGAGGGTGACGAGCCAGGCGCGGCCGTCGGCGGGGTCGGGCTCGCGGGCGATCAGGCCCAGCTCCTCCAGGGCGCGCAGCTGGCGGGACATGGTGGCCTTGCCGACGCCGATGTAGGCGGCGAGTTCCGTGGCCCGCTGGCCGCCCTGCTCGTCCAGGCGGATGAGCAGCCCGTACGCGGCGGACTCCAGATCGGGGTGGACCTCCCGGGCCATCTCGCCCTGGTTGGCCCGGGCGCGCCGGAGCAGCACGGTCAACTCGCGCTCCAGCGCCAGGAACTCCTGGTCTGCACCACTGGGCGTCACCTGGCAGGCGCCCAGTGGTTCGTCGCCATTTCCGTCCTCGTGCACGTCAGCACCCCTGATCGGTTTCGCGGTCCTGAAAGTTTCTGTCAAACGCCGCCATTGCCGCAGCTCGGCCAGTATTTCGCAGGCGTAGACCAACGGCGGTGGCCGGACCCCCTTCCGTCGCCCTATCTACGTGCGTAGCTTCTTTATCGAGCAACCAATGGCATGCCCACGCCAGTGGGAGACCCCCCACATTGTGCTCCCCCACCTCACACCCGGAGGCACGTCATGCCCGTGCACAGACCCGGTTCCATCCGCCCCGCCCGCTCCCCGCGCGCCCTCCTTCTCGCAGCCGGGCTGACCGCCCTGCTCACGGCGCTCGCCCTCGCGCTCCCCGGCACCTCCGCCCAGGCCGCGGCCAAGCCCAGCCGCGGCTCCGCCTACATGGGCATGGGCGTCCTCGCCCATGACGGCCGGAAGGGCACGGCCACGCCCGCCTCGGTCACCCAGACAGAAGGCGTGGACGTCTCGGCGTACCAGGGCAACGTCGCCTGGTCCACGCTCTACGGCAGCGGGGTGCGCTGGGCGTACGTCAAGGCCACGGAAGGCACGTACTACACCAACCCGTCCTTCGCCCAGCAGTACAACGGCTCGTACAACGTCGGCATGATCCGCGGCTCCTACCACTTCGCCACCCCGGACACCACGAGCGGCGCCACCCAGGCCAGCTACTTCGTCAGCCACGGCGGGGGCTGGTCCCAGGACGGCAAGACCCTGCCCGGCGCCCTCGACATCGAGTGGAACCCGTACGGGGCGGCCTGCTACGGCAAGACGGCGAGCCAGATGGTCAGCTGGATCGCCGACTTCGTCACTACCTACAAGTCGCTCACCAGCCGCTATCCGGTGATCTACACGGCCTACAGCTGGTGGAGCCAGTGCACCGGCAACTACGGCGGCTTCGCCACGAACGACCCGCTGTGGATCGCCCGCTACGCGACGGACCCGGGGACCCTGCCCGCCGGATGGTCGTACTACACGATGTGGCAGTACACCTCGTCCGGCCCGACCGTCGGTGACCACGACAAGTTCAACGGCGCCCTGGACCGGGTGCAGGCCCTGGCCAACGGATAGCCGGCCCGTGGATCGCTGCGTTGGTGCTCAGCGCCGCCCCGGATCATGCTGGGGGGTGGAGAGCCTGCCGAGCAAGGGCGAGATGAGCGGCGATGGAGCGACAGTCCACGTACACGGCCACGGCCACCATCGATGAGCAGGGGATCCTCACCGGCTGGAGCGAGGGCGCGCGGCGGCTGCTCGGCTACGACTCCTCGGCGGTCGTCGGCCGTCCCGCCACCGCGCTGCTCGCCGCCGACGGTCCGGCGGCCCAGCGCGTCCTGGCCGGCCGGCAGCGCTGGCACGGCACCGTACCGCTGCGCCACCGCGACGGCCGGCTGCTGGAACTGGGTGTGCTCGCCCACCGCCGGGCCGCGGACTGGCTGGTGGTCAGCGCCGTCACCGCCCGGGCCCAGCCGCCCCGCGGCGAACCGCTGGAGGAGTGGACCTTCCTCCAGTCCCCCTTCCCGCTCGCCATCTTCGACGCCGATCTGCTGCTGGTGCGGGCCAACCGCCGGATGGAGCACACCCTCGCCCTGCCCGAGGCGGCGATGCGCGGGCTGCGGCTCGCCCATATCGCGCCCGGCACCGGGAGCGAGGAGACCGAGCGCTCGATGCGGCAGGCGCTGGAGTCCGGCCGGCCCCAGGAGGCGGCGGCCGGACTCGGTCCGGACCTGGGCCGCAGCGCCGTCCTCACCCCGCTGAAGGACGCCGGCGGCCGGGTCCGGGCCGTCTGCCTGTCCGCCCCGGCCACCGGGGAGGCGCCCCCTGCCGACTCCGGCACCCCCGTCGGCACGGTGGCCGACCAGTCCCGGGCCGCGCAGGAGCTGGCCGAGGTCACCGTCCCGCGGCTCGCCGACGTCATCGCCGTCGACCTGCTGGACACCCCGCTCGGCGAGGACGAACCCGCGTCGCCCACCGACCAGGTCGTGCTGCGCCGCGCCGCCCTGCGCGCGGTCCCGGACGAGGACCGGCCCGGCTACGGCACCGGGGTCGGCGAGGCCACCGTCTGCCCGGCGGACTCGCCGCCGGCCCAGTGCCTGGCGGCCGGTACGCCGCTGCTGTACGACACCACGGACCCGGCCGTCGCCGGGTGGGCGGCGCTGGACCCGGGCGCCCTCTGGCTGCGCGCCTCCGGCACCCGCTCGCTGCTGGCCGTACCGCTGCTCGCCGAGGGCAGCACGCTCGGCGTCGCGCTGTTCGGCCGGCGACCGCAGCGGGAGCCGTTCGGCCCGGAGGAGCTGCGGGCCGCCGAGGAGTTCACGGCCCGCGCGGCCGCCGGCATCCACCGGGCCCGCGCCCACACCCGGTCCCGCACCACCACCATGGCCCTCCAGCGCAGCCTGCTCCCGCACACCCTGCCCGACCAGGCCGCCCTGGAGATCGCCACCCGCTATCTGCCGGCCGCCACCCGGGCCGGCGTGGGCGGCGACTGGTTCGATGTGATCCCGCTGTCCGGGGCGCGGGTGGCGCTGGTCGTGGGGGACGTGGTCGGGCACGGCATCCGGGCCTCCGCGACCATGGGCCGGCTGCGTACGGCGGTGCGCACGCTGGCGGACGTCGATCTACCCGCCGACGAGCTGCTCACCCACCTGGACGACCTGGTGCTGCGGCTCGCCGCCGACGAGGGCAGCGCGGACCCGGCCGCCGAGACCGCCGGCGGCATCGGCACCACCTGCCTGTACGCGGTGTACGACCCCGTCTCGCGGCGCTGCACCCTGGCCCGGGCCGGCCATCCGCCGCCCGCCGTGGTCACCCCCGACGGCGCCGTCCGCTTTCTCGACGTACCCGCCGGTCCGCCGCTGGGGCTCGGCGGGCTGCCGTTCGAGGCCGTCGAGACCGAACTGCCCGAGGGCAGTCTGCTCGCCCTCTACACGGACGGCCTGTTCGAGGCCCGCGACCACGACATCGACGAGGCGCTGGACAAGATGTTCGCGGCGCTCGGCCGGCCCGCCCGCACCCTGGACTCGGTCTGCGACCACGTGCTCACCGAGCTGCTGACCCATCGCCCCGACGACGACATCGCCCTGCTGGTGGCGCGCACCCGGGTCCTGCACGAGGACCGGGTCGCCTCCTGGGAGCTGGCGCCCGAGCCGACGGTTGTCTCCCAGGCCCGCCATCTCGCCGACGACCAGCTGGCCGCCTGGGGGCTCAGCGAGGCGGCCTTCACCACCGAGCTGATGGTGAGCGAGCTGGTCACCAACGCCATCCGCTACGGCCGTCCGCCCATCCGGCTCCGGCTGATCCATCAGAACTCCACCCTGATCTGCGAGGTGTACGACGCCAGCGGGACCACCCCGCACATGCGGCGCGCCCGGATCTTCGACGAGGGCGGGCGCGGCCTGCTGCTCGTCGCCCAGCTCGCCGACCGCTGGGGCACCCGGCACGACCGGATCGGCAAGACGGTCTGGGCCGAACAGAACCTCACGGGGCTCCAGGCCCTTTAGGAGACGACCGGTCCGCTGTCGCTGCCCTGGTCCGGGGGCGCGGGGTTGCCGTGGCCGCTGTCGTCCGCGGGTGCCGACGGGGCGGAGCCGTTCTGGGGTGTGTGGTCGCTGCCGCCGTCCGTGCCCGTGGTCGAGGGCGGCTCCGGGCAGGGTGCCCCGCCCCCGCCGCCCCCGCTGCCACTGCTGCCGTTACGGCCGTCCCGGCCGCCGCAGCTGCCCCGGCCGCCGCGCCCGCCCGCGCCACCGGTGCCGGTCTGGCCCGGGGCCGTACACACCGGCGGGCTGCCCGTGCCGTCCCCGCCGTTGCCCCCGTTGCCGCCGTCGCCGCGGCGGCAGTAGCCGTGGTCGTCCCCGTGCCGGTCGTGAGGGGAGTGGTCGTGGTGCCGGTCGTGGTCGCGGTCGTGGTGGGTGTGCGCGGGGCTGCTGTGCCCGAGCGGGGCCGCGAGGGCGGTGCCGGCGGGGACGGCCGCGCCGGTCACGGCGAGGAAGACGATGGCGGCGGCCGCGGTGAGCGAGTTCCTGCGCGTTTCGGTCTTCATGGTGCTTCCTGCTCGTCGGTTGTCGTGGGTGTTCATCGAGGTCATCGGGTTCGTCGGGGGGCGTGGGCGGTTTCTCAGGTGTGGCGCATGAGCACGGACCAGTCGTCGTCGAGGTAGGCCCGTTTCCAGGTCTCGACCTCGTGCGGGGACATCCGGTACTTGTGGGCGATCTGCGCCTCGGTCGCGCCGCCGTTCAGCAGGACCAGCACGACGCGGACCTTGTCGGCGAGGGTGAGGTCGCCCTTCGGCTTGTCGGGCAGGTCGGCGTAGCGGTTGCAGGCGTGGGTGCCGGGGCTGCCGGGCTTGCCGGGCTTGCCGGGCCGGCCGTTCGCGCCGCTGTCGCCGCCCTGGCCGCCGGCGCCGCCGTTGCCGCACTCGGAGGTGACGGGGCGGTCGGCCGCTGCGGGGGCCGTCAGGGCGCGGGCGGCACAGCCGGTGCCCGCGGCGAGGGTGACGGCGGCGGCCAGCAGACGGGCCGCGCGGAGCCGGAGTTTCCTGGTCATGGGGTGTCCTTGGGGGAGGAGGGACACGGCGGCCCGGGCGGGCGCTTGGAGCCCGCCCGGGCCGCCGTACCGTGCGGGTCAGCCGCCGTTGCCGCCGTCGCCGCCGTTGCCGCCCACGACACCACCGGTGCCGCCGTCGCCACCGTTGCCGCCGGTGGTTCCGCCGTTCCCGCCGGTACCGCCGTTGCCGCCCACGACACCACCGGTGCCGCCCGTACCGCCGTTGCCGCCGGTCGTCCCGCCGGTGCCGCCATTGCCGCCGTTGCCGCCCGCGACCCCGCCGGCGCCGCCCGTACCGCCGTTGCCGCCGGTCGTGCCGCCGGTTCCGCCGGTACCGCCGTTGCCGCCCTGGATCCCGCCGGCGCCACCGTTGCCGCCGTTGCCGCCGGTGGTGGTGCCCTTTCCGCCGTTACCGCCGTTGCCGCCCTGGATCCCGCCCGCACCGCCGTTGCCGCCGTTGCCGCCGGTGCCCTTGTGGTCTGCGTTGTCGTGGTGATCCGAGTGGTCGTGGTGGTCCGAGTGGTCGTGGTCGGACCGGTCGTGGTGGTCGAAGAAGTGGTGCCGGTGGTGGTCGTCGCCCCAGTAGAACCAGTAGCAGTCGTACTCGTGGTGCTTGCGGTCCCACTCGCAGATGATGACCTTGTGGTGGTGGTCGTGGGCGACAGCCATCGTCTGCGCCTGGGGCATGGGGGCGGCCGTCGCGGTGACGGCCGGGAGCATCACTCCCCCGGCGGCGGCCATGGCCGCCGCGGCCACCGTGGCGAGGCGCAGACCTCGCTTCGTCCGGTTCTCCGTACGGTTCGCGATCTTGCGGTTCATGGTGTCCTCCTACTTGTTCCGTAAGGCCCTTTTCGGTTTCCGGTTTCTCCGGTGGGGGCCGCACTTCAAGTAGGCGGGACGGGCGCCATGCCGGTCATGTTCCGAGGACTCGGGACTTGACGAGCTGGACAAATGACACTATTGGGGCGCGAGGATCGGACGGGCCCAGGCGGGCGGTGCCGGGACCGCGGGGCGCGGGTCGACCAGCGTGGGGGTACGGCGGGCGGCCCGGACCGGCGGCTCGGCGGGCCCCATGGCGGCGCGCAGGGCCGCGACGAACTCCAGGCAGGAGCCGTAGCGGTCGTCCGGGGTCTTGGCGAGGGCCCGGAACAGCACCTCGTCGGCGGCCGGCGGCAGCTCCGGCCGCTCCTTGCTCAGCCCGGGCGGTGCGTCGTACTGGTGGGCCCAGAGCAGTTCGAGGTGGTCGTCGCGCCGGAAGGGCGGGCCGCCGGCCAGCGTCTCGTGCACCACGCAGGCGAGGCTGTACTGGTCGGCCCGGCCGTCCACCGGGCGCCCCGCGATCCGCTCCGGCGCCACGTAGTCCAGGGTGCCGACGAACTCTCCGGCGCTGGTGAACCCGGTGAGCGACAGGGACTTCTTCGCCAGTCCGAAGTCGGTGAGGTAGACGTGCTCGGGATGGTCGCTGTCCACACCCCTGGCCACCAGGACATTGCCGGGTTTGACGTCCCGGTGGACGAGTTCGCGGGCGTGCGCCGCGTCCAGCGCGGAGGCCAGCTGGGCGGCGATGCGCAGGGCCGCCGGCACCGCGAGCGGGCCCTCGCGGTCGATGAGCGCGCGCAGATCCTGCCCGGCGACGTAGCACATGGCGATGTACAGGACGCCGTCCGTCTCACCGGCCTCGAAGACGGGGACGATGTGCGGGTGGTCGATGGCGGCCGCGACCCGGGACTCCTGGGCGAAGCGGCGGCGGAAGGCGTCGTTGCGCGTGTACTCGGGGGCCAGCAGTTTCAGCGCGACCGTCCGGTCGAGGCGCAGGTCCCGGGCCCGGTAGACGACGGCCATGCCGCCGCGGCCGAGCTCGCGTTCCACGCGGTAGCCGGCGATCTCGGCCCCGATCAGCCCGGAGGGCCGGCTGGGAGGCCAACTCACGCCTGAATTCTACCGAGTGCCCCGGTTGTCCGCGCAGGGCGAAGGCCCGGGTCCCCGCAGGGAACCCGGGCCTCGCCGTGTGCCGGGCGGGGGTCATGCCGCCAGCGGGACCTCCGGTGTCGCGTCCTGTGCGGCGGGCGTGAGCGCCAGCTCCAGGACCTGGCGGACGTCGGTCACGGTGTGCACGTCGAGCCGGTCCAGCACCTCGGCCGGGACGTCGTCCAGGTCCGGTTCGTTGCGCTTGGGGATGATCACGGTGGTCACCCCGGCGCGGTGCGCGGCGAGCAGCTTCTGCTTCACCCCGCCGATCGGCAGCACCCGGCCGGTCAGCGAGACCTCGCCGGTCATCGCCACGTCCGTGCGCACCAGCCGGCCGGACAGCAGGGAGGCGAGGGCCGTGGTCATGGTGATGCCGGCGCTCGGGCCGTCCTTCGGGACCGCACCGGCCGGGAAGTGGATGTGCACGCCCCGGTCCTTCAAGTCGGCTACCGGGAGCTCCAGTTCGGCGCCGTGGCTGCGCAGGAAGCTCAGCGCGATCTGCGCCGACTCCTTCATCACGTCGCCCAGCTGGCCGGTCAGGGTCAGGCCCGCCGCGCCGGTCTCCGGGTCGGCGAGGGACGCCTCCACGAAGAGCACGTCACCGCCCGCGCCGGTGACCGCGAGGCCGGTCGCCACCCCGGGGACGGCGGTACGGCGCTCGGCCGGGTCCTGGGCGGACTCGGGCACATGGCGCGGCCGCCCGATCAGGGCGTGCAGATCGGCGTCCGTCACGGTGAACGGCAGCTCCCGCTCGCCCAGTTCGTGCTGGGCCGCGACCTTGCGGAGCAACCGCGCGATGGACCGCTCCAGGGTGCGCACTCCCGCCTCGCGGGTGTACTCGCCGGCGAGCTTGCGCAGCGCGCTCTCCTCCACGGTGACCTCGTCCCGGTCCAGGCCCGCCCGCTCCAGCTGGCGCGGGAGCAGATGGTCCCGGGCGATGACGATCTTCTCGTCCTCGGTGTAGCCGTCCAGGCGGACGATCTCCATCCGGTCGGCGAGGGCCTCCGGGATCGCCTCCAGGACGTTGGCGGTGGCGAGGAAGACCACGTCGGACAGGTCCAGCTCGACCTCCAGGTAGTGGTCCCGGAAGGTGTGGTTCTGCGCCGGGTCGAGGACCTCCAGGAGGGCCGCGGCGGGGTCTCCGCGGAAGTCGGAGCCGACCTTGTCGATCTCGTCGAGCAGGATCACCGGGTTCATCGACCCGGCCTCCTTGACGGCCCGTACGATCCGCCCGGGCAGCGCGCCGACGTAGGTACGGCGGTGACCGCGGATCTCCGCCTCGTCCCGGACGCCGCCGAGGGCGACCCGGACGAACTTGCGGCCCATGGCGTGCGCGACACTCTCTCCCAAACTGGTCTTTCCGACACCGGGCGGCCCCACCAGGGCGAGGACGGCGCCTCCGCGCCGTCCGCCGATCACGCCGAGGCCGCGCTCGCCGCGCCGCTTGCGCACCGCCAGGTATTCGGTGATGCGCTCCTTCACGTCCTCCAGCCCCGCGTGCTCGGCGTCGAGGATCGCCCGGGCGCCCTGGATGTCGTACGCGGAGGCGCTGTCGTCGGTCCGCACGTTCCACGGCATGTCCAGGACGGTGTCCAGCCAGGTGCGGATCCAGGAGCCCTCGGGTGAGGCGTCGGAGGCCCGCTCCAGCTTGTCGACCTCCTTCAGGGCGGCCTCGCGGACCTTCTCCGGCAGGTCGGCGGCCTCCACGCGGGCGCGGTAGTCGTCGGACTCCTCGGCCGCGCCCTTGGCGTCGCCGTTCAGCTCGCGCAGTTCCTTGCGGACGGCCTCCAGCTGACGGCGCAGCAGGAACTCGCGCTGCTGCTTGTCGACGCCCTCCTGGACGTCCTTGGCGATGGTCTCGGCCACCTCCTGCTCGGCGAGGTGGTCGCGGAGCTGCTGGGTGGCGAGCTTGAGCCGGGCCACCGGGTCGGTGGTCTCCAGCAGTTCGACCTTCTGCTCGGTGGTGAGGAAGGGCGAGTAGCCGGAGTTGTCGGCGAGCGCGGCGACGCCGTCGATGGCCTGGACCCGGTCGACGACCTGCCAGGCGCCGCGCTTCTTCAGCCAGGTGGTGGCGAGCGCCTTGTACTCCTTGACGAGTTCGGTGACCTGACCCGGCAGCGGGTCCGGCACCTCCTCGGCGACCTCGGCGCCCTCCACCCACAGGGCGGCGCCCGGGCCGGTGGTGCCGGCGCCGATGCGGACCCGGCCGCGGCCGCGGATCAGGGCTCCCGGGTCACCGTCGGCCAGCCGACCGACCTGCTCGACCGTGCCCAGCACACCCGTCCTGGCGTAGGTGCCGTCGATGCGCGGCACCAGCAGCACCTTGGGCTTTCCGGGTTCGGAGCGGGCGGCGGCCTGTGCGGCCTCCACCGCGGCCCGTACCTCGGCATCGCTCAGGTCCAGCGGAACCACCATGCCGGGCAGGACGACCTCGTCGTCGAGCGGCAGCACGGGCAGGACGAGAGTGAAAGCCGGTGACTCAGCAGCCATGATCTCCCCTTAGGCCGGTAACTTGAGCTGTACCGACTCAATGTTCTGGCTAGTGGGATTGTTCCCTGGATTGTGTTCGCTCTCAGCGATCACGTTCAGGCATGGGGGTGCCAAGGGGGGCGGTTCGGGGGTGCGAGGGGTGAGCGCCTTCAGGCGCGGTGCTGCCAGCGGCGGACGAGCGGCCAGGCCAGCACGCCGATCGTCAGGGCGATGAGGTGGCCCCAGTCGGTCATCGGATCGGTGAAGGCGGCGAGGTCGTCCAGGAGCAGCCCGGCCACCGAGACGAGCAGCGGCCAGCGCAGCCAGGGGGTGAGCAGGCCGGCCAGGGCGCCGGTACTGGCGGCCACGCCGAAGCTGATGCCGTAGTCGAGGCGGTGCAGCGAGGTGAGGGGGAGGTGGCCGAGGGCGACGGCCAGGCCCACCGGCACCTCGGTCGCCAGGGTGGCCAGGATGTGTCCGGACAGGAACACCGCGGCCGCCCGCGCCCCGCCTATCCGGCGCTCCAGCGCGGTCAGCACCAGCACGAAGGCGAAGGCGTACGGCGAGACCATCCCGCCCGCGATCCACAGCGCGCTGGCCACCAGCACCGTCACCGGGGAGCACGCCAGGTGGAACACGTCCGTGCTGGAGTCCCGGTAGAGGGCGTGCACCAGCGCGGGGTCGGCCACCATGGCGATCACCGAGGTGACGGCCAGCAGCGTCGCATAGCCGAAGGTGAACGGGGTTCCGGCAGGCGTCGGCACCAGTCGCCCAAGCCGCGCCGGAAGGACGGACGGCGGACGCCGTACGACGGGAGCCGCCGCCGCGGGCTGCGCGGTCTCCGTCGTCTCCACGGCCTCCCGCACATCCGCGGCCCCGGCCAGGGCGCCGCGCGGGGCGGGCATGCCGTCCAGCAGGTCCGCGACGACGACTCCGCCGGGCAGGGGCGAGTCCGCCGGGAGCGCGGGCGCCACCGGGCCCGTCGCGGTCCGTTCCACCTGAGGCGCTCCTTCCGTTACGCCCACAGTCAGCGTTGCGGGAGCCGCTGTCTATGACCGACGCCACGCGAGAGCGGATTCACAGCAACCTCTCACCGTCCGATTGCGTCCACGGCCGCGTCATCCGCAATTCCCGTGAAGGAAAT
Source organism: Streptomyces sp. NPDC001606 (assembly GCF_053596835.1). NCBI lineage: Bacteria > Bacillati > Actinomycetota > Actinomycetes > Kitasatosporales > Streptomycetaceae > Streptomyces > Streptomyces sp. NPDC001606. The sequence continues at coordinate 491,040 of NZ_JBSFHC010000002.1, forward strand.
GCCCAGTTCGAGCAGGATGGACGCATGACTGCCCTGGACGACTCTCCTGTGGTGCTGGACCGGCGTGACGGGCCGTACGGCGAGGTGGTGCTGCGCAGACACGGCGCGCTGTTGCAGATCATCGCCAACGGCTGCTTCCTGATGGACACCTCCGACGGCCGCTCGGAGCGGCTGCTGGTCGACGCCGCGTACGACGCGCTGGACGGCCGGACGGAGCCGGCGGTGCTGATCGGCGGGCTGGGCGTCGGCTTCTCGCTCGCCCATGCCGCCGCCGACGAGCGCTGGGGACGGATCGTGGTCGTGGAGCGGGAGCCCGCGGTCGTCGGCTGGCACCGCGACGGGCCGCTCGCCCAGATGTCCGCCGAGGCGCTCGCCGATCCCCGGACGGAGATCGTGGAAGCCGATCTCGTTCGTTACGTCAATGAGACATCGGACACGTTCGACGCGCTCTGCCTCGACATCGACAACGGTCCGGGCTGGACCGTCACCGAGGACAACGGCAGTCTGTACTCACCGGCCGGACTCCGGTCCTGCGCCCGGGTGTTGAGGCCGGGCGGGGTGCTCGCGGTGTGGTCGGCCGAGCCCTCTCCGGAATTTGAAGGAAGCTTGCGGAATGCCGGGTTCCGTCAGGTGCGTACCGAAGAGGTCCCCGTTGCCCGGGGCGTTCCCGACGCCGTGCACCTCGGCGTCCGCCCTGGATAGCGACGGCACGGCGAGTCCCCGTAATGTGCTGCCCTGACGCGGATCAGTCAACGGATCTCTCAACAGGTCCCCCGGCCGATCCTCACGCGTCGATCGCAGACATGGGATCACCCCACGGGTTCCGGAAAGCAACAAGCAGGGGCGGGCGATGGAGCAGACACACACCTCCCAGAGCGGTGCGGCGACCAGCACACCGGGCGCGCAGCGCCGGGTGCTGGTCGTCGAGGACGACACCACGATCGTCGACGCCATCGCGGCCCGGCTCCGCGCAGAGGGATTCCTGGTGCAGACCGCGGCCGACGGTCCGGCCGCGGTCGACACCGCCGAGGCCTGGCAGCCCGACCTGCTGATCCTCGACATCATGCTGCCCGGCTTCGACGGCCTGGAGGTCTGCCGCCGGGTGCAGGCGCAGCGGCCGGTGCCGGTACTGATGCTCACCGCGCGGGACGACGAGACGGACATGCTGGTCGGGCTCGGCGTCGGCGCCGACGACTACATGACCAAGCCGTTCTCCATGCGGGAACTCGCGGCCCGCGTGCATGTGCTGCTCCGCCGCGTGGAGCGGGCCGCGCTGGCCGCCGCCACCCCGCGCAGCGGCATCCTGCGCCTCGGCGAGCTGGAGATCGACCACGCCCAGCGCCGGGTGCGGGTGCGGTCGGAGGACGTCCATCTGACGCCGACCGAGTTCGACCTGCTGGTGTGCCTGGCGAACACCCCGCGCGCGGTCCTCTCCCGGGAGCAGCTGCTGGCCGAGGTGTGGGACTGGGCGGACGCCTCCGGCACCCGTACGGTCGACAGCCACATCAAGGCGCTGCGCCGGAAGATCGGCGCCGAGCGGATCCGCACGGTGCACGGGGTCGGGTACGCGCTGGAGACGCCGACGCCATGAGCGGTGCCGGGCGGCAGGCCGCACCCAGGAGCCCCGGGAGTCCCGTGGAGGAGCCCTGGGGCGGCGTACGCCCGTTCTCGATCAAGACCAAGCTGGGCGCGCTGGTCGTCATCTCGGTGCTGATCACCACCGGTCTGTCGATGATCGCGGTGCACACCAAGACCGAGCTGCGCTTCATCACGGTCTTCTCGATGATCGCCACGCTGCTGATCACGCAGTTCGTGGCGCACTCGCTCACCATGCCGCTGGACGAGATGAACACGGTGGCCCGCTCCATCTCGGAGGGTGACTACACCCGCCGGGTGAGCGAGAACCGCCGGGACGAGCTGGGGGACCTGGCCCAGACGATCAATGTCATGGCCGACGAGCTGGAGGCCCAGGACCGGCAGCGCAAGGAACTGGTCGCGAACGTCTCGCACGAGCTGCGCACCCCCATCGCGGGACTGCGCGCCGTGCTGGAGAACATCGTCGACGGGGTCACCGAGCCCGACCAGGAGACCATGCGGACGGCCCTGAAGCAGACCGAGCGGCTCGGCCGGCTGGTGGAGACGCTGCTGGACCTGTCCCGGCTCGACAACGGCGTCGTCCCGCTGAAGATGCGCCGCTTCGAGGTGTGGCCGTATCTCTCGGGCGTGCTGAAGGAGGCCAACATGGCGGCCTCGGCGCGCGCGGGGCTGGCCTCGGACACCGGCCGTCACACGCGTACGGACGTCCATCTGCACCTGGACGTCTCCCCGCCGGAGCTGACCGCGCACGCGGACCCGGAGCGGATCCACCAGGTCGTCGCCAACCTGATCGACAACGCGGTCAAGCACAGCCCGCCGCACGGCCGGGTGACGGTGCGGGCGCGGCGCGGACCGCAGCCGGAGTCGCTGGAGCTGGAGGTCCTGGACGAGGGCCCCGGCATCCCCCGGTCGGAGTGGCACAAGGTGTTCGAGCGGTTCAACCGGGGTGCGGTGACCCGGCCGCACGGCCCGGGCAGCGACGGCGGCACCGGCCTCGGGCTGGCGATCGCCCGCTGGGCGGTGGATCTGCACGGCGGCCGGATCGGTGTGGCCGAATCCGAGCGGGGCTGCCGGATCATCGTCACTCTCCCGGGACTGACTTCCGCACCAAGTTGACGTAAAGTCCGAACCCGGAGGCACAAGATCCACGCCGGTCGCTGCCCTTATGCGCAGCTGGACACGTGTGATCAGGAGCAGGCCCGCGCCACCCTTCGAACGAAGGCGCGCCGGGCCCGGCCCGTGCACCCTCCCACAGTGGAACCACGCTTGTTTCCCGCCATATCAAGCCCCGAAACAAGATTTCCGATGTGACTTACGCGACGATGACCTTGCTCGGCCTGACCTTCCCGCCGATGGAGGCGTAGCCTTTATTCCCGCTGTCCATCACCTTGTGAAGCGGAAGAGGGCGGTTGCCGCCGTGTCGCCACAGTCCCCCAGTAACCCGAGCGTCTCCACCGACGACCAAGCCGGGAAGAACCCCGCTGCCGCGTTCGGTCCGAACGAGTGGCTCGTCGACGAGATCTATCAGCAGTACCTCCAGGACCCGAATTCGGTAGACCGTGCCTGGTGGGACTTCTTCGCCGATTACAAGCCGGGTGCACCCGCCACCCCGGCTGCGGCGGGTACTGCGGCCGCGGGGGCCGCAGAGACCACCACCCCGGCCCCGAAGGCCGCCGCCCCGGCCCCTGCCCCGCAGGCCGCCGCTCCGGCCGCTCCGAAGCCCGCGACCGCGGCTCCGGCTCCCGCCCCGGCCAAGCCGGCGCAGCCCGCACAGGCGCCCGCTCAGCCCAAGGCGGCCAAGCCCGCTCCCGCCGCCGCGGCCCCCGAGGGCCCGGAGCAGATCGTGCTGCGCGGTCCGGCCGCCGCGGTCGCGAAGAACATGGACGCCTCGCTGGAGGTGCCGACCGCCACCTCGGTCCGCGCCGTCCCGGTGAAGCTGCTGTTCGACAACCGCATCGTCATCAACAACCACCTCAAGCGCGCCCGTGGCGGGAAGATCTCCTTCACGCACATCATCGGGTACGCGATGGTGCAGGCCATCAAGGCCATGCCGTCGATGAACTGGTCGTACGGCGTCAAGGACGGCAAGCCGACGCTGATCAAGCCGGCCCACGTCAACCTCGGTCTCGCCATCGACCTGGTCAAGCCGAACGGCGACCGCCAGCTGGTCGTCGCGGCGATCAAGAAGGCCGAGACGCTGAACTTCTTCGAGTTCTGGCAGGCCTACGAGGACATCGTCCGCCGCGCCCGCGAGGGCAAGCTGACGATGGACGACTTCACCGGTGTGACGGTCTCCCTGACCAACCCCGGCGGCCTCGGCACCGTCCACTCGGTCCCGCGTCTGATGCCCGGCCAGTCGGTCATCATGGGCGTCGGCTCCATGGACTACCCGGCCGAGTTCCAGGGCACCAGCCAGGACACCCTGAACAAGCTCGGTGTCTCCAAGGTCATGACGCTCACGTCGACCTACGACCACCGGGTGATCCAGGGCGCCGCCTCCGGCGAGTTCCTGCGCCAGGTCGCCAACCTGCTGCTCGGCGAGAACGGCTTCTTCGACGACATCTTCGAGGCGCTGCGGATCCCCTACGAGCCGGTCCGCTGGCTCCGTGACATCGACGCCTCGCACGACGACGACGTCACCAAGGCCGCCCGCGTCTTCGAGCTGATCCACTCCTACCGGGTCCGCGGCCATGTCATGGCCGACACCGACCCGCTGGAGTACAAGCAGCGCAAGCACCCCGACCTGGACATCGTCGAGCACGGCCTCACCCTGTGGGACCTGGAGCGCGAGTTCGCCGTCGGCGGCTTCGCCGGCAAGTCGATGATGAAGCTGCGCGACATCCTCGGCGTGCTGCGCGACTCGTACTGCCGCACCACCGGCATCGAGTTCATGCACATCCAGGACCCCAAGCAGCGCAAGTGGATCCAGGACCGGGTGGAGCGCCCGCACTCCAAGATGGAGCGCGAGGAGCAGCTGCGCATCCTGCGCCGGCTGAACGCCGCGGAGGCGTTCGAGACGTTCCTCCAGACGAAGTACGTCGGCCAGAAGCGCTTCTCCCTGGAGGGCGGCGAGTCCGTCATCCCGCTGCTCGACGCGGTGATCGACTCCGCGGCCGAGTCCCGCCTGGACGAGGTCGTCATCGGCATGGCCCACCGCGGCCGGCTGAACGTGCTGGCGAACATCGTCGGCAAGTCGTACGCGCAGATCTTCCGCGAGTTCGAGGGCAACCTCGACCCGAAGTCGATGCACGGCTCCGGCGACGTCAAGTACCACCTGGGCGCCGAGGGCACCTTCACCGGCCTCGACGGCGAGCAGATCAGGGTCTCCCTGGTCGCCAACCCCTCCCACCTGGAGGCGGTGGACCCGGTCCTGGAGGGCGTCGCCCGCGCCAAGCAGGACATCATCAACAAGGGCGGCACGGACTTCACCGTCCTGCCGGTGGCGATCCACGGCGACGCGGCCTTCGCGGGCCAGGGCGTGGTGGCCGAGACCCTGAACATGTCGCAGCTGCGCGGCTACCGCACCGGCGGCACGGTCCACATCGTCATCAACAACCAGGTCGGCTTCACCGCGGCCCCCGAGTCCTCGCGTTCGTCGATGTACGCGACGGACGTGGCCCGCATGATCGAGGCCCCGATCTTCCACGTGAACGGCGACGACCCGGAGGCCGTGGTCCGCGTCGCGCGGCTCGCCTTCGAGTTCCGCCAGGCGTTCAACAAGGACGTGGTGATCGACCTCATCTGCTACCGCCGCCGCGGTCACAACGAGTCGGACAACCCGGCCTTCACCCAGCCGCTGATGTACGACCTGATCGACAAGAAGCGCTCGGTGCGCAAGCTCTACACCGAGTCCCTGATCGGTCGCGGCGACATCACCCTGGAAGAGGCCGAGCAGGCGCTCCAGGACTACCAGGGCCAGCTGGAGAAGGTCTTCACCGAGGTCCGCGAGGCCACCGCGCAGCCGGCCGGCGGCGCCGCCGAGGCCCCGCAGGACGGCTTCCCGGTCGCGGTGCCGACCGCGATCTCCGCCGAGGTCGTCAAGCGGATCGCCGAGTCCCAGGTCAGCGTGCCCGAGCACATGACCGTCCACCCCCGTCTCCAGCCGCAGTTGCAGCGGCGTGCGGCGATGGTCGAGGACGGCACCATCGACTGGGGCATGGGCGAGACCCTCGCCATCGGCTCGCTGCTGCTGGAGGGCACCCCGGTCCGCCTGGCGGGCCAGGACTCCCAGCGCGGCACCTTCGGCCAGCGCCACGCGGTGCTGATCGACCGGGAGACCGGCGAGGAGTACACCCCGCTCCAGTACCTCTCCGAGGACCAGGCGCGGCTGAACGTCTACAACTCGCTGCTGTCCGAGTACGCGGCGATGGGCTTCGAGTACGGCTACTCCCTGGCCCGCCCGGACGCGCTGGTGATGTGGGAGGCCCAGTTCGGCGACTTCGTCAACGGCGCCCAGACCGTCGTCGACGAGTTCGTCTCCTCGGCCGAGCAGAAGTGGGGCCAGACCTCCGGTGTGGTCCTGCTGCTGCCGCACGGCTACGAGGGCCAGGGCCCGGACCACTCCTCGGCCCGCCCGGAGCGGTTCCTCCAGCTGTGCGCCCAGAACAACATGACGGTCGCGATGCCGACGCTCCCGTCGAACTACTTCCACCTCCTGCGCTGGCAGGTGCACAACCCGCACCACAAGCCGCTGGTCGTCTTCACCCCGAAGTCGATGCTGCGTCTGAAGGCCGCGGCGTCGAAGGCGGAGGAGTTTACGAGCGGCGAGTTCCGCCCGGTCATCGGCGACAGCACGGTCGACCCGGCCGCGGTCCGCAAGGTCGTCTTCTGCGCGGGCAAGGTCTACTACGACCTGGAGGCCGAGCGGCAGAAGCGAGGCGTCACGGACACCGCGATCATCCGTATCGAGCGGCTGTACCCGCTGCCGGGTGCCGAGCTCCAGGCGGAGATCAAGAAGTACCCGAACGCCGAGAAGTACCTGTGGGCGCAGGAGGAGCCGGCGAACCAGGGTGCGTGGCCGTTCATCGCGCTCAACCTGATCGACCACCTCGACCTGGCGGTCGGCGCGGACATCCCGGCCGGCGAGCGGCTGCGGCGCATCTCGCGTCCGCACGGTTCGTCCCCGGCGGTGGGTTCCGCGAAGCGGCACCAGGCGGAGCAGGAGCAGCTGGTGCGTGAGGTCTTCGAGGCGTAAGCCTCCGGCGGCTTAGCTGCATCAAGGGCCCGGTGCCGAGTTTCGTACTCGGTACCGGGCCCTTCGCCTACCCGGGGGGCGCTTCAGCCGATGTAGGCCTCGAAGTCCCAGTAGGGGCGGATGCGTTGGCGGGAGGAGATGGTGTGGGGGTGCTGGGCGCCCAGGGTGCGGGTGAGGGCCAGCAGGGCGTCCTCCTCCAGCTTGCCCGCCTCCTCCTGCTCGTTCGCGGCGCGCAGGTCCGCGGCGAGCGCCACCTGGCAGGACAGCGTCAGCGGATGCTCGTGTCCCAGCATGTGCCGCACCCGGCGCAGGCTGTCCCGGCTCAGTTCCACCGCCTCCGGGATCCGCCCGTTGAGGTTGCGCGCGCCGGCCGCGTTGAGGGCGCAGCCCAGCACCCAGGGGTGGTCCGGACCGAGCGTCGCGCTGAGCCCGGCGAGCGCGGCCTCGAACATGGCCAGCGCGTCGGCCCGCTCGCCGGCCGCCTGCATCACCAGCCCGGTGTTGGAGAGCATGCCGGTGGCGACGGGGTGCGCGGGGCCGAGCAGCGCCCGGTAGCCCGCCTCCGCCTCGTCGATCAGCTCCCGGGCCTGGCTGAGATCGCCGTGTTCGCGCAGGAAGTTGCCGTAGTTGGTGAGGAAGCCCAGCGTGCGGTGGTGCTCACGGCCGTACAGCTGGATCAGTTCGTCGAGCAGGCCGGCCATGGCCGGGCCGACGTCCGGCGCGTTGCCGCCCTCCCGGCGGCGGCACATGGCCAGCTGGGAGCGGGCTTCGAGGGTCTGCGGGTGCCGGGGGCCGAGCACCTGCACATGGAGCCGTACGACGGGTTCCTGGCGGGCGAGCGCCTCGCGGTAGCGGCCGAGCAGCCGGAGGCTGTGGGTGACCGCGTTGCCCGAGTGCAGGGTGTTGATGTGCCGGGCGCGCAGCACGCTCTCGCCCAGCGCCAGGGTCTCCAGGTCGAGGTCCAGCGCCTCCGCGTACCGGCCGAGCATGCGCAGGCTGACGCCGAGGTTGTGCCGGGCGACCAGGGTCGGCGGCTCGTCCGGGCCGAGCAGCCGCTCGTTGCCCTCCAGGACCTCGCGCTGGAGGTCGTACGCCTCCTGGTAGCGGCCGAGCGAGCGCAGCCCGGAGGCGAGGGCGGCCTTGCTGGCCAGCTCGCCGATCTCGTTGCGCCGGGGCGCGGCCTGGAGCTGCCCCAGCACGCCCCGGTGGAGTTCGTACAGTTCCCGGAACCGGCCGCTGTTGCGGAGCATGTTGCCCTCCTGGGTGGCCAGGTCGAGCATCGGCTGGTCGATCGGCTCCATGAACCGGGACCAGTGCTCGCGCACCTGCTGGGCCAGTTCCAGGCCGCCGCTGTACTCGCCGCTGCGGGAGCAGTAGCGCAGGCAGTTCAGGACGAGTTCCTGCACGCGCGGCTGGCGGCTCTCCAGCGCGCCGGAGGCCGCGAGGTGCGGCAGGAGTTCGGCGTAGCGCGGCCAGTTGCGGCTGTCGGCGGGGTTGCCGGGGTCGGCCTCGGCGAGCAGGGTGCGCACCGCCCGCCGGTGCACCTCCCGGCTGCTGTCGCCGGTCAGCTTGGAGACGATGTCGTGGACGAGCCGGTGCATGTGCACGGACTCCTGGTGCGGGCCCATCTCGGCGGCCAGCGGACCGCGGGTCTCCCGGGTGAGCACCGAGTAGCTGACCAGGGTGTCCAGCGCCCGGGTCCAGGCGGGCAGGTCGGTGGCCATCCAGCGCAGCTCGTCGGGGAGTTCGGCGCGCGGGTAGGCGCGGATCAGGCCCAGCGGGATGCGGCCGGGGGCGAAGGAGGTGCACAGTCCCAGCACGTCGATGGCCTGTGGCTGGGAGCGGCGCAGCCGGTTGAGCAGTATGGCCCAGGAGGTCAGCGAGGACTGCGGGAAGCCCTCGCCGGTGACGGGCTCATCGACGGTGGACAGCCGGCGTTCGCGCACCATGCGCAGGTACTCGGCGACCTCCATCCGGGACTCGCCGAGCCAGGACGCGGCCTGCACCAGCGGCAGCGGTACGTCCCCGAACTCGGCGGCCACCTCGTCGGCGTCGCGGGCGGAGATGTGCGGGGCGCGGCGCATCAGATAGCCGGTGGACTCGGCGCGCAGGAAGGCGGGGATCTCCAGGACGTCGGTGTGCTCGCTCCAGCCCCGGTTCCGGGAGGTGATCAGGACGTGTCCGGTGCCCTGCGGGAGCAGCCCGCTCACGCCCTCGATGTCGTCCCAGCCGTCGAAGACCACCAGCCAGTTCCCGTACGGCTCGCCGCGCCGCAGCGCGTTGCGGACCGCGCGGATGCGTTCGCCGGGCTCGCTGCCGGCGCGCAGGCCGAGTTCGACGGCGAGTTCGCCGAGGCGGTCGCGCTGGATGGTGCGGTCGTCGGAGTTGACCCACCACACCAGGTCGTAGTCGGTGCTGAAGCGGTGCGCGTACTCGGCGGCGAGCTGGGTCTTGCCGATGCCGGACATGCCGACCAGGGTGCAGGCGGCGGCTCCGCGTTCGGCGTCGGCGAGCCGCTGCTGGAGTTCACCGAGCAGGTCGTCGCGGCCGGTGAAGCGCGGGTTGCGGCGGGGCACCTCGCCCCAGATCTCGCAGCGCTCGTCGGGGTAGCGGATGCGGCCCGGCACCGGGCGCGGGCGGGCGAGGGGTTCGATGCCGAGCCGGCGCAGCAGGCGTTCCTCGGCGGCCTCCTCGCTCAGCGCCCACAGGCTGGCCGGTTCCAGTACGGCGGTGGCGGGCAGCAGCGGGCGGTTGGTGAGGTTGACCGCGGCGAACCGGTCGGCGTGCGCGGCGACGAAGCCGCGCAGGGCGTCGTTCCACTCGCCCGGCGGGCGCGGGCCCAGCTCGAAGAACCAGTCGTTGAGGACCAGCAGCACCTGGCCGCTGGCCAGCAGCAGATCGCCGAGCGAGTCCTCCAGCGGCACCTCGCGCGGCGGGTCCCAGCGCTGGAGGGTGGCCCGGCGCCCGTGCCGTTCCAGGCACTGCGCGATCCATGCCGCCCAAGAGCGGTGGTAGCCCGGGAAGACCACGAGCACATGCTCGGGTGCCGCCGCGTCCGTGGCGACCGGTCGCCGCTGTTCCGCCATCGCCGCTCCCTGTTCCGGCGGCTGCCGGCCTCACGGGCAGCCGCGCGCACAACGCATAACGCATAACGTAACGCAATAACCCCTCCACGGAGCGTCATCCGGGCTGTCGGGCGGCGCCCGCGAGGCGCGCGTGGTGACGGCCCATGTGCCGGACGAACTCCCTTCCGTGGGGGGTCAGTTCATCGGACCCGGCGAGCGCCGACAAGGCCTCGGCGACCTGCTCCTGGCAGGCGTCGAACCGTTCGGCGGCGCGCCGACGCCACACCCAGGCGGCTCCGGTGCGCGCCCTGGACCACAGGTCCATCAGCGCCAGGTGCGCATAGGCCCCCTGGAGCACGCCGGGGACGGGCCGCGGGTCGCGCCGCCAGGCCACCCGGTGCAGGCTGCCGCCGGGCCGGCACAGCGGCACCAGCTCGTCCAGGACGGCCAGCTTGGTGTGGTGGGTCTCGTGCACCAGCAGCTCCACCAGCTCGCGCCGGTCGGCCGGCAGCTGGGCCAGGACGGCGCCGGGCGCGGTCCGCAGGGTGGCGCTCATCGGGGGCCCGGCGCCGGTGTGCGGGGCGAGCGGGACGACGGCGCGCAGCAGGGCGGTCGTCTCGGTGGCGCGGGCCGGGTGGGTCGCGGCGAGCAGGGCCTGGGCGTGCCGCCAGCGGGCGGCCCAGCCGGCCGGGTCGGAGTACGGCCGCTCGGCGGCGGGCAGCGCGGCCGGCCCGATGCCGCCGTCCGGCACCCGGTAGGGGTCCAGGTCGTCGAGTACGGCGGTGGAGCCGGGCAGGGTGTGCAGCGCCGACCAGGCGAGGGTGCCGTCGGGGGCCCACCGGGTGCCGGGTCCGGCCGGTACGGCACCGGGCAGCCGCAGCGTCTGGCCCGCGCCGTCGGTGATCCGCAGAGCGCCGCCGCGCCCGCTCAGCCGGGCCGGGCCGCGGGCGCCGCGCAGCAGGCCGAGGCCGGGCAGGCACAGGGTGCCGGCCGGCAGCGCGCGGGTGGTGGTGAACCGGCAGCCGGCGCGGACGGCCGCGGCCACGGCGAGGGCGCCGAGTCCGGCGAGGCGGTCCTCGAAGGGCGGCCCTTCGGGCGCGGCGAGCGCGGCGGCCAGCCAGGCGCCGGTCGTCGGATAGTCGAGCACCGCCCGGACGGCGGCGGGGTCGGCGCGCTCCGCCCGCTCCAGCAGCGCCCAGTCACCCTCGAACCGCCGCCGCACCGCCCCGTCCAGCGCCGAACGGTCCCGTTCGGCCCGGACCAGCAGCGACTTGAGCAGCAGCATCCGCCGGGCGTGCAGGGCCGCCAGCAGGGTTGCGGTGGCCCGGGGCAGCGGCTGGGCCCGGGCCAAGGCGGCGAGGGTGCCGGCCGGCAGGGGGACGGGGGTGAGGCCGGGGACGGCTTCTCCCGGAGCGAGAGCTTCCGCCGGAGCGACGGCTTCCGCCGGACCGGCGAACCCGGCGGGCGCGGCACACCCTGAGGGCCCGGCGAACCCGGCGGGCGCGGCCGGAGCCGGACGTGCCGGTGGGCCGGCGGAGCCGGGTGACCCGGGGGTCATGCCACCGTGTCCGTGCCGGGCAAGGACCGCGTCGGCGCGCGGCGCGTATGACCGGCCGAAAACATATGCCCGGTGACTCCGCCCGGCACGAGGGTGTCGGTGTCGGTCGTGTACCAGACCCGGCCGAGCCCCTCCGGATCGGCCAGCACCCCGGCCACCGCCGCGAGCAGCGCCGGATCGTCCATGGCCCGCAGAGTCCGCAGGTCGACATCGGTGAGGTCGGGCGGGACCACGGGCCGTACGGCGTGCTCGCCGAGCCCGGCCGCCCGTGTCATTGGCTCCCCCACCTCGGCTCCTCCCTGCCCCGCGCCCGCCCCGCGCAGCCGCAGTGGCTGCCGACTTCTTCCCGACAGGCCCGAACCAGAAACCCGGGAGGGCTCAACTCCGGTCAAGTTCCGTCGCGTTGCGCCATTCTTCGGTCCACGGCCACCACGGTGGGGCGACTTCCCGCCACTCCCCCGCCGAGAGCGACCGGGCGTCCGCCGGGGGCGGCTGCCGCTCCGCCCGCCGGGCCCGCTCCACATCGGCCCAGTCCACGTCGTACAGCGCCCCGACCAGCCGCTGCCACTGCCGGCGCGCCGCCCGGAAGGCACCCTGAGCCGCGCCGGGCCGCCCCATCAGGGCGAGCACCGCCCCGCTGCCGTACCGGGCGCGCGCGGCCGTCACCGAGCCCGGATCGGCACCGTGCGCCGCGACGGCCTCCCGCTCGGCGTTCTCGTACGCCTGGAGCGCGTCGGTCAGCAGGGGCGCGCCCGCGTGGTACCAGCCCTCCAGCCGGACCCGCCCCAGCTGGAGCCACACCTCGGCCCGTACGGCGGCGTCGGCCGCCGCGCGCACCGCCTGGCCGAGCAGGTGCCGGCTCTCGAACAGGTCCGGCAGAAAGCCGAGATGGCGGAACCGCTGGGCGAGCGCGCTGGCGACCAGCCCCTGGAGCCGGCCGCGCTGCGCGGAACGGGCGGGCAGTGCGGTGAGCGCCTCCCGCAGCACGTACTCGGCCCGGTCCACGGTGCCCGCGCCGTCCGCCGCCGAGGCCCGTCCGAGCAGCGACTCGCCCCAGGCGGTGAGGAGGCGCAGGCGTGGCTCGCTGTCGGCCGGTGCCAGCAGCACGGCCCGCTCGTACAGCGCGTCGGCCTCCGTGTGCTCGCCGGCCCCGGCGTGGAACGCGGCCAGCTCGGCGAGCGCGGGCACCAGCAGCGCCGGGTCCTCCCCGGCGGCCCGCCGCGCCTGCCGCAGCGCCTGCCGCACCTCCGCGTCCTCGGCCCGGGCCGCGGCGAGCGCCCGCGCGAGATCGAGCAGCACGGGCGCGCGTACGGCGTCGGTGGCGCCCTCCGCCGCCAGCAGCGCGCAGCCCTCGCGCAGCTCGGCGGTGGCGGCACCGGGCCGCCGCAGGTCCATCAGCAACCGGCCGCGCAACACGAGCCGCTCCCGCTCCACCCCGGCCTGCCACGGCACACCGGCCTCCGGCGGCTCACCGGCTCCGGAAGGACGGTCGGCGGTCCGTGCGGCGGCGGGGGTCGGGGCGTCGGCAGCGGGCGGTGCCCCGGCTGCCGGGCGTTCCCCGTCGTCGGGATACGTGTCCCGGAGCCACCGGCGGGCCCGCTCGGTCACCTCGGGCCAGGGCGGGGTGTCCGGGGCCAGGACGTCGAGGGCGGTGGTGAGGTGGGCGTCGTCCGCCGTCAGCTGCCACAGCTCGCGTCGGCAGGCGGCGAGTTCCAGGGCCGCGGCGGCCCGCTCGGGGCCGTCGGCCAGGCTCTCTGCGTGCGCGGCGGCGAGCGCGCCGGCGGCCTCCTGGAGCAGCTGCGGCCGCCGTCCCTCCGTGCGGGCGGCTGCCGTACCCGCCTCCGCGCGCAGCACCCGGCCGAGGACCAGATGGGCCCGGAACCGCCCGCCGGGGTCGGCGACCGGCGCGGAGCCGGTGCCGGCGGTCGCGAGCCGGAGCTGGTCCCGGGCGCGCCGCAGCGCCTCCGGGTCGGCCAGCCGCCGCCACTGGGCGAGCAGCCGCTCGGCCTCGGTCAGCGGGTCCGGCGTGACCAGGTCGGGCAGATAGAAGCGCAGCACACGGGCCGGGATACGGGCGAACAGCTCGGCCTCCACGCCGCCGCCGTCCCCGGTGTCCGCGCCCTCCCCGGTGCCGGCCGCGTCCCCCGTCTCCCCGGCGCCGTCCGCGAGCCGGGCCGCCGCGAGCGCGGCGAAGTTGCGGGTGCCCTTGCCGAAGTGCCGTTCCACATAGGCCGAGCAGTGCTTGAGGACGAGCCCGGCGGCGTCCTGGCCGAGGGAGGACAGGAGCAGGTCCTGCACCCGGGGCGGGTAGGCGAAGCACGGCTGGTGCTCGGTGCCGGGCAGCTGCCGGAGCAGACCGCCGAGCAGCACCTCGGCCAGTTCCATGGGTCCGGTGTCGGGCAGCATGGCGCGCTGGACGAGCTGCATCACCGGCAGGGTGAGCGGCGCCGCGGCGAGGTAGACGGCGAGCCGCAGGGCACCGGGCGAGGCGCTCGCGCGGAAGGCGCGCAGCAGGTCGTCGTCGCTGCGCGGCGGCGCGGCGGCCGGGGCGGTGCCGGCCGCCGCCGGTGCGGTGGCGGGGTGGGCGAAGCCGGCCCAGGCGGGCCCGCTGACCGGCCCGGTCGCGGCGAGCACCCGGGCGAACGCCTCGAAGGCCTCCGGGGTGGGTTGCAGCACGGGCACCGGCCGGGCGCCGGGCGGCGGTTCCTCCCAGGGCTCGTCCTCGGGCACGAAGTCCAGCCGTCCGCCGCTCTCCCCGGCGCGGACCAGCACTCCCGGTTCGGCCGGCAGCGCCGTACGGCCCCACAGGCGGGGCGGCAGCGGCTGGACCACGGCCACGGGGGCGGAGCGCGGCCAGGCGTGCAGCAGCCGCTGGGCGGTGCCGTTCTGCCACAGCGGGCCGACGCAGTCGCTGATGACGAAGGTGAGCCGGCGGCCGCTGGGGTCGTGGAGTTCCTCGGCCGGGCGCAGCCGGGTGTGCCGGCCGGGACCGGCGGTCGTACCGACGAGCGGGCTGCCGGAGTCGTCGGCGTACAGGTGGTGGACGCGGACGGAGGCGAACGCGCCGGACTGCTGGCAGGCCTGCCGCAGCTCCTCCACCATCTGCCCCCATACGGCCATGGCGGGCCCGGTGTCCATCAGCAGCTGGACGTCGCAGCGCCGGCGGCGGCCGGGCCGCAGGACGGGCAGCAGGATGCCGCTGGCGGCGGCGCGCTCGGCGGTGGCCTCCTCGTCGACGCGCTGCTCGTCCCGGCCGGGCCGGACGGCGGTGCGGTAGCGGCCGAGGGAGCGCAGCGCCTTCTCCAGGGCGAGCAGCCCGGGCAGCGCGCCGGCGGCGGGGGCGCGCACGGGGAAGGAGGCGGGGGCGGCGTCGGAGGGCGGACGGCCGGAGAGGCGGGCGGGGGCGGGCCGGGACGGCGGGGCGGGGCTCGGAGCGGCCAGCTGGACGGCGGGTTCGGGGAGGTCCGGGACGGACGGGGGCGGGGGCGGCGGGCTGCCGGGCTCATCATGGGCGCCGAGGGGTGGGTCGGCGGGCGCCCCGCCCTGCGGCGCGGCCGCATCGGATCCGGGTGGTCCGGCCGGCGCGCCCGGCGGGGCGGTG
Source organism: Streptomyces sp. NPDC001606 (assembly GCF_053596835.1). Lineage (NCBI taxonomy): Bacteria > Bacillati > Actinomycetota > Actinomycetes > Kitasatosporales > Streptomycetaceae > Streptomyces > Streptomyces sp. NPDC001606. The sequence goes on from NZ_JBSFHC010000002.1 coordinate 506,054, forward strand.
CCGAGCTGCCCGGCGAGCCAGAGCGCGTCCGCGACGTCCTCGGCGGTCGGCTGAAGTCCGCCCCGGCGCAGCTGGTGGATCAGCTCGTCCAGGCGGTCCCGGCGCATCCCCGGCATCGGCCCCTCACCTCGTACGGTCGAGCGGCTGCATGAGCATCTCCGCGATCCGCTCCCTGGTGAGGCCCTGGGCGTGCGGGTCGTGCTGGGTGAGGAACAGGGCGTTGAGGAGCTGGTCGGCGGCGAGCACCTCGCCGGGTTCGCGCTCCAGGAAGCGGCGGATCAGATCGGCGCCCGCGGCGACCCCCGCGGCGCCGAGGTGGGCCTCGACCATGGCGGTGAGCTGTTCCTCGCCGGGCGGGTCCAGCTCCAGCTGGACGCAGCGGCGCAGCAACGGGGCGGGGAAGTCGCGCTCGCCGTTGGAGGTGAGCACGATCACCGGGAAGGCGGAGCAGGCGATGCGGCCGCCGCGCACGGCGACCCGGTCGCCGTCGTGGGTGAGCACCTCGACCACGGGTTCCCGGTCGGCGAGCCGCTCCAGCTCGGGGATGGAGAACTCGCCCTCCTCCAGAGTGTTGAGCAGGTCGTTCGGGAGGTCGAGGTCGCTCTTGTCGAGTTCGTCGATGAGCAGGACGCGCGGCTGCTCGGCGGGGAGCAGCGCGGTGCCGAGCGGGCCGAGCCGGATGTACGAGCCGATGCCGGAGCCGCCTCCGGCCGTCTCCCCGCCGCCCCGGGCGCGCTCCAGCTGGACGTCCTGGAGCCGGGCTATGGCGTCGTACCGGTACAGGCCGTCCTGGAGGGCCGTACGGCTGACGATGGGCCAGCGCAGCACCTTGCCCAGGCCCAGCTCGTGGGCGATGGCGTAGGCGAGGGTGGACTTCCCGGTGCCCGGGTTGCCCGTCACCAGCAGGGGCCGGCGCAGGTACAGGGCCGCGTTGACGGCGTCCACCTCGGCGGGCCGGGGCGCGTAGTTCTCGACGAGGCGGCGGCGCACACCCAGCCGGCGCGCGCTGCTCGGGTCGGTCTCCGCCCCGCCGTCCACCGGGTCCGCCGTGTCCTGCGGGGCCTGCCGGGACGTCGCGAAGTCCCGCCACGGCGGCGGGGCCGGCAACCGCCGCATGCCGTCGTGCGGCTGACCCACTCCGCGGTAGATCCGCCAGTCGTTCACCTTGGGCTCCTCCCGGCTCTGGTGATCATTCAGCGGGCCCGGCCGTCCGACGTACGAGGCTACCGCCCACCGCCGCCGCCCGCCGGGCTTCGGCACGTCCGGTTCCCGTCATCCGGCCCGCCGAACAGGCTTGCGACGCGCGCGAGTTGACGGCGACGCGGGCGGCCGGCGCGGGGTCAGCCACCGGGCGCGGCCAGCGGCGGCGGGCGCATGGCCTCCGCCGCGTACGGGGGCCGGTCCGGCGGGTCCACCAGTACGGCGAGCTTGCCGCGCAAGCCTTGGGCGCGGGCGGTGTCCGGGTCGGACAACCGGATGCGCAGGTCGCGCACCGGGCCGGGCAACCCGTCGGCGTGCCCGGCGAGTTCCAGCAGACCGGTGGCCTGCCGGTGGAAGTCCCGGCACTCGTCGTGGTCGTGCCGGTCCCGGCGCCACAGCACCACCGAGTGCCCGGCCATCAGCGCGTCCTTCATCGCCGCCAGCCCCTCGCCACTGCCGACCGGTCCGCAGTAGACCGGCACGCTCGCGTCACCCATCGCGGACAGCACGCCGTAGTACGGGTACCTGCCCCCGGCCCGCACACCCGGCGGATGCCCCTCCGCCGGGCCCCCGTCGGCCGCGCCCGCGCCGGGCGGCCGCCCGTGCAGCGGCTCGTGCGCCAACGGCCCGCGCTGCGCGCCCTTCCAGCGCCGGCGCCACTCCGGGGAGGGCGGCCGGCTGTTGCGCCGTACGTCCCGTACGACGACGGTCCGCCGCATCCCGAGCGGCATGGCCCGCTCGTCCACGAACGCGTCGTCCATGTCGTCCAGGGCATCCATGTCTTCCATGGCGTCCATGGCGTAGGGGAAGCCCTCGCTCCCGAGGCCGGCGTCCGCACCGGCGTCGTCCGTCCCGCCGGCCGGGCCGGGCAGCAACTGCCACTCGTCCACCGGCAGATCGAACAGCCTGCGCGGGAGGAACACCTCGATCGCGGCCAGGTGCTCCCCGTGGTCCCCCTGGCTCAGCGCCAGCGCCAGCGGCTCCCGCAGCACCCCCGCCAGTTCCTCGGCGCGCACACCGCGGTCGTCGGCGGCGACCGGGGTGACGTCCTGGCCGTCGTAGATCAGCTGCACGCTCCACGGGTACCGGCCGTCGTACATCGGCGCCCCGACCTTGACGAGCACATCGGTACGGGTGGCCGAGGGGGGCACCACGGCGGGCACCGGCGGCCGGCGCCACTCGGTGGCGGGGGCCCGTGGGGCGGGCAGGGCGGCCGGGGTGTCCTGTCGCTCGACCGGCGCGCCCGGCAGCGGTCCGCCCTGCTGGGCCGGCACCTGCGGGTGCGCGAGGCCGGTGTGCGAGGGCGCCTCCGCGCGCTGCCGGCCGAGCCCGCCCGCCGGGTCCGGCTGCCCGCCCCCTGGCTCCGCCGGCCACCGGCCGGTTCCCGGCGCCGGAGGGTCGTCCTCCGCGGTCCCGATGCCCTCCAGCAGGCTGCGGACGGCCTCGCCGACCGCCCAGTTGTGATGGCCGGCGGCCTGGGCGGCGATCCAGTCGGAGAAGGCGCGCAACCGCTCCGGAGGCACCTCCCCGGCCCGCTCCCGCCCGGTCTTCCGCAGGACCTTCGCCGCGTACAACAGCACGGCGTCGAGGTCGACCAGCGTGCCGCCGCCGCCCGGCTCCAGGGTGCGCAGCCCGGAGAGCAGCCCGGCGCCCTCGCGCCAGGTGCGCACGCGGCGCAGCAGCAGCGACCGCAGCCGTTCGCCGCGCACCTGTTCCTTCACGTCCTCCACGAGGTGGACGACCTCGCCGGGACCGGCCGGCGGCGGAAGCTGCGCGAGATGGCCGTAGAGCCGCGTGCGCAGTTCGGCGGTGATTCCGGAGACGGAGGGCGCGTGGCCGGGCAGGGAGCGCTGTACGGCGGTCCAGTCGGGCTGCCAGGCGGGGGCGGGTCCGGCGTCGTCGAGGCGGCCGAGGTGGTGCAGGTCGTGCGCGCGCAGGACGTCGCGCACCACGCGGGCCCCTTCACGCAGGTCCAGTAACTCGTACAGCGCGGTCACGGGCACGGCGACGCCCTCCTCCCTGCGCCGCCCCTTGATCACTCCGGCGACGGAGCCGTACCGCAGGTCCAGCAGGGGGCCGCCGGACAGCCCGCCGACCGGCAGGCTGCCGGCGAGCAGCAGGGCGCGCGCGTCACAGCCGGCGAGTTCCCCGGCGGCATGCCGGATGCCCAGCTCACCGGTCTGCACGGACCAGCCGTACAGCCCGACGGGGGTGCCGGGGCCCGCCTCCCGGTCGCCGAGCCACAGGCAGGGCACGTCCTCGGCGCCGGTGACCCGGACGAGCGCGAGGTCGGGGAAGGGCCAGGGATCACGCGGCACCTGTCCGGGCTCCGGCCGGGGTGCCACGAGGACGGCGCTGCCGCTGCCGGTGCGGTCGGCCCAGGCGTCGGCGGCGGTGCGCTGCTGCCAGGACACGCTCATCGCGCTCTCCCCTCGGCACACCGCGGCTCCCCCCTTCCCCACGACATGAGCGCAGGTCAACAGCCATCCCGGGGCTATGAAGAACCCCGACCCCCAGTACGCGTCACGGTCCGTTGCATACCCGTCACATGGTGCGCCGATGCGTGCGAGGGAGGGGCGCACCATCTCGCCGAAGGCGCTCATCCGGCCGCGGGAGCCGGGGGGCCGGGCGGTACGGCGGGACGGGGGCCGGCGGCGGGGCCGGCACCGCCGCCCGATGCCGGGGGTTCGGTCCAGGTCAGGGACACCGTGAGCGAGGAGGTGCCGCCACCCTCGGCAATGGCGCTCACGATCTTGCCGGACTGCGCCGTCAGTTCGATTCCGAAGCTGACGGAGACCTCGACGGGGGCCGGGGTGTCCAGACCGGCGCGCAGGGAGCGCACGACCCCGCCGACGGTGCCGGCCAGTCCGCCCGCCATGTCGATGATCCGGTCGCCGAGGCCGGTGTCCCAGTAGCCCCCGTCCGGCGCGTCGTCGCCGGTCGCGGCGATCCGGGCCCAGACGACGGTGCCGTCGTCCAGCCGTATGCGTTCGAGCCCTCCAGCCATGACGCCCCCGTTCGCCGATGGAAGGAGAAGGCTAACTCCCGGGGAAGGGGAGGGGGAGGGGGCGAGGGAAAGGAAGGGCGTGTCCGCGGGCCGCCCGGTCGTGCCCCCTGGCCGTACCGCCTACTCGTCGTCCTCGTCGTCGTCCAGGCGGGCGAGCCAGGTGGCGAGCCGCTCGACGGGCACCTCGAAGTCCGGGTTGAGATCCACGAAGGTGCGCAGCTGCTCGGCGAGCCACTCGAAGGTGACCTCCTCCTCGCCGCGCCGCTTCTCCAGCTCCTCGATACCGCGGTCGGTGAAGTACATGGGGTGCGTCTCCTGCGTATCAATCCACGCCAGCGATGGCTTCCTCCACAGCCTATGCAACGCACCGACCCCGGCGGCGCGAGCCCCCATCGGTCCGCCACGCCCCCGGCAGCGCGGGCCTCCGCCGGTCCGGCACACCCCGGCGCACGCGCCGAACCGCGCGGGCGCGTCCCCGCACGCGCCGGCCCCGGGATCCCCTGCGCCAGGCGCCCCGCACCCGGGCGGCGGACTCCTCCCCCGAACGAGTGTCTTGACTTCCCGGCACCGCGATATATCGTGTTTGCAGTGGACGCGATATGGCGCGTCGCGTCGTGAACAGATCGCCCAAGGGGGTCCCCATGTCCGAGTGGTCCATCGCCGAACCGCAGAAACTGACCTTCGACACCGACGTGACCGACCTCAAGGTCCGCGTCGTCAACGGCACGGTGAACGTGGTGGGGACGGACGAAGGCGCCGCCCGCCTGGAGATCTCGGAGATCGAGGGCCCGCCCCTGATCGTCACCCACGAGGCGGGCACCCTGACGGTGGCCTACGAGGACCTGCCCTGGAAGGGCTTCCTCAAGTGGCTCGACCGCAAGGGCTGGCGGCGCAGCGCCGTGGTCTCCCTCGCGGTGCCGGCGGACACCCGCGTGGAGGTGGGCGTCGTCGGCGCCGGCGCCGTCGTCTCCGGCATCCGCGGTTCCGCCGTGGTCAAGGGGGTGACCGGTGACACGACCCTGGTCGGCGTCTCCGGCCCGGTCCGCGCCGAGACCGTCTCCGGAAATCTGGAGGCCCAGGCGGTCACCGGCGAACTGCGGTTCCACTCGGTCTCCGGCGACCTGACCGTGGTCGAGGCCTCCGGCCCCTCCGTGCGGGCGGACTCCGTCAGCGGCTCCATGATCATCGACCTGGACCCGGACGGCCCCACCGACGTCGGCCTCACCAGCGTCTCCGGTGAGATCGCCATCCGGCTGCCGCACCCGGCCGACGCCGAGGTGGAGGCCAACACGGCCAGCGGGAGGATCTCCAACGCCTTCGACGGACTGCGGGTGCAGGGCCAGTGGGGCGCCCACAAGATCACCGGCCGGCTCGGCGCGGGCACCGGCAGGCTCCGGGCCACCACCGTCTCCGGCTCGATCGCCCTGCTGCGCCGCCCGGCCCGGGAGGACGAGGACGCCCCTGCGGCCGGGACGGACCCCACCCCGGGGGACAATTCCGTCCCCGGCCAGGGCACCGATGCCGGCGACGCCCCGGCCGACGGCACGACCGACAAGAAGGTGCTCTGACATGCCTCCCGTCTTCGCCCACGGCCGCCTCCGCCTGTACCTGCTCAAGCTGCTGGACGAGGCTCCCCGCCATGGCTACGAGGTGATCAGACTCCTCGAGGAGCGCTTCCAGGGGCTCTACGCCCCCTCGGCCGGCACGGTCTACCCCCGGCTGGCCAAACTGGAGACGGAGGGGCTGGTGACGCACACCACCGAGGGCGGCCGCAAGGTGTACGCCATCACCGACGCCGGCCGCGCCGAACTGGCCGGCCGCAGCGGCGAACTGGCCGACCTGGAGCTGGAGATCCGCGAGTCGGTCGCGGAACTGGCCGCCGAGATAAAGGCCGATGTGCGCGGCGCGGCCGGGGATCTGCGCCGGGAGATGCGCGCGGCCGCCTCCGAGGCCCGCCGGGACACGAAGGCCGAGGACCGGTCGGACGCGTCCGGTGAGTACCGGGACAAGGAGTCCTGGCAGGCGGCCAGGGAGGAGATGCGCCGGGTCAGGCAGGAGTGGAAGGAGCAGGCCCGGCGGGCGAAGGACGAGAGCCGACGGGCCCGCGAGGAGGCCGAGCGGGCCCGCCGGCAGGCTCAGGAGGCGCAGGCACGGGCGCGGGCCCAGGCCCAGGAGGAGGTGCAGCGCATCGCCCGCCGTGTGCAGGACCGCTTCGCCCGTGGCGACTGGCCGACGGGCGTACGCGAGGGCCTGACCGAACTGGCCAGGGAACTGGGCGACTTCGGCAAGGAGTTCGGCAAGAGCTTCGGCATGGACCGGACCTCCGCCCGCACCGCGCCCCCGGAACCCCGGCCGGAGTACACCCCGGCCTCCGAGGATCTCGCGGTCGCGTACGAACCCTCCTGGGCGCACGAGGAGTTCACCGGTGACCCGGCCCGCGATCTGGACCGCCTGCTGGACCGCTTCCGCGACGACATCCGCGACGCGGCCCGCGACCACGGGGTCACGGCGGACCAGCTCCGCGACACCCGCCACCAGCTGGCGCAGGCGGCGGCCCGCATCGCGGCGGTACTCCGCACCCCGACCGCCTGACGGAACGGAGAGGCGGGCCCGGCACCCCGGGCCCGCCCCCGCGACCCTCACACTCCCTCGTACGACGGCACCTCAGAAGGCACCCGGGGGCACTCAGAAGGCACCCTGGCGGCACTCAGGAGGTGGTGAGCACGATCTTTCCGAACAGCTCCCCGGACTCCATCCGCTCGAAGCCCTCCCGGGCCCGGTCCAGCGGCAGCTCCTCGTCGATGACGGGCCGCACCCCGGTCGCCGCACAGAAGGCGAGCAGATCCTCCAGCTCGTCCTTGGTGCCCATGGTGGAGCCGACGACCTTCAGCTCCAGGAAGAAGATCCGGGTCAGCTCGGCGTGCGAGGGCCGGTCGCCGCTGGTGGCGCCGGAGATGACGATCGTGCCGCCCGGCCGCAGCGACTTCACCGAGTGCGACCAGGTCGCGGCGCCCACGGTCTCGATGACCGCGTCGACCCGCTGCGGCAGCCGCGCGCCCGGCTCCACGGCCTCCACCGCACCGAGTTCCAGGGCCCGCTTCCGCTTGGCCTCGTCCCGGCTGGTGGCGAAGACCCGCAGCCCGGCCGCCTTGCCGAGCACGATCGCGGCCGTGGCGACCCCGCCGCCCGCGCCCTGCACCAGCACCGAGTCCCCGGGCCGTACCCCGGCATTGGTGAACAGCATCCGGTACGCCGTCAGCCACGCGGTGGGCAGACAGGCGGCCTCGGCGAAGGACAGCTCCTTGGGCTTGGGCAGCACGTTCCAGGTCGGCACGGCGACCTGCTCGGCGAAGGTGCCCTGGTAGCGCTCGGTGAGGATGGAACGGGGCTCGTCGGGACCGACCCCGTGACCGGTCTGGCCGATGACCGAGTGCAGGACGACCTCGTTGCCGTCCTCGTCGACGCCGGCGGCGTCACAGCCGAGGATCATCGGCAGCCGGTCCTCCGGGAGGCCGACGCCCCTGAGGGACCACAGGTCGTGATGGTTGAGGGAGGCGGCCCGTACATTGATGGTGCTCCAGCCGGGACGGGCCTCGGGAGCCGGACGCTCTCCCAACTCAAGGCCGTCGAGCGGCTGGTCGCGGTCGATTCGGGCGGCGTAGACAGCGAACATGCAGCCGACGATAGGTGCGCCGGTCAGCCGACGGAACAGGGGGACGCTGTGACACATGCCCTCTTGTGCAGGGACACCCGTCCGGCGCAGGACCGCGCGGCGCGGGAAAGAAAAACGGCCCCGCCCTGAGTGGGCGGGGCCGTTCGGCACGGCGTCAGAGACGGGCGACGCCCTCGGCGCGAGCCGCGGCCGCGACAGCCGCGGTGACCGCGGGAGCGACCCGCTCGTCGAACGGCGACGGGATCACGTAGTCGGCGGCGAGGTCGTCGCCGACCACCGAGGCCAGCGCCTCGGCGGCAGCGATCTTCATGCCCTCGGTGATCCGAGTGGCCCGCACCTGGAGCGCCCCGGCGAAGATGCCCGGGAACGCCAGCACGTTGTTGATCTGGTTCGGGAAGTCCGAGCGCCCGGTCGCGACCACGGCCGCGTACTTGTGGGCGACCTCGGGGTGCACCTCCGGGTTCGGGTTGGCCATCGCGAACACGAAGGCGCCCTTGGCCATGGAAGCCACGGCCTCCTCCGCGACCGTACCGCCGGAGACGCCGATGAAGACGTCCGCGCCCGCGAGCGCGTCCTCCAGCGAGCCGGTGAGGCCGGCCTTGTTGGTGAAGCCCGCCAGCTCGCGCTTGACCGGCGTCAGGTCCTCCCGGTCGGCCGAGACGACGCCCTTGCGGTCCGCCACCGCCACATCCCCGATGCCGGCCTCGACCAGCATCTTGGCGATGGCGACACCGGCCGCGCCGGCGCCGGAGATGACGGCACGCAGCTGCCCGATCTCCCGCCCGCTGAGCCGCGCCGCGTTCCGCAGCGCCGCGAGCGTCACGACGGCCGTACCGTGCTGGTCGTCGTGGAAGACCGGGATGTCGAGCCGCTCCTGGAGCTGCCGCTCGATCTCGAAGCACCGGGGTGCCGAGATGTCCTCCAGGTTCACGCCGCCGAAGGAGGGGGCGAGCCGGACGACGGTCTCCACGATCTCGTCCACGCCCGTGCAGTCGAGCGCGATCGGCACGGCGTCCACGCCGCCGAACTGCTTGAACAGGATGGCCTTGCCCTCCATCACGGGGAGGGAGGCCTGGGGACCGATGTCCCCGAGTCCGAGCACGGCCGTACCGTCGGTGACGACGGCGACCACGGAGGACTTCCATGTGTAGTCGTTGACCAGCTCCGGCTGTTCCGCGATCGCGGTGCACACGCGAGCGACGCCGGGCGTGTACGCGAGGGAAAGGTCGTCCTTGTCACGGATCGGCACGGTGGCCTGCACGGCCATCTTGCCGCCGCGGTGCAGCGCGAACGCCGGATCGAAGGAATCGAGGGGCTCGGCCCCGCCGTCCTGGTCCGTATTGCTGTCGCTGCGAGGATTGACGATCTCCGCTGCCACTTCGTTTTACCCCTTAGGTATGCATGGTTTGAGGGTCGACCACTCCTGGTGAGGGGTGGGCGGGCACCGCGCACGGCCCGATTGCTGATACGTACGAGCGCATACGCGACGGGCGCGCCGCACACGCGCCCTGAGCCCCGGATGAGGGGTGTAAAGAACCTTCTTACCGGACGGACGGCGCCCACGACGAGTCCAATAGGTGCAAGGTCACATCTCGGAACCGGAAAGCCGCTCGGAGCCGACATGAGACGAGGGGGTCCCGGCGTGCCCGGCAGGGCCGTACGGGCCGGCGGCAAGGGCCGTGCGGCGTGGGAAAGCCCACGTATGGACGCGTCCGAATGATGAGACGGGCCGCAGGTTCGCGCACTCGGCGGCACCACGGCGGCACGTAATACCCTGAGATCGCACCCGTCCGTTACGCACCCGCCCGCAGCCACGACGACAGAGCGCCCATAAGGACTACAAGTGGAACTGGCCTATTACTCGGACTACGCCGTACGCCTCGTCAACAGCGAGGAGCCGGCGCGGGGCAAGGACTCCCTGACCTCGGTCGAGGCCGTCCGCGACCTCTTCGGCGCCAACGCGTCGGCGGCCCGCCGCGCCACCGACGCCGACGTCACCCGCTTCCGCTCGGTGCGGGCCCGGCTGCGCGCGGTGTTCGAGGCGGCCGACCAGGGCGACGAGACGCTGGCCGTGGACCTGCTGAACTCGCTGCTCCTGGAGTTCCCGGTGTCGCCGCAGATCTCGGGCCACGACCACCGCGACGAGGACGGCCGCCCGCTGTGGCACATGCACCTCGCCGACCACCCGTCCAACGCCACCGCCGGCTACGCGGCCATCGCGGCGATGGGCCTGGCCTTCCACCTCACCGAGTACGGCGTGGACCGCCTGGGCCTGTGCGAGGCCGCGCCCTGCCGCAACGCCTACCTCGACACCTCCACCAACCGCTCCCGGCGCTACTGCTCCGACCGCTGCGCGACCCGCGCGAACGTCGCCGCCTACCGGGCCCGCAAGCGCCTGGAGGCCGACCGGTCGGGCAGCAGCGGCCGTACGGCCGACAGCGCCCAGCGGGCCAGCGCGGGCGCGGAGCGCTGACCGCTCCCCAGCGGCCGGTACCGCAGCCAGGCCTTCCCCAGGATCAGCTCCTCCGGGACGACCCCGTAGTCGGTGCTGTCCCCGCCCGCGTAAGGGTTGTCCCCGAGCACCCACCAGCCGCCCTCGCGCCGCTCCACGGCACGCTTGACGACCAGCAGGTCCTGCTGGAACGGATGCCGCAGTACGACGATGTCGCCGGCCCGGACCGCACTGCCGTACCGCACGAGGAGCTGGTCGCCGTGGCGGAGCGTGGGCACCATGGACGGACCCGTCACCTCCGCCAGCCCGAAGGGCGCCGCCGCCCTGCCCCGCTCGGTCTCCTGCGACAGTTCCGGCATCCCCGGCACCTCCCCGGTCCGTTCCTCCACCAGTCTCAGTCTGACCCTGGACTTTTGTCCTAAGCCCTAGGGGGCACCCGAGAAATCGCCTTCGTCAGGGAGTAATGTCGCACCTGAGAAGACGATCACGAGGAAGGAATGCTCCATGCTTTCCCGCCTGTTTGCCCCCAAGGTCAAGGTCAGCGCCCACTGCGACCTGCCCTGCGGCGTGTACGACCCGGCCCAGGCCCGCATCGAGGCGGAGTCGGTCAAGGCCGTGCAGGAGAAGATGGCCGGCAACGACGACCCCCACTTCCAGGCTCGCGCCACCGTCATCAAGGAGCAGCGCGCCGAGCTGGCGAAGCACCACGTCTCCGTTCTGTGGAGCGACTACTTCAAGGCTCCGCACTTCGAGAAGTACCCGGAGCTGCACCAGCTGGTGAACGACACCCTGAAGGCCCTCTCGGCCGCCAAGGCGTCCACCGACCCGGCGACGGGCCAGAAGGCTCTGGACTACATCGCCCAGATCGACAAGATCTTCTGGGAGACCAAGAAGGCCTGAGCCCTTCCCTCCCGAAAGGGGCCCGCCCGGTACCACCGGGCGGGCCCCTTGCCTGTCCGCCGACGGCCAGCCCTCACAGGCGGCGGATGAGGATGCCACCCAGGAAGGTGACCTCGAAGGACCCGTGCCGGGCAATGTGATCCACGAGGATCGCCCGAGCCCGCTGAATTGTCGCGTCCGCCGCATGATGACCGCACCAGCCACCAGGAGCGTCCCCGAGCCATGACCGACACCACCGGCCGCGTCCGTGAGCTGAACCTCTACCGCCAGTACTTCGACCTCGTCGCCGCGGGCACCAAGACGATCGAGGTGCGGGTGAAATACCCGCACCTCGCAGACCTCGCCGCCGGCGACACCATCCGCTTCCGCGTCAAGGGCACGGACGAGAGCTGCGAGGTGAGGGTCCTGCGGGTCAGCGAGTACTCCGGTTTCGAGGCCCTTCTCGACGGCGAGGGACCGGCGAACGTCAACCCGACCGCCACCCGCGAGCAGCAGCTCGCCAGCATCCGCGCCATCTACTCTGCCGAGAAGGAAGCGCTCGGCGCCCTCGCCATCGAGATTCAGCTCGCGGCCGCGTGACGCGACCTGGGCCGGAGGGCGGCCGCTGCCCTCCAGCGTCGGCTGCCGCTCAGTGCTGCAAGGTGAGCAGACCCGGTCGGTACGGCAGTTGGGTGTAGGGGACGCCGTCGGAGTTGGGGTTTCTGCCCTGGTAGAGGAGCTGGAGGTTGCAGGGGTCGACGGTCATGGTCTGGTCGGGGTTGTTGCGGACCAGGTCACCGTGGCTGATGTCGTTGGTCCAGGTGGCGCCGCTGTTGGCCTTGCCGGCGAAGGGGTTGCTCTCGGTGGCGGCCTGCGGGGTCCAGGGACCGGTCAGGCTGGTGGCGGTGAAGGAGCGGAAGTAGCGCTGCTCGTTCGCGCCCCGCGCCTCGACGATCATCAGGTACTGGTTCTGGCCCTGCACCTTGTACACCTGCGGCGCCTCGAACAGGTTCTTCACCGTGTCGCTCATGACCGTCGTGTAGGAGGAGCCGAAGCTGCTCGGGAAGTTCCCGAGGGGCATGCTCGCGCGGTAGATGCTGCCGTTGTCACCGGCGAAGAACAGGTACATGTTCTGGCCGTCGGCGATCAGGGTCGGGTCGATCGGGCCGCCGCTGGGGAGGCTGCCGGTGAACAGCGGCTGCGGCGCGGACCAGCCCCTGGGGTTGGTGGGGTCGCTGGACGTGCGGTAGGTGAAGGCCCAGTTGGTACCCCACCCCAGTGAGGCCAGCACCCAGACGTTCTTGGGGGCGAAGTAGAACAGCTGGGGCGCCACCGCGGACTGGGGCAGCGCGGTCTGCCCGGCCGTCGCCATGTCCGACCAGTTCGTGAAGGGGCTGAATCCCATCGTGCCCCACGACGATCCGTCGGAGGTGGTCGCGTAGACCAGGTGCTTGCCGTTGTACGTCACGGTGGTGAAGTCCTTCAGCGCGACCCAGCCGTTCGCCGGCTGCGCCAGCGGACCGGTCGAGGACCACCGGTAGGTCGACGGCAGGGAGCACGTGGCCGACGCCCCGGACAGGCCGCTCCACTTCTGGTTGGCGGCGCCGGTGCACGACCAGAGCTGCACCGCCGTGCCGTTGGCCGTGGCGCCGCCGGACACGTCCAGGCACAGTCCGGACTCCACGCCGACGATCGTGCCGTCGGAGTTCACCCGCCACTGCTGGTTCGCACCGCCGCTACAGGTCCAGATCTGCACCCGGGTACCGGCCGTCGTGGCGTGGCCCGGAACGTCCAGGCACTTGTTGCCGTACACGGTCAGCTGGTTGCCGTCCGTCAGCGTCCACTGCTGGTTGGTCCCGCCCGTGCAGTCCCAGATCTGGAGGAGCGCGCCGTCCGTCTGACTGGCGTTCGGCACATCGAGACACCGGCCGGAACCGACACCTTGGACGGCCCCGCTGGTGGCCGCCTGGGCCGGGATGGCGACGAGCATCGCCGCCAGCGAAACAAGGACCGAGACCGCGGCGGCGAGCACCACGGACAGGCGCCTGCGGCTGAGCCTTCGTCTGAGCATGGGGAACCTCGCATCGTGAGGAGTTCGTTCGATATAACGAACAGAGGTCGAAGTTTCGAGCGAGTGGATGATTGGGGAGGCGGCGAACGGCGTCAATAGCTTTCGCAAAAATCGGCGGACGATCCGAAATTTTCGGGTGGGGAAGGGGAATTGGACCGCTCCCAGCGGACGGTATTGGATCTCGGAACCGGTCCACCCTCGCCGTAGCGTTCCTCCCATGACCGCCCGCGCCACGATCACCGCCCCGGCCCCGGCCGCCTCCCCGCCCCGCCATCTGATCCCGCTGCTGGCCGCCGCCTGCGGACTGATCGCCGCCGGGCTCTACTACTGCCAGCCGCTCCTCCCCCGGATCGCCACGGCGTACGGCGCCTCCCCGGCCGCGGCCGGAGCGCTGGTCACGGCCACCCAGGCCGGCTACACGCTGGGCCTGCTGCTGATCGTGCCGCTCGGCGACATCGTCGCCCGCCGCCGCCTCGTCGGGACCCTGCTGGGCGCGGGCAGCGCAGGGATGCTGCTGTCGGGCGCGGCGCCCCGGCTGTGGGTGCTGACGGCCGCGGGCGTGCTGGTGGGCGCCGGCGCGGTCGTCGTGCAGATCCTCATCCCGTACGCCGCCTCCCTCGTCCCCGCCGGGGAGCGCGGCCGGGCGATGGGCACCATGCTCACCGGGGTCCTGCTCGGCATCCTGTGCTCCCGCACGGCGGCCGGGCTGGTCGGCGGGGCGTTCGGCTGGCGCGCGGTGTTCCTGGCGGCGGCCGGGACGCTCGCGGCGCTGGCCCTGCTGCTCGTCCGGGTGCTCCCGTCGTCCCCACCGGACGTGCCGATCGGCTACGGCGCCCAGCTCGCCGCCACGCTCCGGCTGGCCGCTTCCGAACCGGTGCTGCGCCGCCGTTCCCTGATCGGCGCCTGCTGCTTCGCCGCGTTCAGCGCCTTCTGGGCGACCTCGGCGTTCGTGCTGGCCGGCCCGCCCTACGGCTGGGGCTCGTCCGCGATCGGGCTGTTCGCGCTGGTGGGCGCGGCGGGCGCGATCGCGGCCCGGGCGACCGGGCGGTTCGCCGACCGGGGCCGGCAGCGGACGGCCACCGGAGCGCTGCTCGCGCTGGGCATGGCCGGGTTCGCGGCGCTGTGGCCGGGCGGGCACAGCCTGGTCTGGTTGATGGCCGGGGCCCTGCTGCTGGACGTCGCCGTGCACGGCGTCCACCTGCTGAACATGAGTGTGGTGTACGGCCTGCCGGACGTGCCCCCGGCCCGGATCGCCTCCGTCTACATGACGTCGTACTACCTCGGCGGCGCGGCCGGTTCGATGCTCGGCATCACCGCGTACCGGTTCGGCGGCTGGGCCGCGGTCCCGGCGGCGGGCGGCGCGGTGCTGGCGCTGGGGCTCGCGGTGTGGGCATGGGAACGCGGCTCGGCCGGGGCCCGGCGGCCCTGAGCCCGGGCGCTCACCGGATCCGGCCGCCCGCTGTCAGTGCCGTGTGTCAGGCTGAAGCGTGACCCTGGAGGACCTGGTGCGGCTGCGGCGCGTACGCGACCGGATGGACCGTGAGTACGCCGAGCCGCTCGACATGACCGAGCTGGCCCGGGACGCCCATATGTCCCCGGGCCACTTCCAGCGCAGTTTCCGCAAGGCCTTCGGCGAGACGCCGTACAGCTATCTGATGACCCGGCGCATCGAGCGGGCCAAGGCGCTGCTGCGCCGCGGCGATCTCACGGTGACCGAGGTGTGCCTCGCCGTGGGGTGTAGCTCGCTCGGCTCGTTCAGTTCCCGGTTCACCGAGCTGGTCGGCGAGACACCGAGCGCCTACCGGGCCCGTCCGCACGAGGAGGCGGCGGCGATCCCGTCCTGCGTGGCCCGTACGTTCACCCGGCCGCGCCGCCGACTTTACTGAGCAGCGCGCACCGAGAGCACGACCGGCCTAGCGTGATCCCATGGACGTGAGACTCGCGCAGTGTTTCATCGCCGTGGACGACCACGACAAGGCGCTCGCCTTCTACCGTGACGTGCTCGGCCTGGAGGTCCGCAACGACGTGGGCTACGAGGGGATGCGGTGGGTGACCGTGGGCTCGCCGCTCCAGCCGGACGTGGAGATCGTGCTGGAGCCGCCCGGCGCGAACCCGGACGCCTCCCCGGCCGACCGGCAGGCGCTCGCCGAGCTGCTCGCCAAGGGCATGCTGCGCGGGGTCATCCTGGCCACCGACGACTGCGACGCGCTGTGGGAGCGGCTGCGCGAGTCCGGCGCGGATGTGCTCCAGGAGCCCACGGACCAGCCGTGGGGGGTACGCGACTGCGCCTTCCGCGACCCGGCGGGCAACATGCTGCGCTGCTTCCAGAAGCCCGCGAAGTGAAGAGGCGCGTACCGGCGGGGCTTTCGTGAGTCCGCGCGGTGAACGCCCCATCCCAGCCCGGGGCTTTCGTGAGCCCGCGCCGTGAACGCCCCGCACCCCGGCGCGGCTTCGCGCCTACACTCCCCGCCATGATCATTCGCTGGACGTACGCCTTCATCGACCGCCCCGCCGAGCGCCTTGCCGAGGCGGGCGCCTTCTGGACGGCCGTCACCGGTACCCGGCTGTCCGAACCGCGCGGTCAGGACGGGGAGTTCGCGACCCTGCTGCCGGCCAAGGGCAACGGGGCGGACCCGTGTGTGAAGCTCCAGGGCGTCGCCGAGGGCCCGGGCGGCGCCCATCTCGACCTGTGCGTGGAGGACGTACGGGGGCTGGCCGAGGAGGCCTGCCGGCTCGGCGCGGAGCTGGTGGCGGACCATGACGGGTGGGCCGTACTGCGGTCGCCGGGCGGGCAGTTGTTCTGCGCCGTGCCCTGGCACGCGGAGGCGGTCCGGCCGCCGGTGGTGGCGGGCAGCCGACTGGACCAGGTGTGCCTGGACATCCCGCCCTCCGGGTACGCCGCCGAGGCCGCGTTCTGGGCGGAGCTGACCGGATGGGAGCGGCGGACCGGCTCCCGGCCGGAGTTCGAGGTGCTGGTGCCGCCGGCCGGTCTGCCGGTGCGGATCCTGCTCCAGCGGCTGGACGACGAGCACGCCACCACCACGACCGCCCACCTCGACCTGGCCTGCGCCGACATCACGGCGGCGCGCTCCCGGCACGAGGAGCTGGGTGCCGCCCTGGTCCGCCCGGGCGCGCACTGGACGGTGATGCGGGATCCGGCGGGCGGCCTCTACTGCCTCACCGGACGCGACCCGGAGACGGGCGGGCTGCCGGCCGGCCCCCAGGACTGATCGCAGTCAGGGCTGATCAGACCCAGGGCTGGACATCCACCACCGCTTCGACCGGCACCGGTCCGTACACGTGCGGGAACTCCTCGCCGCCCGGTGCCACGGCCTCGTATCGCAGCGGCGCTCCCAGCCGCGCCGGGTCCACGACCAGGACCACCAGGTCGTCGGGGCCCTCGTAGTCGTCGTAGAGGAGCGCGGCGATGCGCGGGAGCTGCTCATGGGTGGAGAAGTGGATGAAGCCCTCCTCCTGGAGGGTGCGGCCGCGCGTCGACACCTCGTAGGTGCCGCGCTCCCGGGCCGCTTCCCACAGTGCGCGTTCGGTCACATGGAAGATGCGGGGCGATATCGGCATAGGACCACGCTACGTCCCCGGTACGACAGCGGCGGACCCCGCACACCGTGGGGATGTGCGGGGCCCGCCTGGCCGGAGCCTCGGTGTCCGAGCGGGGTCAGGAGCCGCGCGGACCCGGGGCTCCGGGTTCCGTGGCGCCGCCGGGGGCGACGGCGCTCAGCTGGTGCGCCGGGTGACGAACTCGGCGAGGGCCAGCAGCCCGCCCGCCGACTCCGGGTCGGGGACCGCGCGGGCCAGTTCCTGCATGGCGCGGGCCATCCGGTCGGCCGCCTCGGCCTGCGCCCAGTCCCGGCCGCCGGCCTGCTCCACGGCGAGGGCCGTGCGGGCGATCTCCTCGGCGTCCACCGGCTCGCCCTTGGCGTACGGCTTGCCGTACAGCGCGGCGAGTTCGGCCGCCGCCGGGGTGCCGGAGACGAGCGCCGCCACCACCGGCAGTGACTTCTTGCGGGCGACCAGGTCCGCGCCGGCCGGCTTGCCGGTGCGCTGGGGATCGCCCCATATCCCGATGACATCGTCGATCAGCTGGAACGCGAGCCCGGCCTGACGGCCGAAGCCGTCCAGCGCGGCCACCACCTCGTCGTCCGCGCCCGCGTACAGACCGCCGAGGGCGCAGGCGCAGCCGAGCAGCGCACCGGTCTTCGCCTCGGCCATGGCCAGCACCTCGTCCAGGGTGACCGTGTCCGGGGCGCGGTCCTCCAGGTCGGTGTCGGTGTGCTGGCCGGCGCACAGCTCCATGACACAGGCCGCGAGGTGGGCCCCGGCCGGGCCGGCGGCCGGGTGCGGGTCCTCGGCGAGCAGCCGCAGGGCCAGCGCCTGGAGGGCGTCACCGGCGAGGATCGCGTCGGGGATCCCGAACACGGTCCACACCGTGGGCCGGTGCCTGCGGCTGGTGTCCCGGTCCATCACGTCGTCGTGCAACAGCGTGAAGTTGTGGACGAGTTCGACGGCGGCCGCCGCCCGGACGGCCGCCGCGCGGGCCGCCGGGCCGCCGAGCGCGCCGGCCGCGGCGAGCACCAGCGCGGGCCTGATCGCCTTGCCGGCGTTGCCCGCGGCCGGTGTGCCGTCGGCCTGCTCCCAGCCGAAGTGGTAGCGCGTGACCCGGCGCATGGAGTCGGGCAGCGAACCGACCGCCAGCCGCAGCTCCGGGTCGACCATCGCCCGGGTCGCCTCCAGCAGGGCCGCCGCCTCCAGCCCGTCGAGCGGGCCGGTGCCGCCGCCGTCGCCCGTCCTGCCCGGCGCTTTCGGCTCGGCGCCCGGACGGGGCACGGCGGGCGAACGCCGTTCGGTCTCCGTCATGAACTCGGCCATGTCTCCCCCTCGCCAGGTCCGCGGACACCGGCGGTACCGGGCCGGCCGGACGCATACCCCGGAGACATACCCGGGCCGGTGTGCGGAGACACGGCCACGACGTGCAGAAACGTCACCTCCACCGGCCGATCTCGACGTTCTCCAGCACCCCGAGCGCGTCGGGCACCAGGACGGCGGCCGAGTAGTACGCCGTGACCAGGTACTTGATGATGGCCTGCTCGTTGATGCCCATGAAGCGCACGGACAGGCTCGGCTCGATCTCGTCCGGGATGCCGGACTGCCTCAGGCCGATGACACCCTGGTCGGCCTCGCCGGTCCGCATGGCGATGATCGAGGTCGTGCGCTCCGGGGTGACGGGGATCTTGTTGCACGGGTAGATCGGCACCCCGCGCCAGGTGGGGATGCGGTTGCCGCCGATCTCGATGGTCTCCGGGACCAGCCCCCGCTTGTTCAGCTCGCGTCCGAACGCGGCGATCGCGCGCGGGTGGGCGAGGAACAGCTTGGTGCTGCGGCGGCGGCTGAGCAGCTCGTCCATGTCGTCCGGGCTGGGCACGCCGTCGTGCGGCTGGATCCGCTGGTCGTACTCGCAGTTGTGCAGCAGGCCGAACTCGCGGTTGTTGACGAGTTCGTGCTCCTGGCGCTCCTTGAGCGCCTCGACCGTGAGCCGCAGCTGCTGCTCGGTCTGGTTCATCGGCTGGTTGTACAGGTCGGCCACGCGCGAGTGGATGCGCAGCACGGTCTGGGCGATGCTCAGCTCGTACTCGCGGGGGCGGGGCTCGTAGTCCACGAAGGTGTGCGGGATGTCCGGCTCGCCGGAGTGGCCGGCCGCCAGGTCGACCTCCTTCTCGCCGTACTTGTTGGTCCGCTGCTGCGGGACCGAGCGCACCTGCTGAAGGTGCTCGCGCAGCGAGTCGGAGCGCTCCGCGACCTGCTCGAAGTCCTGGCGGCCGAGGATCAGCACCGTGGTCGGGGTGGCCGCGCGGACGGTGTACTCCCAGATGGCGTCCGGGTCGAGCAGCGCCTCGTCGCCGAAGTAGGCGCCGTCGGCGAGGACCTTGAGGACGGCGTCGTCGCCGTAGGGGCCGGTGCCGACCTTCTCCACGCGGCCGTGGGCGAGCAGGTACACCTCGTCGGTCCGGTTGCCGAAGTCGGCGATCACCTCCCCGGCGGCGAAGTCACGCTGGCGGCAGCGGCGCGCCAGCTCCGTCAGCACTTCGTCGTCCTCGTACGCCCGCAGTGCCGGCAGCTCGGCCAGCTCGGCCGGGATGACCTCGACCTGGTCACCGGTCTTCACAAAGGTGATACGGCCGTCACCGACGGCGTACGTCAGCCGCCTGTTCACCCGGTACGTGCCGCCCTGGACGTCGACCCAGGGGAGCGTGCGCAGCAGCCAGCGGGAGCTGATCTCCTGCATCTGCGGTACGGACTTGGTCGTGGTGGCCAGGTTCCGCGCGGCCGCCGTCCCGAGGGACTGCTGCGGCTTGCCCTGCTCCGAGCGGACCTCTTCGCCTACCGACATAAAAAGGTTTCCTCCCATGTGTACCCAGCGCCGGATCGCAGCGGGCACTGGTCTCGGAACCGAGCCTCCCAGCACGGAACGTGGCCGCGCCATTACCCGAAAGAGCGGGAATGGATCATCGGATTAGTGGGCATGGTGGGGGATTCCGCGCCCGTTTTCGATAGAAGTGCGGGGACAGCAGGGCCGCCCCGCGCGGCCACCGGCACGGGACGAAGGAGTCGGTCATGGCCCCACCCATGTCCGCGAGCAGCTTTCTGGACGCTCTTCGCACAGAGGGCCTGGAGGTCGCCGAGGTCGGTGACTGGCGCCACCACCACCGCAACCACAAGGGGCCCTGGGGGCCCGTGCACGGCGTGATGATCCACCACACCGTGACCCGGGGCAGCGCGCACACGGTGGGCGTCTGCCGGGACGGGTACGCGGGGCTGCCGGGCCCGCTGTGCCACGGAGTGATCACCAAGGACGGCACGGTCCACCTGGTCGGCTACGGCCGCGCCAACCACGCGGGGCTCGGCGACGACGACGTGCTGCGCGCGGTGATCGCCGAGAAGGCGCTGCCGCCGGCCCACGCGTCCGACACCGACGGCAACCGGCACTTCTACGGCTTCGAGTGCGAGAACCTGGGCGACGGGACGGACCCCTGGCCGACGCGGCAGCTGGACGCGATCGAACGGGCCGCGGCGGCGGTGTGCCGGCGGCACGGCTGGACGGAACGCTCGGTCATCGGGCACCGGGAGTGGCAGCCGGGAAAGGTGGACCCGCGAGGCTTCGGCATGGCGTGGCTGAGGGAGCGGGTCGGAGCGCGGCTGAAGGAGTAGCGCCACGGGCGCGGGCGGGTTGCCGCCCCGGGGCACCGACGCTCCCCGGCGCCGGAGGCGGCGTGGCCGAGGCAGCGGTTGAAGGGGTTGGCAGCCGCGACCCCGCGCGGCCGCCACCCAGGGCAACAACGGCCCCCGACGCCATCGCCGCCCCGGGCGAGCCGGGCCCGGCTCCTCCCCCTGTGCTTCACCCCACAGCACTGTGTAGCTGCTGGGATCCAACCGCCCCCACGGGCCCGCGCCGCGGGCGACAATGGAGCGGTGACCAGCGTCGATGTTCTCGCCCCTCGGATCCCCTCCCCGCTCCAGGAGGTCCGGGACGAACGCTTCGGCCGGCAGGGGGTCACCCTGCTGCTGAAGCGCGACGACCTGATCCATCCCGAACTCATCGGCAACAAGTGGCGCAAGCTGGTGCCGAACATCGCGGCGGCGGCCGGCCGACCGCTGCTCACCTTCGGCGGCGCCTACTCCAACCATCTGCGGGCCACCGCCGCCGCCGGCCGGCTACTGGGCCTGGCGACCACCGGCGTGGTGCGCGGCGAGGAGCTGGCCGGCCGGCCGCTCAACCCGTCCCTGGCGCAGTGCGCCGCCGACGGCATGCGGCTGCACTTCGTCGACAGGTCGACGTACCGGCGCAAGGCCGAGCCGGAGACGCTGGCCGCCGTGCTGCGCGCGGCCGGTGCCGAGGGGGCGTATGTCGTCCCCGAGGGCGGCAGCAACCCGGAGGCGGTGCACGGCTGCCGCGCGCTGGGCGAGGAACTGCGCGGGCGCGCGGACGTCGTCGCGGTCGCCTGCGGCACCGGCGGCACCCTGGCCGGCCTCGCCGCCGGGCTGGCCGCGGGGCAGCGCGCGCTGGGCATACCGGTGCTCAAGGGCGGCTTTCTGGAGAGCGAGGTCAGCGCCTTGCAGGAACGTGCCTTCGGCGCCCGTACCGGCTCCTGGTCGCTGGACGACCGCTTCCACTGCGGCGGCTACGCCCGTACGACACCAGGGCTGGAGGCGTTCGCGCGGAACTTCGAGGACCGCCACGGCCTGCCCGTCGAACGTCTCTATGTCGCCAAGTTGCTCCTCGGGCTCACCACCCTCGCCGAGGAGGGCGCCTTCCCGCGCGGGACGGCCATCGCGGCGGTCGTGACGGGCCGCCCCTTCCCGCCGGCCTGACCGGCTCAGCCGTCCTGACCGGGGTCAGCCGGCCTCCCGGTAGGCGGCCGCCTCCTCCAGGTCCAGCCGGCGGAGCAGGACGCGCAGCATCTCGTCGTCCAGATAGCGGTGGTCGCGGAGCTTGACGAAGACCTCCCGCTCGGCGCTGATCATCTCGCGGGACAGCCGGCGGTAGGTGTCGTCGACGGACTCGCCCGTGACGGGGTTGGTCTGCCCGAGGCGTTCCCAGACGGAGTTGCGGCGGCGCTCCAGGACCTGGCGGAGGCGGTCGGCGAGCGGAGGCGGCAGGGCGTTGCGGTCGTCGGCGAGGAGGTCGTCCAGGCGGCTCTCGGCGGCCCGGGAGGCCTGCGCCTGGGCGTTGGCCTCGGCGAGCGTCTCGGCCTGCCGGTCCCGGCCGGGGAACCGCATCAGGCGGATCAGCGGCGCGAGGGTCAGGCCCTGGACGACCAGGGTGCCGATGACCGTGGCGAACGTCAGGAAGAGGATCAGGTTCCGCTGCGGGAAGGGGCCGCCGTCGTGCACCGTGAGCGGGATCGAGAAGGCGATGGCGAGCGACACCACCCCGCGCATCGCGGCCCATGAGGTGACGATCGGCGCCCGCCAGGTGGGGTTCTCCTCGCGTTCCCGGATCCGGGGGAAGAGCAGACGCGGCAGAAAGGTGGCGGGGTAGACCCACACGAACCGGGCCGCGACGACGACCAGGAAGACGACGACCGCGTAACCGAGGGCGTCGGCGCCCCGGTACGCGCCAAGGCCCTTGAGGACCAGGGGCAGTTGCAGGCCGATCAGGGCGAAGACCGCCGACTCCAGCAGGAAGGCGACCATCCGCCACACGGCGTCCTCCTGGAGCCGGGTGGCGAAGTCGACCTCCCACGCGCGGTGCCCGAGGTAGACGGCGACCACCACGACCGCGAGCACACCGGAGCCGTGGAACTGCTCGGCCACCCCGTAGGCGACGAACGGGATGAGCAGCGAGAGGGTGTTCTGGAGCAGCGCCTCCTTCAGCCGCGTGCGCAGCCAGTGGATCGGCACCATGAGCACGAGTCCCACGGCGACCCCGCCGACCGCCGCCAGCAGGAACTCGCGGATGCCGCCCGCCCAGGTGGCGCCCTCGCCGAGCGCGGCGCCGAGAGCCACCTTGTAGGCGGTGATCGCGGTGGCGTCGTTGAGCAGCGACTCGCCCTGGAGGATGGTGGTGATCCGGGACGGCAGGCCGACCCGGCGCGCGATCGCCGCGGCCGCGACCGCGTCCGTCGGCGCCACCACCGCGCCCAGCACCAGCGCGGCGGGCAGCGGCAGCCCCGGTACGACGACATAGGCGGCCCAGCCGACGGCGAGGGTCGCGAAGAGGACGTACCCGATCGACAGCAGCGCCACCGGCCGCAGCTGGGCCCGCAGGTCGAGGTACGAACTCTCGGTGCCCTCCTTGTACAGCAGCGGCGGCAGCACCAGCGGGAGGACGATCTCGGGGTCCAGGGTGTAGTCCGGGACCCCGGGGAGGTAGGACACCAGCAACCCGGCCGCCACCAGCAGCAGCGGCGCCGGCAGCGGTGTGCGCCGAGCCGCCCCGGCGACCGCCGCACTGCCCGCCACCAGCAACAGCAGCGGCATCACGTCCATGATCCTCGCCCGCCCTCTTTTTCCGCGCGGTCACCCGCACGCCCGTCGTAATCTGGCAATCATGAAACAGTGCACGCACGTCGACGCGCTGCCGCACCCGGAGCCGGAGCCGCTGCACCCGACCTGTCCGGAGTGCGCGCGCAACGGCACGCACCCGGTGCAGCTGCGGCTCTGCCTGACCTGCGGCCACGTCGGCTGCTGCGACTCCTCCCCGGGACGGCACGCCACGGATCACCACGAGACGTCCGGTCACCCGGTGATGCGGACCTTCGAACCCGGCGAGGACTGGCGGTGGTGCTTCGTGGACCACGTTCTCGTCTGAGGCCTGCTCGTGTGACACTTCAGAAGGCGGCGACCGGCCGACGGTTCGAGCGTGTGACGCCTGGGTACGTCAACCCGGCGCGCGCTCTTCCCATTTGGGCCCGCATACCCTCTAGACACGGAGCGTATCCACAGCTTTACTGTGAGTGACGCCAGGGGGTTGGGGTCCCGGGGACAGGGACGTCCGGAGCGCGATAGCGTGCCGCGCGACCACGTACGCGGTTTCCCGGGGGATGACCCTCGGCCCCGTAAAGCTTGTACCACCATGGAGGTGAGGGTGTCCCAGATCGCAGGCGAGCCCGCGGCGAACCAGGACTTCGTGGAAGTCCGGCTGCCGGCTGCGGGTGCCTACCTGTCGGTGCTGCGGACGGCCACGGCCGGTCTCGCGGCCCGCTTGGACTTCACCCTGGACGAGATCGAGGATCTGCGCATCGCCGTCGACGAGGCGTGCGCGATCCTGCTGCAACAGGCCGTGCCCGGCTCGGTGCTCAGCTGTGTCTTCCGGCTGGTGGACGACTCGCTGGAGGTGACCGTGTCGGCGCCGACCACGGACGGCCACGCCCCCTCGCGGGACACCTTCGCCTGGACCGTCCTCTCGGCCCTCGCGGGCAAGGTCTCGTCCGCCGTGGACGAGGACAAGACCGTGTCGATCAGCCTCTACAAACAGCGCGGCGCGGGCCCCGGCCCGGCGTGAGGAACGGGGACGGTCCGGTGCGGGACGAAGAGCGCGGCACGCGGGAGCTGCCGACCGGGGACGGGGGTGCCCCCCGGTCCGCCGAGACCCCCGGGGCGAGCCCCCGGGACGGTTCCCGGCGTATGGCGGACGGCATCGACGGCATCCCCGAGCAGGCCAGACCGCACCCGGAGGAGCACTCCGCGCGGCCCGGCGACGACGGTTCCGTGCAGGGCACACCCGCGGAGGGACCCCGCGCGGGGGCGAGGGCTCGGGGAAGGGCTACGGGCGGGACGATGAGCGAGCACGAGCGGTACGCCGAGGACGAGGCGCTGGGCGCGGAGGCGGTGCAGGCGGTACAGCACGCCGTGCACCACGACCCCCACGACCGCACCGGGGCGCGGGCCATGTTCGTCGAGCTGCGCAAGCTGAGGGACGGCAGCCCGGAGTACGCCGAGCTGCGCAACCAGCTCGTCCGTATGCACCTGCCGCTGGTGGAGCACCTGGCGCGCCGCTTCCGCAACCGCGGCGAGCCGCTGGACGACCTCACCCAGGTCGCCACGATCGGTCTGATCAAGTCCGTCGACCGGTTCGACCCGGAGCGCGGTGTGGAGTTCTCCACCTACGCCACCCCGACCGTCGTCGGCGAGATCAAGCGGCACTTCCGCGACAAGGGCTGGGCGGTGCGGGTGCCGCGCCGGCTCCAGGAGCTGCGGCTGTCGCTGACCACGGCCACGGCCGAGCTGTCCCAGCTGCACGGCCGCTCCCCCACTGTGCACGAGCTGGCCGAGAAGCTGGCCATCTCCGAGGAGGAGGTCCTGGAGGGCCTGGAGTCCGCCAACGCGTACTCCACCCTGTCCCTGGACGTCCCCGACACCGACGACGAGTCCCCG
The DNA here is from genome assembly GCF_053596835.1 of Streptomyces sp. NPDC001606. NCBI lineage: Bacteria > Bacillati > Actinomycetota > Actinomycetes > Kitasatosporales > Streptomycetaceae > Streptomyces > Streptomyces sp. NPDC001606. Next base: position 531,228 of record NZ_JBSFHC010000002.1, read on the forward strand.
GCGGTCGCCGACACCCTGGGCGCCGAGGACGAGGCGCTGGAGGGGGTGGAGTACCGGGAGTCGCTCAAGCCGCTCCTGGAGGACCTCCCGCCCCGGGAGAAGCGGATCCTGCTGCTGCGCTTCTTCGGCAACATGACGCAGTCGCAGATCGCGCAGGAGGTCGGCATCTCCCAGATGCACGTCTCCCGGCTGCTGGCCCGGACCCTGGCCCAGCTGCGGGAGAAGCTGCTCGTGGAGGAGTAGGCGCTACGGAGTAGGCGCTACTCGGCGCGGCCCGGTCCCTTGATGCCCAGGGCCCGGGTCGTCTCGCCGTTGACCAGGAGCACCAGCGCCGTCACGGCGACCGCGGCGAGGACGATGCCGACCGGGATGGTCACACCGTCGGTCTGGAGCAGGTTGTAGGCGAGCGGCAGCGCCATGATCTGGGTGATCACCGCGGGGCCGCGGCTCCAGCCGCGGCGCAGCAGCAGCCCGCGCGCGGCGAGCAGCGGCAGCAGGGCGAGCACGACCAGCGTGACCCCCAGGGTGACGGCCTGCTGACGGTCGTCGGGGGCGCCGGTGAACCCGCGGACGAGCACCCACAGACCGCCCGCGACCAGCGCGATCCCCTCCAGGGCGGCCAGCAGGGCGGCATAGGTCAGCCGGCGCGGACGGGGTTCGGCGGCGGACTCTGCGGCGGGGTTCTGCTCACTGCTCACCCCAGCAGGGTAACGGGGCGGGTTCACCCCCCTCTGTCCCACCGCCCCTCTTACCTGTTCCCTACCTCGATATGGGCCCGGTACCCCCCAGTAGGTACGCTGCCCTCCATGCGTGCACTTCTCGTGGTCAATCCGGCGGCTACCACCACAAGCGCACGCAGGCGTGACGTGTTGATCCACGCCCTGGCCAGCGAGGTGAAGCTGGAGGTCGTCACCACCGAGTACCGCGGCCATGCGCGCGACGTGGGCCGGCAGGCGGCGGAGAGCGACGACATCGACATGGTGGTGGCCCTCGGCGGGGACGGCACGGTCAACGAGGTCGTCAACGGTCTGCTGCACGCCGGTCCCGCCCCGGAGCGCCTGCCCGGCCTCGCGGTGGTCCCCGGCGGCTCCACCAACGTCTTCGCCCGCGCCCTGGGCCTGCCCAACGACCCCGTCGAGGCCACCGGCGCCCTGCTGGACGCGCTGCGCGAGGGCCGGGAGCGGCTCGTCGGGCTCGGCCTGACCTCGGGCACGCCCGGCACCGAGGACGAGGCGGTCCCGGACCGCTGGTTCACCTTCAACGCCGGGCTGGGCTTCGACGCCGGGGTGGTGGGCCGGGTCGAGCAGCAGCGCGAGCGCGGGAAGAAGTCCACCCACGCGCTGTACGTGCGCCAGGTGATCCGGCAGTTCCTCGGCGAGCCGAATCGCCGGCACGGCGCGATCACCCTGGAGCAGCCCGGCGAGGACCCGGTCACCGATCTTGTGGTGGCCATAGTCTCGAACACGTCCCCCTGGACGTATTTCGGCAATCGCCCTATGTACACATCGCCTAAGGCTTCGTTCGACACGGGCATCGATGTGCTCGGTCTGCGCCGCCTGTCGACGGCCGCGGTTGCCCGGTATGGCACCCAGTTGCTCACTTCGTCCCCCGAGCGCGGACCCCAGGGCAGGCATGCGGTGTCCCTGCACGATCTGGACCGGTTCACCTTGCATTCGAAGGTGCCCCTGCCCCTTCAGATGGACGGCGACCACCTCGGCCTGCGTACGAGCGTGACGTTCACAGGCGTACGCCGTGCACTGCGTGTGATTGTGTGAGCGGAAGGGGCCAAAGTCCTTTCACTCGAACGTTTAGGCCAGGATCCACCCCATGGAAGTACGGCTGTGACCTAGTCGACACCGAGGAATCAAAAAAAATCTTTCGGAAGGGGTTGTATCCGCCGCTGAGGTTTGCGAGTCTCTACGTGGCGATCGGGACGGCCCGCAAGACCGGCCTCCACTGATCACCAGAACCCCTCTTCAAACCAAGGACCACGCCGGGGACGACTCGGCGGTAGGCCCTTCACTTGTTGAGGGATTCGTGAAAGCGTTCACATTCACAAGCAACCTGTGCGTAACCTCTTACGCTCAGAGAAATCAAGGAGAGGTAGCAGCCATGGACTGGCGTCACAACGCCGTTTGCCGCGAGGAAGACCCCGAGCTCTTCTTCCCCATCGGCAACACCGGTCCTGCGCTGCTGCAGATCGAGGAAGCCAAGGCCGTCTGCCGTCGCTGCCCGGTGATCGAGCAGTGTCTGCAGTGGGCGCTCGAGTCCGGTCAGGACTCCGGCGTCTGGGGTGGTCTCAGCGAGGACGAGCGCCGCGCCATGAAGCGCCGTGCCGCCCGCAACCGGGCCCGTCAGGCCTCCGCCTGACATACCCACCCCTGCTGACAGCCTGAGCTTGGCGGCGCGTGCAGCACGCACGCATCTCCCGCCCCCGAGCCGCAGCGCGCAGTATCCCCCGATGCGCTCACAGCAGAGCAGCAACGAGCACGAGCCCCGAACCCATGGCGGTCCGGGGCTTTTTGCTGTCCGCGCACACCCGCTGCCGTACGCGAGCCGGCTCCGCGTCTACTTCTGTGCCCGCACCGGGATGTCCAGGATCACCCTGGTGCCGCGCTCCGGCCCCGGGACCATGTCGAAGGCGCCGCCCAGCTCCCCCTCGACCAGGGTCCGGACGATCTGGAGGCCCAGGTTGCCCGAGCTGTGCGGGTCGAAGCCCTCGGGCAGGCCGACCCCGTCGTCCTGGACCGTGACCAGGAGGCGGGCCTCCTTCGTCGTACCGCCGCGCACCGCGGAGACCTCGACCGTGCCGGTGTCGCCCTCGCGGAAGCCGTGCTCCAGCGCGTTCTGGAGGATCTCGGTGAGCACCATCGACAGCGGAGTGGCGACCTCGGCGTCGAGTATCCCGAACCGGCCGGTGCGCCGGCCGGCCACCTTGCCCGGGGAGATCTCGGCGACCATCGCGAGCACCCGGTCGGCGATGTCGTCGAACTCCACCCGCTCGTCAAGGTTCTGGGACAGCGTCTCATGCACGATCGCGATCGAGCCGACCCGGCGGACGGCCTCCTCCAGGGCCTCCCGGCCGCGCTCGGAGTCGATCCGGCGGGCCTGGAGCCGCAGCAGCGCGGCGACCGTCTGGAGGTTGTTCTTCACCCGGTGGTGGATCTCCCGGATGGTGGCGTCCTTGGTGATCAACTCGCGTTCGCGGCGCCGCAGTTCGGTGACGTCCCGGCACAGCACCAGCGAACCGATGCGTACGCCCTTGGGCTTGAGCGGGATCGCCCGGAACTGGATGACCCCGTCGTTGGCCTCGATCTCGAACTCGCGCGGGGCCCAGCCGCTGGCCACCTTGGCGAGCGCCTCGTCCACCGGGCCCCGGGTCGGGGCGAGTTCCGCGGTGGTCCGCCCCAGGTGGTGGCCGACCAGGTCGGCGGCGAGACCGAGGCGGTGGTAGGCGGAGAGCGCGTTCGGGGAGGCGTACTGGACGATGCCGTCCGCGTCGAGCCGGATCAGGCCGTCGCCGACGCGCGGCGAGGCGTCCATGTCGACCTGCTGGTCGGGGAAGGGGAAGGAGCCGGCCGCGATCATCTGCGCGAGATCGCTGGCGCTCTGGAGATAGGTCAGCTCCAGCCGGCTCGGGGTGCGGACGGTGAGCAGGTTGGTGTTGCGGGCGATCACGCCGAGGACGCGGCCGTCCCGCCGTACGGGGATGGACTCGACCCGTACGGGGACCTCCTCGCGCCACTCCGGGTCGCCCTCGCGCACGATCCGGCCCTCGTCCAGCGCCGCGTCCAGCATGGGCCGGCGGCCGCGCGGGACGAGGTGGCCGACCATGTCGTCCTGGTAGGAGGTGGGGCCGGTGTTGGGCCGCATCTGGGCGACCGAGACGTACCGGGTGCCGTCCCGGGTCGGCACCCACAGCACCAGGTCGGCGAAGGAGAGGTCGGAGAGGAGCTGCCACTCCGAGACCAGCAGATGCAGCCACTCGAGGTCGGAGTCGTCGAGGGCGGTGTGCTGGCGGACCAGTTCGTTCATGGAGGGCACGCTGCGAGCGTACCCGGGGGGTCGCCGGTGTCCGAAAAACACCCGCGGGCCGCGGCGCCTGGAAGGGACCCTCAACCCTCCCGGCACCGCAGCCCGGAGCATCATCGGCCGTGGGGTGTGCGGTCCCGGTCGGCCGAAGGCCGAGGAGCCGGGGCAGTCAGGGCAGAGAGCGCCGGTTCCTCGATCCGCCTTCCTGTGCGGGGAGGGCGGAGGCTTGTGCGTGGTCGATCGTGCGTGGGGCGACGATCTTGTATGTGACCGATGCGCTCGGCATCGGACGGTCTGCGCTGGATGTGTCTTCGATTGTGGACTGGACCAATGGGGCGTGTCCATGCCCGTACAGGCTCCGTCGCCCGTGCGGGCACCGCTCCGCGCGGCATGCGGCGCGGCAGCTGGCACTCGATGCCACGAAGCCTACCCGGCAAAGTCAACTATGGGGCCATACAGTCATGGCAAATTCCGCGAGTGCTTCCAGTTCCGCCCGGCTCGCCCCGTCGCGCGCCTGCTGGGACATGCCCTGGAGCACCGCACCGGAGTGCCGCGCGAGGGCGGTGGCGTCGGTGCCGGCGGGGAGCAGCCCGGCCGTGATGTCCGCGCGGATCCGGGAGGCGAGGGCGGCGATGCCGGCGTTGCGCCGGTCCCGCAGCAGCCGCGCCACCTCGGGGCTGGTGCAGTTGGTGGCCGCGTGCGCGACGAGGCAGCCGTACGGGTGGGCCGGGTCGGTGTATGCGGCGGCGGCCTCGCGCAGGATGCGGGCGAGGGCCGCCCGGGCGGTGGGTTCCTCGGCGAGGGCGCGGCGGCCGAAGGCGCCGTAGGTCTCGCAGTAGACGCGGACCACCTCTTCGAACAGGGTGCGCTTGTCCCCGAAGGCCGCGTAGAGGCTGGGGGTGCCGATGCCCATGATCCGGGTGAGGTCGGAGACGGAGGTCGCCTCGTAGCCGTGCCGCCAGAAGGCCATGAGCGCCTTGTCCAGGGCTTCGGCCCGGTCGAAGGAGCGCGGGCGGCCGCGCCTGCCGGACCCCGTTCCGGTCCGCGCCGTCGTGTCCTGGCCCTGCATCATGGGCAGATTTTATAGCGCCCGCTAGAGAAATGTGCGAGACCGCCCGGACCCAAGCGGCACACGGGATCGCGGGCAGCGGGAAGAAGCTCCGTAGGGCACGCCCGGCGACGCCGACTCTGTTAGATTGGTCTAAACCACATAGACGCACGAGCCCACTTCAGAACGGCAGGCCCAGCGTGGAAGTTGTCATCGTTCCGGACGCCGCGGCGGGCGGCGAACTGATCGCCGAGGCCATGGCGCAGCTGCTGCGACGCAAGCCGGACGCCCTGCTCGGGGTGGCCACCGGCTCCACCCCGCTGCCCGTCTACCAGGCCCTGACCGCGAAGGTGCGGGCCGGCGCCGTGGACACCGCGCAGGCCCGGATCGCCCAGCTCGACGAGTACGTCGGGCTGCCCGCCGACCACCCCGAGTCCTACCGCTCGGTGCTCCGCCGCGAGGTGCTGGAACCGCTCGGCATAGGCATGGACGCCTTCCTCGGGCCGGACGGCACGGCGGAGGACGTCCAGGCGGCGTGCGAGGCGTACGACCGGGCGCTGGCCGAGGCCGGCGGGGTGGACCTCCAGCTGCTCGGCATCGGCACCGACGGGCACATCGGCTTCAACGAGCCCTGCTCCTCGCTCGCCTCGCGGACCCGGATCAAGACGCTGACCGAGCAGACCCGGGTGGACAACGCCCGCTTCTTCGAGGGCGACATCACGCAGGTCCCGCACCATGTGATCACCCAGGGCATCGGCACCATCCTGGAGGCCCGGCACCTGGTGCTGCTGGCGACCGGCGAGGGCAAGGCGGACGCGGTCGCGGCGACGGTCGAGGGGCCGGTGGCCGCGGTGTGCCCGGCGTCGGCGCTCCAGCTGCACCCGCACGCCACGGTGGTCGTGGACGAGGCCGCGGCGGGCAAGCTGAAGCTGGCGGACTACTTCCGCCACACGTACGCGAACAAGCCGGAGTGGCAGGGCATCTAGAACTGCGGGGCGCACGGCTCCCTCCTCTGTGGCCTAGACCAGCCCGGGTCCGGGCGGTATATAGAGGGGATCACTGGGCGGCCGGGTGGAGTCGTGTGACAGTAAGCCGTGCCACGATGTGAGCGGGGCCGATGGGATGTCGGTCGCTTTCGGCATTCGGAGCCGGGAAGGCAGAGCATGAGCACCGACGTCAGCAGTGCGGAGAACGAGGCCGGGACAACCGTCCGTACCGCGCGCGTGCCCAAGTACTACCGCTTGAAGAAGCACCTCCTCGACATGACGGAGACGCAGGCACCGGGCACCCCGGTGCCGCCCGAGCGCACGCTGGCGGCCGAGTTCGACACCTCCCGCACCACCGTCCGGCAGGCCCTTCAGGAGCTGGTGGTGGAGGGCCGGCTGGAGCGGATCCAGGGCAAGGGCACCTTCGTCGCCAAGCCCAAGGTCTCCCAGGCGCTCCAGCTCACCTCCTACACCGAGGACATGCGCGCCCAGGGCCTGGAGCCGACCTCGCAGCTGCTGGACATCGGGTACATCACGGCCGACGACCGGCTCGCCGAGCTGCTCGACATCACCGCCGGCGGGCGCGTCCTGCGCATCGAGCGGCTGCGCATGGCCAACGGCGAGCCGATGGCCATCGAGACCACCCATCTGAGCGCCAAGCGCTTCCCCGCCCTGCGCCGCTCGCTGGTGAAGTACACCTCGCTGTACACCGCGCTCGCCGAGGTCTACGACGTCCACCTCGCCGAGGCCGAGGAGACCATCGAGACCTCGCTGGCCACCCCGCGCGAGGCGGGCCTGCTCGGCACCGACGTGGGGCTGCCGATGCTGCTGCTCTCCCGGCACTCGCGCGACCGCGAGGGCCAGCCGGTGGAGTGGGTGCGGTCCGTGTACCGGGGCGATCGGTACAAGTTCGTCGCACGGCTCAAGCGCCCGGCGGAATAGGGGCCGAACAGGAGGGGAAGCCTCCGGAGGCCGCCGCCGAAGTCGGTGTGCCGATATGCGGACGAGGTCTTCCACTGACGTGATCCCGTCACCTAGATTGCCGCGCATCACGCGGTGATCAACGAGGGGACGGAGCACATGCCAGAAACACCAGAAGTGAGTCCACCGGTCGTCACACCGGTCCGGGTGGTCATCGGCCTGTGTCTCGTCGCGCCCTTCGTGGCGATGCTGTGGGTCGGCTCGTACGCCAAGACGGACCCCACGCTCATCGGGATCCCGTTCTTCTACTGGTACCAGATGCTCTGGGTGCCGATCGCCTCGGTGCTCACCATCGCGGCGTACAAGCTGTGGCAGCGTGACCAGCGCGCCCGTGCCGCCCAGAAGGGGGGTGCAGCGAAGTGAAGGACGGCGTCAACGGCGTCGCGCTCGGCGTCTTCATCTTCTTCTTCCTGGCCGTCACGGTCATGGGCTTCCTGGCCTCGCGCTGGCGGCGGGCCGAGAACGAGCAGTCCCTGGACGAGTGGGGCCTCGGCGGCCGGTCGTTCGGCACCTGGATCACCTGGTTCCTGCTCGGCGGTGACATCTACACCGCGTACACCTTCGTCGCCGTACCGGCGGCGGTCTACGCGGCGGGCGCGTCCGGCTTCTTCGCGGTGCCGTACACGGTCATCGTCTACCCGCTGATCTTCACCTTCCTGCCGCGCCTGTGGTCGGTCTCGCACCGCCACGGCTATGTCACCACCTCCGACTTCGTGCGCGGCCGGTTCGGTTCCAAGGGCCTGTCGCTCGCGGTGGCGGTCACCGGCATCCTCGCGACCATGCCGTACATCGCGCTCCAGCTGGTGGGCATCCAGGCGGTGCTGGACGTGATGGGCATCGGCGGCGGCGAGAACACCAACTGGTTCGTGAAGGACCTGCCGCTGCTGATCGCCTTCGGTGTGCTGGCGGCCTACACCTACTCCTCCGGTCTGCGGGCGCCCGCGCTGATCTCGTTCGTCAAGGACACGCTGATCTACATCGTCATCGCGGTGGCGATCATCTACATCCCGATCAAGCTGGGCGGGTTCGACGACGTCTTCGCCAAGGCGACCCACGCGCTCAGCCAGGTCAACCCGGCCACCGGCAAGCCGCGCGGCGCCATCGCCCCGCCGGAGGCGGGCCAGTGGACGTACGCCACGCTGGCGTTCGGCTCCGCCCTCGCCCTGTTCATGTATCCGCACTCGGTCACCGCGACGCTCTCCTCCAAGAGCCGTGACGTGATCCGCCGCAACACCGCGATCCTGCCGCTGTACTCCCTGATGCTGGCCTTCCTGGCACTGCTGGGCTTCATGGCGATCGCGGCCGGGGTGAAGGTCACCAACGGGCAGCTGGCGATCCCGCAGCTGTTCGAGGACATGTTCCCGGACTGGTTCACGGGCGTCGCCTTCGCGGCGATCGGCATCGGCGCGCTGGTCCCGGCGGCGATCATGTCCATCGCGGCCGCCAACCTCTTCACCCGCAACATCTACAAGGACTTCATCAAGCCGGACGCCACGCCGGCGCAGGAGACCCGGGTCTCCAAGCTGGTGTCCCTGCTGGTGAAGGTGGGCGCGCTGGTCTTCGTCCTGACCATGGACAAGACGGTCGCCATCAACTTCCAGCTGCTGGGCGGCATCTGGATCGTGCAGACCTTCCCGGCGATGGTCGGCGGCCTGTTCACCCGCTGGTTCCACCGCTGGGCGCTGCTGGCCGGCTGGGCGGTCGGCATGGTGTACGGCACGGTCGCCGCGTACGGTGTCGCCTCGCCGACCCAGGCGCACTTCGGCGGCTCGGCCAAGGAGATCCCCGGCATCGGCCAGATCGGCTACATCGGCCTCACGGCGTTCCTGCTCAACGCCGCGGTCACCGTGGTCCTGACCCTCGTCCTGAAGGCCCTGAAGGCCCCCGAGGGCGTCGACGAGACCAGTCCCGAGGACTACACGGCCGACGCCGGCGACCCGGGCGTCCAGGCGGAACTCCCGCCGGCCACCGCGGGCGCCGGTCACTGAGCGCGCCGTACGACGGGCCGCCGGAGCGCATCCGGCGGCCCGTTGCCGTACCCGGGACCGGAATCCGCCGCCGGAGCGGCCCGACATCGCCCTGTCGGCCCATGAGTTGACGCTCCGGGACCGGTGCGACACAACATCTGGGGGTGACACCGCACCCCGGCACTAGATGTATGCTCATGCTCGCTGTCGCCGCAGGGGAATCCGGTGCGAATCCGGAACTGTCCCGCAACGGTGTACTTGCGTGTATCCGCACGCCTGTTCCAGTCCGAGGACCTGCCGACAGCGCGCCCGGCCGTCCGGTCCGGGTGCCCTGAGACGTCCGGGCCTCGTGGAGTGGGCCGGTGGACGCGACGCCGTGCGCGCTCGTGGCTGCCCCCTGCCCTCCGCCGGGCCCCCGTGCCGAGCGAGGGAGAGCCCCACGTGACCATCGCGCCAGCAGATCCGGCTTCAGCGAGCGGACCGGAGACCGACGGTCCCGGCACCGCGCTGCTGCGGACCCTGACCGAGCTGACCGCCGACCTCCCCGACGCCGACCCGGGCCGGGTCGCCGCCGCCGCGCTGCGCGGCCGCTCCGCGCGGGCCGACGAGGCGGAGCTGCGCGAGCTGGCCACGGAGGCGGCCGCCGGCCTCATCTCCGAGGACCCCGCCTACTCCAGGCTGGCCGCCCGGCTGCTCACCCTCACCATCCGGGACGAGGCCGCCTCGCAGGGCGTGACCTCGTTCACCGAGTCGGTCGCCGTCGGCCACCGCGAGGGCCTCGTCGCCGACCGCACCGCCGCGTTCGTCGCGCAGCACGCCGAGCGGCTGGACGCGCTGGTCGACCGGGACGCCGACGACCGCTTCGGCTACTTCGGTCTGCGCACCCTGCACAGCCGCTATCTGCTGCGGCACCCGATCACCCGCAAGGTGATCGAGACGCCCCAGTTCTTCATGCTGCGGGTGGCGAGCGGGCTGGCCGAGGACGACACCGTCCGCTCGGTGGACGAGGTCGCCGCGCTCTACAAGCTCATGAGCCGCCTCGACTACCTGCCCTCCTCCCCCACCCTGTTCAACTCCGGCACCCGGCACCCGCAGATGTCGTCCTGCTATCTGCTGGACTCCCCGCTGGACGAGCTGGACTCCATCTACGACCGCTACCACCAGGTCGCCCGGCTCTCGAAGCACGCCGGCGGCATCGGTCTGTCGTACTCCCGGATCCGGTCCCGCGGCTCGCTGATCCGGGGCACCAACGGGCACTCCAACGGCATCGTGCCGTTCCTGAAGACCCTGGACGCCTCGGTCGCCGCGGTGAACCAGGGCGGCCGGCGCAAGGGCGCCGCCGCCGTCTACCTGGAGACCTGGCACTCCGACATCGAGGAGTTCCTGGAGCTGCGGGACAACACCGGTGAGGACGCCCGCCGTACGCACAACCTGAACCTCGCGCACTGGATCCCGGACGAGTTCATGCGCCGGGTCAACGCCGACGAGCAGTGGTCGCTGTTCTCCCCGGCGGACGTGCCCGAGCTGGTCGACCTGTGGGGCGCGGAGTTCGACGCCGCCTACCGCAAGGCCGAGCAGGCGGGCCTGGCGAAGAAGACCATCCCGGCCCGTGAGCTGTACGGCCGGATGATGCGCACCCTCGCGCAGACCGGCAACGGCTGGATGACCTTCAAGGACGCCGCCAACCGCACCGCCAACCAGACCGCCCTGCCGGGCCATGTCGTGCACTCCTCCAACCTCTGCACGGAGATCCTGGAGGTCACCGACGACGGCGAGACGGCGGTCTGCAACCTGGGGTCGGTCAACCTCGGCGCCTTCGTGCGCGACGGGGACATCGACTGGGAGCGGCTGGACGAGACGGTCCGCACGGCCGTCACCTTCCTCGACCGGGTCGTGGACATCAACTTCTACCCGACCGAGCAGGCGGGGCGGTCGAACGCCAAGTGGCGTCCGGTCGGCCTGGGCGCGATGGGCCTCCAGGACGTCTTCTTCAAGCTGCGGCTGCCCTTCGACTCGCCCGAGGCCAAGGCGCTCTCCACCCGGATCGCCGAGCGCATCATGCTCGCCGCGTACGAGGCCTCCGCCGACCTCGCCGAGCGCAACGGCCCGCTGCCGGCCTGGGAGAAGACCCGTACCGCGCAGGGCGTGCTGCACCCGGACCACTACGACGTGGAGCTGACCTGGCCGGAGCGCTGGGCGGCGCTGCGGGCCCGCATCGCCGCCGTCGGCATGCGCAACTCGCTGCTCCTCGCGATCGCGCCGACCGCCACCATCGCCTCCATCGCGGGCGTCTACGAGTGCATCGAGCCGCAGGTGTCCAACCTGTTCAAGCGCGAGACGCTGTCCGGTGAGTTCCTCCAGGTCAACTCCTACCTGGTGCAGGACCTGAAGGACCTGGGCGTATGGGACGCGCGCACCCGGGAGGCGCTGCGGGACAGCAACGGCTCGGTGCAGGACTTCGTGTGGATCCCGGAGGAGGTGCGCCGGCTGTACCGCACGGCCTGGGAGATCCCGCAGCGCGGCCTGATCGACATGGCCGCCGCCCGCACCCCGTTCCTGGACCAGGCGCAGTCCCTGAACCTGTTCATGGAGACGCCGACCATCGGCAAGCTCTCCTCGATGTACGCCTACGCCTGGAAGTCCGGGCTGAAGACCACGTACTACCTGCGCTCGCGTCCGGCGACCCGGATCGCCCGCGCGGCCCAGGCACAGACCGCCATCCCCGTGCAGCAGGCGGCCGACCCCGACGCCGTCGCCTGCTCCCTTGAGAACCCCGAGTCCTGCGAGGCCTGCCAGTAATGACCACCCGAAACACGAACCTGCTCGACCCGGGCTTCGAACTGACCCTGCGTCCCATGCGCTACCCGGACTTCTACGAGCGCTACCGGGACGCCATCAAGAACACCTGGACCGTCGAGGAGGTCGACCTCCACTCGGACGTGGCCGACCTGGCGAAGCTGACGCCGGAGGAGCAGCACCTCATCGGCCGGCTGGTCGCCTTCTTCGCGACGGGCGACTCGATCGTCGCGAACAACCTGGTCCTGACGCTGTACAAGCACATCAACTCCCCGGAGGCGCGCCTGTACCTGTCGCGCCAGCTGTTCGAGGAGGCCGTGCACGTCCAGTTCTATCTGACGCTGCTCGACACCTATCTGCCCGACCCGGACGACCGGGCCGCAGCCTTCGCGGCCGTGGAGAACATCCCGTCGATCCGTGAGAAGGCGCAGTTCTGCTTCCGGTGGATGGACTCGGTCGACAACCTGGACCGGCTGGAGACCAAGGCCGACCGCCGGCGCTTCCTGCTGAACCTGATCTGCTTCGCCGCGTGCATCGAGGGCCTGTTCTTCTACGGCGCCTTCGCGTACGTCTACTGGTTCCGCAGCCGGGGTCTGCTGCACGGTCTGGCCACCGGCACCAACTGGGTGTTCCGCGACGAGACGATGCACATGTCCTTCGCCTTCGACGTGGTCGACACCGTCCGCAAGGAGGAGCCCGAGCTCTTCGACGACCAGCTCCAGCAGCAGGTGACGGACATGCTGCGCGAGGCCGTCGAGGCGGAGCTCCAGTTCGCCCGCGACCTGTGCGGTGACGGGCTGCCCGGGATGAACACCGACTCGATGCGGCAGTACCTCGAGTGCGTCGCCGACCAGCGGCTGTCCCGGCTCGGCTTCGCCCCGGTGTACGGCTCCGAGAACCCCTTCTCCTTCATGGAGCTCCAGGGCGTCCAGGAGCTGACCAACTTCTTCGAGCGCCGTCCCTCGGCGTACCAGGTGGCGGTGGAGGGCACCGTCGACCTGGACGAGGACTTCTAGCCGGCGCTCCGGCGCACCCTGCCGGCGCGTGGTCCAGGCTCCCCAGGCGGCCCGGACCCGCGCCGGTGTCAGGTGTGCTCGCCGCGGCCTACCAGGGGAGGGGCCGCAGGCGCAGGTCGTGCGGGCGCAGGGTGATGCCCACCCGGGTGGTGTCGTTCGACCCGGGGGCCTGCTCGAAGCGGTACTTCGCCGAGACGGCCGCGGTGATCAGGCTCAGCTGGGTCATCGAGAAGTGGTCGCTCGGGCACTTGCGGTTGCCCACGCTGAACGGGCTCATCGCGTACTTCGGCACCTCCCCTGCCCGCTCCGGCAGCCAGCGGTCGGGGTCGAAGTCGAGGGTGCGGTCGTAGGAGCGGGGGTCGCGCTGGATGGCGTACGGGCTGTAGACGATGTCCGCCCCGGCCGGAATGCGATAGTCCCCGAGCACGGTGTCGCGCACCGCGCGGCGCGTCAGAATCCATACGGCCGGCCTGAGCCGCATGGCCTCGACGACGACATTGTTGGTGTGGGTGAGTGAGCGGACGTGCTCGAATCCGACCGGTCGGCCACCGGTCACGGATTCGACCTCGGTCCGTACCTTCTCGGCGTGTTCCGGGTGTTCCGCGAGGACCTGGAGCAGCCACATGATCGTGGACGCCACGGTTTCGCTGCCGGGGGTGAGTATCGCGACGACCTGATCGTGGATCTCCTGTTCCCCGATGGGGTCGCCATTGTCGTCCTTCGCCTCCAGCAATGCCGTCAGCAAATCGTCCGGCTTTTGACCAGATGCCCTCCGCTCGGCGACGATCTCGTCCACGAGGAGATGCAAATCGGCCAGCGCCCGGTTGAATTCACGGTTGGCCGGGAACGGCAGCCGGTAGAGGGGTCCGAGGGGGATCACCATCCTGCGGTACATACCGCGGAAGACGGTGGCGAGGTCGATGCTCAGCCGCTCGGCGCGCTCGTCCATGTACTCGCCGCGCAGCAGACAGCGGGCGGCGATCCGGACGGCCACCCGGAAGGACTCCGAGGTGCAGTCGATGGTCTCGCCGGGCCGCCAGCGCTCGGTGAGGCCGTGCGCCTCCTCCTCCATGATCGGCCCGTAGCCGGGGATCGCGTCCAGCCGGAAGGCGGGCTGGATGGTGCGGCGCTGACGGCGGTGCCGGGGGCCGTTGGCGGTGGCCACGCCCTCCTTGCCGAGCAGCCCCTCCAGGGACTCCCACAGCGGCCCGTCGATCTTGAAGTCGGGGCTGAGGGCGAGGGCGCCGGTGAGCTCCGGCGTGGTGACGGCGTACACCGTCTTGGGGCCCAGCTTGAGGCGTACGACGTCGCCGTGGCCGCGCAGCGCGGACATGAAGGCGAGCGGGTCGCGGACCAGTTTCAGCCCGTGTCCGAGGCCCGGTACGGTGCCTTGGGCCAGGGGCGGTTCGCGCAGCTCGCCGGCCGCGGGGGCCACGGGCCGCGGGGAAGACTCGACGGTCATTTCTCACCTGCCGCTTCGTTGCTGACGTACGGGGGTGTGGCGCGGTCGTCCCAGCTGTCGACCATGTACCGGCCGGACTCGTGGTGGAACCAGTAGACGGTGCTGAACCAGTTCCGCATATAGCCGAGGCAACGGTGGACCGCGGCGCTCAGTTCCTTTCCGCGGGCGGTTCCGTCGGCGAGACCGTCGGCGAATCGCAGGGCGTCCTGTTCGACGTCCAGGAATTCCTGGATGCATCCCTCGACGCGCCGCCTGATTTCGTCGATCGATTCCTCGAGACTCAGCCCCTCATGGGTGATGAGGCAGATTCCGAGATTGTGGACCTCGTCGCCCGCTATTTCCTTGGGCAGTGAGCACAGGTCGTTGTACCAGGCGGCGAATTCCTGGCTCAGCAGTGCGGCCCGGCGATAGGCGGGGTGGTGCCTTATCGCGTCCGGCAGTTCGCACCCGGCGCTCGGTTCGAGCAGATCGGTCCATATCCAGTGCGCGAAGGTGTGCCGGCGCAGGGCGAGGTATTCCTCGACGCCGGGTATGTGTCCCTGGGTGCGGTTGCGGAACTCGCGGTCGTAGGCCTCGATGACCGCGTGGAAGTGCCGGGCGAACCGCTGGTTCCAGGTGCGCGGCAGGAAGCCGTACAGCCGGAGCACACTGTCGGCGAACCCCGAGACCAGCGGGTCCGGATGGTGCAGATGGTGCCTGGGGGCGTCGAGGGCCGCGTGCAGCCGGTGCCTGAGGCGCCGCCAGTCGCCGGCCCGGCCGTGCACGACGTCCCGGTCGTGGCGGTCGTCCCAGACGAAGAACCATGCGCTGTAGTCGGCTATGGCCTGCAAGACCTCGTCGCGGGCGCCGGTGTAGTAGCCGGCCATGAGGTCCGTGTAGCACAGTCCGTCGGCATATTCCTGCACCTTGTCCGCCGGCATGAGCCGCTTTTCGAGCAGCCACAGCCGGGTGTTCTCCTGGAGCCGGGGCCAATACGGGTGCAGTTGCCGAGGAAACGCGGATTCGATCACCGGGAGTGCCAGCGAGGGCGGTACGACGACCGCCGTCGGTGTCGCTGTGGTGCTGTGTGGGAAAGCTTGCACGAACAAACCCCTCTCAGCCGCCAGGAGCACACGCCCCTCCGGTTGTGCCGGGCGTGCGCCGTTGCGTATCCCCGCACTCCCCATTCAGCACCACAACTGACCGCCGTGGGAACGGATTTGCTTCACTCACTACCCCAACATGCCGAGAATCCCCCCTTGCGTGACTGGTTGACTGTCACTAGACGTACCGAACGGATCGGTTGTACGACGCACGGACGAGCGATCCGGAACGCACGAAGGGCGCCCGACCAGGGTGTGATCCCCGGTCGGACGCCCCGACCCCGGCGCGGCCGCTAGTCGTTGGCGACCACGGGGTAGCGTGGCTCGTTCTCGGCCATCTGCCGCAGCGCGTCCTTGCGGTCCCGCTTGGACAGCCGGTCGATGTACAGGTAGCCGTAGAGGTGGTCCGTCTCGTGCTGCAAACACCGTGCGAAGTAGCCGGTGCCACGGACCTTGATCGGGTTGCCCCGCTCGTCCTGGCCGGTCACCTCGGCGTAGTCGGGGCGCGCGAGCGGCGCATAGGCGCCCGGCACGGACAGGCAGCCCTCGTTGCTGTCGTCCAGGACCCGCTTCCCGGCGGGCAGGTCCACCAGCTTCGGGTTGCACACCACGCCGACGTGCCGCTTGCCCTCGTCGTCCTGGCAGTCGTAGACGAAGACCTTCAGGTCCACCCCGATCTGGTTGGCGGCCAGGCCCACGCCCTCGGCGGTGCGCTGGCTGGCGAACATGTCGGCGACCAGCTGCTGGAGCTCCTCGCCGAACTCGGTGACGTCCTTGCACTCCTTGTGCAGGACCGGGTTGCCGACGACCGTGACGGGCCGCGAGGTCCCGCGCTCCCGCCAGGCCGTCTCGCGCTCCTCGCAGTCCTCCGTGTCGACGACATAGCCCTCGTCGTCGACGGGGAGCACGCCCGCGTGCTGCTGATCGGTGTCCTGCTGAGCCATGACCGACGTACGCCTTCCTGCAAGCCTGAAAGTTCTGCGACTACAGCCTAAAGGGGGCCGGTCGCCGTCGGCTCAGCAAACCTCTTCGAGATCCCGCCAGTCCCTGGAGTCCGGGCTGTCCGCGACCCACCCGTCCAGCAGGCCCCGGACCAGCGAGGCCGGCGCGGCCACCCCGCACTCCCGCTCCGGCACCCACAGCTGCCCGTCCGTCCGGTGCCCCAGCGGCCCCGGATGACCCGGCTCGCTGTGGTCGTGCGGGTCGAGATGGATCCCCTCCCCCTCGTCGGAGGGCATCCGGGACTCGGAACACATCCGGCACAGCAGCCGCACCGACGAGGACCAGTCCTCCGCGGCGAACCCGGCGTCGGCCGCCAGCTGCTCCAGCGCGTCCCGGTCCGCCTCCGTGGCCGCCTCCAGCAGCACCACCCAGGTGGGGACGGGCGACGGCGCCCACAGCTCGATCTCGTCGAAGACCGGGTAGGCGTGCCCGGCCGACGTGGTGCGCTCGCCGTGCGGGACGCCGTCGTGCAGCACCACCTCGCCCCAGCGCCGCCCGGACGAGGGCAACGGGATGGAGAGGACCTCCATCCGGGCCGGGTCCAGCCTGCGGCCCCACACCACCTCGGCCTCGCCCTCCGGGGAGAGCCGTACCGCCGCGCTGCCGAGCGCCATGCCGAGCGGCTCGCCGGAGGCGGTGGCACCGCCGGGCACCTTCAGGCCGTACGCCTGCCAGGCGCGGCGGGCCAGCGGCCAGTCCTGGAGCGCGGTCGCGGCGATGCCGACGTTCCACCAGTCGGGCGCCCCGCTCTCCCGCTCGAGCAGGGCGACGGCGCGCAGCCCGGCGGCGCGGGCCTGCTCCCAGTCGTGCCGGAACTTGTGCAGCAGGGCGAGGTTGAACCAGGACTCCGACAGCCAGGGTTCCAGGTCGGCAGCGCGTGTCAGCAGCTCGCCCGCGTCCTCGTACCGGCCGTCGCCGATGAGTGTGAACGCGCGGTCCGTGGCCTGCCGCCAGGAGGCGGAGGGCCGGTGCCGTCCCTTTCCGAAGATCCTCACGATTCCCGCCTGCCAGTTCCAGATCACACAGTGGGCTGGCTTCTGCCCCCGGACACCCTCTCCCTCGCATCCAACCACGTACGGTGGGAAAGGCGCTCATTACCCATGGGTTACCCAGCCGGGGGCCGGGTCAGACAGTGCCGTACGTCTCCCCGCGGCCCCCTCCGGGCCGCTTCCCGAGCGGCCGCGCGGCTGGGCCAGCACCCGGGCGAGCGACTCCACGACCTCGGGCGCGTACTGCCCGGCGGTGCCGAGCCGCAGCTCCTCCAGCGCCCGCAGCGGCCCCTGCGGACCGGCGTCCCAGGTCTTCTCCTCGTAGGCGTTCACGGCCCGCACGATCCGGGCGGCGAGCGGCTGCTCGGCGCAGGGGTCGGCCTGCCGCTCCACCACGACGGCGACGGCCGGGTCCACCCCGGTCTGCCGTACGACGGCCCCGCCGAGCAGGGCGATCCGCCGCTGCTCGGCCACGGGCAGCCCGGCGGTGGCCCCGGCCGGGACCGGGTCGACCAGGCTGAGCTGGCCGATGTCGTGCATCAGGGCCGCGTACTCCAGCACGGTCAGTTCCGGCCCGGTCAGCCCCAGGTCCCGCCCCACGGCGAGGCTCAGCGCGGCCACCCGGCGGGCGTGCCCGGCCGGGGTGTATCCGGCGACCTCGGTGGCCCGGGCCAGCGAGGCGATGGTCTGCCGGTAGGTGGCACGGACGGCCGCGTACCGGCGCAGGGACAGCTGGGTGAGCAGCAGGGGCAGGCAGAACACCGGCAGCGCCCACAGGCCGACGACGGCGACCGCGAGCGCGATGACGGCACCGGTCGCGCACACGGCGGAGCCGATGCCGAGCAGCCCGCGCAGCTCCTCGCGCAACAGCGGGGCGAACGGCCAGCCGGTGCGGCAGTGGGCGAGGGCGGCGGCGAGCACGGCGTCGCACAGCGCGGTCAGGCCGAGCACGGCGATCAGGAGCAGCGCGTAGGCGGGGCCGCTCCAGGAGGTGAACACCCCCCGGTTGTAGAGGGGTTGGAAGCAGACGGCGGCGAAGCCGACGGTGAGGATCCGGCGGGCCAGATGGTCCGGGGCGTCGCCGCGGCCGCGCCACACGTGCGGGACGGCACCGATCAGGGCGGCGGCGAGCACGACACTGACGACCTGGGCGGGGCCGTGGTGGGTGGGGTGTCCGGCGTCGGCGCCGAGCAGGGCGTACGACAGCGAGCCGGCGGTGCCGAGCGGTGCGGCCTGACGCGCCTCGACGCCGCTGGCGGGGGTCCCGCCCGCGCGGACGTAGGGGAGCGCCTGCGGGAGGGCCAGCTCGCCGACGGCTATGAGCACGCCGAAGGTGAGCGCGACGCCGGGCTCCGCCAGGCCGCCCCACAGGGTGACGGCGAGGGCGCTGCCCGCGGCGAGGGCGGCGGCGCCGTGGACGAGCCGCAGCGCGGTCACCGGGAGGCCCCGGTGACGGGCCGGCCGCCCGGCCCCGGGTACGCCGGTTCGTCGGCGGTGACGGCGGGGTGCCAGCCGTGGCAGTCGAGCGCCCGGACCAGCGCGCGGACCATGCGCGGGTCGAACTGGGTGCCCGCGCAGCGCTCCAGTTCGGCGAGGGCCGCCTCGACCGGGCGGGCCCTGCTGTAGGTGCGGGTGGAGGTCATGGCGTCGAAGGCGTCGGCGACGGCGACGACCCGGGCGCACTCGGGGATCTGGCCGCCGGCCAGGCCGTAGGGGTAGCCGCTGCCGTCGAGGCGCTCGTGGTGGTGCAGGATCGCGGCGCGGGCCTCGCCGAGGAAGGAGATCCCGCGGACCATCTCATGGCCGTACTCGGGATGCAGTTCGATGACCCGCCGCTCCTCGGGGGTGAGCGGGCCGTCCTTGCGCAGCAGCCGGGTGGGCACCCCGAGCTTGCCGACGTCGTGCAGGATGCCGGCGAAGCGCAGCACCTCGACGCGGTCGTCGTCCATGCCGAGTTCGCGGGCGATCAGCACGGAGGCCCGGCCGACGCGTTCGCTGTGGCCGCGCGTGTAGCCGTCCTTGATGTCGACGGCCTGCACCAGGGCGCGGATGGTGGCCTGGTGGGCGGCGCGTTCCCGGTGGTACTGGGCGAACACCCACCAGGAGACGCACATCGGCAGCAGCACCAGGAGCGCGGCGACCGGGCCGTACCGGCTGCGCCACAGCACGGCCATCATCAGCCCGGCGAGTCCGTGCACCGCGACCGGGGCGAGCGAGCGGGAGAGCAGTCCGCGCCAGGCCCGGCGCGGCGGCACATGCCCGGCCGAGGCGCGCAGCGCGCCGTCGAGGACGGTGAGCACCAGGCAGAAGGCGAGCACGGCGGCGCCCGCGGGCAGCAGCACATACGGGAAGTCGGGGGTGACCACAGCATGCCGGCCGCCGAGGGACCAGTGCACCCGGGCCGCGGCCCACACGGCGAGCGCGGACCGTGCGGCCCGCCAGCCGCGCCGGGCCCACGCGGGGTGGCCGCCCGGGGCGAGCAGTGCGGCCGGCAGCGGGACGAGCGCGGCGGCCGGCGGGGGCAGCAGAAACGCCCCCGCGAGCAGCACGGGATAGAAGGTCGCGTCGAAGCGGCGGTGTACGGCGTGCTCACAGCCGGCGTAGAGCGCGGCGAGCAGACCGAGCGCCCACCAGGGGGTGCGGGTCTGCGGCAGCGGCAGCACGCAGAGCGCGGCGAGCAGGACGGTGCAGGCCACACAGGCGCGTGCCCTCGCCGGTACCGCCTCCATCACGCCCCTCCCCGACCGTGCCTTCCCGGCTGGGAGCCTAGGGCGGAATGCGGGGGTGCGGGGCTTATGACCTGAGGATTAGCACGTTCGGGTGATGCGGGCCGGTGGTCCGGCGGGGCGGCTCAGCCCTCTGCGGCCGGGGCGGTGACGTCGTGGTCGGGCACGGGCCGCCCGGCGCGGAGCAGTTCGAGCCGACTCATGACCTTGGCGCGCAGATCGGCGGGCACGTCGTCATGGCCGCAGCACCGCTTCACGAGCTTCTTCACGGCCTGTTCCAGGCCGTACTTCTCCAGGCACGGCGAGCATTCCTCGATGTGGTGCCGGAACTTGTCGCGATCGACTTCCGGCATCTCGCTGTCGAGGAACTCGTACAGATGGTCGAGGACCTCACTGCAGTCCGTCTCGTGCGGATCTCCGCAGCTCATGAGCCCGAACCTTTCGCTTCGTTCGACTCCCCGGCGCCCGCCGGCACCAGCCCGCGCTCACGGGCGTAGTCCTCCAGCATGCCGCGCAGCTGCCGGCGGCCCCGGTGCAGCCGGGACATCACCGTACCGATGGGTGTCCCCATGATGTCCGCGATCTCCTTGTACGCAAAGCCCTCTACGTCCGCGAGATAGACGGCGATGCGGAACTCCTCGGGGATCGCCTGGAGCGCCTCCTTCACGTCCGAGTCGGGCAGGTGGTCGAGCGCCTGCGACTCGGCGGAGCGCAGCCCCGTCGACATGTGCGACTCGGCGCGGGCGAGCTGCCAGTCCTCGATCTCCTCCGCGGCGGAGCGCTGCGGCTCACGCTGCTTCTTGCGGTAGGAGTTGATGAAGGTGTTGGTGAGGATGCGGTACAGCCACGCCTTGAGGTTGGTGCCCTCACGGAACTGGTGGAAGGACGCGTACGCCTTGGCGTACGTCTCCTGCACCAGGTCCTCGGCATCGGCCGGGTTGCGCGTCATGCGCAGCGCCGCCGAGTACATCTGGTCGAGGAATTCGAGCGCGTCCCGCTCGAAGCGCGCACTGCGCTCCGCGGACGACTCGGCGGCCGCCCCCGCGCTCATGCCCTGGCCCTCGGGCAGCTCCGCCTGGCCGTTGTCGGTCCCTGCGTCGGTCCCAGTGACCGGACCCACCTCCTCAAGATCCCGGGCAGGACCGAAACCGGTCCCACTCGATTCGGAGGATAGAACACGACCCGTGCCCGCCGCCGCTCGAATTGGCGCGGTCTTCGCCGCGTGCAGCACCGTCCAGTCCAGGTCAGTGCGGCTGCTGCGGCTCGGGCAGATGGTCGAACCCATGCGGCGGACTTCCTCTCAGACGACGTTCGGTGCCGAGGCCTCAGCACGTCTGTCCGCCACAACAGCGGGCCGCCCCGCGGCATTCCCGGCCGTCACCCGAGTGACGCGACCCACGCGACGACACCGTCGGTGATGACCGCGAGGGCCTCCTCCTGGGTGATCCCCGCCCGTTTGGGGACGGCGAAGCCGTGATCGCCGTACGGCACCTCGATCAGCTCGTGGCCGCCCTCCGGGAACTCCTCCGGCTTCCCGAACGGATCGTTCCCGCCCTGGACGACCAGTGTCGGCACCCCGGCACCCAGCAGCTCCTCGGCACGGGACTTCTCCGGCTTGCCCGGCGGGTGCAGCGGGAAGCTCAGCGCGAGCACGGCGTGCGCGCCCAGCTCGGCCGCCGTACGGCAGGCGACCCGGGCCCCGGCGCTGCGGCCGCCGGAGATCACCGGCAGCGCCATCCCGGACAGCGCGGGCCACACCCCGCGCCACCCGGCGTCCAGCGTCTTCGGGGCGGGGGCGACCTTCTTCCCGGCGACCCGCCACGGCTGCTCGACCAGGGCGACGGTCACCCCGTGGCCGGGCAGCACCCGCGCGAGCGCCTGGAGGTCGCGCGCCTCGACGCCGCCGCCGGCGCCATGGCTCACGGCCAGCACCAGCCGGGCCCGCTGCGCCTTGTGCCAGGTGATGCGGGCGGTCCCGGTCTCGGTCTCGACAATCTCGATCACGCTAGAAAAGTGTGCCCTCTTCCGGCGCCTCCAGCTCCTTCAGCAGCTCCGGACCGTTGTTGCGGACGTTGCTGACGGCGGTGGAGACCGGGTAGGCGCGCATCAGGCCGGGCGGGGGCGGGGCGAGCAGCTCGCGCAGGGCGTCGGGGTCGGTGCGGGCGGGGTCGAGCCAGGCGTCCCAGCGGTCCGGGGTGAGCATCAGCGGCATCCGGGGGTGGATGTCGGCGAGGGAGGACGGGCCCTCGGCCGGGGCCACGGCCAGCGGGGTCCGCTCCGCCTCCGTGGTGATCACCGAGCAGGTCACCCACCAGGCCTGCGGATGGTCGTCGGGCAGGGTCCGGTCCCGCCAGAACTCGTACAGCCCGGCCATCGCGAACACCGAGCCGTCGGCGGGCAGCACGAAGTACGGCTGCTTGCGCGGCCGCTTCCGCCTGCCCTCGACCTCCAGCTCGCGCTCCTGGCTGCCGGTGACCCACTCGTAGTAGCCGTCGGCGGGCAGGATGCAGCGGCGGGCGGCGAAGGCGCGCCGGTAGGCGGGCTTCTCGTGCACGGTCTCGGCGCGCGCGTTGATCATCCGGGCGCCGCCCTCGGGCGTCTTGGCCCAGGACGGCACCAGTCCCCACTTCAGCCTGCGCAGCTGGCGAACCGGACGCGGGGAGTCCGCGTCTTTCAGAGGGCGGTCGAGAACGGCGTAGACCTCCTTGGTCGGCGCCACGTTGTAGTCCGGCTCCAGGGTCTCCTCAGGCTCCCACTTCTCGACGTCAAAGACTCCTGCGAGATCCTCGGGCCTACGACTCGATGCATACCGTCCGCACATAAGTGCCACACTGCCAGACCTCGTACGACGACAGGGAGCCACTCGGACCATGGACAGCCTCGCCGCCCTCGCGCTGCCCGACCTCTGGGACCGGCTCACCGGAACCCAGCCGGCTCCCGACCAGTGGGTCGTCCTGGCCACGCTGGCGGCGGCGTTCGCCGTGGTGGCCCCGCAGCCGGTGTGGCGGATATCCCGCAACGCGATCACCATCGCGCACGAGGGCGGGCACGGCCTGGTCGCCCTGGTCACCGGCCGGCAGCTCACCGGCATCCGGCTGCACTCCGACACCAGCGGCCTCACGGTCAGCCGGGGCAAGCCGTACGGGCTCGGCATGATCCTCACCGCCGCGGCCGGCTACACCGCGCCCTCGCTCCTGGGCCTCGGCGGGGCGGCCCTGCTGGCCGCCGGCCGCATCACCCTGCTGCTGTGGGTGGCCACGGCCCTGCTGCTGGTGATGCTGGTCATGATCCGCAACGCGTACGGCGTGCTGACCATGCTGCTGACCGGCGGCGCCTTCGTGCTGGTGTCGTGGCTCGCGGGGCCCCAGGTGCAGGCCGCGTTCGCGTACGCGGTGGTGTGGTTCCTGCTGCTGGGCGGGGTACGGCCGCCGTTCGAGCTCCAGCTGAAGCGGTCCCGGGGAGGGGCCGGGGACTCGGACGCCGACCAGCTGTCCCGGCTCACCCACGTCCCGGCGGGCCTGTGGCTGTTCCTCTTCCACGCGGTGTCGCTGTCGTCGCTGATCGGCGGCGGGCGGTGGCTGACGGGGTGGTGAGACCGGGGCGGGGCGCCGGAGGGGGCCGGGATCGGCGAAGGGCACCGGCTGCTGCCGGGGGGTTGCCGCCCCGCCCTCCTTATAAAGTGGCCCCATGGCCCCGAACACCGCCTCCACCGCACTCTGGCCCGCCCCGCACGCGAGCGGAGCCGTCGACGCGACGGTCCACGTGCCGGGGTCCAAGTCGGTCACCAACCGCGCCCTGATCCTCGCCGCCCTGGCCTCCGAGCCCGGCTGGCTGCGCCGCCCGCTGCGCTCCCGCGACACCCTGCTGATGGCCGGTGCCCTGCGCGCGATGGGCATCGAGATCGAGGAGGGCGTCGGCCCGGACGGCACCGGCGAGGCCTGGCGGGTGCTGCCGGCCGGCCTGCGCGGCCCGGCCACGATCGACGTCGGCAACGCGGGCACGGTGATGCGCTTCGTGCCGCCGGTGGCTGCGCTGGCCGACGGCCCGGTCCGGTTCGACGGCGACCCCCGGTCGTACGAGCGTCCCCTGCACGGCGTGATCGACGCGCTGCGGGCGCTCGGCGCCCGGATCGACGACGACGGCCGGGGCGCGCTGCCGCTGACGGTGCACGGCGGCGGGGCCCTGGAGGGCGGCCCGGTGTCGATCGACGCCTCGTCCTCGTCCCAGTTCGTGTCCGCCCTGCTGCTGTCCGGCCCCCGCTTCAACCAGGGGGTCGAGGTCCGCCACACCGGGGCGACCCTGCCCTCCCTGCCGCACATCCGGATGACCGTGGACATGCTGCGCGCGGTCGGCGCCCAGGTGGACACCCCGGAGTCCGGCGGCGAGCCGAACGTGTGGCGGGTGACGCCGGGCGCGCTGCTCGGCCGGGACCTGACGATCGAGCCGGACCTGTCCAACGCGCAGCCGTTCCTCGCGGCGGCCCTGGTGACGGGCGGCAAGGTGCTGATCCCGGACTGGCCGGCCCGTACCACCCAGCCGGGTGACCGGCTGCGGGAGATCTTCACCGAGATGGGTGGCTCCTGCGAACTCACCGACTACGGGCTGGAGTTCACCGGCTCGGGTGCCATCCACGGCATCGATGTGGACCTGGGTGACGTGGGCGAGCTGACCCCGGGCATCGCCGCGGTCGCCGCCCTCGCCGACTCCCCCTCCACCCTGCGGGGCGTGGCCCATCTGCGGCTGCACGAGACCGACCGGCTGGCCGCGCTCACCAAGGAGATCAACGAACTCGGCGGCGATGTCACCGAGACCGCCGACGGTCTGCACATCCGCCCGCGCCCGCTGCACGGCGGTGTGTTCCACACCTACGAGGACCACCGCATGGCGACGGCCGGCGCGGTGATCGGTCTCGCCGTGGAGGGCGTGCGGATCGAGAACGTGGCGACGACGGCGAAGACCCTGCCGGACTTCCCCGAGCTGTGGACCGGGATGCTCGGGCAGTAGGGACGACGTACGCCATGCGCCGCTACGGCAAGCACACCGACGAGGACGACATCCGCAGCCGCCCCAACCGCAAGGGCAACCGGCCGCGCACCAACATCCGGCCCAAGCATGAGGACGCGGCCGAGGGCATGGTCCTCACCGTCGACCGGGGCCGGCTGACCTGCCTGGTCGAGGACCGGCCGGTGATGGCCATGAAGGCCCGCGAACTGGGCCGCAAGGCCGCGGTCGTCGGTGACCGGGTGGCCCTGGTGGGCGACCTGTCCGGCAAGAAGGACACCCTCGCCCGCATCGTCCGCATCGAACCGCGCGCGTCGGTCCTGCGCCGCACGGCCGACGACGACGACCCGTACGAGCGCGTGGTCGTCGCCAACGCCGACCAGCTGGCCATCGTCACGGCCCTCGCCGACCCCGAGCCCCGCCCGCGGCTGATCGACCGCTGCCTGGTCGCCGCCTACGACGGCGGCCTGGAGCCGCTGCTGGTGATGACCAAGTCGGACCTGGCGCCGCCGGACAAGCTGTTGGAGCTGTACGGCGCGCTGGACATCCCCTATGTCGTCACCAGCCGCGAGGAGCTGGAGAACGGCGGCGCGGCGGACCGGGTGCGGGAGTACCTGGACGGCAGGATCACCGCGTTCGTCGGCCACTCCGGCGTCGGCAAGACGACTCTGGTCAACGCGCTGGTTCCGGAGGACCGCCGGCGTATGACGGGCCATGTGAACGCGGTGACCGGCCGCGGCCGCCACACCACCACCTCGGCGCTGGCGCTGCCGCTGTCCGCCGCGGAGGGCTGGGTGATCGACACCCCGGGCGTACGGTCCTTCGGCCTGGCGCACATCGATCCGTCCCGGGTCATCCACGCCTTCCCGGACCTCGAACCCGGCACCGCGGGCTGCCCGCGCGCGTGCAGCCACGACGAGCCGGACTGCGCCCTGGACGCGTGGGTCGAGGAGGGCCACGCGGACCAGGCGCGGCTGTACTCCCTGCGCCGGCTGCTGGCCACGCGCGAAGCCCGGGAAGGCGACTGAGCCCCGCGTTGTTTGACGGGCCGTGAGTCAGGCAAGTGCATAATCGCACCGAGCCGGAGATCCGGACCAACGGGAGGACAGCACATGGCGTGGCTGCTGGTCATCGTCGCCGGGATCCTGGAGACCGGTTTCGCCGTGTGCCTGAAGCTCTCGCACGGCTTCACCCGCCTGTGGCCGACGATCGCCTTCGCGTCCTTCGCCCTCGGCAGCTTCGGCCTGCTCACCCTGTCCCTCAAGAAGCTGGACGTCGGCCCGGCGTACGCGGTCTGGACCGGCATCGGCGCGACGGGCACCGCGATCTACGGCATGGTCTTCCTCGGTGACCTGGTCTCCACCCTGAAGATCGTCTCCATCACCCTGGTCATCATGGGCATCATCGGCCTCCAACTCTCGGGCTCGGCGCACTAGTCGAGACATACGGCCGCAGCTGCGGGCAGTCGTGCCGCCAAGGGCGATGGGGGTACCCCCTGCTCGAGCGAAGCCGAGAGCTTGGGGGAGGGTGGGCGCAGCGGCACCTCACAGCGAGCAGCGCCTCGACCCACCCCCACACCGACACCGACACCTCATCCAACACCGGTCACACCTGCCACCGCCCGCACCAACTCCCCCACACCCCCCTCCCCCACCGGCGCCGCAATACAGGACACCGCAACCCGCACAGCCAGCTCACACGCCCGCCCAACCCCCTCCGCATCCCCATCCCACTCCCCCGCCCCCACCACCCGCTCCCGCACCATCCGCACAAAATCCCCCGGCGACGGCAACGCCCCATCCGCCCTCCGCTGCGCCGGCACCCCGGAGGCGGACGGCACCGCGGCCAGCCGCGGCCTGGGCAACCGCTCGCTCCAGCAGCCGGTCAGCATGGCCCGTACCAGCACGTCGTCCCGCGCCGCGGCGACCGTCCACTCCCCGACGGCGACCAGCCGCTCCCCCACCTCCGCCCCGGCCCGCTCCCGCAGCACCCGTTCGACCCCGGCGAGATAGCCGTCCGCCGCCCGCCGCACGAGCGCCCGGGCCAGCCCGTCCTTGCTGCCGAACTCGTTGTAGAGCGTCTGCCGGGACACCCCGGCCGCCGCCGCCACGTCGACCATCCGCACCGCGGACCACGGCCGGTGCGCGAGGGCCCGGTAGGCGGCGTCCAGGAGCGACTCCCGAGCTGGCATCATCGCCTCCCCAGCGGGCAACCGGCTCTGCGCCCAGGTTTGACGCGCCCGGATGCACTGTCAAGGCTTCCCGTCACCGCCGCCCGACGGGCCGGCGCGCGGACACGCCGCCCCCGGTGGCCCGGTGCGGACGACCACCGATACCGTTCCTTGCATGCCGGACTACCTCGACGACCTGCGCCTCGCCCACGTTCTCGCGGACGCGGCCGACGCCGCCACCATGGACCGCTTCAAGGCCCTCGACCTGAAGGTGGAGACGAAGCCGGACATGACCCCGGTGAGCGAAGCGGACAAGGCGGCGGAAGAACTGATCCGCGGCCAGCTCCAGCGCGCCCGCCCGAGGGACGCGGTCCTCGGCGAGGAGTACGGCATCGAGGGCTCCGGCCCCCGCCGCTGGGTGATCGACCCGATCGACGGCACCAAGAACTACGTCCGCGGTGTTCCCGTCTGGGCCACCCTCATCGCGCTCATGGAAGCGGGCGAGGGCGGCTACCACCCCGTCGTCGGCCTCGTCTCCGCCCCCGCCCTCGGCCGCCGCTGGTGGGCCGCGAAGGGCCACGGCGCCTTCACCGGCCGCAACCTGACCTCCGCGACCCGCATCCACGTCTCCCGCGTCGGCACGCTCGCCGACGCGTCCTTCGCGTACTCCTCGCTCTCCGGCTGGGAGGAGCAGGGCCGGCTGGACGGCTTCCTGGACCTGACCCGCCAGGTGTGGCGCACGCGCGCGTACGGCGACTTCTGGCCGTACATGATGGTCGCGGAGGGCTCGGTGGACATCTGCGCGGAGCCGGAGCTGTCGCTGTGGGACATGGCCGCCAACGCGATCATCGTCACCGAGGCGGGCGGCACCTTCACCGGCCTCGACGGCCGCCCCGGCCCGCACAGCGGCAACGCGGCCGCGTCCAACGGTCTGCTCCACGACGAGCTGCTGGGCTACCTCGGCCGGCGCTGACCCGCACGGGATCCCCCGCCCGGAGAAGTCGTAGGAACAGAACGGGCCGGACCCCGAGCACCAGGGGATCCGGCCCGCCTGGGGGCAACCCCAGGTCTGCACGCCAGCCGCGTGCCGGCGGCTCAGCCGCGCAGCGCCCGCACCGCCGTCTCCAGCCGCTTGCCGAAGTCGGCGTCGGCGTTCGCGAAGTTGCCGATCGCCCGCTCGACGATGTCCTCGCGCGAGACCTGGGAGATGGCGCCCGCGAGGTTGGCGACGAGCCGCTCCTTCTCCTCCTCCGACATCAGCCGGTAGAGGTTGCCCGCCTGCACGAAGTCGTCGTCCTCGGCGTGCACCGGGGTCGGGTGGGAGCCGGTGCCCGCGGTGAAGCCGTCGAACGGCTGCCACAGCGCTCGGCCCGTCTGCTGCGGCCCGCCGAAGCTGTTCGGCTCGTAGTTCTTCGCCCCGCCGTGCCGGCCGTCGTAGAGGAAGCCGTCCCGGGAGTTGGTGCGCGCCTCGGTGGCGTGCGGGCGGTTCACCGGCAGGTGGTCGGCGTTGATGCCGACGCGGTAGCGGTGCGCGTCGCCGTAGGCGAAGAGCCGGCCCTGGAGCATCTTGTCGGGCGAGGGGCCGATGCCCGGCACGAAGTGCGCCGGGGAGAAGATCGACTGCTCGACCTCGGCGAAGACGTTCCGCGGGTTGCGGTTCAGCTCCAGCCGGCCGATCTCGACGACCGGGTAGTCCGCGTGCGGCCACACCTTGGTCAGGTCGAACGGGTTGAAGCGGTACGTCGCCGCGTCGGCCGCCGGCATGATCTGCACGCCCACGGTCCAGGACGGGAACTCGCCGCGCTCGATGGCTTCCCGCAGATCGCGCTGGTGCGAGTCGGGGTCCTTGCCCGCGAGGATCTCGGCCTCCTCGGCGGTGAGGTTCTTGATCCCCTGGTCGGTCTTGAAGTGGTACTTGACCCAGAAGACCTCGCCCGCCTCGTTGTTCCACTGGAAGGTGTGCGAGCCGAAGCCGTCCATGTGGCGGTACGACGCCGGGATGCCGCGGTCGCCGAACAGCCAGGTGACCTGGTGGGTGCTCTCCGGGCTCAGGCTCCAGAAGTCCCAGACGTTGTCCGGCTCCGTGCTGCCCGTGTACGGGTCCCGCTTCTGGGTGTGGATGAAGTCGGGGAACTTGATCGCGTCCCGGATGAAGAAGACCGGGGTGTTGTTGCCGACGAGGTCGTAGTTGCCCTCTTCGGTGTAGAACTTCACGGCGAAGCCGCGCGGGTCGCGGACGGCGTCCGCCGCGCCGAGGTTGCCGGCCACGGTCGAGAAGCGCAGGAAGACCTCGGTCTCCTTGCCGACCTCGGAGAGGAAGGCGGCCCGGGTGTACGGCGTGACGTCGGCGGTCACGGTGAAGGTGCCGTAGGCGCCCGCGCCCCGGGCGTGCACGACCCGCTCCGGGATGCGCTCGCGGTTGAAGTGCGCCAGCTTCTCCAGCAGGAGCTGGTCCTGGACCAGGACCGGTCCGCCGACGCCCGCCGTCTCGCTGTTCTGGTTGTCGGCTACCGGAGCACCGGCCTCCGTGGTGAGCGGTCCCTGCGTCACGTGCGCCTCCTGCGTCCTTGCTGACTAGTCCTGTCCCATAGCCAAAGCCGTTCTCGATCCTACATTGGACAAGGTCTAAGTCAAACAGTCTTCTAATCACATACCTATTCCCGACCTGGTCCCCCTTCCTGTTAGGCTGGTGGCCATGAGCGACCTTCTGGAACGGCTGCGTGGACGCGGATGGCGGATGACCGCGCAGCGGCGCGTGGTGGCCGAGGTCCTGAACGGCGAGCACGTTCATCTGACGGCCGACGAGGTCCATGCGCGCGCTGTCGCGAAGCTGCCCGAGATCTCCCGGGCGACCGTCTACAACACCTTGGGCGAGCTGGTCTCCCTCGGCGAGGTGCTGGAAGTCTCGACGGACAAGCGCGCCAAGCGGTACGACCCCAACGCCCACCGCCCGCACCACCACCTGGTGTGCGCCCGGTGCGGCGCGATCCGCGACGTCCACCCGACGGGCAACCCGCTCGCCGACCTCCCCGACTCCGAGCGCTTCGGCTTCACGGTGTCGGACGTCGAGGTCACCTACCGGGGCCTGTGCCCGAACTGCGCGACGGCGTAACCACCGCTTCCCTGGAGCCCCGGCGACCACCGGGGCTCTTCGCATGTCCAGACACACGAAGAACCGAGGACGCGCACACAAAAGCCGAGGGCCGGAATCCATCTCTGGATTCCGGCCCTCGGCCTTCAGTAGCGGGGACAGGATTTGAACCTGCGACCTCTGGGTTATGAGCCCAGCGAGCTACCGAGCTGCTCCACCCCGCGTCGGTGAACACGACACTACGGGAGAGCAGCACCAAGAAGCAAATCGGTTGGCTCACCGCCGCGAGCAGCGCCTTCGCCCGCCCCCGCCGGGGCCCGGCGCGGCCTCACGCCGACAGCTCCTCACGCAGCGCGTCCCGCAGCCGGCCCGCCCGCTCCGCCACCTCCGCCGGTCCCAGCTCCACCGCCCGGTCGGCCCACCGCTGCCCCTCCGCCAGCTCGCCGCGACGCGCGTAGACCAGAGCCAGCCGAAGCGCCGCCCGGCCATGCCCGGCATCGGCGGCCCGGGTCCACCACACCGCCGCCTCGGGCTCGCTGCCCTCCCGGGCCAGCAGCAGCCCGAGGTTGAAGGCGCCGTTGCGCGAGCCGGCCTCCGCCGCCGCCCGGTACCACCGCGCCGCCTCGACCACATCGCCCCGGGCCGCCGCCAGCATGCCGACCCGCACCTGGGCCCGCCGATGGCCCTGGGTCGCGGCCCGCTCGTACCACTCCTCGCACTCGGTCTTCTCGTGCACGACCTCGCCCAGCTCGTGCGCGGGCTCCGGCGGCCGGCGCGCGTCGAGCAGCGTGGCCAGCCGGTACGCCCCCTCCGCGCTGCCTCCGCCCGCCGCGCACCGCAGGTGCCGTTCGGCCTCCTGCTCGTCGCCCTCGCGCAGCCGGGCGATCCCGACCTGGAGCGCGGCCTCGGCGTGCCCGGCCGCGGCCGCCCGCTCGTACCAGCGCAGCGCCATCTCGTCCTCGCCGCGCCCGGCGTACAGGATGCCGAGGTTGAACGCGGCGTCCACGCTCCCGGCCTCGGCGGCCTTGGAGAACCACGGCTCGGCGCCGGTCGGGTCGCTGCCCTGGAGCAGCAGGATGGCCAGCGCGTTCGCGGCCTCCCGGTGCCCGGCGTACGCGGCCCGGCGGTACCACTGCTCGGCCTGTGCGGTCCGCCCCTGCTCGGCGCAGAGCAGTCCGAGGTTGTAGGCGCCGTTGTCGTCACCGGCGTCCAGGGCCGCCCGGTACCAGCGTTCGGCGGTCTGGGTCTCGCCGCGCTCGGCGTGCAGCGCGCCGAGGGCGTTGGCCGCGTTGCCGTCGCCCTCCTGGGCGGCGCGCAGCCACCACACGGCCGCGCTCTCGCTGTCCCCGGCGTCGCGCAGCAGGAAGCCGAGCGCGCAGGCGGCCCGCGGCTCGCCGTCCTTGGCGGATGTCAGGTACCAGCGCCCGGCCTCCTTCAGCTCGCCGCGCCGCTCCAGGATCGCGCCGAGGTGCAGCGCGGCCCGCCGGTGGCCCCGCGCGGCGGCCTGCCGGTACCATTGCTCGGCCTCCGCGACAGCGTTGTCACCCCCGGTTCCGTCCTCGTGGCCCGCCTGCCGGTCGAGCGCGCGGGCCAGCCGGTAGGCGGCCTCGCGGTGGCCGCGCTCGGCGGCGGCCCGCATCCAGCGCTCGGCCGTGACGTCCCCGCGGTGGTCCAGCAGATCCGCGAGCGCGTAGGCGCCGAGGACATGACCCTGCTCGGCGGACTGGCGCAGCCAGTACTCGGCGGCCGGCTCGTCCCCGCGTTCGCGGTGGTAGCGGCCGAGCGCGTGCGCGGCCGGGGCGGAGCCGGCGACGGCGGCGATCCGCCACCAGCCGGCCGCCTCGTCGGCATAGCCGCGCTGGTGCAGAAGGACCCCCAGGTTGTTGGCTGCGGCCCGGTCACCGGCCGCGGTGGCGGCCCGCAGATGGGTCTCGGCCGCATCGAGGTCCCCGCGGCGCAGCAGCATCGCGCCGAGGACACTGGCCGCCTCGGCGTCACCGCTCTGCGCGGCGAGTCCGAGACGAACCTCCTCGGCGGCTTCCCCCATGTCCCCCAATTCGTCCCGGGCCGGCTCCGCTTCGGAAGGCTGTACAAATCGCCCTGACTCGAACAGAGTTGCCTTGTCCCCCATAACGTCCATCGTCGCACCACCTGCAACCTGGGTACACCCGGTATACCGCAGCCCGTGAGGTCACTTCAGCGTTTTGTCGACATGCCCACAGGGAGACAAGTCAAACACAGAGCGGTCAACTCCCCACGGCGGCGCGGCCGCTCCTCCCCTCCGGATATGAGTTCGCACACCACGAAGGCCCGGATCCCTTGGGATCCGGGCCTTCGACTTCAGTAGCGGGGACAGGATTTGAACCTGCGACCTCTGGGTTATGAGCCCAGCGAGCTACCGAGCTGCTCCACCCCGCGCCGTTGCCTGATAACGGTACCACGGCGCGCGGGCGGCTTGATCATCTCCCCTTTCCGGCCTTGGCCTCCGCGTCCTGGGCCCGCTGGAGCGCGTTCTTCAGGTCCTTCTGCGCCTTGGCGTACGCGGTCCAGTCCGGCCCGTCCGGCTGCTTCAGGGCGTCCTGCCCGGCGTCGTACGCCTTCTGCGCGTCCTTCAGGGCCTGCTGGACGGTGGGGTCGGCGGAGGACGGCGGGTTGCCGGTGCCGGTGTCCGGCGGTGTGCTGGTCGGGCCCTTGACCCCGAACACCTTGTCCAGCGCCTCGCCCAGGGTGTCCTCGAAGGCCGTGGTGCCGTTGTAGGTGACCAGCACCTTGCGCAGCAGCGGGTATCTCAGCTCGCCGCCGCGGACGTAGACGGGTTCCGCGTAGAGCAGTCCGCCGTCGAGCGGGACCGCGAGCAGATTGCCGTACTCGACCTTCGAATGCCCGCGGCTCAGCAGGCTGATGGTCTCCGCGATGTCCTGTTGCGAGTTGAACTGGCTCTGCACCTGTTTGGGGCCGTCGACGGTGGTGCTCGTCGGCAGCTTCAGGATGCGGATCTTTCCGTAGTCGCGCGCGCGGGGATCCGAGTCGACGGCCATGAAGGCGCTCAGGTTGTCGCGGCCGTTCGGGGTGAAGGTCGTCGTCAGCGAGAACGCCTGCCGGTCCTGGTCCGGCATCTTGAGGCTCAGGTAGTACGGCGGCACCGCGCTGCCCGAGTCGTTGGTCGGGTCGTCCGGCACCTGCCACACCTCGCTGCCGGTGAGGAAGGTCTGGGCGTCCGTCACGTGGTAGCGGCTGAGCAGTTCGCGCTGGACCTTGAACAGGTCCTGGGGGTAGCGCAGATGGGCCATGAGGTCCTGGGAGATCGCGCTCCTCGGCTGCACCGTGCCGGGGAAGGCCCGCATCCAGGTCTTCAGCACCGGGTCCTCGGTGTCCCACTGGTAGAGCCTGACCTCACCGGTGTACGCGTCGACCGTCGCCTTCACCGAGTTGCGGATGTAGTTGACCTGGTTCTGCTGGGCCACCACTTCGCGGTTGGTGTTGGTCGCGGTCAGCGAGTCGGCCGTCGTGTCCCCGAGGGTCGTACGGGACGAGTACGGGTAGCCGTTCGACGTCGTGTAGGCGTCGACGATCCACTGGATGCGGCCGCCCACGACCGCGGGGTAGGCGTCCCCGTCGATGGTCAGCCAGGGGGCGACCGCCTCGACGCGCTCCTTGGGCGTGCGGTTGTACAGGATGCGCGAGCCCTTGCCGATGGCGCCCGAGTAGAGGATCTGCGGCTCGTTGAAGGCCACCGCGTACGCGGCCCGGTTGAGCGGGTTGTCGAGGTTGACCCCGCTCTTGGCCGTGTAGCTGGTGGTCCGCTCGCCGCCGTCGTCCGCGGAGTAGTCGATCTCCTTCTGCGGACCGCCCACGATCGAGTAGGTGGTGGTCTTCTCGCCGTAGTAGATCCGCTGCTGGTAGGTGCCGAGGTCGCCCTTGGACGGCAGGTCGTACTCGGTGAAGACCGGCTGGCCCTGGGAGTCGGCCTCGGTGCCCTTGGCGGCGACCACGCCGTAGCCGTGGGTGTAGCGGAAGTGGTCGTTGATCCAGTTGTTCTTCGGGATGCCGGCCAGGTTCAGCTCACGCAGGCCGAGGACGGTGTCCTGCTCCTTGCCGTCCTTGGTGCGGTACCGGTCCACGTCCAGGTTGGTCGGGAACCCGTAGTAGTTCTTCATCTGCTGAAGCTGCTGGAACGTCGGCGAGACGACGTTCGGGTCCATGATCCGGATGCTCGCCGCGGCGTCCGCGTCGGCGCGCAGCCTGGACTTGTCCGTGGCGGTGGACTTGCCCGCGTACTCGGTGACCTTGGTGTCGTCGATGCCGTACGCCTCGCGGGTCGCCTTGAGGTTCTTCTGGACGTACGGCGCTTCCTTGGCCTGCTCGTTCGGCTGGACCTGGAACTTCTGCACGATCGCCGGATACAGGCCGCCGATCAGGATCGCCGACAGCACCATCAGGCCGAAGCCGATGACGGGCAGCTGCCAGGTGCGCCGCCACAGGGTCGCGAAGAACAGCAGGGCGCAGATGACGGCGATGCAGAACAGGATCGTCTTGGCCGGCAGATAGGCGTTGGCGTCGACATAGCGCAGACCGGTCCAGTTGCCGGTCGCCTTGAAGTCGCTGGACTTCACCGCGAGGCCGTACCGGTCGAGCCAGTAGGCGACCGCCTTGAGGGCCACGAAGATGCCGAGCAGCACCGACAGGTGCCCGGTCGCGGCGGCGGTGGCCCGGGTGCCGGGGCTGGTGACGCGCAGCCCGCCGTACAGATAGTGGGTGAGCCCGGCGGCGAGCAGGCACAGGATCGCGGCGGCGAAGCCGAAGCCCAGCAGGAACCGGTACCAGGGCAGGTCGAAGGCGTAGAAGGAGACGTCGAGGTGGAACTGCGGGTCCTTCTGGTGGAAGGGCACGCCGTTGACCCACATCAGCCAGGTCCGCCACTGGCCGGCCGCCGAGGCGCCCGCGATCAGGCCGACGAGCGCGGTGACGGCGAGCAGCAGCCACCTCTTGTACGGCGCGATGCCCATCCGGTAGCGGTCCAGGCTCTGCTGCTCCATGGACATGGCACTCAGCGGGGGCCGCAGCCGGTGGGCGATCCAGATGTTGAGGCCGACCGCGACCGCCATCAGCAGACCGAAGACGAAGAACAGGCCGATCTTGGTCCACAGGACGGTGGTGAACACGGACGAGTAGTGCACCGACCGGTACCACAGCCAGTCCGTCCAGAAGCCGGCGAACATGGTGAACGCCATGCCGAGGACGGCAAGGACGCCCAGCGTCATGAGCAGGGTCCGGGCGCGCCGGGACGGACGGCTCGCTCTGATCCGTGGCCCCGTCGGGCCTCCGCCGCGGTCCGGCATCTGGAAAGCCAAGGTGTGCACCTCGAAGTTCGCTGTCGATACGTCAGCCCGCCGTGTTCGACGGCCCGCCGTGGCCCCCCGTGATCGCGGGCCTACTCCTATGCAACTTACTCACGCCGTGCTCGGTTCCCGATTCCGGCCGGGAACGAGGCAGGATTGTGACCATGTCCAACACTCCCATGGCGGCGAGCCCGCTCACCCGGGCCGTACTCGAGATCGACGAGTACGCCTCCGGCCTCGGCTGGGACCAGCCCGCTCGCCTCTTCGCCCTCGTCGACACCGCCCGGCTGCGGTCCCAGGAACCCGCGCTCGCGGCTCAGCTCGGCCTCGACGCGGACGAGTCCCAGACCACCGGTTTCACCCCGATCGAGCAGGACGAGATCCCGTCCGGCAAGCCGCTCGACGACTTCCTCGGCACCATCGCCTGGCCCGACGCGGTCATCGGCTGCGCGCTCACGGTGGAGCGGCTGATGCTGCCGCCGTCCGCCGAGGCGCAGGTCCCGCACAACCTGAGCGAGGCCAAGCTGGCGAAGTGGGTCGCCGAGCACCCCGAGCGCCAGGAGGTCCGGATGACGGTCGCGGTGCTGCGCGACGGCAGCCGTGAGTCGGCGCTGCGGCTGCGCGAGAAGGACTCCCCGACCGAGGTCCTGACCGGCCCCGACCTGGTGCCGGGCCTCGCCGAGGCGCTGGCGGCGACCTTCGCGGACTGACGTCTTCGGGTACGGCGATGGGGGCGCCCGCTGTCTTCAGGGGCGCCCCCAGCCGTGTCCTGCTCCGCTCAGCCCTTGGTGGTGCACCTGGGCAGCGCGGCGGTGTCGCCGGTGCGGATGTCCTTGAGGGCGCCGAGCGCGTCGTCGATCGTCCTGACCTTGACCAGGGTGAGTCCGCTCGGGGTGTCCTTGGCGGCGGCCGCGCAGTTCTCGGCGGGCGTCAGGAAGTACTGGGCGCCCTTGTCGCGCGCGCCGACCGTCTTCATCTCGACACCGCCGATCGGTCCGACCGTGCCGTTGTCGTCGATGGTGCCGGTGCCGGCGACGAACGTGCCGCCGGTGAGACTGCCCGGGGTGAGCTTGTCGTAGATGCCGAGGGCGAACATCAGACCGGCGCTCGGGCCGCCGACGTCGGCGAGCTTGATGTCGATGGTGAACGGGAAGGTGTGGTCGGTCCCGGCGGAGATCCCGACGATGGCCCGCTTCGCCCCGGTGTCGTCGGAGGCCGCCGTGGTGAGGGTGACGTCCCGGGTGGCGGTGGCCGTCTTGTGGGCCTTCTCGGCGGCGGCCTGCTCCTTGGCGGGCACCACGGTGAAGACCACCTTCTGCCCCGGCTTGTGCTTGGTCACCAGCTTGGCGACATCGGAGGGCTGCTTGACCGCGGTGCCGTCCACCGCCTTGATCACGTCACCGGCGTGCAGCCGGCCCTCGGCCGGGGAGCCCTTGACGACCGTGGAGACGATCACCCAGGACTTCACCGGGATGTGCAGCTCCTTCAGGGCGGCGACCTTGGCGCTCTCCTGGGACTGGCTGAACTCCTCGGCGTTCTGCTGGGTGGACTGCTCCTCGGTGGTGCCGTCCGGGTAGAGCGTGTCGTGCGGGACGACCTTGGTGTCGTGCGCCAGCCAGCCGTAGACGGCCTCCACCAGGTTCATCCGGTAGTCCGCGCTGGTCACCCGGACGGTCGTCATGTTCAGATGGCCGTCGGTCGGGTAGGTCTTGTGGTCGGGGAACTGCAGCACCGGCTCGCCGTCGTGGTCCCCGAGCGTGTTCACCGTCGGGCCGGGGGACATCTCCGAGTACGGCACGGGGATGAGCACTCCCGCGCACAGGAGCGCGATCAGCATCAGGGTGGAGGCGAGCAGCGTCGCGGTGCGGCGTGGCATGCCACGACAGTACGGGACGCCTCTGTCAGCGCACCGTCAGGGCACCCCTGTCACACGCGGCGCGCACCCGGGCCGGACTTCTCCATGGCCGCGCGGAAACGGGCGTATCCGTCCAGCTCGGGGCCGTCGCTGCGGGCCTTGCGCGTCCGGTTGGCCCAACTGCCCCACAGTCCGCCGCCGATCCCGGCCAAGAACGGAATCAGCAGCCAGACAAGCGCCCCCATGCCGACCTCCCAATGCCCAGAGCGTCCGCAACTGACTGATCAGCAGATTAACCATCCGCACTGACAACGCTCACGCGCGGGGGGCGGTTACGCAACCGGTGTGTCGCGAGTGGCCGGTGAGTGGCCTGTGAGTCGCTTGGGCGGCGACGGTCAGCAGGCGCCGACCCACTCCTCGGTGCCGTCCGAGAACCGCTGGTGCTTCCAGATCGGCACCTCGTGCTTGAGGTCGTCGATCAGCTTGCGGCAGGCCTCGAAGGCCTCCGCGCGGTGCGGGCACGCCACGGCGACGACCACGGCGAGATCACCCACCTGGAGATCGCCCACCCGGTGGACGGCGGCCAGCGCCCGCACCGGATAGTCCGCCACGACCTTCTCGGCGATCCGCCGCATCTCGTCCTCGGCGCTGGGATGGCACGAGTACCCGAGCGCGTCCACGTCGGCGCCGCCGTCGTGGTTCCGCACGGTCCCGACGAACAGCGCGATGCCGCCGGCCGCGGCGTCCCCGACGGCCCGGAACACCTCGTCCACGGAGAGGGCGGTCTCCCGGACGCCGATCAGCTTGATGGGTGCCTCGGCCGCCTGCTCACCGGGATGGTCGATCGTCTGTGCCATACCCCCATCGTGCCGCACACCCCGGACCACAGGGAATGCGATGTTCGCCCGTCCCGCGCGCGGGAGGCTTTGGATGCTCCTACAGCGGGGCCTGCGGGGGTCCTGCCACGGAGCGCCCCGGTGCCGGAGAGGCGCTCACACGCGCCGGCGGGCCTTGCGGGCGCGGCGGACCACCGCGGCGGCGCCCAGCAGGGCCACCGTCGCGCCCGCGGCGCCCGCGGCCGTGGCGTCCTTGCGGCCCAGCCGCCGGCCGGCCACCGTGTGCCGCCCGGACACCTCCTCCAGCAGCTCCGCCAGCACCTCCTCGTTGGTCCACCGCGGCCGCCACCCGGCGTCGTGCAGCCGGCTCCCGCTGATCACCCACGGGTACATCGTGTACGCCAGGTCTCCCGCCGGGGACGGGGTGAGCCCGATCCGGTGCAGCCGCGCCGCCGCGCCCAGCGCGACCGCCGACGGCAGCTCCATCCGCCGGATCCCGCTCAGCTCCTCGACCTCCTCCTGCTCCAGCCAGCCGTCGCAGCCGACGGCCAGCTCCCCGTCGACCTTCTCCAGCACGGCGTACTCCAGCGCACTGCACAGGTCCTCGACGTGGCAGAACTGCCACGCGGGCCGGGAACCGGCGACGACGAGCAGCCGCGGCGACTCGAAGTACCGGGTCAGCGCGGTGTCCGTCCCGCCGACCAGGACGGCCGGCCGTACGACGGTGACGTTCAGCCCGGGATGCGCGCGCGGCGCGCGCCGCGCCAGCCGCTCGATCTCCAGCAGGTCGCCCACCCCGGTGGCCTCGGCGGTCGCCCGCAGCTCGGCGTCCTCCGACAGGGGCAGCTCGTTGTCCGGCAGCGCGCCGTAGACCATCGCCGAGGTGCACAGCACCACCCGGTGCACGCCGGCCGCCGCCGCGGCCGTCAGCACGGTCTGGGTCCCCCGGACGTTGTAAGCGGTCCGGGCGGCCGGATCGCTGCCGAGGTCGAGGTCGAGGGCCAGGTGCACCACGACATCGGCGCCCCGCAGCTTGTCCGCGATCGCGGGGTCGCGGACGTCCAGGATGTGCCACTGCGCGCCGGCGCACTCCCCGCGCCGCTCGTCGATCGCCACGACCTGTTTGATCTCCTCCGAGGCGGCGAGCCGCTCGGTGAGCAGGGCGCCGACCCCGGTGGCTGCGCCGGTGACCGCGACGACGGGCCCGCGCACGGCGGGAGAGGTTGAGAGGTTTCGCGCTGCGCGAACCTGCGGATCTGGGGAACTCACCGGGCGTCTCCGTCGGTTGTCTTCCATACGAGCGCGAGTGACGCGTGCGTACCAGGTGCATCCATCCTGCCGCAGGCCTTCCGCGGGCGAAGCACCGAGGCCCGATCGGGCCCAGGTGTCTACGCTGGGTGGTGTTGTCGGGCAGCCGCGCCGCCGGAGAGAGACCGGTGGCCTTACCAGCCGAGGAATCCCGTGAGTGACACCCCATTCGGTTTCGGCCTTCCGCCGGAGGAGCCGGAGGACGGCGACGAGGGCAAGAAGAAGGACCAGCAGAGCGGTGGTGGTCAGGGACCGGCCAACCCGTTCGGTTTCGGGACGCCCGGAGCCGGCGGCTTTGGCGGCCCCGGCGCCGACAACCCGCTCGCCGCGATGTTCGGCTCGCTGAACCCCACCGACCTGGGCGCCGCGTTCCAGCAGCTGGGCCAGATGCTCTCCTACGAGGGCGGCCCGGTGAACTGGGACATGGCCAAGCAGATCGCCCGCCAGACGGTCGCCCAGGGCACCCAGGACGGCACCAAGGACTCCAGCGTGGGTCCGGCCGAGCGCAGGGCGGTCGAGGAGGCCGTCCGCCTGGCCGACCTGTGGCTGGACGACGCGACGTCCCTGCCGTCCGGCTCCGCCTCGGCGGTGGCCTGGTCCCGCGCGGAGTGGGTCGAGGCGACCCTGCCGGCCTGGCAGGAGCTGGTCGACCCGGTGGCCGAGCGGGTCGGCGCGGCCATGGGCGACGTCCTGCCGGAGGAGATGCAGGCCATGGCCGGCCCGCTGATCGGCATGATGCGCTCGATGGGCGGCGCCATGTTCGGCACGCAGATCGGGCAGGCCGTGGGCGTGCTCGCGGGCGAGGTCGTCGGTTCCACCGACATCGGCCTGCCGCTGGGCCCGGCCGGCAAGGCCGCGCTGCTCCCGGTCAACGTGGAGACCTTCGGCAAGGACCTCGGCGTCCCGCAGGACGAGGTCAGGCTCTATCTGGCCCTGCGCGAGGCCGCCCACCAGCGGCTCTTCGCGCATGTGCCGTGGCTGCGCTCGCACCTGTTCGGCGCGGTCGACGGCTACGCGCGCGGGATCAAGGTCGACACCGCCAAGCTGGAGGACGTGGTCGGCCAGTTCGACCCGCAGAACCCCGAGCAGCTCCAGGACGCACTCCAGCAGGGCATGTTCCAGCCGGAGGACACCCCCGAGCAGAAGGCGGCCCTGGCCCGTCTGGAGACCGCTCTGGCGCTCGTCGAGGGCTGGGTGGACGCGGTGGTCCACACGGCCGCCAAGCCGCGCCTGTCCTCCGCGGACGCCCTGCGCGAGACCCTGCGCCGGCGCCGCGCCTCGGGCGGCCCCGCGGAGCAGACGTTCGCCACGCTGATCGGCCTGGAGCTGCGCCCGCGCCGGCTGCGGGACGCCTCCCGCCTGTGGGCGTCGCTCACGGACGCGCGCGGGGTGGACGGCCGGGACGGCCTGTGGGCCCACCCGGACATGCTGCCGACGGCGACCGACCTGGACGACCCGGACGGCTTCGTCCACCGCGAGCAGCTGGACTTCTCCGAGCTGGACCGGATGCTCGGCGAGGCGGCCGGCAAGCCCGACCTGCACAAGAAGGACACGGACCGGGACACCGGCAAGGACGCGGACAAGGGCGACGACACCGAGTGAGCCTGTACGACGACACGGTCCGCGTCCTCAAGGAGTACGCGGGCCAGGACGAGCTGCGCCAGTCCTACCTCGACCATCTGGCGGCCCACCCGGACGGCGTGTGGAAGGCCTGTGAGGCCGGCCATGTGACGGCGAGCGCCCTGGTGATCGACCCGGAGTCCGGCCGGGTGCTGCTGACGCTGCACCGCAAGCTGCGGATGTGGCTCCAGATGGGCGGCCACTGCGAGCCGGAAGACGCGTCCCTGGCGGCGGCTGCCCTGCGCGAGGCCACCGAGGAGTCCGGCATCCCCGGGCTGACGCTGCTGCCCGGCGGTCCGGTCCGGCTGGACCGGCACCCGATCCCGGCGCCGTGCCACTGGCACTTCGACGTCCAGTACGCCGCGCTGGCCCCGCGCGGCGCCGCCCACGCGATCAGCGACGAGTCGCTGGACCTGCGCTGGTTCGGCTACGACGAGGTGCCGGACGTGGCGGACGCGTCGGTCGTGGCGCTGCTGAAGGCCACCCGCGCCCGGCTGTGAACGGGTGAGAAACAGGTGAGGGGTGACCGCCCCGGCGGTCACCCCTCACCCCTCACTTCACGGTCAGCTCCAGACGTTGCCCTGGTTCTGCGCGTGCGCCCCGTGCTGGCCCATGCCGAACTGGGCGGCGAGGCCCTGGCCGATCACCGCGTTCTGCGGCGGCAGCAGCTCGCTGGGCTGGACCAGCGCGTACCCGGTGCCCATGAAGCTCAGCTCCCAGCCCTCACCGGTGTTGCCACGGCGCCGCCACACCCCGGAGGAGTGCGTCTGCGCCTGCATCTGCACCCGCAGCCCGGTGGACCAGGCGACGATCGCGTCGGCATCGCAGTTGACGTACCGGTCCGGTGTGACCTGCATCAGCAGCGGCGCGCCGGACGTCATCAGGGCGACCCGGCCGCGCCCGGTGATGTTCAGCTGGTACTTCCCGGAGCCGGAGATGCCGTAGAGGCTGTCGACGGCGATGACCTCGTAGTGCAGCGAGGAGTCCATGGCGAGGACGTAGGAGCTGTCCACGGTCAGCCCGTCCTGCTCGACGTCCATGATGTGCACGTGCTGGGCGAGGTTGGCGAGGTAGACGGTGCCCTGGCCGTGGCAGCGCATCAGGTCCAGACCCTCGCCGGTGCGGGCACGCGCGCGTGCCTGCCCGTTGCTGCGGTACTCGGCGTCGAACTCGATCAGCCCCTGGTAGGCGACCATGGTGCCCTTGCGGGCCAGGATGTCGTCGTGGCCCTCCAGGGCGACCCGGAGCAGCTGCGCGTTCTGAAGGCTCCAGCGCTCCTGGGTCTGGACCTCGTTGTGCGCGAAAAGCGGACTCTGCATGGTGTTCTGGCTCCCCCTCAGCCCCGGAACCGGAGGCGGTCGGTGCTGTCCTCGCTGGGCTGGACGACGACGATGCCCTGACCGGAGAAGGCCATCTGGAAGGCCTCGCCGCTGCCCCGGCCGATCAGCGACTGCGCCTTGAAGCTGCGCTTGCCCTTCACCTTGAGGTTCGGCGACCAGGCGACGAGCGCGTCCGGGTCGACGTACGTCTCGTCCTCGCCGCCGCCGCAGTCGACGACGATGGGCGTGCCCCGGGAGGTCAGCGCGACCCAGCCCTGCCCGGAGATCTTCGTGTTCCACAGGCCCTGGCCGGCGAACTTGGCGAGCCCCTTCACCCGCTCCACGCCCCAGCTGAGGTGCGCGTCGAAGGCGAGCAGGTTGGTGGCGTTGACGGAGATGCCGTCGCCGTTGAGGTTGAGGACGACGACGTTCGCGCCGTAGTCGGCGAGGTAGAGCAGTCCGTCGCCGGAGCACTTCATCAGCGGTGCGCCCTCGCCGGTGATCCAGTCCCGGGCGATCTGGCGGACCGCCGGCGGGTTGGGCTCGTACTGGATGAAGCCTTCGTAGGCGACCATCGAGCCCACGCGCGCGAGGAGGTCGTTTCCGGTCTGCATGGCGACCTTCAGCATGTGGCTGCCGTGGTTCTCCATGCGGGCGGTGACGGGTGCGGGAGCGAAGCCCGCGAGCGGCTGGTTCATGACGGGCTCCCTCAGACCTCGTACGGCTGGACGACGATGAAGTTGCCGGGCGCGCCCCGGAACTGGAGGTTGACGCTCTCCCCGGTGTCGCCCGGGTAGGCGTTGCGGCGCATCCGGACCTGGCTGGAGACGATCACCTGGGCGGCGGCCGACCAGGCGACGACGGCGTTGCAGTCGGCGAAGGTGGTCGGCGTGACCGGCAGCACCACGGGCGTGCCGTGGGTCTTGACGACGATCGTGCCGGTGCCCTGGAACTGCATGGTGAACAGCGCGCCGCCGGGGATGCCGTGCCCCTCGATGCGCCGGACCTCGTGGTGCAGGCCCTCGTCGAAGGCGAGGACGTTCTCGGCGGAGACGCAGATGGCGTCGCCCTGGAGTTCGATGGGGTGCAGATGGGTGGCGTTCTCGGCGAGGAACACCTGGCCCTGGCCGGTGCAGCGCATCAGCTGCATCTCCTGGCCGGTGGCTCCACCGACG
Organism: Streptomyces sp. NPDC001606; assembly: GCF_053596835.1. NCBI lineage: Bacteria > Bacillati > Actinomycetota > Actinomycetes > Kitasatosporales > Streptomycetaceae > Streptomyces > Streptomyces sp. NPDC001606. The sequence goes on from NZ_JBSFHC010000002.1 coordinate 575,029, forward strand.
ATCCGCCCGGCGAACCCGGCGCCCTTGTAGCTGAAGTCGACCTTGCCCTGGTAGAGCACCATGCTGCCCTGCTTGGCGAGCACGGGCTGGCCGCCGACGCCCAGGTCGACGCGGATGAGCTTCTTGTTCTGCGGCGTCCAGCGCTGTCCGGTCGGCGTCTCCTTGAACGCCTGGAGCGCGGCCGTCACTCCGGCACCGCCCTGCGGGGCGCCCTGCGGCACGCCGTAGGGGGCCGTGGGCTGGCCGGGGACCTGGCCGTACCCCGGTGGCATGGGCGGGGCCGGCTGGCCGCCGTACGCGGGCGGCTGCTGGCCGTAGCCCGGGGGCATCGGCGCGCCCGGCTGACCGCCGTACGAGGGCTGCTGGCCGCCGTAGGGGGGCTGCTGCGGCGGCTGGCCGTACGGCGCCGGCGCGGGGGCCGGGGGCGGGACGGTGCCGCCCGCGGGCGGGGCCAGGGGTGCGATGACGGTGGGCGCGCCGTGCACGTTGGGCGCCGGGGCGGGCGGCGGGGTGTGGCCGGGCTGCGGGGTGAAGCCCTGCGGGCCGGGCTGGAACGCCGGCGCGGGCTCGGCCGGGGCGCCGAACGCGGGGGGTGCCGTGGCCTGCGCGGGCGGGGCGAAGCCGGGCGTGGCGCCGGGCTGCGGCTGCTGCGGGGCGGCCGGGGCCTCCTCCTCCAGCACCTCGCCGCCGAAGTTCTTCAGCAGCGCCTCCAGACCGCCGTCGAAGCCCTGGCCGACCGCGGCGAACCGCCAGCCGTCCTTGAAGTAGATGTCACCGAGCATCACGGCGCGCTCGGTGGAGAACTCCGAGCCGCTGAACGCGTACCGGGCGACCTCCTCGCCGCCGGCCACGATCCGCAGGTAGCCGGGGGCGATCTGGGACATCTGCCCGGCGCCGTCCAGGGTCGCCGTGAAGGACAGCTTGCGGATGTGCGAGGGGATCCGGTCGAGCGTGACCCGGAAGGACTCCGTGTCGCCCGCCTGGGCGCCCAGCAGCTGGATGGACTCCTCCGGGGTCTTCGGCTGGTTGAAGAAGACGAAGTACCGGTCGTCCGAGAGGCGCTCCTCGGCGTCCAGTCCGAAGCAGCTGATGTCGAAGGTCAGTCCCGGCGCGGAGATCTGTACGCCTACGTACAGATCCGTGCCCGCCGTGAGATCACTGATCCTGGCCTTGTGGCCGCGTTGGAAGTCCCTGGCCATGCGATACGACCGTCCCCCATCCCGAGTGCGAGTGCGTCGCGCCAGGCTAACGGCAAAGGCCCGCGACGGCCGTAGCCGGTACAGACCCGGTACACAACCGCGCCCGGGCACTCACACGGATCGTTCACACGTGCGGGTCAGCCGTCCCGGCCGGCCGGTCCCTCGCCCCGGGCGCCGGGCACGTGCGGGAGCCGTTCGGCGGCGACCACGCCCTCGAGGTAGCCGCGCGCCCGCTCGGTGCGCGGATAGGCCTCCAGCAGCCGCCAGAAGTCGGGGCCGTGCCCGGGGACCAGCAGATGCGCCAGCTCGTGGCAGAGCACGTAGTCGACGACGTAGTCCGGCATGCCCTGGAGCCGGTGCGAGAGCCGGATGCTGCCCTCGGCGGGGGTGCACGAGCCCCAGCGGGTGTTCTGGTTGGTGACCCAGCGCACGGACGCGGGCCGGGCGCGGCCGTCGAAGTACTGGGCGGACAGCCGCTCGGCCCGCTCGGCCAGCTCGGCGTCGCCCAGCACGCGCCGGCTCTCCTGTGCGGCGAGCTTGTCGAGCATGACAGTCACCCAGCGCTGCTCCTCCGCCTTGGACATCCGGGCGGGGATCAGCACGACGGTGCGATCGCCCTCGCGGTACGCGGAGACCGTCCGGCGGCGCCGGGCGCTCCTGCGGACCTCGATCGCGCTCGCCCCCGAGCCGCCGGGCGGCTGGCTCGTCGTGCTGCGCTGTGGCTTTCCGGCGCGGTGCAGTGGGTCGGCGGGCACGCCCCGACGTTACCCGCTGGGCAGGGGCGAAGTCCCGGCTCCGGGGTGGTTGCGTGGGGGTTCTTACGGCTGGATCGTTCCGCCGGGATCCCTGTGCCGGATCGGTGCCGGATCACTTTGTACGACGAATCACCCCGCCTGTGGATAACCCGGGGCATCCGGTGCCGGAGGCCGGGCATGCTGGGTGGCGTCGACGGGACATGACCGGTGCCGTCGGCGGACGGGGACGTCGGTCGTCCTGGATCACGGGGGGCTGTCATGCATCCGATGGTGAAACCCGCGCTGCGGCGCGGCTGGCGCGATCTGAACACCGTGCAGTTCGGGATGACCCCGGCGCACGCCCTGACACTGGGGCCCATGGACCCGGCGACGGGCAGCTTCCTGGAGCTGCTCGACGGCACCCGCGGGCTGCCGCTGCTGCGGGCGGAGGGCCGCCGGATGGCGCTGTCCGAGCGCCACGTGGACGCGCTCGTGGACGGGCTGGCCCGCGCGGGGCTCGTCGACGACGCCCGCGGCGGCGGACCGGCCGCGGATGCGCTGCGGGAGCGGAAGGACGTCCTTCAGCGGCTGCGCCCCGATCTCGCCTCGCTCTCCCTGACCACGCGGGAACCGGGGGGCGCGCTGGCCCGGCTCGCCGCGCGGCGCGCGCTGCGGGTGCAGGTGCGGGGCGCGGGGCGGGTGGGCGCGGTGCTGGCGTCGGCGCTGGCGGCCGTCGGGGTCGGTGAGGTGGATGTGCGGGACGTGGGCCGCGTGGAGCCGTGGGACGTGGCACCGGGCGGGCTGTCCGCCGAGTCGCTGCGCGAGCGCCGGGACACCGCCGCCCGGGCCGCGGTCCGCCGGGCGGCCGTGGACCGGCCGCCGCGGCATGCCCACTCCCCCGGATCCGGCGCCGGGGAGCCCGGGTTCTCCCTGGTGATCCTCGCGCCCCGGGACGACGTGGCCGTGCATGCGCCCGACCCGGTCACCGCCGAGCCGCTGATGGCCGCGGGCATCCCGCATCTGTATGCGGGGGTGGTGGAGGGCACGGGCGTCGTCGGTCCGCTGGTGCTGCCCGGTGAGTCGAGCTGCGCCCTCTGTCTGCACGAGGGCCGCACGGACCGGGACCCGGTCTGGCCCCGGCTGATCGCCCAGTGGCGCTCGGGGCGGGCCCGCCAGGTCGGGGCCTGTGATGTGACGCTGGCCACGACCGTCGCCGGCCTGGCCGCGGCGCACGCCCTGGCCTTCCTCGACGGGGCGTCCCCGTCCAGTACCGGAGCCCGCTGGGAGGTGTCCCTGCCCGGCCTGACCTGGCGTGCCCGCGCGATCGCGCCGCACCCGGCATGCGGCTGCGGCGCGGCGGAGAAAGGCAAGGCGGAAAAGGGTGAGAAAGGTAAAAGGGAGCACTCCTCAACCAAGGGGGAAGCGCGCGCGACAATGGCGGTGCAACGGCCGGTGACGGAGCGAGGACGTGACGCGGGCGCGGCACGGCCGACTGGGACTTGGAGGGCGCATGTCTGATCTTCCCCGGAAGGCGGTCACCCGGACCGCCAAGCTCGCCGCGCTCCCGCTCGGCATCGCCGGCCGGGCGACCTGGGGGCTGGGCAAGCGCATCGTGGGCGAGTCCGCGGAGATCGTCGGCCGGGAGCTGCAACAGCGGACGGCGGAGCAGCTCTTCAAGGTGCTCGGCGAGCTGAAGGGCGGCGCGATGAAGTTCGGGCAGGCGCTGTCCGTCTTCGAGTCCGCGCTGCCCGAGGAGGTCGCCGGTCCCTACCGTGCGGCGCTGACCAAGCTCCAGGAGGCGGCGCCGCCGATGCCGACCCGCACGGTGCACGCCGTGCTGGCGGAGCGGCTGGGAGCGGACTGGCGCGACCTCTTCGAGGAGTTCGACGAGAAGCCGGCGGCCGCGGCCTCCATCGGCCAGGTGCACCGGGCGGTGTGGCATGACGGCCGTGCGGTGGCGGTCAAGGTGCAGTATCCGGGCGCCGGTGAGGCACTCCTGTCCGATCTGAACCAACTCAGCCGCTTCGCCCGGCTGTTGGGGCCGCTCATCCCGGGCATGGACATCAAGCCGCTGATCGCGGAGCTGAAGGACCGTGTCGCCGAGGAGCTGGACTACGGGCTGGAGGCGCAGGCGCAGGCGGCGCACGCGGAAGAGTTCGCGGACGACCCGGACGTGGTGGTCCCCGCGGTGGTGCACCAGTGCGAGCAGGTGCTGGTCACCGAGTGGATCGACGGTGTCCCGCTGTCCGAGGTGATCTCGGGCGGCACCGAGGAGCAGCGGGACCGGGCCGGTCAGCTGCTGGCCCGCTTCCTGTTCTCGGGCCCGGCCCGCACCGGGCTGCTGCACGCCGATCCGCATCCGGGCAATTTCCGGCTGCTGCCCGGCGGTCCGGCCGGCGCGGAGGACTGGCGCCTCGGTGTCCTGGACTTCGGCACGGTCGACCGTCTCCCCGGCGGGCTGCCCGCGCCGATCGGCGTCTCCCTGCGGATGAGCCTGGACGGGGACGCCAACACGGTCTACGAGCTGCTGTGCGAGGAGGGCTTCGTCAAGGAGTCCATCGAGCTGGACCCGGACGCGGTCCTGGACTATCTGCTGCCGATCATCGAGCCGGCCCAGGTGGAGCAGTTCACCTTCACCCGTTCCTGGATGCGCAGCCAGGCGGCCCGCATCGCGGACCCGCGCTCCCCCGCCTACCAGCTCGGCAAGCAGCTCAACCTGCCGCCCGCCTACCTGCTGATACACCGGGTGACGCTGAGCACCATCGGTGTCCTGTGCCAGCTGGGGGCGACGGTCCGGCTCCGGGAGGAACTGGAGGAGTGGCTGCCGGGCTTCGTACCGGCGCACGAGCCGAGCGAGGCCGAGCTGCCGCGCCGACTGCCCGAGGAGGAGCAGGCACCCGAGCTGCCCGAGGAGGAGCAGGCGGCGGAGGCCTGAGCCGTCGCACCGGCTGTCACCACCAGGCCGAGTCCAGCCGCCCCTCGATGGCCCGCAGGTTCTCGCGGGAGCATCTGTCGCAGAAGTACCGGCGGGCGCCGTTCTCCACGGAGCAGGTCCAGGTGACCGGCGGGCCGGCCGCGGAGGTGCCGCAGCGGGCGCACACCACGGGCGCCCGGGGCTCCTCGGTGGAGCCGCCCTGATCACTGCCGGGAAGACTCGTCACCCAGTGACGATATCGCCGCGCCCGCGTGTTCGCGCGCACAACGCACCGCGGGGGCCGGTCCGTTCGGCCGGACCGGCCCCCGCGAGGAGGCTGCACCCCCCGGTACCGGGGGTCACTGCTTCAGGTGTGCGAATTACTGCATGACGGCCATGGCCAGCGCCCGGCGGGCGCGCAGCGAGGCGCGCTCGGCCCGGCGCTGCATCCGCTGGGCGACGACCAGGCTCATGGCCCGGCCCTCCCTGCGGGCGTCATGGAGTCGCTCGTGCATATGCGCACGGGCCAGGGCTTCTTGCATGAGTTGCATCTCTCGGGTCCTGTTCTGGCGCGCCTCGGTGGCGCCGGTGGTGGTGAAGTCTGGGGTCGCGGAGCCTGCGGGCTCGCTGGTGGACGGCTTCATCGGGGCCTGCTTCTTGGGGTCGTGCGTGAGGGGGCGATCGATCGTTCCTGCGGTGTTCATGCCGTGACCGGGTTCTTCCGCGGGCGACCACGCGGCCGCTTCCGGGCGACGACGACACCCTGGACGAACAGCTCGCCGCCCCAGACGCCCCAGGGCTCACGCCGCTCCTTGGCGCCGGCGAGGCAGGCCTCCATCAGCGGGCAGGTGCGGCACAGGGACTTGGCGTACTCGACGTCCGCGGGCGACTCGGCGAAGAAGACCTCCGGGTCGTAGGAGCGGCACGGGACGGGTACGCCGAGGTTCTCGATGGCGTCGTCGAGCGCGGTGAGCGCGGTGAGGGGGGTCAAGGTGGAGTCCTCCGTGAGGCCGGGCGGGGGGATCGTTTGCGAAGGCGGTACGGACGGGGCGTGCGCTTCGAGTTGCACGGTTCGTCTTCCTCGTCTGTCGGTCCGGCCGGTTGACCGGGTGGCTTGGTACCGGGTTCTTTCGTTGTCCCGAGGCCCCTTCGTCCCGTCGTCCCCGTTCGGGGAAAACAGAAGGGCCGCGGATCCCGGATGGGGTTCCGCGGCCCTGAAGGCGCCGGCCTGATCGGCGATCAGGCTGGATCACTCCAGGGTTCTGGCCCACGGAAGGCCCACATCAGGTGGTGCTGCGTCGTCTGCTTGCGGAATCCGGCACCGGCCGCCGCAAAGGCATAGGCATGTGCCTGTGCCTCTACCGTTTCCAGTGCCTTGGTCGGTCGCTCGTTCCGCTCATTCCGCTCGCGGACGGGAAGACCCGCGAGGGACAGGGAGGACGCCGGACGGACGGCACGAATGCCGGACAGACCGGTGCCCTGGTACGAGACGCCGAGCATGGACAGGGAGACGGCCGAGCGATCGGTCATTTTGGCCGTGCTGATGGTGCTGGTGTTGATGCTGATCACTGGACTCGCCTCCTCTCGGCGTCTCATGGGACTGGGGTGAACCAGCCCGTGCGGATATGCAAGTACAACACGGAGTCCGGCCCTTCGAGAAGGCCGTTGCTTCCGTGCCTAGAACCTATGGGGATTGCTGGGGCATGCGCAAACTATTTTTTCGACGAGTTCGTATCACTCGCTCACGTCGGCGTCCCCAACTGTCTGGCCTGCACAGATGGCCAGAACGTCGGCGCCGTAGCTGCGCAGCTTACGGCTGAGGACGCCGGGGATGCGGGAGAGTTCGGCGGTGTTCTCGGGCCGCGCCTCGGCGATGGCGATCAGGGTGCGGTCGGTGAACACGCAGAAGTCGGGCTGGCCGCTGCGCTCCGCCTGGACCGCCCGCCACTCCCGCAGCCGCTCGTAGAGCCCCTCGTCCATGTCGGAGGGGCAGTCCTCACAGCGCATCAGTTTCATCTCACCGGCGTCGGTGAGGGTGCGGCCGCAGACCCGGCAGCGGGCCGGGGTGCGCTGGGTGCGGCGGGGTGCGGCGCCGGCGACCGGGGTGGTCCCGCGCTCGACGCTGCCGGCGGCACCGGCGCCGGAGCGGCCGACGGTGGCGGTGGTGCCGGGGCGCAGGCCGTCCAGGAAGCGGCTGGGTCTGCGGTTCGGCCGGCCGCCGGGGGACCGGGACAGCGCCCAGGAGACATGGAGCCGCTCACGGGCGCGGGTGACGCCGACATAGAGGAGCCGGCGTTCCTCCTCGATCTGCTCGTCGGTCTTGGCATAGGTGATGGGGAGCATGCCCTCGGCGACGCCGACCAGGAAGACGACGTCCCACTCCAGTCCCTTGGCGGCGTGCAGGGAGGCGAGGGTGACGCCCTGGACGGTCGGGGCGTGCTGGGCGTTGCTCCGTTCGTCCAGCTCGGCCACGAAGTCGGCGAGGGTGGCGGCCGGCCTGGCGGCGGCGAGGTCCTGGGCGAGGCTGAACAGGGCGGCGAGGGACTCCCAGCGCTCCCTGACGGCTCCGGAGCCGGCCGGCGGCTGGTCGGTCCAGCCTTCGCCGGACAGCACGGCCCGCACCTGTGAGGGCAGGTCGACGACGTCGTCCAGCAGGGAGTCGTTGCCTCCGAAGCGGGCGGCGGCGCGCAGCGCCGCGCCCGCCTTGCGCACCTCCGGCCGGTCGAAGAAGCGCTCGGCGCCGCGCAGCTGGTAGGGGACGCCGGCGTCGGCGAGTGCCTGTTCGTAGGTCTCGGACTGGGCGTTCGTACGGAACAGGACGGCGATCTCGGAGGCGGGGACGCCGGCGTCGATCAGTTCGCGGATGCGGCGGGCGGCGCCTTCGGCCTCGGCGGGCTCGTCGACGTACTCGGTGTAGCCGGGTTCGGGGCCCGCGGCGCGCTGGGAGACCAGTTCCAGCCGGTGGTCGGCGGCCCGGCCGCGGGCCTGGGCGAGCAGGCCGTTGGCGAGGCGCACCACCTGGGGGGTGGAGCGGTAGTCGCGGACCAGCTTGACGACGGTGGCGTGCGGGTGGCGGACGCGGAAGTCGAGGAGGTGGTCGGGGGTTGCGCCCGTGAACGAGTAGATCGTCTGGCTGGCGTCACCGACCACGCACAGGTTGTCGCGGTCGCCGAGCCACAGTTCGAGCAGCCGCTGCTGGAGCGGGCTGACGTCCTGGTACTCGTCCACCACGAAGTGCTGGTACTGGGCGCGGACCTGTTCGGCGATGTCCTGCCGGTCCTGGAGGATGGCGACGGTCAGCAGCAGGACGTCCTCGAAGTCGATCACCGCGCGGTCGCGTTTGACGTCCTCGTAGGCCGCGTAGAGATGGGCGATCTCGGCCGGGTCGCGGGGGGCCTCGCGGCCGGCCTTCGCAGCCGCGTACGGGTAGTCCGTGGGGACGGTCTGGGTGACCTTGGACCATTCGATCTCTGCGGTGACATCGCGCAGCTCGCCCCGGTCGAGCCGGGTTCCGCAGGCGGCGGCCGCGTCCGCGACGAGCTGGAGCTTGCGTTCGGCGATCCGGGGCATGCTGCCACCGATCGCTTTCGGCCAGAAGTACTGGAGCTGTCGGAGGGCGGCGGAGTGGAAGGTGCGGGCCTGGACGCCCTGGGCGCCGAGCTGACGGAGCCGGCCGCGCATCTCTCCGGCGGCGCGGTTGGTGAAGGTGACGGCGAGCACGCTGGACGGCTGGAGGATCCCGGCGCGCACGCCGTAGGCGATGCGGTGGGTGATCGCCCGGGTCTTGCCGGTGCCGGCTCCGGCCAGCACGCACACCGGTCCGTGCAGGGCGGTGGCCACCTCGCGCTGCTCGGGGTCGAGCCCTTCGAGCACCGCGTCGGCCGAGGCCGGTACCTGCGGGAAGAGAGGGGAGTGCGTTGCTGCTGTCACACCGCCATGCTGCCAGGTCGCCCGGGGCTGCCGCGTCGGTTGTCCACAGGCGGGAGGGTTTCGTCGTATTAATGCGGCAGGTGTCACACGGGTCGGTCATACCCCGGGCGGGAATGGCGGGCCGGTGGCTTACGTTCTCCCCCTGGACGATTTTTCCCCAGTCCCGAGGAGCGCGAGACACATGCAGGGCACTGTGACGATGTACAGCACGACGTGGTGCGGCTACTGCCGGCGGCTGAAGAGCCAGCTGGACCGGGAGGGCATCGCCTACACCGAGATCAACATCGAGCAGGACCCCGCGTCCGCCGCCTTCGTGGAGAAGGCGAACGGCGGGAACCAGACGGTTCCGACCGTGCTCTTCGCGGACGGCTCGACGCTGACGAACCCGTCGCTGGCCCAGGTGAAGCAGAAGCTGGCCGCGTGACCCCCTGAGCGGCTTCGCGGCAGCGGGGCGGTCCCTGAACCATCAGGGGCCGCCCCGCTCCGCTTTGTGCCACACCAGGCCGCCGCAGCCGGCGTGCGGGTGCCTCAGAAGGAGCCGCGGGTCGGCAGCGGCTTGCCGTACCACATCTCGATCAGCCGGGCGGCGATGGAGATGCCGTAGGGCGGCAGCACCTCGCCGGACTCGAAGGCGTCGTGCAGCTCCTCGCGGGAGAACCAGCGGGCCTCGTGGATCTCGTCACCGTCGACGTCGATCTCCGTGGTGGTCGCGCGGGCCATGAAGCCGAGCATCAGGCTGGACGGGAAGGGCCAGGGCTGGCTGGCGACGTACTCGACCGGGCCGACGGTGACGCCGACCTCCTCCGACACCTCGCGGCGCACCGCCTGCTCGATGGACTCGCCCGGCTCCACGAACCCGGCGAGCGTGGAGAAGCGGCCCTCGGGCCAGTGCACCTGCCGGCCGAGCAGGATGCGGTCGTCCGCGTCGGTCACGGCCATGATCACGGCCGGGTCGGTGCGCGGGTAGTGCTCGGCTCCGCAGGCCGAGCAGCGGCGGATGTGCCCGGCGGCGGCGATGACCGTGCGCTCGCCGCAGCGGGAGCAGAAGCGGTGGGTGCGCTGCCAGTTCTCCAGGCCGACCGCATGCACCATGAGCCCGGCGTCGCGCGGCGACAGCAGCAGGCCCGCCTCGCGCAGGCCCGCCGGTCTCGCCGACTGGTCGATCCGGCCGGGCAGCGAGTCCTTCTGGAGCGCGAAGTAGCTCACGCCCTCCTCGTCGATGCCGAGGAAGTAGCGGTGCGCCTCGGTGAGCGGGGCCTCGAACGACGGCGTCATGACCAGCTCGGTCCGGCCGTCCGGTGTCTCGTCGATGAGCACCTGGCCGCCGGAGACCACGAAGCAGCGGGTCGTGGGGTGGCTCCACGCCGCCGCGAGCCAGGCCTCGTCCAGCCGGTGGTGCGCGGCACGGTCGATGCCGCTCGGAGCGGTCAGCGAGATGGGTCGGTCGGCGGTGTCGTCGGTCCAGGTGGTCACGGGTGCTTCCAACTCCCCCAGTGGCGGCGGTTCGGTTCGGCGGGCGGTTCGGCGGGACACGAGGCGGGCGGCACCGGGCCGGGCGCGGGCGGGGCGGGCGGGGCGTCCCTCCAGTGTGCCCCGCGCGCGATGCCGTCCGTACGGCGCCGTCCGGTCAGGATGCGGGACGCCAGTTCTCGGCCAGGTCGCCCCACAGGTACGCGCTGGTCTCGACGCCCTTGAGGAGCAGGTCCAGCTCGACCTTCTCGTTCGGGGCGTGCCAGCCGTCGGAGGGGACGGAGATGCCCAGGAAGAGCACGGGGGCTCCGAGGACTTCCTGGAGGTCGGCGGCGGGGCCGGAGCCGCCCTCGCGGGTGTAGCGGACGGGGCTCTGGAAGGCGCGGCCCATCGCGCGGGCCACGGACTCCAGTGCGGGGTGGCCGAGCGGGGTCAGACAGGGGCGCGTGGCGGAGCCGAAGTCGATCTCGCAGCGGATGCCGGCGGGTATCCGGTCGGCGACCCAGGCGCGGACGGCCTTCTCGATGTGGTCCGGGTCCTGGCCCGCGACCAGCCGGAAGGACAGCTTGACCAGCGCCGTGGACGGGATGATCGTCTTGCTGCCGGCGCCCTGGTAGCCGCCGCCGATGCCGTTGACCTCGGCCGTCGGGCGGGCCCAGATGCGCTCCAGCGTGGTGTGTCCGGCCTCGCCCTGGGCGGCGTAGGACTTGGCGGTGCGCAGCCAGCGCTCCTCGTCGAAGGGCAGCTCGGCGAAGAGTTGGCGCTCGCGGTCGGTCAGCTCGACGATGCCGTCGTAGAAGCCGGGGACCGCCACGCGCGCGTGCTCGTCGTGCAGGGCGGCGACCAGGCGGGCGACGGCGGTGGCCGGGTTGGGCACGGCGCCGCCGAAGGATCCGGAGTGGATGTCCTGGTCGGGGCCGTACAGCCGGATCTCGCACTCGGCGAGGCCGCGCATGCCGGTGCACACGGTGGGGGTGTCCTCGGCCCACATGCCGGTGTCGGAGACGATCACGGCGTCGGCGGCGAGCCGCTCGGCCCGCTGCTCCACCAGGGCCCGGAAGTGCGGGGAGCCGGACTCCTCCTCGCCCTCGACGAGCAGCTTCAGGTTGACGGCGGGGGCGGTGCGGCCGATGGCGGCGAGGTGGGCGCGGACGCCCAGTGTGTGGAAGAACACCTGGCCCTTGTCGTCGGCCGCACCGCGCGCGTAGAGGCGGTTGTCGCGGACGACCGGCTCGAAGGGCTCGCTGTCCCAGCCGTCCTCGCGGGCTGCGGGCTGCACGTCGTGGTGGCCGTAGACCAGGACGGTCGGCGCGTCCGGGTCGCCCGAGGGCCACTCGGCGAACACGGCCGGTGCGCCGTCGGTCGGCCAGATCTCGGCGGTCGGGAAGCCGGTCTCGCGCAGCTTGGCGGCGAGCCATTCGGCGCTGCGCCGTACGTCGGGCGCGTGCTCGGGCTGAGCCGACACGGAAGGGATGCGCAGCCATGCGGCGAGGTCGTCGAGGAAGGCGGCGCGGTGCTGCTCGATGTACGTGCGGACGGCGCTGTCCGGGGTCTGGCTCATGCTCACGAGCCTATCGGCCCGCACCGACATCCTCGGCGGGCGGTTCGTCACACCTAGGTTCAGTCCCGTGTCACTTCGGTGACACCGGGTCCCGGTTCCGGTTCGCCGTCGAGCAGCCGCTCCAGCGCGGGCCGGTCCGGGAGGTGCGCGGGGCGTACGACCTCACCGGTGCGCACGTACACGAAGGCGGCCGTGACCGAGGCGAGCGGCACGCCCTGCTGCTCGGCCCAGGCCACGCGGTACACCGCGAGCTGGAGCGGGTCGGCAGTGCGGTGGTGGCCGGTCTTCCAGTCCACGATCTCGTACGTCGCCGCCGCCCCGTCTCCGTTCCGGTAGACGGCGTCGATGCGGCCGCGGACGACACGGCCGGCCAGCGTGAGCTGGAAGGGCGCCTCCACCCGGTACGGGGTGCGCCGGGCGTACTCGGTGCGCTCGAAGGCCTCCTTCAGGGCTTCCAGGTCGCGCTCGTCGCTGATCTCGGCGTCGCTGCCCGGCAGCTCGTCCGGTTCCAGCAGGGGCAGCGTCAGCTCCTCGAAGCGGGCCTCAACCCAGGCGTGGAAGCGGATGCCCCGGCGCGCGGCCGGTTGCGGGGGGCGCGGCATGGGGCGTGCGAGTTCCTGTGCGAGCCCGTCCGGGTCGGCGGCGAGAAGCAGCAGCTGGGACGCGGTCAGGCTGGCGGGCAGCGGAACCTCCGTGACCGCCCTGCGGGCGCGCAGCAGCTCGCCGGTGAGGGCGTCCAGGTCGCGGTCCCAGGAGGCGACGGTGCGGGCCTCCTCGGGGGTCAGCTCCTCCTCGGGGGTGCGCTCGTCCCGGGTGGGGCGGGGTTCCGGCTCGGCGGGGGCGGTCGCCTGGTGCGGGACCGTCGGCCGGTCCGCACCCCAGGAGTCCCAGTCGTCGGGATCGTCGTACGGGGGTTCGTCGCCGTAGGCGTCCGGGCCGTACGGATCCTCGTCGTCCGGGGGCGGGGGCCAGTCGGGATCCTCGAAGGCGGCGGGGTCGTGGGCCGCGGGCGGGGGGCCGTCCGGCTGGGCGGCCAGGGTGTCCAGGTGGGCGAGGACGGTCTCGGCGGCCGCGCGGCGGCGGGCCAGCGCCGCGGCGTCCAGGGGCAGCGGCCACACCTGGTCGGCCGTGGGCGTGCCAAGGGCCGGGTTCTCCTCGTCCTCGGCGGGTTCCTCGGCCCAGGCCTCGATCTCGCCGTGTCCGGCCGCGCAGTGGTCGTACAGGGCCTTGAGGAAGTCGGAGGGGCCGCGCGGCTTCTTCTGGCTCGGGCCCCACCAGTGGCCGGAGCCGAGCAGCAGGGACCGCGGGCGGGTGAAGGTGACGTAGCCGAGGCGCAGCTCCTCGGTGTGCTGGTGCTCCTTCATGGCCTCGTGGAACGCCTTCATGCCGCGCGCGTCCCAGGATCCGGCGTCGGGCAGGGTGTCGGCATCGCCGCGCAGGGCGTGCGGGACCACCTTGGCCTGCGCGGTCCACTTCTCGCGGCCCTGGGCGCTGGGGAAGGTGCCGCTGACCAGGCCGGGCACGGCCACGACATCCCACTCCAGACCCTTGGACTTGTGCGCGGTGAGCACCTTGACGGTGTTCTCGCCGCCGGGCAGCGCGTTGTCGAGGCCCTTCTCGTACTGGGCGGCGGTGCGCAGGAAGCCGAGGAAGGCCAGCAGGGTGGCCTCGCCGTCGCTCGCCGCGAAGGAGGCGGCGACGTCGAGGAAGTTGGACAGGGTCTCGCGGCGGCGGGCGGCCAGGGCGTGCGGGGACGCCGACAGCTCCACCTCCAGGCCGGTGACGGCCAGGACCCGGTGCAGCACGTCCATCAGCGGGTCGGCCAGCGAGCGGCGCAGTTCGCGCAGCTCGGTGGCCAGGCGGGCGAAGCGCACGCGCGCGTCCGGCGAGAACGGCAGCCCGTCGTCGTCCGCGGCGGTCTCCCCGGGCGCGTCGACGAAGGTGTCGAGGGCGTCGGCGAGCGATATCACCTCGGACGGGTCGACCCCTTCCACGGCCGCGGCGAGCCGGCGGTCCGGGTCGTCGGTGTCCGCCACGCGCGCGTGGGCGACCAGCAGCCGGGCCCGGCGGCCCAGCAGGGCGAGATCGCGCGGGCCGATGCGCCAGCGCGGGCCGGTCAGCAGCCGCACCAGGGAGGCGTTGGCGCCCGGGTCCTGGAGCACCTCGCAGACGGCGACGAGGTCGGCGACCTCGGGCAGATGGAGCAGCCCGGACAGGCCGACCACCTCGACGGGGATGTCCCGGGTGACGAGGGCGCCCTGGATCTCGGCGAAGTCGGTGGCCGTACGGCACAGCACGGCGATCTCGCCGGGTGGCGTGCCGGTGTGCACGAGGTGGGCGACGGAGTCGGCGATCCAGTCGATCTCCTCGGCGTGGGTGCGCAGCAGCGCGCAGCGGACCGTGCCGTCGTACTCGGCGCCGGGGGCCGGGCGCAGCGCCTGGACGCCCGCGTGCATGGCGCGCAGCGGCTCGGCGAGGCCGTTGGCGAGGTCGAGGAGGCGGCCGCCGCTGCGGCGGTTCTCGCTGAGCGCCTGCCGGGTGGCGGGGCGGCCGTCGGCGTGGGCGAAGTGCGTGGGGAAGTCGTCGAGGTTGGCGACGGAGGCGCCGCGCCAGCCGTAGATGGCCTGGCAGGGGTCGCCGACGGCGGTCACCGGGTGGCCGGTGCCCGCACCGAACAGCCCGGCCAGCAGGACGCGCTGGGCGACGGAGGTGTCCTGGTACTCGTCCAGGAGGACGACGCGGAACTCCTCGCGCAGCAGCCGGCCCACCTCGGGGATGCGGGCGAGACGGGCGGACAGGGCGATCTGGTCGCCGAAGTCGAGCAGGTCCCGCTCACGCTTGGCGGCCCGGTAGCGCTGGACGAGATCGGCGAGTTCCCGGCGCGCGGCGGCGGTCTCCGGCACCTTGCGCAGGTCGGCGTTGGTGAGCTTGGCGCCGTGCAGGGTGTCCAGCAGGTCGGCGTCCCAGGCGCGCAGCTCCTCGGGGCTGACGAGGTGTTCGGACAGTTCGGCGTCGAGCGCGAGCAGGTCGCTGACCAGGTCGGCGAAGGAGCGGGTCAGCGCCGGGTAGGGGCCGGGCGCCTCGCGCAGCACACGGGCGGCGAGCTGATAGCGGGTGGCGTCGGCGAGCAGCCGGGAGGTGGGCTCCAGGCCGAGGCGCAGACCGTGGTCGGTGAGCAGCCGTCCGGCGAAGGCGTGGTACGTGGAGATCACCGGCTCGCCCGGCGGATTGTCCGGGTCGATGACGTCGGGGTCGGTGACGCCGGCCTTGACCAGTGCCTTGCGGACGCGTTCGGCCAGCTCGCCCGCGGCCTTGTTGGTGAACGTCAGGCCGAGGACCTGTTCCGGCGCGACCTGCCCGGTGCCGACCAGCCAGACCACGCGGGCCGCCATCACGGTCGTCTTGCCCGATCCGGCTCCGGCCACGATGACCTGCGGGGCGGGCGGCGCGGTGATGCAGGCCGTCTGCTCCGGGGTGAACGGGATGCCGAGAAGCTCCTTGAGCTGCTCGGGGTCGGTGATACGGGCGGGCATGTCGGAAAAGGCTAGCGGCGGGCACTGACAGCCGAGCACACATCCACCGGTCCGGGCGGAGAAGACGCAGGTCAGCGGCGGTCGTGCCGTGCGTCACTCCCCCCGCGGCCGTGCGTCACTCCCCCCGCGGCCGTGCGTCCCGCCCCCGGCGGCCATGCGTCACTCCCGGTGTCGGGTCACTCGACCACGTGCCGGCCCTCGGGCCGGGCGCTGCACGAGGCGCGGAAGGCGCAGTGGGTGCAGTGCTGGCCGGTGCTGGGGGTGAACCGCTCGTCCAGGACCTTCCCGGCGGCGGTGGCCAGCAGGTCGCCGACCCACTCCCCCGACAGCGGCTCCTGCGCCTGCGTCCTGGGCAGTGTCTCGCCGCCGTCGCGCTTGGCGGCGCCCTGTCTGAGGTGGACCAGTTCGGCGCCGCCCGGATCGGGACGGGCGCCGGCGAAGGCGGTGTCGACGGCGCCCTCGCGGACGGCGAGCTGGTAGACGGCCAGCTGGGGGTGGCGGGCCACCTCGGCGGCGCTGGGCGCCTGCTTGCCGGTCTTGAAGTCGACCACATAGGCCCGGCCGTCGCCGTCGGTCTCCACGCGGTCCATCTGGCCCCGGATGCGGACCTGGTAGCCGCCCGCTTCGAGGGTGACGTCGAAGTCGTGCTCGCTGGCCACCGGGGTGCGCCCGGCACGGTCCAGGACATGCCAGTTCAGGAAGCGCTCGAGCGCCACGCGCGCGTTGTCCTTCTCCTGCCGGGACTTCCAGGGCGCGTCGAAGGCGAGGGCGTTCCACACCGAGTCGAGGCGCTCCATGAGCACGTCGAGGTCGGCCGGGGTACGGCCGGAGGCGACCTCGTCGGCGAGGACGTGGACGACGTTGCCGAAGCCCTGCGCGGTCGTCGCGGGCGCGTCCGCCTTGACCTCGCGGCCGAGGAACCATTGCAGCGCGCAGGTGTTGGCGAGCTGGTCGAGCGCGCTGCCGGAGAGGACGACGGGCTCGTCGGGGCGGCGCAGCGGCACCCTGCTCTCGGTGGGCTCGAACATCCCCCACCAGCGGTAGGGGTGCGCGGACGGCACCAGCGGGCGGCCGTCCTCGTCGGCGAGCGCGGCCAGCCGGGCCAGTCGGCGGGCGGCCGCCTCGCGCAGCGTGGCGGACACGCGCGGATCGACCGTGGTCGCGCGCAGCTCGGCGACGAGTGCGGCGACCGACAACGGACGGCGCGGACGGCCGGTGACGTCCTTCGGCTCGACGCCGAGTTCGGTCAGGAACCGGGAGGGCTGGTCGCCGTCGTCGGCCGGTGCCTTCACGGCGGTGACGACGAGCCGTTCACGCGCACGCGTGGCGGCGACGTAGAACAGGCGGCGTTCCTCGGCGAGCAGCGCGCCCGGGGTCAGCGGTTCGGCGAGTCCGTCCCGGCCGATCCGGTCGGCCTCCAGCAGCGAGCCGCGCCGGCGCAGGTCGGGCCAGAGCCCCTCCTGGACGCCGGCCACGACGACCAGCCGCCACTCCAGGCCCTTGGCGCGGTGCGCGGTCATCAGGCGGACGGCTTCGGGCCGCACCACGCGGCGGGTGAGGGTGTCGGCCGCGATGTCCTCGGCCTCGATCTCCTCCAGGAAGTTCAGGGCGCCCCGGCCTCCGGTGCGCTCCTCCGCGCGCGCGGCGGTGGCGAACAGCGCGCAGACGGCGTCCAGGTCGCGGTCGGCGTTGCGGCCCGCCGCGCCGCCGCGCCGGGCGGCCCGCTCCAGCCGCCCGGGCCAGGGTGTGCCGTCCCAGAGGTCCCACAGCGCCTCCTCGGCCGTGCCACCGGCCGCGAGGCGTTCCCGTGCGGTGCGCAGCAGCGCGCCGAGGCGCTGCGCACCGCGCGCGTAGGCCGGGTCGTGCACCGCCAGGCGCTCGGGCTCCGCGAGCGCCCGCGTGAGCAGCTCGTCGGACGGCGGCGGCAGCGGGTTCCCGGCGGCCCGCTCCTCCTCGCGCAGAGCCCGCCCGAGACGACGCAGATCGGCGGCGTCCATACCGGCGAGGGGCGAGGCGAGCAGGGTGAGCGCGGTCTCGGTGTCCAGCCAGCAGTCGCCGGGGGCGGAGGTGCCGGCACCGTCGGCGGAGGGTGCTCCGTCAGCCTGGTCGGAGGCTTCGCTGGACGAGGTTGCTCCGTCAGCCTGGTCCGCGGCTTCGCCGGGCGAGGTTGCCGCGCCGGGAGCCACCTCACCGGAGCCCGCCCCATCGGAGCCCGCCCCGCCGGATGCCGTCTCCGTGTCGGTCGCCGAGATCGTCGGCCGCGTGCCTTCCTGGCGTCGCGCTTCCGCGGTGGCGACCGCGCGGAGGGCTGTCAGCAGGGGGGCCACGGCCGGTTCGTGGCGCAGCGGGAGATCGTCGCCGTCGATGTCCAGGGGGACACCGGCCGCGGTGAGGGCGCGGCGGAGGGTGGGCAGGCTGCGGGAGCCGGCCCGTACCAGGACGGCCATCTCGCGCCAGGGGACGCCGTCCTCCAGGTGCGCCCGGCGCAGGATGTCCGCGATGTTGTCCATCTCCGTACCGAGCGTCGGGTACGTGTAGACCTCGACGCGGCCGCCGTCCCGTACGGCCGTCGGCTCGCGGTGGGTGCGGACCGTGTCGGCGGGCAGCCTGGGCAGCGGCATGCGCTGGGTGATCAGCCGGGTCGCGGCCAGCAGGGCGGCACCGGAGCGCCGCGAGGTGCGCAGCACCTGCACGGGCGCGGGACGTCCGTCCGGGCGCGGGAAGGCCGCGGGGAAGTCGAGGATGCCGTTCACGTCGGCACCCCGGAAGGTGTAGATCGACTGGTCGGGATCGCCGAAGGCCACCAGGGTGCGGCCGCCGCCGGCCAGCGCGTGCAGGAGCCGCACCTGGGCGGGGTCCGTGTCCTGGTACTCGTCCACGTACACGGCGTCGTACTGGCCGGCGAGCCGGGCGGCGACCTCGGGGCGCCGGGCGAGCAGCACCGCGCGGTGGACGAGTTCCGCGTAGTCGATCACGCCCTGGAGGTCGAGCACGTCGAGGTACTCGGCGAGGAACGCCGCGGCCGCCCGCCAGTCGGGGCGGCCGGTACGGCGGGCGAAGGCGTCCAGCGCGGCGGGCGCGAGCCCCAGCTCACGGGTGCGGGCGAGCACCGCGCGGACCTCGTCGGCGAACCCGCGTGTGGTGAGGCAGGCGCGCAGCTCGTCCGGCCAGCGCACATGGTTCAGGCCGAGCCGCTCGAGCTCGGGCTGGCCGGCGAGCAGCTCACGGACGGTGACGTCCTGCTCGGGGCCGGAGAGCAGACGCAGCGGCTCGGCGAACAGGCCGCTGTCCTGGTGGGCGCGGAGCAGGGCGTAGGCGTACGAGTGGAAGGTGGTCGCCCGGGGCGCGCGGGCGGCCCCGATGCGCAGGGCCATGCGGTCGCGCAGGTCGACGGCGGCCTTGCGGCTGAAGGTGAGGACCAGGATCCGCTCGGGGTCGGCGCCCCGCGCGATGCGTCCGGCGACGGACTCGACCAGGGTGGTGGTCTTGCCGGTGCCGGGGCCCGCAAGGACGAGCAGCGGGCCCGCGCCGTGGTCGACCACGGCCTGCTGGGCCGCGTCCAGGCGAGGGGAGTCCACGCGGTCCGGCGGGGTACGAACCAGTCGGTAAGCGCCACGGCTCCCCGGCCGCACCTGGGGGTGCGGCTGGTGCCTGGTGGAGGAAGAGGAGCTCACGTGGTCGGCCGGTCCTGGTGGTTGTGCTGGCGGGCGGGCGGTCACGCGCGCGAGGCGGCGGCCGCGGGGTGAAGGGGACACGCGCAGCCGACGCTACGCCGCACCTCAGGACGGAAGGAGGACTTCCGTTTCTTCCCTCGCGGCGCCCGCGTCACGCGAGTCCCGTACCTATCGAACGTACGTCATGCCCCGGGTGTCCCCGCCGTCACCCGTTCGGACCACGGCTCGTCCCCGGCGGCCGCCGATGGCGGAAGCTGTCAGGTGTGAGCCTCAGCACCTGCGCCGCCGTCCCAGCGGGCGCGCCGCATGTCGAGCCGCGGCAGATGACCCTCCGCGGCCCGGCCCGCCTGCTTCAGCGGCGTGCCCTCCGCGCGGTAGTGGGCGAGCGCCCGCAGCTCGTGCCCGGGCAGCAGCACGCCGTCGGCCCGTACGACCCGCCACCACGGCACCGCGCCGCCGTAGAGGGACATCACCCGGCCGACCTGGCGGGGACCTCCCTCCTCGAGCCACTCGGCGACGTCCCCGTAGGTCATCACCCGGCCGGGCGGGATCAGCTCGGCGACCTGGAGGACCCGCTCCGCGTACTCCGGCAGCGCGTCGCCGTGTGCCTCCGGGGTGTCCCCGGCGGGGTTCTGCTCGCTCATTCGGCCCATCCTGCCGCACCCCTCCGACAGCGCGGCCCACTCGCTCCACGGCTGCGCTTCCGGCAGACTGTGCGCCCGCGCATCCGCACCCTGATGCCCGCGCGTGTCGGCGGGGCATGCCACCATCGTGCGGGCGGTGACCGGTGATACGAGACCAAGAAGAGACCATGAATCAGCAGGGTGTGCACCCCGAAGGCGCGGCGGGCACCCCTGGCGCCGCCGCGCGCCCCGGCCCCGCCCCCGCGGGCGATGACGCCCAGGAGGCGCACGGGGCCGACACCAGCAGACCCACGGACGACGCCACGCGCGCGCGTGGCGACGACCCCGCGGCCGAGGGGGAGCACATCCCCCAGGATCCGCCGCCCGACCGGGGCACCGACGCCGGCGACGACGCGCACGCCGAGGCGGTGGAGGGCGACGAACCTCTGCTCCCCGCGCGCGTGCACCGCCCCTCCGACCTGATGCGGCTCCTGGTCGGCGTGCTCGCCATCGTCGTGGTGCTGGCGATCGCCGGATTCGCGCACGGCACCACCTCGGGCCTCGAACAGGACATCAACAAGGGCACCGGCCAGGCCCCCGACCTGCTGATCAGATTCGCCGGGCTGGCGTCCAGCATCGCGATCCTGCTGGTCCCGGTCGCCTTCGCGATCGAGCGGCTGATCAAACGCGACGGGCTGCGCATTGCCGACGGCGTCCTGGCGGCCGTCCTCGCCCACGGTGTGACCCTGGCCACCGACCTGTGGGTCGCCCGGGCCGCCCCGGACTCGATCCAGGAGGCGCTGACCCAGCCCGCGCCGGGCGACCTGCACGCGCTCACCGACCCGGTGCACGGCTATCTGGCGCCCGTCATCGCCTATATGACGGCCGTCGGCATGTCCCGCAGACCCCGCTGGCGCGCGGTGCTGTGGATCGTGCTGCTGCTCGACGCGTTCTCGATGCTGGTCACCGGCTACACGACACCGTTCTCGATCATCCTGACGGTGCTGATCGGCTGGACCATCGCCTACGGCACCCTGTACGCGGTCGGCTCGCCCAATGTGCGTCCCACCGGGCAGACCCTGATGGCGGGCCTCAGGCACGTCGGTTTCCGCCCGCTCAGCGCGGCCCGCGAGGAGACCTCCGAGACGGAGAACGGCGACCGCGGCCGGCGCTACTTCGTCACCCTGGAGGACGGTCCGCCGCTGGACGTCACGGTGGTCGACCGGGAGCAGCAGGCGCAGGGCTTCTTCTACCGGGCCTGGCGCAATCTGACCCTGCGCGGCTTCGCCACCCGCTCCAGCCTGCAATCCCTGCGTCAGGCCCTGGAGCAGGAGGCGCTGCTGGCGTACGCGGCGATCGCGGCAGGCGCCAACGCCCCCAAGCTGATCGCCACCTCCGAGCTGGGCCCCGACGCGGTGATGCTCGTCTACGAGCACACCGGCGGGCGCACCCTGGACTCGCTGGCCGACGAGGAGATCACCGACGAGCTGCTGCGGAACACCTGGCAGCAGGTGCGGGCGTTGCAGTCCCGGCGCATCGCGCACCGCAGGCTGGCCGGTGACGCGGTTCTGGTGGATCGTTCCGGCACGGTGATCCTCACGGAGCTGCGCGGCGGCGAGATCGCGGCCGGCGATCTGCTGCTGCGCATGGACGTGGCCCAGCTGCTCACCACGCTCGGACTGCGCGTGGGTGCCGAGCGGGCGGTGGCCTCGGCGGTCCGGGTGCTCGGGCCGGACGCGGTCGCCGACTGTCTGCCGCTGCTCCAGCCGATCGCGCTGACCCGCTCCACGCGCGCGACGCTGCGCAGACTGGCCCGGGAGCGGGCCCAGCGCGAGCGTGAGGCGGTCCTGGAGGCCTCCCGGCAGGCCAAGCAGGCCCGGCTGGAGGAAGCAGCGCAGGACGACGGCGCGGGCGTCTCCGCCAAGGCCGGCAGGAAGGCCGACAAGAAGGCCGTACGCGCCGAGGCGCGGGCCGAGAAGCGGGCCATCGACGAAGCCATCGAGGAAGCGCGCGAGGAGGATCTGCTCACCCAGATCCGCCACGAGGTACTGCGGATCAGGCCGCAGGCACCGGTGGAGCCGGCCCGGCTGGAGCGGGTGCGGCCGCGCACCCTGATCAGTTTCATCGCCGGTGCCATCGGCGCGTACTTCCTGCTGACGCAGCTCACGCACATCGAGTTCGGTCCGCTGGTCGCCCACGCGCAGTGGGGCTGGGTCGTGGCGGCCGTGCTGTTCTCGGCGCTCAGCTATGTCGCGGCGGCGATGCAGCTGCTCGGGTTCGTGCCCGAGCGGGTGCCGTTCCTGCGCGCGGCGGCGGCCCAGGTCGCCGGCTCGTTCGTGAAGATCGTGGCACCGGCCGCGGTGGGCGGTGTGGCCCTCAACACGCGGTACCTCCAGCGCGCGGGGGTCCGGCCGGGGCTCGCGGTGGCGAGCGTGGGCGCGTCACAGCTGGCCGGGCTCGGCTGCCACATCCTGATGCTGCTGTCCTTCGGCTATCTCACCGGCACCGAGAAGACGCCGTCCCTGTCGCCGTCCCGGACGGTCATCGCGGGTCTGCTCACGGTCGCGGTGCTGGTGCTCGTGGTGACCTCGGTGCCGTTCCTGCGGAAATTCGTCGTCACGCGCGTGAGGTCGCTGTTCGCGGGCGTGGTGCCCCGCATGCTCGACGTGCTCCAGCGGCCGCAGAAGCTCATCACCGGCATCGGCGGCATCCTGCTGCTGACCTTCTGCTTCGTGATGTGCCTGGACGCCTCCATCCGGGCGTTCGGCGACGGCTCGACCTCGCTGAGCATCGCCAGCGTCGCGGTGGTCTTCCTCGCCGGCAACGCGCTGGGGTCCGCGGCGCCCACCCCGGGCGGCGTGGGCGCGGTGGAGGCGACCCTCACGGTCGGTCTGATCGCCGTCGGCCTGCCCAAGGAGGTCGCCGCCCCGGCCGTGCTGCTGTACCGGCTGCTGACCCTGTGGCTCCCGGTGCTGCCGGGCTGGCTGGCCTTCAATCACCTGAGCCGCAAGGGAGCCCTGTAGCGGTCCCGGCGCGGGCCCACGGCGTACCTCGTACGGCCCGCGCCCCGAGCGCCCCGGCGTGCGCGCCCCCAGGATGGGAGCATGGCGAACCCCTCCCGCTGCCGCGCCACCGTCCTGACCACCGCAGCCGTGCTGCTCTGCGCTCTGCTGGCCGGATGCGGTGACGGCAAGAAGGACGGGGATCTCACGGCGCAGAAGCTGGACTGGAAGGACTGCCCCGCGCCCTCCGAGGCGGAGGGCGGCGGCAGCGCCCCGTCACCGCTGCCGAACGGCGGCACCTGGCAGTGCGCCACCATGCAGGCGCCCCTGGACTGGAGCAAGCCCAAGGGCGACACCATCGGCATCGCCCTCATCCGTGCCAGGGCGAGCGGTCCGGCGAACAGGAGGATCGGCTCGCTCGTGTTCAACTTCGGCGGCCCGGGCGGCAGCGGGGTCAGCACACTGCCCGCGTTCGGCACCGACTACGCCGCCCTGCGCACCCGTTACGACCTGGTCAGCTTCGACCCGCGCGGGGTCGGCCGCAGCGCACCGGTGAAGTGCGAGAGCGACTCCCAGCTGGACGTCTACTTCCAGCAGGACGCGACCCCCGACGACAGCGCCGAGCGCACCCAACTCCTGGATCGCACCAAGCAGTTCAATGCAGCCTGCAAGAAGAACTCCCAGCGCGTCCTGCCGTACGTGCGCACCACGGACGCGGCCCGCGACATGGACCTGATGCGCCAGGTTCTCGGCGACGCCAAACTCCACTACTTCGGCATCTCCTACGGCACCGAACTCGGCGGGGTCTACGCCCACCTGTTCCCGAAGAACGTCGGCCGCGCCGTCCTCGACGCCGTCGTCGACCCCACCCAGAACCCGGAGCAGAGCGCGCTCGGGCAGGCCGAGGGGTTCCAGCTCGCGCTCGACAACTTCGCCGCGGACTGCACCTCGAAGAGCACGGAATGCCCGATCGGGAACACCGCCCAGGACGTCAAGGACCGCATCGCGAAACTGCTGAACGACCTGGAGAAGAAGCCGATCCCGGGGATCTTCCCGCGCCAGCTCACCCAGACCGCCGCCACCAACGGCATCGCGCAGTCGCTGTACTCCAAGGACTTCTGGGAGTACCTCACCGAAGGCCTGGAGCAGGCGTACGAGGGCGACGGCAAGGTGCTCATGCTGCTGTCGGACTCGATGAACGGCCGCAGCGAGAACGGCGAGTACAGCAACATCACCGCGGCGAACATCGCCATCAACTGCGCCGACGAGAAGCCGCGGTACACCGCCGACGACGTCCAGCGGAAGCTGCCCGAGTTCCGCGCCGCCTCCCCGCTGTTCGGCGACTACCTGGCCTGGTCCATGATCAGCTGCACCGACTGGCCGGTGCCGGGCGCGGCCGACCATCCCGATGTCAGCGCGTCCGGGTCGGCGCCCATCCTCGTCGTCGGCAACACCGGCGACCCGGCCACGCCGTACGAGGGCGCGAAGAAGATGGTGGACGCGCTCGGCAAGGGCGTCGCCGTCGAGCTGACGTACAAGGGCCAGGGGCACGGCGCGTACGACAGCAAGAACAAGTGCGTGCAGAGCGCGGTGAACGGCTACCTGCTCGACGGCACGGAGCCCAAGCCCGGCACGGTCTGCTCCTGACGCCCTGCGCACCACGCCCGAGTCCGGACGCGACCGACCCAAGAACCTCCGTAAACGAGCAGGTCAGCGAGTTATCCACAGGCCCGCACGGGCTGGCCCGGGGCGCCTACCATGGCCTGAACGCCCGGCGCGGCACGACGCGCAGGGCCTGTCAGGGGGGTGCGCATGGTGCGAGTCTCGCGGTGGGCGGCCGCCGTGGCCGCCGCATTGCTGGTGGCCGGCTGCGGCGGTGGCGCGTCGGACGAGGGGAAGAACAGGGGCGAGGGCACGGGCACGGGCTCGGCGCCTCCCCCGTCCCAGGCGCACACCTCGGCGGCCCTGCCGGCCTCCCTGACCTCCCAGCACCTCGACTGGCACGGCTGCGAGGGCACCGATGGCTCGCCCGCGCCGAGCGCCGACTGGCAGTGCGCGACCCTCAAGGCGCCGCTCGACTGGTCCCGGCCGGGCGGTACGACGATCGGGCTCGCCCTGATCCGCGCGCGGGCGACCGGCGGCGACCGCATCGGCTCGCTGCTGTTCAACTTCGGCGGCCCCGGCGGCTCGGGCGTGTCGACGCTGCCGTACTACGCGGCCACCGCCGCGGCCCTGCGCGAGCACTACGACCTGGTGAGCTGGGATCCGCGCGGGGTCGGCGGGAGCGAGGGCGTGCGCTGCCGCAGCGACCGGCAGCTCGAGGCCGCCGAGGACGTGGACGCCACACCGGACACCCCGGCCGAGGAGAAGGCGTATCTGGCGGACGCCGCCGACTTCGGCAAGGGCTGCCAGAAGGCCGCCGGCCGGCTGCTGTCCCATGTGTCCACCACGGACACCGCCCGCGACATGGACCTGATGCGCCAGGTCCTCGGCGACACCCGGATGCACTACGTCGGCATCTCCTACGGCACCGAACTCGGCGGCGTCTACGCCCACCTGTTCCCGGCCCACGTGGGGCGACTGGTCCTGGACGCGGTGGTGGACCCCACGGCGGACACGGTGGGGCAGGCCGAGAACCAGGCCCGCGGCTTCCAGCGGGCGCTGGACGACTATCTGAAGTCCACCGGCCAAAACCCCGCTCAGGGCTCGCAGAAGATCGCCGGCCTGCTGAAGCGGCTCGACGCCGAGCCGCTGCCCACGTCCTCCGGGCGGAAGCTCACCCAGACGCTCGCGGTCACCGGGATCGTGCTGCCGCTGTACAGCCAGTCCAGCTGGCCGAGGCTGACCCACGCCCTGGACGCGGCGGAGCGGGGCGACGGTTCGCAGCTGCTGGCCCTCGCGGACGACTACAACGAGCGGGATGCGACGGGCCACTACGGCACGGTGTCCCATTCCCAGCGGGTCATATCGTGCCTGGACGAACGGCAGCGGCCGACGCCCGCCGAGACGAGGAAGCGGCTCGCCCGGTTCGAGCGGATCTCCCCGGTGTTCGGGGACTTCCTGGGCTGGGACACGGCCGGCTGGTGCCACGACTGGCCGGTACCGGGCCAGTTCGAGCACCCCGAGGTGAGCGCACCGGGCGCGGCCCCCGTCCTGGTGGTCGGCAACACGGGCGACCCGGCAACCCCCTACGAGGGCGCGCGCCGGATGGCCGACGGGCTGGGCAAGGGGGTCGGCGTCGAGCTGACCTGGAAGGGCGAGGGACACGGCGCCTACGGCAACGGCAACGACTGCGTCGACTCGACGGTGAACGCCTATCTGCTGCACGGAACCGTCCCGAAGGACGGCACGGTCTGCTCATGACATCCGGCAGTCCGGCTCGACGTGCGCGGCCATCTGAGCGTGCCTACGCTTGAGTTGCATCCGGCTGCTGCGCAGGGGGGTCCCGCTTGAACGGGTGGCAACTCAACTCCCTACATCGCAAGAAGGCGGGCCAACCATGGCTGCTGCACCTGAAACTCCGGTACTCGACACGATCGCCGCCATGACGATCGACTCCATCGAGCACTGCCACATGGACGAGCGCACGCTGATCCTGTCCCGCATCGCCGCACTCGTGGCCATGGACGCACCAGCGATCTCCTACCTGGCCCACATCAACCCCGCGATCAAGGCCGAGTTCACGGTCGAACAGCTCCAGGACCTGCTCGTCGCCATCGCTCCCGTCGTCGGGACAGCACGCGTCATGTCGGCCGCAGGCCACATAGCCCAGGCGTTCGGTGTCGCACTCGCCCTGGCCGACAGCGAGGCCGAAGCCATCGCCCAGGCCGAAGCCGACAGCCGTCCCACCTCCTAGACACCCACACTGCCGGAAGCCCACGGCATCTGAGCAGCTCAGAGCCGTGGGCTTCGTCAGTCCCGCTGGCCGGCGGAACCGGTGATCAGTAGACCGGCAAGTCAGGCGGCGTGCCCTGTGACCTGCCACTTTCCCCTATGCACCCTCCTTGTGGGCCGTCGTGGGGCCGTCATCGGTGTCCGGGCCGTCGGCGAAGACCCGGTTCACGGCCTCGCGGGTCCGCTTCTCGCTGCTGGGCATCAGGTGCGTGTACGTCCGGAGCGTGAAGCCCGGATCGTGGTGGCCCAGGTACTCGGACAGGGCCTTGATGCTTTCGCCGGCGTCGAGGAGGACGGAGGCGTAGAAGTGCCTGAGGGCGTGCATTCCGTTCGCCCGGCCGAGAGGAACGCCCGCTGCTTCGAGGGCTGGGCGCCAGGCCCCGCGGTTGAAGTCGTTGCGGTTGAGGGGACGGCCCTGGTCCCGGTGGAAGATCAAGAAGGAAGTCACTGGCGGCCCGTCGACAGCGCGCCAAGGCAGTGTCACGGGGGCCGGCGGGTGCTGGCTGATGTGCTCCTCGATCGAACGAGCAACGCTCTCGGGCAGCGGGACCGTCCGTTCCTTGCCCCCTTTGGGCGGCGCGAACACTGGCCTATTGCGGATGAGCTTGACCTGCCGCACTACGTGGATCACGCCCTCGATGAAGTCCATGTCTTCCACCGCCAGGCCCAGGACTTCGCCCTGGCGTAGGCCGCATCCACCAGCGAGGTCCACCATGGGCTGGTACTGCTCGGACAGCGCCGAGCGGACCGCGAGAACACGCTCGCGCGGCCAGGGAACGATCCGACGAGGGTCGAGCTTCGGGGCGCGTACGGACGATGACCGGCAGGGGTTTTCGGGGATCAGACGATCGTCCACGGCCGCTGTCAGCATGGTGGAGAGGTTGGCGAAGATCACCCGCTGATAGGAGGGCGCCACTCCACCGTCGTGCAGCTTTCGCAGCCACTCTCGGATGTGCGTGGGCCGCAGCGACCCCAGCGTGCGGCTGCCCAGATACGGCAGGACGTGCAGGCGAATGCGCTGCTCGGTGCCCACGAAGGTGCCGGGGTCCATGGTGAGCGATGCCAACCACCGTTCGGCATGCTGTCGAACAGTGAGTCGCCCGGCCTGCGGATCGATGTATTGCCCACGCGCCATGTCCGCCTCGACCTGGGAGAGCCAATGCTCGGCCAGCCGCTTCTGACGGTCGGGGAAGCTCTTGGACTTCTCGGTGCCGTCCGGGCCCACGTAGCGGGCGCGGTAGCGCATGCCCGTACCGTAGCGCTCGGCCCTGACCTTGCGGGGCTTGCCGTCCTGCCCGACCTCCGTCTTGTACCAGCGATCTTGGATGTGTCCAGCCATCAGGCAGCGGCCCCCTCGATCTGCGACTCCACCCAGGCGCGTACGTCGTCCGGGTCGAAGCGGAGATACCGGCCGACCCGGAATCCGCGCGGACCGGTGCGCTTACGGCGCCACTGGTAGACCGTCTCGACGCTGGGCAGCTCGAACATCTCCACCAGGTCGTCAGGGGTCAGGAACCGCGTGGGCAGGACGCGCGGTGCGGCGACCACTTCCACCGAGACGCGGCGTCGATCAGCCATGCGTGGTGTCTCCTTCCGTGCTGGGCGCGGGTTCGCGGGAGGGCGCGAGCCAGGCTTCGGCATCGGTGAGGCCAGTGCCGGCGAAGCGCCAGTGGGAGATGACCAGGACGGTGTCCGGGTCGGGCAGCGGGTGGCCCGCTTCGGCCGCTCGGGCGCGGACGAGGGCTTCGTTGTGGTCGGCGCGCTCTTGGCGGAGGGCGCCGAGCGTGACGGAGTAGGCGCGGGACTTTGTGGAGAAGTGGCCCCGGAAGCCGAGCATGTGGGCCCACTTGCGCAGGCGGAGGGGTTCGAGTTCGGGGAGCGCGCCCAGGTGCCAGCAGGTGAGGATCAGCCGCCGGGCGTGGTCGGTGACGCCGGAGCCGATCAGGTCCGTGACCGGGTTACGGACAGGACGATCCAGGGTGCCGGCGGTCTCGGCGCCCTTGGTGGCGTACTTGGCGATGTACGCGGCCACGGCCCGGCTGGACAGCTCGGAGCTACCCGCGAAGTCGGCCGAGCGGATGGGGCGGACGTCGAGCTGCGTGCCGAAGCGGAAGGCGTACTCCCGGCCGTCGAGGACCGGGCCCGGTGTCTCGGCAAGGCGGGCCGCGGAGCGGATCGCATCGGTGAGGAGTTCGGTGGTGGCCCAGGCAGGCGGAGCGGACTCGGCGCCGTCCGGGCCGTCGAGGCGGATGACGGCGTGGAAGTGGACGGCGCCGCGCCGCTGGTACTCGGCCACTTTGGCGTACGAGACCTTGAGGCAGTCGCGCAGCGCGGAGCGGGTGATGCCCGCGCGGGCGGCGAGCTGTTGGCGCAGGTAGGTGGTGAAGCGCCCCCAGAGAGCCCCGGCGTGGGCGTTCCAGAGGACGGCCGCGCGGTAGTCGTAGCGCTCCGGGTCGAGCGGGGTGCCGAGGGCGGGGTCTTCCTGGGGGTGGGAGCGTCCGCAGCGGCAGCGCCCGGCGGCGGGGCGGTTGTGGACCGGGCCGAAGGACGGGGCGGTGAAGGTGGCGAAGACCCGGGGGTGCCGGGCGACGGTCGGGCCGATGCCCTTGCCTCCGCTCAGGCCGGCTGTGACGAGGTGGAAGGTGTCCTTGCGGTAGACCTCTGCGCAGGCGGCGCAGCGGCTGGCCCGGCGGTTGTTGCAGCGGATGAGGAGCTGCCCGGCGGGAAGGTCGCGGTCGGTGATCTCCCGGACGATCTCGCCGGTGGCGGCGTGGACGTCCAGCCGGTGGCCTTCCATTCGTACGGGCCGCTCGCAGCCGCCGAGGCGCTGGATCTGCCGGGCGTAGGCGCCGAGGTCGCCGTATCTGGTGAGCGTGGCGAGATGGCGGATGGCCCCGAGCGGAGCCGGGTGGGGCATGTGCGGCTTCCTCCTCACGGAATCGGGTGGGGGCCGCCCGCCCGGCGCCTACCTGTCGAGGGGGCTAGACAGCATGGGGTGGCCGGGCGGGTAGGGCTGGGCGCGGGATCAGCGGCGGGTCAGCAGGGAGCGGACGACGACGGCGCACACGGCGACCGAGACGGCGGTGACGGCGACCGCCAGGAGCATCGAGACGAGGACGGCGCCGACGACCAGGACCACGGCGGTGCCGCCGCCGACGAGGGTGAGGGCGGTGGAGGGGGTGAGCTGGACCGCCGGGCGGGACTGTGCCGGGACGACGGGGGCCGGCGGGGCGGCCGGGGTGATGGTGCTCGGCTCCACGACGGCGGGCGGGGTGATCAGGCCGGTCGGCTGAGGCATGGTCGGGATCTTCGGCCGGAGCATGGGCGTTCCCCTTTCGCGGGTTACTTGACCAGGGAGTTGATGGCGGGGGCGAGCAGGCTGTGCGCGAGGAGGTAGCCGCCGAGGAGCAGTACGGCGACGAGCCACCCGGGCGGGCGGATGAGCTTGACGCCCAGGACCCCGACGCAGAGAAGGGCGAACCAGAGAGGGACCTGCATGCGGTGGACTCCTGTCAGGCGGAGCAGCGGTGGGTCCGGGCGGCCAGCTCGGCGGCGGCGCGGGAGTCGTACTCGGCGGAGAAGTCGCAGCGGGGCGCGGTGCAGGCGGCCAGGTGCCGGTGCTTGCCCCGGTCGATGTACGAGGCGACGTTCACGGGGCCGATGCGGCGGACGTTGCGGAAATTGCGAGGCACGGTGGTGCTCCTCTCTCAGAGGTGGGCCGCGACGGCGGCGGTCATGGACGGGGGCAGGCCGAGCCGGGCGCGTACGGCGTCGGGGTCGGCGGGGCGGCCGGTGGTCGAGCGGTGTTCGTCGGCCAGGGCGCGGACGCGGTCGATGAGGGCGGGCGGGAGCGCGGCGACGGGAGCGGGCACCGAGACCTCGGGAGTCTCCGGTTCCGGGACAGGGTGGGCGGATGTGGCGGGCGCCCAGTCCGGCTCGGGGGCGGAGACGACGAGCTGTTCCTCGTACGGCTCGGCCGGGACCGCCGTGGGCGTTTCCTGGTTGCGCGGCGCATGGGCAAGGAGGGTGCCGCCGAAGAACGCGATGGCCGGCCAGCCCGCGACGACCACGCGGAGCGCGGCCGGGACGTGGTCGAGGTCGAGGAGCCCGGCGGTGGCGACGTTGGCGCCAAGGGAAGCGGTCAGGGCAACGAGGAACCACAGCCGCGGACTCCTCGCCGCCTGTCCACCTCCCTCCACCTGCCGCAGCCGACGCCAGGCAGCGACCAGGAGCAGGTCGACGCTGACGGGGTAGGCCCACGCCTTCCAGCCGCCCTGTCCGGCCGCCTCAGCTAGGTCGTGCAGGTGGGAGAAGGAAAGGGCCCCCGCGATGACGGCCTGGACGATCACGGCGTCCACGCGGACCAGGTGGGCACGCATCGGCTCCGGTTCCTTCCTGTTTCGGGCATGGGAGGGGTAGGGACGTGGCGCGGGACGCCCGCGCCGACCGGGAAAGAAGGGGGATCGGCTACTCGGCCAGCTGGTGAGCAGCGGTCGCGGAGGACAGTTCGACGGAGGGTCCGGCGAGGATCGGCCGGAAGGCGTCGAGCCGGGGCAGATCCGGGACCAGGGCGGAGGTGTCGCGGCAGACGGCCGCCGCCTCGACGAGGGTGAGATGGGGCGAGCGGACGCGGCACCAGCCGCCGGTGGTGTCACCGACGACCGCGATGCCGGGCCGCTCGGCCGCAATGGACGTGGCAGCCAGCGCCGCCTCAGGGGAGATGTCGGCCAGCGCCATGTTGGCCGAGGCTTCGTCGTTGACCCGGTGGCAGACGCGGCCGGACAGCTGAGCGCGCAGCATGGTGGCGCCCTTACCGAGTTCGGCGCCGAAGCGCTGTCCGCACACCTCCAGGTAGATGCCGGCCGCGCGACCGAGCTGGGCGAGGCGCACGAGCTTGGTGACCATGGCGTCCCGCCGCTTCTCGTCGTCCTTGTTGGCCGCGAGGAAGAGTTCCGCGACCTCGTCCACGACGACCACGACCGGCACCGGCCGCACTGCCTCCGGCAGCCCCCACACGTCCGAGGTGAGGACGGCGTCCGGGCCGGGGAGCCCGCTGCACCCGATGAGCCGGAACCGCTCCTCCATCTCCTTCAGCAACACGTCGAGGAGTTCGTTGGCCCGGTCCGGGGTGTCGGCGAGCGCGGACAACCGGGGTGCGAAGGGCGCCAGTTCGACGCCCCACTTGCAGTCGATGCCAACGAGGACGACCGGTTGCCGGGCCAGGCCGCAGAGCAGATTGCGCAGGTATACGGACTTGCCGGACTGCGTCGCACCGAGGATCAGCTCGTGCGGCATGGCGCGGAAGTCCCGGACGTGCCACTTGCCGTCCTCCCGCAGCGCCAACCGCAGACGAAGTAGACCGGCGTCGAAGCGGCGCCGGGAGGGCCGTACGTCGGCGAGCACGTCCCAGCCGACCAGCCGCAGTTCGAGCCACCCCGGCTTCATGGGACGGACGTAGACGGCGTGGGCTCCCCAGGCGTGCCGAAGCCGATCGGCCGAGGCGGCGAAGTCCTCGGGCGCCTGCCCGGCCGCCATTCGCAGCCGCATCACGAGACCGGACCCGGTCGGCAGCGGAAAGGTGCGCCGAGGAGGTACGGGGGCCGCCTGCCGACCGACCATGCGGGCGGTGGCCCGGCGGATGGCCGAGGCCGGCACCGTCAGGCCGCACGCGTCCATCGTCGCCCGGTACGAGACGAGCACCCGCAGCGCGACCGCCGGATACCCGATGAGCCACCAGAAGACCACCGGTACACGACGGCGCACCACCAGCAGCACGACCACGGTCAGCAGGACCGGCAGCATCACGCGGACGACTTCGGTCATGGCGATCAACCCTGCGCCGCGACCGGCGCGTTGACCATGACGGCGTCGGCCCGGTAGGCGATGCCGTGACGGGTGCGCCCGCCGAACTCGTTCTCCCAGGGACGGGCCACCAGGCCCGACATGATGACCGGGGCGCCCATGACCAGCCCCTCACCGATGCCCTGTTCCGGGACGGTGACCTTGATCATGTCCGAGCCGCCAGCCGCGATGAACACCAACTCCAGCGTCATCAGCCGCTGGTTGGTCACGGGGTCCACGGCGATCTCACCGGTCTGCCGGTCCTTCACCTTGACCTCGGGCAGCTTGGTGACGAGAAGCGTTGCGGCCGAGGTGTCGACGGGGATGACTCGCATTTCGGTACCTCACAGAGTTGGCGAGTGCCGTTCGGCGATCAGCGGCGCTCGGAGACTGGATACCCCCCTAGACAGCACAGGGAGGCGACCGCCCCAACTGTCTAGGGGGGTCGACAGTAAAGTAGCCGACGCCCCATCAACTGTCTAGGGGGGTATACGAGATGGCCGACCGCCGCGCGGAGACGCTAAGGCAGCGTCCAGTGAAGGACGGTGGCGTCGTCCTGCGCCTTCCCGCGCGGCCACCGCCGACCGTCGGGGTCACCGGCCTCGGCTTCACGCACCCGCCGGACCAGTTCCTCGGGCCCCGAGGCACGAAGGACAGCCAACGCCTCGTCCCAGTCAGCGAGTTGGAAGCGGTCGACCATGCGCGTTGCCCCATCGCTCAGCAGCGTCACGGAGGCGAGCGAATGCAGCGGCACCGTCCCCGTCACGGCGTGTTCGGCCGCCTGCGGATCGGGCCCCGCGATCCAGAACCCGCCCGGCCGGTTACGAAGCCCCGTCAGGGCGTCCCGGTACGCGGCGAGCGCGGCGGAGTGCTCCGGGGAGCCGGTGGGAAGCGCGTCGACCGGCCCGCGCAGCCGATTGCCGACCTCGTCCAGGCGCCGGTCGGTGACGACGGTCGTACCGCCGCCCTTGTCCGCCAGGAGCAGCGAGGAGTCCCCGAGGACCAGGTACTCCAGGTCTCCCCCACCGCCCTCGGCCCGTACGGCGACGACCGTACTGGTCGGACTGGCCCGATACGCGAGGTCGCAGCTGTCTTCGTGCAGGGACCGGACGAGGTTGATCGAGTCGGCGAGGCAGTCGGCCAGCGGCCGGGCGGGGTGCGTGGTGATGCTGCGCAGCAGCAGGGCGCCCAGTGTTCCGGAGAACCAGGCGACCCCGTGTGTGCACCCGGTCTCGGCGCCACCGACGCCGGCACCGTCGAGGAGCACGGCGGCGCCGGGAGCAGCGACGGCCGCGAAGTCCTCGTTCTCGCAGTCGGGATGAGCAGGCAGCGTGGCGAGGCTTACCCTCACGCCGCCGACTCCTCGTCGTGCCGGTAGAGGGGGCAGAGGAGTTCGGCGGACTGCGGTTCGCTGGTCTCCGGGTCGTACGCGACACCCACGAGCGTGGAGAACCGGCGGTCGCCGACCTGGCCCCAGAGGGCATTCAGGTCGTTGGCGAGCAGATGCACGACGCCGAGCGAGCCTTGTGTGTGGATGCCGGCGATTGCGAGGAGCGAGCCGTTGCCGTCCGGGCGGGACAGCCTGCCGAGGTATCCGACGTCGTACGGCCGGGCCGGGTCGCTGTCCTGTCCGGAGCGATAGACGGTGCCAGTCCGCCGATCCGCCACGGTCCAGGGCCCGTCTTCCGCGCGCTCCCAGTGCAGGACCGGGTCCTGCGCGTACGTGTCCCACATCGCCTGCGACATGCGCGGACCGCAGACGACGACCAGGCCGTCGCGGTTGAGGTCGATCTCGCCGGTCACCGGGACGTGCTCTGAGGTGACGTCGAGGCCGTACGACCGTGCCAGGTCCTCCAGCCGCTTGCCGGAGCTAACGTCGTCCACGGCAACGACCGTCCGCCCGCGCTCGTCGTCCCGCCGCAACGGGGTGGCGACGGTGACGGCACCCCGACCGAGGAAGGCGCCCTCGGGCGCCGGGCCGGTGTGGCGGATCTGGTGGATGCGCCCGCGGCTCAGGCCGGCCTTCGCGGCGATCTGCGCGTACGACAACCCTTGCGCATGCAGGTCCTGCACCACGCGTCGGCGAAGGCGAGCAAGCTCGGTCACCTCCTGCTGCGCGTCCGCCAACCTGGTCGTGACCTCGCGCAGGAGCCGGTACGGATCCTCGATCGCCGCGATCCGCTGTAGCTCGTCCGACATGCCCTCACCTCCTGGTAACCAGGAGTCTAGGGCCCTAGACGGAATGGGCGGCAGGCGCTGCCCCGTACGAACGCCGATCACGTAGAACTGGGACAGCCTTCCTGGCACACCCCGAGGGCTCACCTGTCACCGCCCACTCGTCGGCGTGCCGCAAGCAGCCGCCGGTGCCGACGGGGTCACGCACCCTCCCGCACCAGCTCGGCCCAGACGGAACGACCGTCCGGCCACTGCTTCACACCCCAGTTCTTCGCGCAGCCCGCGATCAGCAGCAGACCACGGCCGCCTTCTTCCTGCTCGGCCGCATCGCACAGGTGCGGTTCGCCTTCGCCGCCCTGGTCCACGACCTCGATGCGGATGAGGTCGCTCCTGAAGCCGACGATCACGTAGAAGCAGCCGCCGGCCGCTCCGCTCCTTGTGTGTCGTACGGCATTGGTGGCCAGCTCACTGACCACCAGGACGGCGTCCTCGGCCGAGCCCTGCTCGTGGAGGAGGGACGCGACGAAGTGACGGGCATGAGCCACCTCCTCGGCAAGACCTCGGAAGGCACGGCACCACTTGGTCTGCATGGAACGCTCCCGATCTATGTCTAGGGGGCTAGACAGCACAGCGGCGAGAGTATTGCCAGAGAAGCCAAGAGGCTAGGCATCTTTAGGAATTATTCCTCTAAGGGGTGAGGCTGTCGCCCAAGTCCCGGAACTCCTTCATCACCTGCATCAGCAGGTCCCGCACCTCGGCGCCGAAGACGGCAGCTGACTCGAAGCGGGCGAACGTCGCCTCGTAGGCGGCCAGTTCGGCGGGGTCGTCGGACATCCGCTCACTGTCGAAGGTCTCCACGACCACCGCCCGCTGGTCGCACAAGGTGAAGCCGTGGCGCGGGAGGACGGGGACCGGCCGCTGCCAGGGGATGACGCCGAGCCAGACCGTGCTCAGACTTTCGACGGCCAGGAGCCGGTCGAGCTGTGCCAGCATCAGCGCCGGGCTTCCGGGCCAGGTCCGCAACACGGCTTCCGTGAGGACGAACACCGACTCCCGGTCCGGTTCGTAGAGCACGCTCTGCCGGTCCACCCGGGCAGCGACAGCTCGACCGATCGCATCGGAGGTCGAGTTGGGGACGCTGCTGAAGACGTGCCGGGCGTACTCCGCAGTCTGGAGCATGGCCGGCAGGACCACGCACTGGAACGAACGCACCAGCCGAGCGGACCGCACCTCCTCATCGACTGCCGCA
This sequence comes from Streptomyces sp. NPDC001606, assembly GCF_053596835.1. NCBI lineage: Bacteria > Bacillati > Actinomycetota > Actinomycetes > Kitasatosporales > Streptomycetaceae > Streptomyces > Streptomyces sp. NPDC001606. The sequence goes on from NZ_JBSFHC010000002.1 coordinate 610,828, forward strand.
CCCACTTCGACAGCGGACGAGCGGTCGGCGGCGAGCACCGCAACGAAGAGGTCATGCACCTCACGAGCGGTGACTTCATCGAGGCCGAGCGCCAGCACGATCCGGTCGAGCACATCCCGGCTCGGCACCATCCGCCCGGTCTCAACCTTGGACACCGTCGGCTGCCCCACGTTGGCACGCTCAGCCAGCACAGCACCCGTCAGTCCGGCCTCACCCCGCAGCACACGAAGACGCGCTCCCAACGCCTTCATCCGCTGCTGCCGTTCACTCCCCATGCCCAGGGTTCTACACCACGGGCCAGCCACGGCATGATTCAAACTTTCTCTACTGGTTCAAGGGCTCGCTTCGCTCGCCGTTGCTCCCGGCCTCCTCAGCTGCAAGCAGTCCGATCACAGATCGGAGGTGCCGCGCACAGCGCGGCGGCGCCGGCCGGTCGCCGGCGCGCCGCCCCTCCTTGCCTTCGTCACCGGGGCCGCGCGCCGTCGCCCGTCCGCGCCCACAAAGGGGCGAAGACCAGGCCGGGGTAAGGGTGAGACGGCATAGCTGAGGTCAAAACCATGCCTCCGGCGGGGGATCGGCCGGCACCGGGATGGAGGGGGCACCGTCGCCGACTGCGGGTCCGTGGATGGCGTGAGTGGGGAGCTCCCATCCCGTCCACCGTCGACCCAGGCGAAGCCGAGCAGACGCGGCCCATGGCGTCCAGGTCGTTCGTACAGTGGCGCGCTCCACCTGGACGCCATGGACCCCGCCCGCTCCACGGTGTGTGGGTCGACGGCGGACGGGATGGAAGCTGGGGAGGTGGTGGGTTTGGGTTGTAGCAATGGGAGCCGCCGGTGCGGCACAAAGATGCCGGCGGTCACTTCTGCCGGTGGTAGCCTGATCGCGCGCCGGGTGACAGTTCCACCCGAAGCCGACAAGCTAACCAGCTAAGCGTCTGGCCCAGTGGCCAGGAGCGCTGAAGGTGCAAGCACCTGCACCGGCTGGGACCCGAGGTAGTTGCCAGCAGTGGGTTGCTGGCTCGGGCTGAAGCGCACAGCCCCGGACCGTCAGTTCCGGGAGCCTGTGCATGCTTCTCCCGGAAGAGGCCCAGGCTCTCGGAGGATCACCTCAGGAGCCCTTGTGGATCTTCTCCAGACCGTCGTCCAACTAGTCACCCTTGCCTCAGCGCTGCTCGAATTTGGGCGGAGGGTCGAAGCTTGGCGCCGTCGGCGCGGCGACCGAGAGGGCGAGGAGTAGAGAGCGTGCCTTTGTCAAGGTCGCCGGTTGGGGCTGACATCAACGCCTGACACCTACAGGGACGAACGGCGTCGGTCGGCCACGGATGGCAGCGGACATCGGGGCAAGGTGTGCAGCGGGTTGACCGACGCCCCAGACGCTGTGTGATCGACCTGACAAGGATGCGCGTCAACCTCAAAGCCGCGTCATGAACATCGCAGCTGGCCTCCGTTGCAACGCACGGGACGCCCGCCGACCCCTCGCACTCCTCGGCCTTGCGTGATCACAAAACGGGGGTCCAGCGACTACGCCGAAGCCTTGGCCGCGGGCCCGTCTCGCTGTGTGCCTCTTTCAAGCCCGCCGGGTTGCGAGTACCTTCTACGCAAGTGCTGGTGAACGGGGGGTTCGTCGTGAGCGTCGACAGCTTGATCTCTCGACTAGTAGATCTGATTAATGGGTTAGGCGACCTGATCTACCGGTTCGCTTCTCAAATCGACACCCTTGTCAACAGGGGAATTCGGCGTCGCCCGCGTGTCGTAAACCCTCCTTCGGAAGATATCCCGCCGGCGATATATACGGAGGATGACCTGCTCGCCGCTTCAATGGCGGGCGCAAAGATCCCCCTAAAACCAAGCGCTAGTAGTACGGTCGAGCGCATGGTTCTGTATCTTCTCGATACAGAACCTGAAGCCGTGGTACGGATTCTCCGTAACGTTGCCGCTCTCGTGGTCCAGATTAAAAGCCCGGCGACATACGCTGCCAATGCTGGTTCACGGCGCCCGGTTAGGCAACCTTCGATCTCAGATGTTGAGGGGTCGTTGTCTACCGCCGATCTACTCAACGATCGTGAACTGATTCAACTTTTGGGAGTTTTTCACAGGTACGATAAAGGCCTTGGGCAGCCTTCTGGTCACCTGTACGCAAAAGTTCGGAAATTGCGTGTCAAGCTCCTAGAAAACGGCTACACGGCTAGTCGAACCTCTCCGCACGGGTTTGGGACCCTCCCGCAGGGATCGAGTCTTCCAACTGATGAAACCTCGCCCGAAGGTGTCCTCACGGAGGAGCAGAGTGCAGCTGTAGCTTCCTCCTCCGAGCAGACCATCGACCATGCCTTGGCTCGGCTCTTCATACGTCTCGGCCCCCCACCGCAAGCGAGTGACTCCGAATATGCACCAACGGCAACGGGTGATGGGGGAGCCGCACAGTGACCGCAGAAGAGGGAGGCACCCTGCCACTGCCGTCCCAAAATGCATCCTTCCGCCCTGAAGTCGACCCAGTGCTATCGGCTGGCATGAATATTGCCATGCAGTGGGGGTCCGCCCTAGGTCCTGAAAAGCTAGAGATTGCATTGAAAGCGCTGGAGCCGCAGCTAAGGCGCGAGCATCAAGCTTTGATGGCACGTCTGGAAATGCAGCGAGCCGCTGCTGAGCGGGCTGATGTAGCCGCCGCTGCTGCTGAAGCTCGTACGGCTCAGGACAAGCAGCTAGCGCGTAAGCATGTCCAGCATATGAGTGGCCTCATTGTAGGTGCTTTAATTGCCGTTTCGATGCTTTTCGCCGGCGTTTATGCTGCTAAAGATGCGTGGTGGTTGTCGGCATTTCTTTGCGGCCCCAGCGTTTATGCCTTGGTGAAGGTTTTCGTCCTTCGCCGTAGCGATCCCGATGACATGAAAATTCTTGCCAAGGCGGCTGGCGGGGTTAACAGCACCGGGGGCCAATCGGTGCCGCCTGGCCCATGAGCGCTGCGTGAGTCGGGGAGTGTTCATCTTCATGCAGTGTCCGCTGGGCCTTCTCTGGGCCCTCCGAGGTCGACTGCCGAACTTGTTGGTTTACAAGGGCCCTACGGTGCTGGCGCCGGGGTTCGTCTCAGTTTCCGTCGCGTTCAGCCAAGTTCACGGCCGTTCAGAGGGAGCTCGAGATCTGCCCGGTGCGCTTTGGGAAGGCGACGGGCATGACGACCGCGACGCGGAACGAGTTCGGGCGCGCCAACGGCCGACTGAGCCTCACGGAAGCACGGAGGAACTCCCACGCGATGGGTGCTTGCGACGAGCGATGTACCCAGTTCATACGCGCCCCACTGCCGAACGAACACCCCACGGTCTGACATCACCAGCTGACATCAACGTCGCCGAACGACAACGGATCACAGCGATTGAAGCTGGACCACGGACCGCCCAGCAAGCACGAGTCCGAGCTGGCCGCACGGGTGCGGGATCGAACTCCTTAAAGCGGGTGTCGGTAGCCGCCTCAGGACCTTCCGGTGCCCTCCCGGCACGAGGCCGCGCGGAGCCGGCGCTCCGTGGTTGCCCCACAAGCGCACCAGATCGAACGGGGAACAGCGGGGAATCACAGTGAAGGCCAGCGGCTCCGGCGACAGTGCAGATCAGCCATCAGCGCAGGTCAGGGCCTGCACCAACCGCAAATGATCTCGGCTTCCCAAGCTGAGGTCCCACCGCAGTCGAGGGCCAGTCAGTCCAGCCAGACGAGCATCGCGTCGTCCGCCCTGGCAGCAGCCTCGAAGAACTGTATGAGGTCGTCGTACCAGGGGCGCCCCCATTCCAGTGAGCCGGGCTCACTCCATCCGAGGGGATAGACCTGGGCGCTGGTCAGTTCAGCAGGATCCACGCCACTGACGAGCTGGTCATAGCTGGTAGTCCGCAGAGCTTCCGCGCCGAGCCGGACCTGCTCAGGCCGCAGGTACCTCGGAGGCCCGTAGCCCCAGTCCTCGTCCTCGGCGAACGACTCCTCGCCGTGGATCACGTTCACGGGGAACTCTGCGCGCGCCAGCAGGAAGCGGAGCAGGTCCCAGGTCTTGTACGTACTGAAGTGACGCGCCTCGGCCGGCGCAGGCTCCGTCTCCTCCTCGGCGTCCTGGACCTCTTCGACGAAGTCCAGGGCCCAGTCGGGATCTTGGATCGCTCGATCAAGCTCAGCAGCCGTGACACGCAGGTACTCACCGATCATGCTCATGGTCGGAGACTAGGCGTGGGCACTGACAACGACCGCCGGACGGGCCGTCTCAGTTTCCGTCTCATTCAGCCCGGTTCAACGGCGGCCAGCCGAGACTTGGAGCCGATCCCAGCTCGGCACCGACCCGCCAAGGAACGCAGGTGAAAGCCCTGCACGTCCCGCGCTACCCCACCAACACAGTTGGAAAGTGTGTTGGTGGATCTGCGGAATGCCAGACACAACGACCAGCAGCACGCCGCTTGACGCTGTGGAGGACTGCCGCCAACGTCGACGAAGAAGCCCGCCACAGCCGCTTGCTCTGCTAGAAGTCTTCCGTGCGTAGTCTCCTGCAAAGGCTTTTCCAGAGCCGCGCGTGGCGGGTTGCTCGGGTGATGGCCTACTCCGTGGCCGGCCTTATCGGCGTAGGGATCTTCATTGTCCTCCCGATCACAGCCCAACTCAGTGGGTGGAACGATGATGATGAGGATCCGCCGGTCAGCTCTGGAGCTCCATCCGCCCCGTACACGCCGGTTCGCTGGACGTATCAGGGCTACGAGTGCTCAGACGGGTGGCCGTCAGACTCCATCGGCCGCCAAGGAGCCTGTAGCCATCACGGAGGCGTTGTCTCCGTGTTTGAAGGAGACGACGGAACAGTCCTCAGATGTGGAGACGACGAGCACGCACCTGGTCCCGACGAACAGCAGCAGCAGATCGAAGACTATGGGCGCGTCGTCTGCGTGTTCAGGTGACATCGGGTTCTAACGCGGATGATCACGGCTGCACCACATGCGCACCAGATCGAGCGGGGAACCACGGTGAACGCAGCCGAGGCCGACAGGCAGCTCTCAGACCGTTCACCCAGGTAAGCAGGCGAATGGGCCGCTCATGCTCGCAGCTCCCAAGGTGAGGTGCTCCGCACGGTCCTCGCACTGGTGTCTCTGCCCTCACTGTGGAGGAGAGATCGTCAGCGTGGCGTCGCACTAGCCCGGGTCTATGGCGGCACTCTGGCAGCCCATCAAAGGCCGGCTGAGGAGATAGGCCTGTGACCCGGTTCGACCAAACGCAGACATCAAAGCCGCCAACGGGCTTCGCCCAGTTGGTGCTACACCCTGAACACCTTCTCGACGCCCCTCTGTCCGAGCTTCTCGCGGAGCTGGACGTCAAACTGGATGAGTCTTCGATCACCGACCCAAACTTCACGGGTGCTGCCGTGGTCACCCGGGAACGTGTGATCCTTTCGATGAGGGCAGGCCAACCGGACTGGGAGCGCGACGCCGTTGCACGAGCGCTGTTGGGACGCGTGCTCGACGTGCCGTTGCCGCCCTTGCCTGAGCCGTACCGCATGAGTGAGGTCTGAGCCGGTCGGTTGTCTGGGCCGTCTCTGGGCCGTGCGAGGCCAGCTAACGCCGACCAACAACGACAGAAGCCCACGGCATCCGACGAGGTCAGAGCCGTGGGCTTCTTCTGTCCCGCTGGTCAGCGGAACCGGTGATTAATAGACCGGCTTATGCGGTTCGATCTGGTTGACCCAGCCGATGACGCCGCCGCCGACGTGGACCGCGTCGGCGAAGCCCGCGGACTTCAGGACCGCCAGGACTTCCGCACTGCGGACGCCCGTCTTGCAGTGCAAGACGATCTTCCGGTCCTGCGGGAGGCTCTCCAGAGCCGTGCCCATCAGGAACTCGTTCTTGGGGATCAGCTTGGCGCCCGGGATGGAGACGATCTCGTACTCGTTCGGCTCGCGGAGGTCGATGATCTCGATGCTCTCGCCGTCGTCGATCCACTCCTTGAGCTGCTTGGGAGTGATCGTCGAGCCGGCGGCCGCCTCCTGGGCCTCCTCGGAGACGACGCCGCAGAAGGCCTCGTAGTCGATGAGCTCGGTGACGGTCGGGTTGTCGCCGCAGACCGCGCAGTTGGGGTCCTTGCGGACCTTGACCTGGCGGTAGGTCATCTCCAGGGCGTCGTAGATCATCAGGCGGCCGACCAGCGGCTCGCCGATGCCCGCGAGGAGCTTGATGGCCTCGTTGACCTGGATGGAGCCGATGGACGCGCACAGCACGCCCAGGACGCCGCCCTCGGCGCAGGAGGGGACCATGCCCGGCGGCGGGGGCTCCGGGTAGAGGCAGCGGTAGCAGGGGCCGTGCTCCGACCAGAAGACCGAGGCCTGGCCGTCGAAGCGGTAGATCGAACCCCAGACGTACGGCTTGTTCAGCAGCACGCACGCGTCGTTGACCAGGTAGCGGGTCGCGAAGTTGTCCGTGCCGTCGATGATCAGGTCGTACTGGCTGAACAGGTCCATCACGTTGTCGGCCTCGAGCCGCTCCTCGTGCAGGACCACGTTGACGTACGGGTTGATGCCCTGGACGGTGTCACGCGCGGACGCGGCCTTGGAGCGGCCGATGTCGGACTGACTGTGGATGATCTGGCGCTGCAGGTTCGACTCGTCGACCTCGTCGAACTCCACGATGCCCAGCGTGCCCACGCCCGCGGCGGCCAGGTACATCAGCGCCGGCGAGCCCAGGCCGCCGGCGCCCACACAGAGCACCTTGGCGTTCTTCAGCCGCTTCTGCCCGTCCATGCCCACATCGGGGATGATCAGGTGGCGGGAGTACCTGCGGACCTCGTCTACGGTGAGCTCATCAGCTGGCTCGACCAGGGGTGGCAGCGACACGGGAACTCCGTTGGTCGGTCAATCACTACAGATGTTCTCCCCGTAACACTGCCACGGCCATCTTCATTCCGAGACACCTGTTCCGATACGCGAGACGATGTCGTCCCAGTAGCCGGGCATGGTCTCCCAGGGGCCGGTGTGGCCGTCCCGGTCGGTGTGGTCCGTGAAGTAGATCGTCGCCGCGCCCTGCCAGCGCGCGATGCGCAGCGCCTCCTCCAGATGGCACCGGGGCACCCCGTGCACGAAGTGGCAGAAGCGGTCGGACGGGTAGTCGGCGGTCCACTCGGCCGCCTGCGACCAGCGGTACTCGCTCCAGGGGCCGGCGAAGGTCACCAGCTGGTCGGCCTGCTCGGCGTAGCCCGGGTACGGGTGGCTGCCGTGCCCGAGGACGATGTGAGCGGTGTCACTGATCGCCCGGAGGGTGGTGACCGCGCGCCGGACCTCGAAGAGGGCGGCGCGCCCGCCGGGGCAGCGGTCCAGCAGGAAGCCGTCGACCCGGTACCAGTCCAGATAGCGGTGCACGTCGGCGAGCAGGTCGCCGAAGACACGGGCGCCGTAGGTGAGGTCCAGGTGGCCGAGGACCCGGACGCCGGCGCCGCGCAGCCGTCCGCTGGCCTCCAGGCAGTGCGGGTCGGGGCGGCTACCGGGGCCCGCGGCCACATCGAGGACGACCCAGTCCACCGGCACTCCGGGGCGGGCGAGTTCGGCCCACTGGGCCGGGGCGACGAGCGGATGGGCGTAGCCGGGGATGCCGAGGGCGGTGCGCAGGCCGGTGCCGGTGGCGGCGAGCGCACCGCCGGTCAGATGCGGCATGCCGCCTCCATCCAGATGTCGGCCAGGGACTCCTCGAGGTTGATCCGGGGCCGCCAGCCGAGCCGGTCGCGGGCGGTGCGCACATCGGCCTGCTGCCAGCTGCCGCAGCCGTCCGGGTACGGGTACGCGACCGGGACCCCGTCGTGATCGGCGCGGGGGTGACCGATGGCCGCGCGCAGCGGTCCGGGCGGGGTGTCGAGTTCGTGCAGGGCGCCGCCGTAACCGGCCACGCGCGCGAGGACGGCGGCGGCGTCTCTGAGGCGGACGGCGCGGCCGGAGCCGATGTTGATGACGCCCTGCGCGGCGGAGAGCGAGGCGGCGTGCACGGCGCGCGCGACGTCGCGGACGTCGACGAAGTCGCGCTGGACGCCGAGGCCGCCGAGCTTGAGTTCGCCGTCGCCGGACTGCATCGCGCGCCGCATGGCCTCGGCGAGCCGGCCGAGCGGGGAGCCGGCCGGGGTGCCGGGGCCGGCGGGCGAGAAGACGCGCAGGACGACCGCGTCGAGGCCGGAGCCGAGGACCAGTTCGGTCGCGGCGAGCTTGCTCACGCCGTACGGGCCGCCGGGGCGCGGTACGGCGTCCTCGGCCGTGGAGGAGCCGGGCTGGCTGGGGCCGTACTCGGAACTGCACCCGATCTGCACCAGGCGGGCGCCGCAGCCGCTGCGGCGCAGCGCCTCGCAGACGGTGGCGACGGCGACCGTGTTGTGCCGGGTCAGTTCGCGGGCGCCGCCCCGGGTGGCACCGGCGCAGTTGATCACGACTCCGGGGTGGACCGCGTCGAGGAAGCGGGTGAGTGCGCCGGGGCTGCCGGTGGCGAGGTCGAAGCGGACGTCGGCGTCGTCGCCGCGGCCGAGCGCGGTGAGCTGGACGGCGGGGTCGGCGAGCAGGCGGTCGGCGACGAAGCGGCCGAGGTAGCCGTTGGCTCCGATCAGCAGAACCCTCATCGCGCGCCTCCCCGGGTGTGCGCGCCGGTGGTACGGACCGGCGTGAGAGCCCCAGCGGGGGCCGGCGCGAGGGGCCCGGCGGGGGTCCCGGTGGATCCGGGGGCTCCGGCCGGTCCGGGTGTGCGGAGGGCTCCGGTGGCTGCGGACGCTCGGGGGCGGGCGGTGGTCATCTGGTGTTCTCCTTCAGGGGGGGTGGTGCGAGGTGCCTCCGGTGGCCTGCCGGTCCGGCGGCGCACGATTCACTCGGGGCACTCCGGGACGGCTCGGCCGCTCCGGTGGTCGTTCAGGTGCGCAGGTCGTCGCTCGGGAGCGCCCGTGCTCACTCAGGTGCTCCCGTGGTCGCTCGGTACTCCCTGGTTCACTCGGATGCTCCTGTGGGCGCGTGGGCCGAGGCCTGGGTGAGGGTGCGGCCGGCGTGCAGCAGCAGGGCCAGGGCGGCGGTGCCGCAGGCGAGGACCGGTACGGCGGTGGCGCCCCAGGCGGTGATCAGGGTGCGGGCGGGCGTCGCGAGGACCGCGCAGCCGGGCAGCCGGCCGGCCAGGAGAAGGGCGAGGGTCACGGCCTCGGTGGCCGCGGCGGCGCCCAGGGCGAGGGCGGGGGCGTGCCGGTGGTGGTGCACGGCGAGCAGCCGGGCGAGCAGCAGGAGCGCGCCCAGCGCGAGGGGCTGTCCGTAGGCCACCGGCTCGTGCAGGGCGGTGCCGCACAGCGGGAGCAGCGCGGCGAGCGCGCCCAGGAACAGGGCGAAGGTGCCGAACAGCAGCGGTCTCGCCGCGTCCCGGAACTCCTCCAGGCCCCGGCTGCCGGCGAGCCTGCGGCGGGCGCCGGCGGTGAGCAGGTGCGCGCACCAGGCGGCCGGGGCGCAGGCCAGCAGGAGCGCCAGGACCGGCGCGGCGGCGGTGGGCCAGGGGCCGTCCGGGGCGCCGGTGGGCAGGGCGTCGGGCCCGCCGCCGGCGACGGCCCGCAGCAGTCCGTCGCCGAAGAGGGCGTAGGCCAGCAGCCACAGCGTCCACACGCGCGTGCCGCTCGCCGTTCGCCAGGTGGGCGTGCCGGACGGTGCGGCGAGGGGACCCTGGCGCAGTGCGGCGCGCAGGGCGAGCGCGACGGCGAGCATGCCGCCGAGGCCGACCAGCAGGCGCGGTTGGCCGGCGGTGAGGCGGAGTCCCGCCACGGTGGCCGTGCCGAGCGCCCCGGGCAGCAGGGTGAGCAGGACCCAGCCGACGCGGACCCGGGGCACGGGCGGCGGCTCGGGCCCGGGCCGCGGTTCGCCGGTGCGCGGCACGCGCGCGTACAGCTCTTCGGCGAGCGAGAAGACGTCCCGGTGCCGGAAGCGCACGGCGGTCCGGTCGGTGACGCCGTGCGCCTCCAGGCCGGCCGCGATCTCCAGTGGGTCCACGGCCCGCTCGCACAGCTCGCGGTGCCGGTGCAGCAGGGCCTTCACGGGGTCGGCGCCGGCCCGCCGGGGTGCGGGGCCGCGCCCTGCGACCGGTTGCGGACCGGCGACGACACCCACCCGGCCCGGGCCGGACGGCGGGGCGGGCTCGGCCTGGGCCCGGGGCCCGGCCGGGGCGGGCGCGCTGGCGCCGGCCGACGGCGCCACGGCCCGCGATCGCGCGTCCCACGGATCCGCACCGCTCGGCATCCCGGGGCCGTCCGTGCCCCTCCCCGGGCGGGGCACCGCCGTTTCCTCCGCCTCGTTCACCGCGCCCCCTCCACTGCCGCCAGCGAGGTCGCCCGTACCGGTGCACCCGTGGCCCAGGCCGGGACGGACCGGGGAAGGACGCGGGCCGTGGGGCCGGTCCATTCACCGGGGACGCGGGACTCGGCGGGGGCGGCGAACGGCAGGGGCTCCCCGGTCTGGCCCAGGACCACCCGGCGCACCGGGCAGTGCGAGACGATCTCCAGGTAAATGCCGTGAAATGCCGCGATGTTCTGCTCGACGGTGAACAGTTCGAGCGCCCGGGCGCGCGCGGCGGCACCGAGGCGCGCACGGCGCTCGGGGTCGCGCAGCAGTGCCACGCACGCCTCGGCGAGCGCCCGGGGGTTGCGCGGGGGTACGACGAGACCGGTGCCGCCGATGACCTCCACCACGGCTCCGGCGTCCGTGGACACCGTGGCCCGGCCGCAGAACATGGCCTCGACCAGGCTGATCGGGAAGCCCTCCACCACGCTGGAGAGCACCACGACGGCGCCCGCGGCGTACGCGTCCGGCAGGGTGGGTGCCTCGGGGCCGCCGATCTCCTCGAAGGAGACGGGGTTGTCCCCGACGGCGTGCGCGCCCTCCGCCTCGTCCGGGAAGAGCTGGGCGGCGAGTCCCCGGCAGTGGCCCAGGTAGGCCTCGCCCTCGGGGCCGGCCGGCGCGCCGACGATCCGCAGCCGGGCCTTGGGCTCCTCCTTGCGGACCTCGGCGAAGGCGTGCAGCAGGGAGATCAGGTCCTTGGCGGGCTCGATCCGGCCGACCCAGACCAGGGTGTCCGGGTCGGCGCGGTCCGGGGACTCGCCGGCCTCCGTGAAGCGCGCGGCGTCCATGCCCGGGTGGACGGTGCGGATCCGGGCCCGGTCGGCACCGCAGCGTTCCTGCCAGCGGCGGGCGTGTGCGTTGCCGGGGGTGAGGATCTCGGCCCGGCGGTAGACCTCCGCGGCGAGCCGGCCGTGGAAGGCGGCCAGGAGGGCGCGTACGGCGGGGGCGGCGGCGTCGGGGCCGAGGGCCAGGTAGTGCGAGCGGAGCTGCACGCCGTACTCGGTGACCAGCAGCGGCACGCCGCAGAAGTGCCGGGCGAGCAGGCCGGGAAGCGCGGCCGGGCCGCCGGCGGTGGCGTGGCACAGATCGGCCGCGCCGAGGTCGGCGTCGCTGTACCAGTCGAGGGAGAGGGGGCGCAGGGCGCGTTCGAGGTGCGCGGCGACGGCGAGCAGTTCGGGGACCCGCGCCTCGCGCGCCGTGCGCAGCGCGCCGGGGGCGCGGCAGGCGCGTTCCAAGGTGCGTACGGCGGTGTCGGAGCGCAGGGCGCCGACCAGTCCGCCGTGCTCGCGGGCGAGTTCGGCGAGTCCGTACAGCGCTGTGCCGAAACGGTCCGCCACACCATCGGACGAGCCGCCCGCGACGGTTTCGGTCCCGGCGCAGACCGCGCCGACCAGCTCGCCGTAGCACTCGGTGAAGCGCCGGCGCGCGCGCCGCCCGTACCCGACCCCGTCGTCCTCGGCCGTCCACAGCGGTGCCGTTCGCACCCGGCCGACCTGCGGTGGGAGCGGGACCCAGCCCTCGTCCTCCTGGCGCCTACTGCGACTGAGCGCGTAGATGTCGAACTCGTGCTGATCGAGCCCGCGCACGAGCCGGTCGCACCAGAGTCCGGCGTCACCGCTCACATACGGGTAGCCACCCTCCGTCAGCAGTCCGATGCGCACGTGTGCACCCCCGATCTCCCGTTCGGTGAGCCGCCGTCGTCCGGCGGCTCGCAGCGGGACGAACGTAAGCGGACAAGGCGGTGGCGCGACGGACGGTTGTCCATCGCGCCACCAAAAGGGGTGAACGGACGTAACTTTCGCGTGCAGGTCGCGTTTCCCGGCGCTAAGGCGGCACAGTGCTATCGCACGTGCACGAAACGTTACGCCACGGCGGGTGTGCGGCGGGCCGCGCGGCGCCGCGCGGCCAGTTCCGGGTCGAGCGCGGGTACGGCGGCCAGAAGTCGACGGGTGTACGCCTCGCGCGGGCTGTCGTACACCTCGTCGGCCGGGCCGTACTCGACCAGCCGGCCCCTGTGCATGACCGCCACCCGGTCGCTGACCTGGCGGACGACGGCGAGGTCGTGCGCGATGAAGACCAGCGCCAGGCCCAGTTCTCGCTGGAGTTCGCCGAGCAGGGCGACCACCTGGGCCTGGGTGGTGACGTCCAGCGCGGAGACCGGCTCGTCGCAGACGATGACGCGCGGCTCGGCGGCGAGCGCGCGGGCGATGCCGATGCGCTGGCGCTGGCCACCGCTGAACTCGTGCGGGTAGCGGTCGTAGTGCGCCCCTTCGAGCCCCACGCGCTCCAGCAGTTCTGTCACGCGCTGCCTGATGAGCCGCTCGTCGCGCTCGCCCCGCGCGCGCAGCGGGTCGGCGACGGACTCGCCCACGCTGCGGCGCGGGTTGAGGGAGGAGACGGGGTCCTGGAAGACCATCTGTACGGCGGGATGCACGCCGGTGTGCGGACGGCCCGCGTAGCGGATCGCACCGGCCGTCGGCTCCAGCAGCCCGACCAGCATGCGGCCGAGCGTGGTCTTGCCGCTGCCGCTCTCGCCGACGACGCCGAGGGTCTCGCCCCGCCGCAGGGTCAGCGAGACGTCGTCCACGGCGGCGAACGCCCGTCTGCCGCGCCCGAACTCGCGCCGCACCCCGGTGGCCTCCAGCACGACCTCGTCGACGGCCCGGGAGCCGGTGCGGCGCGCGTCCACGCGCGGGACGGCGTCGAGGAGTTCGCGGGTGTACGACTGCGCGGGCGCCGCGAGGACCTCGCCGACGGGGCCGTGCTCGACGGCCCTGCCGTGCCGCATGACGAGCACCTCGTCGACGCTCTCGGCGGCCACGCCCACGTCGTGGGTGACGAGCAGCAGGCCCATGCCGGTCTCCTCGCGCAGCGTGTGCAGCAGATCGAGGATCTGGGCCTGGACGGTGACGTCGAGCGCGGTGGTCGGCTCGTCGGCGATCAGCAGCTCGGGCTCGCAGGCGAGCGCCATGGCGATGAGCGCGCGCTGGCGCATGCCGCCGCTGAACTCGTGCGGGCGCGACCGGGAGCGCCGTACCGCGTCCGGGATGCCGACCCGGTCGAGCACCTCCACGGCACGCGCGCGTGCGGCGCGGCGCGACACGCGCGTGTGCACGCGGTATACCTCGGCGATCTGGTCACCGACCGCGTAGTAGGGGTCGAGCGAGGACAACGGGTCCTGGAAGACCATGGCGGCGCGGGCGCCGCGCAGCCGTCGCAGCTCCTCGTCGGTGGCCGTCTGCACGTCGGTGCCGGCCACCCGGACCGTGCCCCCGACCCGCGCGCCGGTGCCCCGGTGCAGGCCCAGCAGGGCACCCGCGACCGTGGACTTGCCGGAGCCGGACTCGCCGACGAGGGCCAGCGCGCCGCCCTTCGCCAGGCTGAAGGAGAGCCCGTCCACGGCCCGCAGCGCGCCGAACTCGACGGTCAGGTCCGTCACTTCCACCAGGCTCATACGAGCACCACCCGTCGGTCGGCCACCGCGTACAGCACGTCCGCGACGGCGTTGGCGATGACCACGAAGAAGCCGATGACCAGGACCATCCCGACGACCACCGGCAGATCGACGACCTTCACCGCGCGCACCAGCTCCTGACCGATGCCGGGCAGGCCGAACAGGGTCTCGGTGAGCACGGCACCGCCGACGGCCGAGCCGAAGGTGACGGCGTTGAGCGCGATGACGGACGCCGTCGCCCCGCGCAGCGCGTGCCGCACGATCAGCGCACGCTCGCCGACGCCATAGGCGCGGAACGTGCGGATGTGGTCCTCGGCCAGCGTCTCCAGCATCGACGCCCGGGTCAGGCGGGCGAAGTTGGCCGCCTCGATGAGGGCGAGCGAGAGCCAGGGCAGCAGCAGGTTCCACGCCCACTGTTCGGGGTCGTCGGTGAAGTTCACGTACTCCGGGAAGGGCAGCAGCCCCAGTTCGCCGCAGACGACGATCATCAGGACGAGACCGATGACGAAGACGGGCGTGGCGACGCCCGCCAGGGTGACCGTGGTCAGGATCCGCTCGGTGAGCCGGCCGCGCCGCCATGCGGACAGCACGCCGGTGCCGATGCCGAGCAGCAGCCAGATCACCATCGCCCCGAGCACCAGCGAGAAGCTCACCGGCAGCTTGGTGAGGATGATGTCGGTGACCTGCCGGCCGCTCTGGTACGACTCGCCGAGGCAGGGTGCCGCGCAGTGCTCGACGCCGGTGCCGGTCGAGAAGTCCTGGCCGGCGAAGACGCCCTGCACGAAGTGCCCGAAGCGGACGTACAGCGGGTCGTCCAGGTGCAGTTGCTGCGCGACCTGGTGGACCTGTTCCGGGGAGCAGCGGGGGCCGCAGGTGATCTGGGCGACGTTGCCGGGGGTGACGTAGAAGACGACGTAGATGATCACCGAGAGCGCGAACAGGGTGATCACGGCGCCGATCAGGCGGCGCAGTACGAAACCGGTGAGGCCGCTCATGCCCGGTCCTCCTTCCGCACGGTCGCCCGGGCCTCGCGCTTGCGGCCGGTGCCGATGCGCAGCCGCGAGGCCGCGCGCGGGTCCAGGGCGACGCGGACGCCGTCGCCGAGGACGGTGAGCGCGAACACGGTCACGAACAGGGCGGCGGCGGGCAGCAGCAGATACTGCGGGGCCGCCTGGTACCAGACGTCGGCGGAGGTGAGCATCTGTCCCCACGAGGGCGTGGGCGGCTTGACGCCGACGCCGAGGAAGGACAGGGCCGCCTCGGCGCTGATGTTCGAGGGGATCAGCAGGGCCGCGTAGGTGATGACCGGCGCGGCGAGCCCCGGGAGCAGCTCCCGCACGGCGATCCGGCCGGTGCTCCAGCCGCTGAGCCGGGCCGCGGCGACATGGTCGAGGTTCTTCAGGGTGAGGGTCTGCGCCCGCACCATCTTCGCGGTGGTGCTCCAGCCGCTGACCAGGGCGATGACGAGGGCGACGAGCACCGGCCGGGGGAAGCCGTCCGGTACGACGGCCAGCAGCGCCAGCGCCATGATCATCAGCGGCATCGAGACGAAGATGTCGGTGACGCGGCTCAGGACCAGGTCGACCCAGCGGTTGCCGAGGCCGGCGGCGACGCCCATGGCGAGGCCGAGGACCACCTGCACCACCGTGGCACCCAGCGCGACGCCCAGGGACACCCGCGCCCCGTACACCAGCCGGGCGAACAGGTCACGGCCGGTCTGCGGTTCGACGCCGAGCCAGTGGTCGGCGCCGATGCCGCCGAGGGAGCCGACGGGCACGCCGCCGCGCGCGGAGTCGATCAGCGCCGGGTGGTAGCTGGTGGGGTCCTGGCCCTCCAGAGCGGTGAGCAGCGGCGCGGCGAGCGCGACCAGGACGAGCAGCGCGACGACGGCCGCGGCGACCAGGGCGGCGCGCTGCGCCCGCAGCCGCCGCCAGAACTGACGGGCCCCCGAGGCCGCAGGGGCGGCGGTGTCCGCCCCCGCGGTCTCGACGGCGACAAGTGCCTCGCTCACGGCGCTACTTCACCGCGACCTGGGAGATGTCCAGTACGCCGGTCCAGTCGCTGATGACGATGTTCTTGACGTCCTTGCCGTACAGACGCTTGTAGACCGGGTGGAACAGCGGCACGACGAGGGCCTTCTCGCCGATCTTCTTGTCCAGTGCACCCCATCGCTTGGCGGCCGCGTCAAGGTCGGTCAACTTGTTGATCGCGTCAATCTCGTCATTGACCGACTTGTCGTTGAGCAGACCCGTGTTGAAGTTCGCTCCGTCCTTGACGATCTGCCGGCCGTCGAAGATGGGCGCGAGGAACGGGCCGCCGGAGGGCCAGTCGGCACCCCAGTGGGCGAGGAAGAAGCCCGGCTCGGTCTTCACCGCGTGGATGGTGTCCCGGTAGGCGTTGTCCTCCAGGCCCTGGAGCCTGACCGTGATGCCGGCCTTCTTGAGCGCGTCCTGGACGGCGGTCGCGATCTCCGGGCTGGTCTCGAAGTCCTTGGCGTTGGAATGGGTCAGCGTCACCGTGAGCCCGTTCTTGTAGCCGGCCTGGGCGAGCAGCTCCCTGGCCTTGGCCGGGTTGCCGGAGGCACCCGCCGGGAACGGGTCGTACGGCGTGTAGCCGAAGGACTTCTGGTCGGGCAGGAAGGTGGTCGCGGGCTCGGCGAGCGCGGAGCCGCCGGCCGCGTTGACCACGGAGGAGCGGTCGACCGCGTAGGCGATCGCCTCCCGGACCTTGGGGTTGTCGAACGGCTTCACGGTCGGGTTGAACGCGAGGTAGTTCGTGTAGCCGAAGTGGCCGGTGCCCACGCGCGCGGCCAGCTCCTTGTCGCCGCTCACCTTGGCCAGCTCGGCGGGGCCGAGGTTGGTGTCCGTGGTGACGGCCGCGGCGTCCGCTCCCTGAGACGCGGACAGCCGCTGGTCGATCACCGAGGAGTCGAGGCCGGAGCGGACGTCGACGGTGTCCGGGTAGGCCTTGCGCTGGTCGTCGACGGCCGGGGACCAGTACGGGTTGCGCTGGAGCAGCAGGTGCTCGCCGTCGTTCTCGTTCTTGACGACCTTGTAGGGCCCGGAGGAGACCGGGTGCTCCTCGTACTTGGTGCCCGTGTCCTTGCTCTTCGGGACCGGGGCGAACTGCGTCTGCGTGGCCAGGTAGGGGAACTCGCCCTCGGGCTTGACCAGATGGAAGACGATGGTCCGGCTGTCCGGCGTCTCGATCGCCGTCAGCCCCTTCTTGTCCTTGTACGGCCCCTGGTAGTCGGCGGCACCGACCAGCCAGTCCCGCAGGTAGGGCGCTCCGCCGGAGAGTTCGGGGGCGAAGGAGCGCTCGATGCCGTACTTGACGTCGGCCGAGGTGATCGGCGTGCCGTCCTCGTACTTCAGCCCCTTCTTCAGGGTGTACGTCCACACGGTCGCGTCCTTGCTGGGACGCCCGGTGTCGGTGGCGAGGTCCGGGACCACCTTCGCGCCGGCCGCGCCGTTCGCCCGGTTGCGGGTGGTGAGGGTGCGGAACACCAGCGACGGAACGTTTCCGCCGCCGGAGGTGTAGAGGCGCGCGGGGTCGAAGTCGGTCTGCGGCTCGGCGTTCAGGACCGTGAGCGTGCCGCCCTTGTGGGGCGTGGAGTCGCCACCGGAGCCCTTGGCATCGCTGTCCTTCGGGCCACAGGCGGCGGCGCCCGCTGCCACGACCAGGGCAAGCGAAACAGTCGCCGCGCGGGCTCTCTTCACGGACGGTTGACGCATGGGAATGACGACCTCTCGGGGACATGTCGAGGCTTTCTCGACCATGAGTGTCTCGGAATGCGAGACGGTGAGACGAGGGATGAGACGCCTGCGGGCAGACGTCGGCCCCGGCGCCGGGTCGTCGAAAAGGGGTCCGTGAAGTGACGGACGGAAGGGTGGAGAGAAGTCGCGACGCGAACGCCAGGGAGGCGGCGTCAGCGACAGTGGATGTCGGACACGCAGAGCGGGGTCACGCCGATGAGCGCCAGCTCGATGGCGGCGCTGTCGAGAACAGCATGACTAGACCACATGCGCAAGAATATGCAACGACCATCCGGCTCATGTCAATGTGACATCAGTGGATCCTGTCAACTCCCTGGATACGGCCATGGATTGGGTAGACAGTGGATTCCGTCGTGGTTGAGGAACTTGGTCTGCTGCTGCATGACCGGGGCCAGCTCGCCGTCCTTCTGACACGACACATGGCCGTGGCCGAGCCGGTGGCCGACCTCGTGGTTGATGAGCATCTGCCGGTACGCGTGGATCTTGTTCCCGTACGTCTTGCTGCCCTGCGCCCACCGGTAGGCGTTGATCATCACGCGTTCGGTGGCGGCGGAGTCGCAGGAGACGTTGTCCTCCGTGGTGTCCAGTCCCGACTTGGCGCACCACTCGGCGGTGGTGCCCGGGCTCGCCAGGGTGATGACGAAGTCGGGCTTGCCGGAGGAGATCCGCTCGAAGGTCTTCGCGCCGCCGTGGGCCCAGCTGCGGTCGTCGTTCAGCGTCTTCTGCACGGCCTCCGCGAACAGCGCGCCGTCCAGCCCGAGGCCCTGCTCGACGTCGATCCGGTAGCGGTACTTCTGCCCGGTGCCGGGCGCCTTGTCGAAACCGGGGACGGCGTCGAACTTCCCGGAGCCCTTCAGCTTCGCGCTCAGCGGGTACGTACGGTCCATCTTCTGCTCGTACGTCAGCGTCGCCCCGCCCGGTGCGGCGGAGGGCGTCGCGCCGCCGGTGGCCCGGGTGTCCCGCGCCCGGTCCGCGGCCGACGGCGAGGCGCCGCCGCTCCGCGCTCCGGCCACCTGCCCGGCGACCACCACCGCGAGCACGGTGGTGACGGCGGCCGCGGCGATCCCGGTGTAGGTCCGGCCCCGGCCGCTGCCCCGCTGCGCCGGCACGTCGGCCTGCGGCGCCTCGGCCGGCCGGGTTCCGGTGGGGGGTACGGCGCCGGGAGGGGCCGCCTGCTCGTCGGTTCCCTCGGCGCTCCGGGCGCCGGCGCGTCCGGCTTCGAAGGCGTCGAGGTAGTCCTGCCGGGGACCGGGCGTCCGTCCCGGCGCCCGGCGCTGCCGGGGCAGCGTCACCCCGGGCCCGCCGGACCCTGCCGCCTTCGTGAACTCGCCCCAGCCTCCGCCTGCCTCACGCTGTTCCGGGTGCCCACCACGGGCACCCGCCTCACCGGGCAGACGGGGAACACCGCGCGCGGGGGTGCCGTCGGGCAACCGCGGGATCCCCTGCGCGGGCGTGCCCGGAGGGAAGCCGGGCACGCCCTGCGCGGACGCACCGGGACGGAAGCCGGGCGTACCCGAAGGGAAACCGGCCGCACCCTGCCCAGTTGCACCCGCAGGAAAGGACTGCCCACCCGGCGGAAACGGCGCCCCACCCTGCGCAGGCGCACCCTGCGGAAACGGCCGCGCACCTTGCCCCGGCGCACCGCCGCCGAAGCCGGAAACGCCACGCGCACGCGTGCCCCCGCCGAAGCCGGGCGTGTCGTCGTCCGGGCGGGGCAGGTCTCCCCGGGGGCCGGGATCGCCGCCACGGGCGCCCGGAGTGGTCCCTCGGGGTCCCGGCGCCGCGGCCGGACGCTCCTTGCGCCGAGCGGCGGGTATGTCGCCGGAGTCGCTCTTGGGTGCCGGTCCGCGGCGGCTGTGACGTCCCACGCCGGCCTCAGCTCCCCGTACCCGCTGCGGTGACGCCGTCGCCGCGCCCGGCGTCCACGCGCCCCTCGCCCGGATCCTCCTCGCCCGCCGCCGCCAGCAGCTCGCGGAACGCCCCGGCCACCAGCTCCGGGTACTCCATCATCGCCACGTGTCCGGCGTCCGGGAGGGACAGCAGGCGGGAGTGGCGGAAGGCGCGGGCGGCCTTGTGGGCCATGCGGAAGCCGACCAGCTGGTCGCGGCCGCCGTAGACCAGCAGGGTCGGGGCGAGCACGCGCTCGGCCTGGCGCCACAGCCCGTGCTGCCCGCCGAGCGTGTAGGCGTCGACGATCCCGCGCGCGGAGCGGGCCATCGCGTCCCAGAAGTAGGGCAGCCGCTGCCGCCGCTCCAGCTCCTCCACGGCGTACCGGAACGCCTCCGGCGACACCCGCGACGGATCGCCGTAGCAGAGCGCCATGACCCCGCGCACCCGCTGCTCGGCCGTCCACTGCCGAGTGAGCCGGGTGAACAGCGCGGCGATGCCCGGCACGCCGAGCAGCCCGGTCGGCACCGCGCTGCGCTGGATCCGCAGCTCCGGCAGGGCCGGGGAGACGAGCGTGAGCGTCCGCACGAGATCCGGGCGTACGGCGGCCACGCGCGTGGCGACGGCGCCGCCGAGGGAGTTCCCGAAGAGGTGCACCGGGCCGCGGCCGGCGGCGTCGAGATAGCGGATCACCGCGCGCGCGTGCCCGGTGACGGAGTAGTTGCCGTCGTCCGGCGGCGGGGAGTCGCCGAAGCCCGGCAGGTCGACCGCCTCGCTGTCGACGACTCCGTCCAGCTCGGCCATCAGCTGCGACCAGTTCTGCGATGAGCCGCCGAGGCCGTGGACGAACAGCGCGGGCGGCAGCCCCTCGCGCGCGGGGCGCCGGGAACGGACCGACAGGGTCACGCCGGGCAGGCTCACCGAGCGCAGCCGCTCGCCCTCGCCGACCCGGACGGGCGCCACTCTCGGAAGCGCGCTGGCGGCCGGAACGGACGGCGACTCGGTCGAAGACATGCGGCAATGTTACGAGGTGATCACGCCCGGGTCCGTGTGTCGGCCGTCACAGGCGGACGGCGTACGCATGACACGCGCGCGGCTGGGGAACCGGAGGGCGGACGGGCGCGATGGCATGGCGTCCGGATCAGCTGTCTCCTAGGCTCGTACAGAGGGCACCCGCGTGTGGCCCCTGCTGCATCCAGGGACGTTCGTAGGAAGGGAGCCCACCATGGCCTATGACCCCACCGAGCCGGACACGATCGAGGAGCTGGCGGACGAGGCGGCCCCGGAGTTCGGCGTCGAGGCGCCCGAGGTGGACGCCGCAGAGCAGCACACCGACATCACACCGGAACGCGACGACCCCCTGACCGGAGTGGAACCGGACCGCGCGAACGAGGCCGATCTCGTCGAACAGGCGCGCGTCGTCTCGCTCGACGAGGACGACTACCGCTGACCTCGCCGGACTCCCGCGGCCGGCAGGGCGCCCTCTCGCGGCCGGCAAGCGCCGTCGCACGGCCGAGAAGGGCCGTCTCGCGCTTTCGCCGCCGTCCGGTACGTGAAATTCTGCGCTCGCACCGCGCACACCACGGTTACCGAAAAGTACGATGGCCGCGCGGTGACACCGCATGTGGACGACTTTGGGAGGCGGCGTGACAGCCATCGAGCAAACAGAGGCGGCACGCCCGCGTGGCACCCGTCTGCCGCGCCGCGCCCGACGGAACCAGTTGCTGGGCGCCGCCCAGGAGGTTTTCGTCGCACAGGGCTACCACGCGGCGGCGATGGACGACATCGCCGAGCGGGCAGGCGTGAGCAAGCCGGTGCTCTACCAGCACTTCCCGGGCAAGCTCGACCTCTATCTCGCACTGCTGGACCAGCACTGCGAGTCGCTGATCCAGGCTGTGCGCCACGCGCTCGCGTCGACGACGGACAACAAGCAGCGCGTCCGGGCGACGATGGACGCCTACTTCGCCTATGTCGAGGACGACGGCGGCGCCTTCCGGCTGGTGTTCGAGTCGGACCTGACGAACGAGCCCGCGGTGCGCGAACGCGTCGACAAGGTCACCAACGAATGCGCCGAGGCGATCTGCGACGTCATCGCCGAGGACACCGGCCTCTCGCGCGCGGAGTCGATGCTGCTCGCCTCCGGCCTCGGCGGACTCGCCCAGGTGGTCGCCCGCTCCTGGCTGCACAGCGACCGCAGCGTCCCGCGCGACCAGGCGGTGCAGCTGCTCACCTCGCTGGCCTGGCGCGGTATCGCCGGTTTCCCCATGCACGGCACCGAGGGCCACTGACACCGGTCCGCCGCGGCGCTGTTCGCTGACGGCGTTCCGGCCCGCAGCGTGCTGGTCCCCTCACCGGGCTAATGTGTGCGGGGTACGGCGCGGAAGATCGCGCACATCACTGACCGTCGGAGGGACATAGCCGTGGAGGTCAAGATCGGCGTGCAGCACGCGCCCCGCGAGATCGTTCTGGAGAGCGGTCAGAGCGTCGAGGAGGTCGAGCGCGCGGTGAGCGAGGCGCTGGCCGGGAAGACGCAGTTCCTGAGCCTCCAGGACGAGAAGGGCCGCAAGGTCCTGGTGCCGGCCGACCGCCTGGCGTACGTGGAGATCGGCCAGCCGACCGTGCGCAAGGTGGGGTTCGGCGCGCTGTAGCCGACATCGCCCAAAAGGGCCCGGTGGCCGTGTGCCGCCGGGCCCTTCGGCGTTGATCCCTCCGCAGGAGCCAGTTGAGCCCTCCGCATGAGACACGCCCACGGATGGAGCACAACCTCTCCACAGGGGAGGATTGTCCTTCGCAGGTCACGGGTATGACGGGCTACGACCGTCAACGCAGACCGGCCGTGGGAGGGACCCAGAGATGATCCTGGAAGCACTCGGATCCGTGGTGCTCGGTCTCGTCCTCGCCTGGGCGGCCGCCCACCGCCTGGCCCACCGGCTGCCGGCCCGCCCGCTGGTGTACTCGACGGGGGCCGCCGGAGCCCTCTTCGGCGACTTCGTCACCCACAGCGCGCTGGGCCTCGGCAGTGCCTACCTCAGCCTGCTCGGTGCCGCCGCCGTCTCGGCGGCGTCCCTGTCGTTGCTGCTGCGCCCGTCAGGGAGCCTGCGCCGCCGATCAGCGGCGGCGTAGCGAAGGGGCGCGCGACCGCGCGCCCCCACGCAGGCTTACGCGGCCAGGCCCAGCGCGGCCATCCGCTTGGTGTGCGCCTCGGTGATCCGCGAGAACATCTTTCCGACCTCCGCGAGGTCGAACCCGTCGGCGACGCCGCCCACGAGCATGGTGGACAGCGCGTCCCGGTCGGCGACCACGCGCTGCGACTGCGACAGGGCCTCGCCCATCAGCCGCCGCGCCCACAGCGCCAGCCGGCCGCCCACCCGGGGGTCGGCGTCGATGGCGGCCCGCACCTTCTCCACCGCGAACTCGGCGTGTCCGGTGTCGTCGAGCACGGCGAGGACCAGCTCGCGCGTGTCGGAGTCGAGACGGGCCGCGACCTCCCGGTAGAAGTCGCTCGCGATGGAGTCACCGACATACGCCTTGACCAGGCCCTCCAGCCAGTCCGACGGAGCGGTCTGCCGGTGGAAGCCGTCCAGGGCCGCGACGAACGGGTCCATGGCGGCCGTGGGCTCCTCGCCGATCTCGGTCAGCCGGCCCCGCAGCCGCTCGAAGTGGTGGAACTCCGCCGAGGCCATCTTCGCCAGCTCCGCCTTGTCCGCGAGGGTCGGCGCCAGCTTGGCGTCCTCCGCGAGTCGCTCGAACGCCGCCATCTCCCCGTAGGCGAGCGCGCCGAGCAGGTCCACCACGGCGGCGCGGTACTGCGGGTCGGCGGCCGCCTGGGCCCAGTCCTGGGCCGCGACGCCCGTGGGTGCGGTGGAGTTCTCAGGCTTGTCAGAGCTAGTCATGAGGCGCACAATAGCCCGCTCGGCAGCCTCCGGCAGCGGTCCCTCGGCCACTGTGACCACGACTACGTGACCAAATCGGCCATCGCATGTGCGCGATTCCGGGGTATGGTGGTAATGCGCCTGCTGAGTGCGTCGACGATGTTCGACGCGTCCCGACAGGCTGCACGCATGAGGATGCCCGGTCGGTGGCCCGATCGGCTCCGACCCGACAGCCCTCCCTGGCCGTACGGCGCAGTAATCCGTACGACGACCGGAGGGACACCCTCAGCGGTTCGAGCGCTAGAGCGTCGGCAGAGGTCCCGTGTCATACGGCTTGCCCGAGTGGTTCGTCCGTACGGCAGCCGACGTCCCCCGGCACGGTCGCACATGACCCCCGCGCTCGCCTCGCGCCGCACACACAGAAGAGGCATGACCCTGACTACGACGTTTCGAGAACTCGGAATCCTCCCCGAGACCGCCGAGGCCCTGGAGGCCGTCGGCATCATCACCCCCTTCCCCATCCAGGAGATGACGCTTCCCGTCGCCCTGTCCGGCACGGATGTCATCGGCCAGGCCAAGACCGGTACCGGCAAGACGCTGGGCTTCGGTCTTCCGCTCCTGGAGCGGGTCACCGTCCCCGCCGACGTCGAGGCCGGCCGCGCCGCCCCGGAGGCGCTCACCGACGCCCCGCAGGCCCTGGTCGTCGTCCCCACGCGCGAGCTGTGCACGCAGGTCACCAACGACCTGCTGACCGCCGGCAAGGTGCGTAACGTGCGGGTGACGGCCATCTACGGCGGCCGCGCCTACGAGCCGCAGGTCGAGGCCCTGAAGAAGGGCGTCGACGTGGTCGTCGGCACCCCGGGCCGGCTGCTGGACCTGGCCGGCCAGAAGAAGCTGGACCTGAAGCACGTCAAGTGCCTGGTCCTCGACGAGGCCGACGAGATGCTCGACCTGGGCTTCCTGCCCGACGTCGAGAAGATCATCAACATGCTGCCGGCCAAGCGGCAGACCATGCTGTTCTCGGCGACCATGCCGGGCGCGGTCATCGGTCTCGCCCGCCGCTACATGTCCCGGCCCACCCACATCCGCGCCACCGCGCCGGACGACGAGGGCGTGACGGTCGCGAACATCAAGCAGTTCGTCTACCGCGCGCACAACATGGACAAGCCGGAGATGGTCGCGCGCATCCTTCAGGCCGAGGGCCGCGGGCTGGCGATGATCTTCTGCCGTACCAAGCGCACGGCGGCCGACATCGCCGAGCAGCTGGAGCGCCGCGGTTTCGCCTCCGGCGCGGTCCACGGCGACCTCGGCCAGGGCGCCCGCGAGCAGGCGCTGCGCGCCTTCCGCAACGGCAAGGTCGACGTCCTGGTCTGCACCGACGTCGCCGCGCGCGGTATCGACGTCGAGGGTGTCACCCACGTCATCAACTACCAGTCGCCCGAGGACGAGAAGACGTACCTGCACCGTGTCGGCCGTACCGGCCGCGCGGGCGCCAAGGGTACGGCGATCACGTTCGTCGACTGGGACGACATCCCGCGCTGGCAGCTGATCAACAAGGCGCTGGAGCTGGACTTCAACGACCCGGTGGAGACGTACTCGTCGTCCCCGCACCTGTTCTCCGACCTCGGTATCCCCGAGGGCACCAAGGGCACCCTGCCGCGTTCCGAGCGCACCCGCGCGGGGCTCGACGCGGAGGTGCTGGAGGACCTGGGCGAGACCGGCGGCCGTGGTGGCCGCGGTGGCCGTGGCCGCGGGGACCGGGGTGGTCGCACCGACCGCACCGAGACCGTCGCCGCCGAACGCGAGCGCCCGTCCCGCACCCCGCGCCGCCGTCGCCGTACGCGCGGCGGAACCCCGCTGGACGCCGCCGCCCCGGCCGCTCCCGTCGCCGAGTCCGGCTCCGCCGAGGCCACCGGTGCGGAGGAGCCCCGCGCGTCCCGCACCCCGCGCCGCCGACGTCGTACCCGCGGCGGAGCCACCGCAGAGCCGCTGACGGCCGCCGCGACTGCCGAGGCCACCGTCGAGGCGGTGGAAGAGGCGCCGGCCCCGGCCGCGCCGGAGACGCCGGAGAAGCCGCGTCGCCGCCGCACCCGCAGGACGGCGGAGCGCACCGAGGCGGCCGTGGCACCGGCCACCACGGCGACCGAGCCGACGGCGACCGAGCCGACGGCACCGGAGTCCGCCGCCCCGGTCGCGGTCGCGGAGCCCGCAGCCGCCCCGGTCGCGGAGCCCACCCCGCGTCGCCGTACCCGCAAGACGGCCGCGCCGGCCGCCGAGACGGAGACGGCACCGGCCGCGGACACGGCAACGGACACCGCCGAGACCAAGCCGCGCCGCACGCGCAAGACGGCCGCAGCCGCGCCGACCGCCGAAGCCCCCGCGGCCGAAGCCGAGACCAAGCCGCGCCGCACCCGGAAGACCGCGGCCCCCGCCGAGACCACCGACGCCCCCGCGGCCGAGGTCGAAGCCGAGGCCAAGCCCAAGCGGACCCGCAAGACCACCGCAGCCACCAAGGCCGCCACGGACACCGCGGACACCCCGGCCGACGAGGCAGCCCCCGCCGCCAAGCCGCGCCGCACCCGCAAGACCGCCGCAGCCGCGCCGACCGCCGACGCCCCCGAGGCCGAGGCCAAGCCCAAGCGCACCCGGAAGACCGCGGCCCCCGCCGAGACCACCGACGCCCCCGCGGCCGAGGTCGAAGCCGAGGCCAAGCCCAAGCGGACCCGCAAGACCACCGCAGCCACCAAGGCCGCCACGGACACCGCGGACACCCCGGCCGACGAGGCAGCCCCCGCCGCCAAGCCGCGCCGCACCCGCAAGACCGCCGCAGCCGCGCCGACCGCCGACGCCCCCGAGGCCGAGGCCAAGCCCAAGCGCACCCGGAAGACGGCGGCTCCCGCCGAGACCACGGATGCGCCCGCGGCCGAGGCCAAGCCGAGGCGTACGCGCAAGACCGCGGCCCCCGCGGAGGCCGCCGACGCCCCCGAGGCCGAGGCCAAGCCCAAGCGGACCCGCAAGACGGCGGCCTCCGCCGAGACGGTGGCGGACGCCGCGGAGGCCAAGCCGCGCCGTACCCGCAAGACGGCCGCTGCCGCGGTCGAGGCGGTCGACGGGGCCGAGGCGGTCACGCCGAAGCCGCGGCGGACCCGTAAGGCGGTCGCCGAGGCGGCCGTCGCGGAGATCCCGGCGCAGGCCACCGAGGAGCCGGAGGTCAAGCCGCGTCGCCGTACGCGCAAGGCGACGGCGGCCGTGGAGGCCCCCGAGGCCTGATCGGGCGCCGCTCGGACGGCGGTACACCCTGCGGGCGATGGCCCGGTCCACTTCGGTGGGCCGGGCCATCGCCCGTTTCCCGTACGGCCCCTGGTGGCCCCGCCCCCGCCCGGTCCGCTCGGCCACCGTGCCCGATAACCTCTTCGCATGAGCAGGCCCGACACCTTCGTCCCGCCCCCGGGTGCCCGTGCGTACTCCTTGCGGACCGCGCGCGGCGAGTTCGCCGTCGTCGACGCTCCCGTGGCCGCCGGGGTCGAGCCCAGGGGTGTCGCGCTGCTGCTGCCGGGTTTCACCGGCAGCAAGGAGGACTTCAACCCGCTGCATGTGCCGCTGGCCGAGCGCGGGTACCGGACCGTGGCCGTCGACGGCCGTGGACAGTACGAGTCCGACGGCCCCGAGCACGACGAATCCGCCTACGCCCAGGCCGAGTTGGCGCGGGACGTGCTCGCGCTGGCGGAGGTGCTCGGGCAGCCGGTGCATCTGCTGGGGCACTCCCTCGGCGGACAGATCTCGCGTGCGGCCGTCCTGCTCGACCACACGCCGTTCCTCTCGCTGACCCTGATGTCCTCCGGTCCGGCGCAGATCTCCGAGCCTCAGCAGGAGCGGGTGAAGCTGCTCCAGGACGCGCTCGCGGTGATGACGATGACGGAGGTCTGGGACGCGCTCCAGGCGATGGAGACGCCCGAGGAGACGGAGACCCGCGAGATCGAGGGCGGGCTGGAGGACCGGGAGGATCTGCGGCGCCGCTGGCTGGGCACCCGGCCCGCGCAACTCCTCGCCACCGGCCGGCAGTTGTGCACGGAGCCGGACCGGGTCACGGAACTGGCCGCGGTGCCGCTGCCGTTCCATGTGCTGTCGGGCGCGCAGGACGACACCTGGCCGCTGCCGCTGCTGGACGACATGGCGGTACGGCTCTCCGCGCGGCGGACGGTCGTCGCGGGCGCCGAGCACTCCCCCAACACCGACCGCCCGCTCGCCACGGCCCGGGCCCTCGCCGACTTCTGGGACGGCTGCGGCACCCGCCCCTGAGCCGGGCCCAGCAGCGCGCCCTAGTACTGCGCCTGGAGGTGCGCCCAGAAGCCGTCGCGCAGGGCGCGGCGCAGGTCCGCCTGGCCGCGCAGGGAGTACTGGAGCAGGCTCTCGGCCTCGACCAGCAGGTCCTGGTCGACGGAGCCGGGCAGATAGGGGTGGCCGGGGAGCAGTTCGACCAGCGCCTCGCGGCCCCGGGAGGCGAGCCACTTGGCCGCGATCTGGGCGCCGACGAAGCGGACGTCGTCGCGGGTGGGGCGGGCCCCGGCGGTGGCCTCGTACGCGGCGGCGGTACGACGGGAGACGTACGGCTTGAAGAAGTCGAGGTCGAAGGTGCGCTGGCTGTCGACCTCCCAGAGCAGCGGTTCCGCCTGGTTGCGTCCCTCGGGGGCCTCGATGCCCCAGAGGTGGACACGGGCGCCGTAGCCCTGGGCGGCCTCGACCGCCGAGACGAGGTCCTCGTCGCCGCCGAGCAGGGCCGCGTCGCTGATGGCGCGGTGGCGGGCCAGCGACTCCAGGTCCGTGCGGATCAGGGAGTCCACGCCCTTCTGCTGGTTGTTGGCGTTGAGGTTGCCGAGGCGGACCTTGACGTCGGGCAGTTCGGCGATGGACTGCTGCTCGGAGGTGTGGATGCGGCGGCGGGCGCCGTCGTACCAGTAGACGCGCAGCAGCCGGCTGTCCGCGAAGATCGTGCGGGCCTTGTCGATCAGGGCGTCGATCAGGCCCTCGGCGTCGAGGTCGAAGGCCCGGCGGTCCTCGGTTCCGGCGACGAGGCGGCCCGCGGCCGCGTACAGATAGCCCGCGTCCACGAAGATCGCGTGGGTGGAGGGTGTCTTCGCCACCTCGGCGAGCATGCGTTCCAGTAGCTCGTTCGTGTGGTCGATGCGGGCGCGGAGGACCGCGAGGTCGTCGTTCATCGCCACTATTGTCCAGTTGGTCACACTGCGAACACAACCGGTCCCGATCGGTCCCGTCGGGGTACCTGGAGATCTTTTACCGGTCAGTAATTAGCCGTTCGAAAAATTTATTTAGCGTAGGGAATGTTTGTAACATGCGGCGCGTTGACTCACTACGAAGCCGGGCATCCACCCGGCACACCCAGTAGTTCTCCGCGTAGTTCTCCGCAGGAGGATGACCAGACGAAGGGAGAAGCCATGCGCTTCGAGATCATGCGACTCGACGAGGTCGACGGTTCCACCGTGGACACCACCGTCGTGGACGCCGCCTCCGTCAACCGGATCGTGCAGCAGGCCGCCGCCATCGGACAGCGCCTGTGGATCCGCCCGGCCGACTCCCCGGCCTCGTAACGGATCAGCCGGGGCCTTCCCCACTCAAGCTTTCCGGGGGAGCCGAGCGGACGCCGCTCAGCTCCCCCGGATCACCTGAGTGATCCCGTTGATGATCTGCTGCACCGCGATCGCGGAGAGCATCATGCCCGCGAGCCGCGTCACCAGGACGACGCCCCCGTCCTTGATGACCCGGATGATCAGCAGCGAGTAACGCATCACCAGCCACAGCACGACATGGATCGCGAGGATCGCGGTCCACACCGAGACCTGCGTGGCCACACTGTCGGCCTTCTGCACGGCCAGGATCACCGACACGATCGCCCCCGGCCCCGCCAGCAGCGGCATGCCCAGCGGCACCAGCGCGACGTTCACGTCCTTGGTCGCCTTCGGCTCGTCGTTCTTGCCGGTGAGCAGGTCCAGCGCGATCAGCAGAAGCAGCAGCCCGCCCGCGATCATCAGCGCGGGCACGGACACATGCAGGTAGTCCAGGATCTGATGGCCCAGGACACCGAAGACGGCGATGACCCCGCCCGCCACGCAGACGGCCTGGAACGCCATCCGCTTCTGCACCTTGGCCGGACGCCCGGCGGTGAGGGCGAGGAAGATCGGGGTGATCCCCGGGGGATCCATGATGACAAAAAGGGTCAGAAACAGAGAGCCGAAGACGGCGAGGTCGAACATGAGGAAGTACAGGCCTTGCTGGAGGAAGAAACGACGGGCATGAACCGGCCAGGGGCCGGCTGTCAGGGGGACGCCCGGTGACACACAGGTGCCCCGGGCAGACGTACGGCGGGACTACGGGCCGAGCGGCCCGGGCAGGTCAGGCTCCGCCGGTGCCGGGGACGGGGAAGGCCCCGGTCGCGCGCCGCGTGATCTCGCCGTACACCTCGGGGTCGGTGGTGTACTCGCCGAGCGACACGGTCTTGCGGCTGCCGTGGTAGTCGGAGGAGCCGGTGACCAGCAGGCCCAGTTCCTTCGCGAGACCCCGCAGCCGGGCGCGGTCGTCCGGGTCGTGGTCCATGTGGTCGACCTCGATGCCGTCGAGACCGGCGGCAGCCATCTCGGCGATCGCCGACTCGGGGACCGTGCGACCGCGCTTGGCGGCGGCCGGGTGCGCGAAGACGGTCACGCCGCCCGCGCCCTTGACCAGCCGGATCGCCTCGAAGGGATCCGTCTCGTGCTTCGCCACGTAGGCCCGTCCGCCGTCGGCCAGCCACTCCTGGGTGAACGCGTCGCTCACGGTCGGCACCACCCCCAGCTCGACCAGCGCGCTCGCGACATGCGGGCGGCCCACCGAGCCGCCGGCCGCGATGCGCTCCACCTGCTCCCAGGTGACCGGGACGCCCAGCGCGTTCAGCTTGGCGACCATGCCCTTCGCGCGCGGCACCCGGTCGTCCCGGACCAGCTCGCGCTCGGCGAGGAGAGCGGGCTCCTCGGGGTCGAAGAGGTAGGCCAGCAGGTGCATCGAGATGCCGTCGATCCGGCAGGACAGCTCGGCACCGGTGACCAGGGTGAGCCCCTCGGGCAGCGCGGCGATCGCCTCGGCGTACCCACGGGTGGTGTCGTGGTCGGTCAGCGCGACCACGTCCAGCCCGGCCGCGGCGGCACCCCGCACCAGCTCGGCCGGGGTGTCCGTGCCGTCGGAAGCCGTGGAGTGACAGTGCAGATCGATACGCACGCAAGCTCCAGACGGGTGACGGCACAGCAGGGGGACACCTAAGGATAACGGCCGGCCGGGGGACGCCGGGCCGCAGCCGCCGCCCCGCCGCCCTCGGCTCCCCGGGCGTTACGGCTTGAGCAGCCGCGGTGACAGTGCCCCGCACGGCACCAGGTCCAGCTCCGCTCCCGCATCCCGCAGATCGGTCAGCACCAGCTCGTCGTACATGAGCATGGCGGACTGCTCGGGCCACAGCACCGCCCACAGCCACAGCCCGCACGCCTCGCCGGCGAACACCGCGCGGTCGTCGGGGGTGGCCGAGACATGCCAGAGCGGGGTGGGCCGGCCGGCGGCCAGCACCTTGGCCTGGGGCGGCTTCTCGACACTGATGTACGGCCCCGGGTCCGGGCCGTCGATGCCCGCGTACCGCGAGCCGAGTCCGACGCCCAGCTCCTCGGCCACCAGGATCAGCTCACCGGGACCGCCCAGCGGGCCGGGTCCCGTGCAGGCCACGGCGGTCGCACGGCCGCCGCTGCGGTCGTCGCCCGCGTACGCCACCCCGGTGAAGAGCCAGCCGACCGGCAGCGGCCAAGGCATCCACACGGGTGCATGCGTGCGGTGCACGACGGCTGCGAGGGCCTCGACGCTGGGCGGGATCACGGGCTGTAGCGGATACACCGGCCCGTGCACATCGCACTGCCACGCATCGGCGAAGAGACCGGGCGCCCTGACCCGGCCACCGCACCTCGGGCAACTGGGTTCGCCCCTCATAGGGCTCCACGGTCCTACCCCCGCACGCCCACGTCAAGGACGATCACCCGTCCGGGCGGAAGACATCACCCGCCCAGGGCTCTCTTACGGATCTTGCCGACGCCAACTGACCGGTGCGGTGCGCCTCTTGGTGAGCTTGCTCACTCGGTGTCAGTCCAGTGGAACGGACCGGCGGACGGGGTCCCGCAGATCCGTGCCGTTCGCGAGCCAGCGCTCCTGGAGGGCCTGGGCGCCGTGCACCCGCTTCCAGGCGGCCTCGTTCGGGGTCATCGGCAGCAGCGGCAGGAACCGTACGGGATCCAGCGGAGCGTCCAGCTCCAGGTCCTCCACCAGACCGCCCGGCTCACCCACCAGGACCGAGGTGAAGGGCGCCCCCGGCCACAGCGGCTCGCCGGTGTCCAGGGAGGCCCCCGGGGTCACCACCAACCCCTCCACCTGCGGGGACGCGGCAAGCACGGCGAGCGGACGGAGCACCTTGTCGGTGTCGGCGGCGCCGGCGCGGACGGAGAGGACCAGTTCGGCGCGCGGGCCCTTGACCGGGTCGGCGAGCATCGCGGTCGGGTCCGCCATGGGCTGTGCGGACATGCCGAGGGTGGCGTAACGGACCACGTCCCCCTCGTGGAACCGGAGCACCTCGATGCGGTCCGTACCGAGGAAGGTGACGGCGGCGCGCGCGTCCGGTTCGCCCAGCGCGGTCGTCAACCGTGCCTCGACCAGAGGAAGAACATCAACCATGCGGTGAGCATAGAACTCGTCAGTAGCAAGCAAAGGGGCGCCTTGACAGTTCAGGCGGCTGATACTCTGAGCCGGTAGTTCGGGGCAGCACGCAGAAGCGTCGCTATCGAGTCCCGACGCCGAGGACACTCCCTTACGAGGGACCGGCCGGAGGAGGTGGGGCTGTCATGGATCGAAGTCGACCTGGTAGTACCACTCGCTCTTCCGCCCGCTGATGTAGTTCCTGTCTGCTGTCGGCTGGTTGCCGCCTTCCCGTGCGCGTGGTCGTCCGGAAGAGCACTCGTTTCGCTTTGCCTGATCTGTCTGCTGATCTGAATCAGTTCTGCATCAGTGGCGAAGTCGCCACCGTGACGGTGCGGTGCTCCCCGCTTTGTGGACGTGCCAAACATCCGCAGTCGAGGACGTCCCCATTCCGGGTAGTTCCACCCGTCGCCGCGCGCTTTCGCCGCCTGCCCGCGAAGGAGCCTGCCCATGTCGATGATCCGCGACCTGCGCGCCGTGGTCCGTCCGTCCCGCGTCTCGCTGCGCAAGGCGATGAACGCCGCCCCGAGCCCCAGCCCGTCGTACGACACCACGCGCGACCCGGCCACGCCCTCGGCCGTCGTCGACTGCGCCGTCTACCGCGACGGGGTGCGGGTGCAGCACGCCAAGCCGCTCACCCCGCAGGAGGCCATGCGCCTGGTGCGCCGTGACGGCGGCTTCGTCTGGATCGGGCTGCACGAGCCCACCGAGGCGGAATTCGCCGGTATCGCGGCCGAGTTCGGGCTGCACCCGCTGGCCGTCGAGGACGCGGTGCAGGCGCACCAGCGGCCGAAGCTGGAGCGGTACGACGACTCGCTCTTCACCGTGTTCAAGACCATCCACTACGTCGAGCACGACCAGCTGACCGACAGCAGCGAGGTGGTGGAGACCGGCGAGGTCATGTGCTTCACCGGCCGGGACTTCTTCATCACCGTCCGGCACGGCGGCCAGGGCTCGCTCAGGGCGCTGCGGCACCGGCTCCAGGACGAGCCGGAGCTGCTGGCCAAGGGACCCTCGGCGGTGCTGCACGCGATCGCCGACCATGTCGTGGACGGCTATATCGCGGTCGCCGACGCGGTGCAGGACGACATCGACGAGGTGGAGACCGAGGTCTTCTCGCCGGGCCCGCGCGGCGGGGCCTCGCGCGGTGTGGACTCGACGCGGATCTACCAACTCAAGCGTGAGGTGCTGGAGTTCAAGCGTGCGGTGGCGCCGCTGCTGCGGCCGATGCAGCTGCTGAGCGAGCGGCCGATGCGGCTGATCGACCCGGACATCCAGAAGTACTTCCGGGACGTCGCCGACCACCTCGCCCGGGTCCAGGAGCAGGTGCTGGGCTTCGACGAGCTCCTCAACTCCATCCTCCAGGCCAACCTCGCCCAGGCCTCGGTGGCGCAGAACGAGGACATGCGGAAGATCACCTCGTGGGCGGCGATCTTCGCGGTGCCGACGATGGTCGCCGGCGTGT
Organism: Streptomyces sp. NPDC001606; assembly: GCF_053596835.1. Lineage (NCBI taxonomy): Bacteria > Bacillati > Actinomycetota > Actinomycetes > Kitasatosporales > Streptomycetaceae > Streptomyces > Streptomyces sp. NPDC001606. Next base: position 644,383 of record NZ_JBSFHC010000002.1, read on the forward strand.
ACGGCATGAACTTCACATACATGCCCGAGCTGCACTGGAAGTACGGCTACCCGGTGATCATGGGCCTCACGGTCGCCCTGTGTCTCGGTATCCACCGCACGCTGAAGCGCAACGGCTGGCTGTGAGCGGCTCCGCCGGGCCTGGATAGGGTGAGCCCCATGACAAGCGAGCTGCTCGACCGGGCCCTCATCGAGGAGGCCACGAAGAAGTCCGGCCTCATCTGGGTCAGGGCCACCGGCGCTCCGGCGGCGCGTGCGCTGTGGCACGTGTGGCACGAGGGCGCGGTGTGTCTGGTGGGCGGCGGCCCCGGCGAGCAGCCGCTGGAGGGGCTGACCGACGGGGGCACCGCCGAGGTGAGCGTGCGCAGCAAGGACAAGGGCGGCCGGCTGGTGACCTTCCCGGTGACCGTGTCCGAGGTGGCGGCCGGCTCGCCGGAGTGGGAGGCGGCGGTCGCCGAGCTGAAGGGCAAGCGGCTGAACGCCCCCGACGGCGAGGAGATGCCGGCCCGCTGGGCCCGCGAGTGCAGGGTGCTGAGGCTGACCCCGGCCGGGGCCGTCGCGCCGTTGCCCGAGGGCAGCCTGGCCGAGGCGCCGGTGCCGACGCCGGCGACAACCCGGCGACCGATTCCGGCGGCCCTGCCGAGGCTGCTGGCCAAGCGGCGGAAGTAGCGGCCGGCCGGAGCCCCCGGGGCGTCAGGACGTCGGGAGCTGCTTGCCGTAGTCCACCGTGTCCGAGGAGGCCGGCTCGGTGACGGTGAAGTCCTGGCCCCAGTCCGAGAAGCGGAGCGTGCCCGCCGCGCCGGCGCGGACCAGACGCAGCGGGTACGGCTTGCCCTGGAGGGAGACGTCCAGGGTGCCGCCGGAGCCGTCGTCGCCGGTGATGCGGATCGTCGGGGTACCCGCCTGGTCGTGATGACCTTCCTTCGCCAGCCTGCCGTGCAGCGGCAGCAGACCGTCGAGGAGCACGGACTTGTACGTGAAGCCGCTGAACTTCTTGTACGCCGGGTCCCCCTGCGGGACCTTCACGTACTTCCCGCCCAGCTTGGCGGCGACCGCGTCACCGCTGCTGCCGCCGTCCTGCCCCTCGGCCTGGTTCCAGAAGCCGGCGTCGGCCTTCAGGTACAGCTGCTGTCCGACCCGCAGCAGCTGGAGGGTGGAGCCCTGGGAGGTCACCGAGCCGGTGCCGCCGTCGGCCTTGAGCCGCATGTCCAGGGTGTACGTACGGCCGCCGGCGAGCACGGTCCCGGACAGCCGTACGGTCTCGGCCGCGTCCGCCGCCGACCGGGTCCTGGACTGGATCTGCCCGGCGGACAGCTTGCCCACCCCGTTCGTCCCCGCGTCCGGATCGCCACCGCCGCCGCACCCGGTCAGCACCACCGCACCGGTCACGGCCAGCGCGCATGTCGCGGTCAGCAGAGCGGCCCGGCGAGGGCGGCCGGGGGGAATCGCAGTCACGGGTGGGGGGCCTTTCCGACGGCTCCTGAACGGCGTACCGCAGCGTACCGGTGTGCCGGCCGCCCGGCGGAGCCAGTCCGTCCGGACCGCCCACCAGGGCGTATCCGACCGGTACGGGCTAGCCTGAAGCGCACCCGAGCGGGCAAATCCGAGCAAATCTCGCCCCGTACTTCACACCGAGCAAGGCACCCGTACAGCAGCGGCACCCGTACAGCAGCCATCCGTACAGCAAGGCATCCGCACAGCAAGGCAAAGGAAGCAGAGCCATGGCAGCCGGCGCCCCCCGGATCTTCGTCTCGCATCTCGCCGGGGTCCCCGTCTTCGATCCGAACGGCGACCAGGTGGGCCGCGTCCGCGATCTGGTCGTCATGCTGCGGGTGGGCCGCAGGCCCCCGCGGGTGCTCGGCCTGGTCGTGGAGCTGGCCACCCGGCGCCGTATCTTCCTGCCGATGACCCGGGTCACCGGCGTCGAGTCCGGGCAGGTCATCATCACCGGCGTGATGAACGTCCGCCGCTTCGAGCAGCGGCCCACCGAGCGGCTGGTCTTCGGCGAGCTGCTGGACCGCCGCGTGACGCTGGTGGAGACCGGCGAGGAGGTCACCGTCCTCGATATGTCCGTGCAGCAGCTGCCCGCCCGCCGGGACTGGGAGGTCGACCGGGTCTTCGTGCGCAAGGGCCGGAAGGCCGGCGCCTTCCGGCGGGCCAAGGGCGAGACGCTGACCGCCGAGTGGTCGGCCGTGACCGGGTTCTCGCTGGAGGAGCACGGACAGGGCGCGGAGAACCTGCTCGCCACCTTCGAACAGCTGCGCCCCGCCGACCTGGCCAACGTGCTGCACCACCTCTCCCCCAAGCGGCGCGCGGAGGTCGCCGCCGCCCTCGACGACGACCGGCTGGCCGACGTCCTGGAGGAGCTGCCGGAGGACGACCAGATCGAGATCCTCGGCAAGCTCGCGGAGGAGCGCGCGGCGGACGTGCTGGAGGCCATGGACCCGGACGACGCGGCCGACCTGCTCGCCGAGCTGCCGGAGGCGGACAAGGAGCGGCTGCTCAGCCTGATGCAGCCCGGCGACGCGGCCGACATGCGGCGCCTGATGTCGTACGAGGAGCACACGGCCGGCGGACTGATGACCACCGAGCCGATCGTGCTGCGTCCGGACGCCACCGTCGCCGACGCGCTCGCCCGGGTGCGCAACCCGGACCTGTCCCCCGCCCTCGCCGCCCAGGTCTATGTCTGCCGCCCGCCGGACGAGACGCCGACCGGGAAGTACCTGGGCACCGTGCACTTCCAGCGGCTGCTGCGCGACCCCCCGTACACCCTGGTCAGCTCGCTGGTGGACGACGATCTGCAACCGCTCGCCCCGGACGCCACGCTGCCGGTGATCGCCGGGTTCTTCGCCACGTACGACATGGTCGCCGCGCCCGTGGTGGACGACTCCGGCTCGCTGCTCGGCGCGGTGACCGTGGACGACGTACTGGACCACATGCTGCCCGAGGACTGGCGGGAGACGGAGTTCCACCTGGACGAGGGCGCGGGCGACGGGGTGGTCAGCCATGGCTCCTGAACGTGACAGCGGCCGTACGGCGGCCCGCTCCGAGCACGGCCGGGAACGCAACCCCTCGGGCGCCACCGCCGCGACCCGGCCCCGCATGCCCCGGCTGGACCTGCCGCGCCCGCCCCGGCACCGGTTCCTGCCCGAGTGGGACCCGGAGGCCTTCGGCCGGCTGTCGGAGCGGATCGCCCGGTTCCTGGGCACCGGACGCTTCATCGTCTGGATGACGGTCGTCATCGTCGTCTGGGTGCTGTGGAACATCACCGCGCCCCGGCAACTGCGCTTCGACGAATACCCGTTCATCTTCCTGACCCTGGTGCTGTCCCTCCAGGCCTCCTACGCGGCCCCGCTGATCCTGCTCGCGCAGAACCGGCAGGACGACCGGGACCGGGTCAACCTGGAGCAGGACCGCAAGCAGAACGAGCGGTCCATCGCCGACACCGAGTACCTGACCCGGGAGGTCGCCGCGCTGCGGATGGGCCTCGGCGAGGTGGCCACCCGCGACTGGATCCGCTCGGAGCTCCAGGACCTGCTCAAGGAGCTGGAGGAGCGCCAGGGCCGCAGCGACCGCGTCGTATTCCCGGCGGAACGGTCAGAACGGTCACCGGGACGTGACGCAGACGACCGCTGAGGGGCTACCCGGGGGCCCCTCACAGCGCCGTACCATCGTCCTTATGGCTACGGAAGACGCGGTGCGCGAGGCACTGGCGACGGTGAACGACCCCGAGATCAACCGCCCCATCACCGAGCTGGGGATGGTCAAGTCGGTGGAGATCGGAGCGGACGGGGCGGTCGCGGTCACCGTGTACCTCACGGTCTCCGGCTGCCCGATGCGCGACACGATCACCCAGCGCGTCACCGAGGCGGTCTCCCGGGTCGAAGGCGTCACCCGGGTCGATGTCACGCTCGACGTGATGAGCGACGAGCAGCGCAAGGAGCTGGCGGCGGCCCTGCGCGGCGGCCAGACCGAGCGCGAGGTGCCCTTCGCCAAGCCGGGCAGCCTCACCCGGGTCTACGCGGTCGCCTCCGGCAAGGGCGGCGTCGGCAAGTCCTCGGTCACGGTCAACCTGGCGGCCGCGATGGCGGCCGACGGCCTCAAGGTCGGTGTCGTCGACGCCGACATCTACGGCCACTCGGTGCCGCGCATGCTGGGAGCGGACGGCCGTCCCACCCAGGTCGAGAACATGATCATGCCGCCGTCCGCGAACGGCGTGAAGGTCATCTCCATCGGCATGTTCACGCCGGGCAACGCCCCGGTGGTCTGGCGCGGCCCCATGCTGCACCGCGCCCTCCAGCAGTTCCTCGCCGACGTCTACTGGGGTGACCTGGACGTCCTGCTCCTGGACCTGCCGCCCGGCACCGGCGACATCGCGATCTCGGTCGCGCAGCTGGTCCCGAACGCCGAGATCCTGGTCGTGACGACCCCGCAGCAGGCGGCAGCCGAGGTGGCCGAGCGCGCCGGTTCCATCGCCGTACAGACCCACCAGAAGATCGTCGGCGTGGTCGAGAACATGTCCGGGCTGCCCTGCCCGCACTGCGACGAGATGGTCGACGTGTTCGGTACCGGCGGCGGCCAGCTGGTCGCCGACGGTCTGACCCGCACCACCGGTGCGACCGTCCCGGTGCTCGGCTCCATCCCGATCGACGTCCGCCTGCGCGAGGGCGGCGACGAGGGCAAGCCGGTGGTCCTGACCGACCCGGACTCCCCGGCGGGCTCGGCCCTGCGCGCGATCGCGGGCAAGCTCGGCGGGCGGCAGCGCGGGCTGTCGGGTCTGTCGCTGGGGATCACCCCGAAGAACAAGTTCTAGAAGCTGCTGCCGCCACGACGGGCGACAGCAGCTACGGCTACGCCGAAGGGGCGCCGTCCTTCACGGACGGTGCCCCTCTTCACGCACGCGCTCCTGCTCGCGCCCCGGGCACAGGTCCTGCGTGGTGCACAGCATGACCTCCTGGCAGGAGCCGGCCGGGGTCTGACCGTCCGGGCCTCGTTCGGTGTGTGGTACGAACCGCCATTGCGATGCCTTGACGTGCCGCGTCCGGTCCGCCTTCTCCACATGAACGTGCAGCGTGCGGTCCTTCGGGTCGTTCGTCTCCACCAGCACCTCGTCCGCGGCGAGCGGGAAGTGGTCGTGCAGCAGGCACAGACCGAAACGGTTCAGGTTTCCGTGCTTGGCCAGCACCTCCACCAGATCCCGGACGAACTCCGCGTCCCGAGGCCCCAGCCCCTCGGCTTCCGCGAAGCCGGGCAGCGGAACCCTCGGAGCGGAAACGTTTATGTCCGTCATGGTTCCTCCGTCAAGTAGTTGACGGTCATCCGATTCCATTATCAGCCACTGACCTATTTCCTGCAATTCGGCAGAGAACGGCTGATGGGGTGGGTCTTCGAAATTTCTTCCGCGCGCCGGAGGCCGCGACATATGACACGGTCCTAAATTCCTCGCAGAGGAGGCTTCGGGGCGATGCAGGGTATCCGGTGGCGGCGCTTTTTACTGTTGATGATCCTGGCCGCGATGTGGTGGGTGGCTCCCTCGGCGGAGGCGCGACAGAACAACAGTGACGCCTGCTGGGCCCATCAGCTCGACGCCAGTACGGTGGACGCCAGAATCCAATTCGACCAGCACAGCAAGAACTACCTGAAGATCTATTCCTACATGACGGTCCGGGTTCCCCTGAACAAGTGGCCTGCCGCGCGGCAGCTGACCTTCAGTGAGGACTCCGCGGAATACCACAAGGCGATGCACTGTCTGCTGCGTGGGACGGACAATGGTCCGCGTCAGGAATGGCGATCGCATGATCCGGTGGTGACGGCCGACACCCGAAACGTCACGGTACAGTATGATTCTTTCGCCTGGATCAAGGACTACAAACTCATCCGGCTCGGTCCCTGGCAGATCACCAGGGACAGCCACAGAATGTGGCAGATCCGCCTCCTTCCGCCGACGCTACTGAATGCGCACTGGCAGACCGTCAAGGCGGAGATGGGCGGCATGCATTTCAATGACAGCTCCAAGCTGGCATCGTCCTCCAACGAGAAGACCCTGCTCTGGGAAAATCAGAAGCCCACGCGCATCACGTTCAAAATCGATCTCCCGTGGCAGCGCTACTGGCCCTTGAGTTATGGCCAGTCGATCTGGAGCAAGGTGGGAGTCGCGGCTTGGTGGGTGAGCGCTTCCTTCGTGATCGCACTGGCCGCACGGCGCACCCGGCGGACGCATTCCGCCGCCGCGGCCGGGGCGTCGGCCCCCACGGCGCAGGCCGTGGCCGCCGACACCGGAAAGGACGACGACAGCGCCGCGGGGGCCGTGCTGCAATGGTCCCTGCTCAGCGGCGCATTCGCCCTCATACTGCTGCTGCTCATCTCCCAGCCGCCGATCAGCCCCCGGTGGCGCGCTCTCGTCTGCGTCGCCGCCGGCCTGGCCCTGATTCTCGTCGCCCGCCCCTGGTACAGCGGCACGCCCGTCCCCGCCCCGGACGGCGCGACCGGTGACACCGGCACCGCCAACAGCCATCACCCTCGCCAGAGGTACGCCGTCGTCGGCGTGGCGTCGGCGGTGGCGGCCATCGCTCTGCTGGTGATCCTGGCGCCGGCGATGTTCGGCCTGCCGGACGCCCTCGTGTCAAAGGCGGTGCCGAGTGTCTCCGACGATGTCGGCTATGTGCTCATGGGCCTGGCGATCGTGTGGTTGTGGCTGGCCGCCATGGCGGCGTGGGCGTGGCGGTTCGCCCGCGAGGGCGCGCTGCTCCCCGGCTCCTGGTACCGGACGTGGAACAACGCTCCCGTGCGCTGCGTCCTCGTCGTCTCCACGCTGCTCGCTGCGGTCGCCGGGAGTCTGCTCGGCTGCTTCTGGTGGGTGGCCGAAAACCAATGGAAGAGGGTCTACTGGCTCACCGACCAGAACGCTGTGCACGGGTACGGAACATACGCCAGTTCATACCGGGCAAATTTCTCGTTCACCGACCTGGCCTGGATTTTCAGTTATAGTTGGATCTTGACGGGTGTCGCACTTCTCGCCTTGTTGCACTTTCGCTTCGGAGCGCAAAGGACACCGGCAGACCATAAACATGAGAAGCCGATCCTGGGCCCGGCAGCCCCCGACCTGCTGCTCGTCGCGGCGGTGTTCGTCTTCACGGTGGGACTGCGGGGCGCCATCTTCGCCGGAATCAATTTCCAGTACGGCGCCTGGATCATCCTGAACATGGGCTCGCTGTTCGCGGTTCTCGCCGTGGGGCGAAAGTGGGCGGTACTGAACCAGCTGGGCAACACGTTTTGCGTGAAGAGACTGAGAAGCATGAAGCGTCGCGGTGACCTGATGGCCAAGGCCCACGAATACCGCAACATCAACCACCAGTTGCAGCTGCTGGACCAGGGACGCGCGGGGAACGTCACACGCGAGGAACTGGAGGGAAGACTTCGGGCACTGCGCCGGTGGTTGGTGGACGGATGCGGCGAAAGGAAACCACCCGCCTATCTTTCCGTCCTGGACGCCGCCCTGGCCTGGGGGCCGAGAGGCCACTGGTGGAACAATGGCGTGCACGCCGGGTGCGTGGCCTTCTGCTTCGGGATCCCCGCAAGCGGAGCCCTGCTCTATCTGGACACCGAGGACTCCTGGAGCTGGATCCAGCTCACTTCCGAGCCCACCGCGATCCCGGGAGTCGTCGCGAACTTCCTGGCCTACCAGGTGGCGTGGGCGGGCGCCGGTTTCGTCCTGGGTGCGCTGTGGCGTGTGCTCCCCGGCCGCCACAGCCCCGCTCGCGCATGGAGCCTGACCTTCGCCTACGCCGTGCCGGCCTGCCTGTTCCTGCTGCTCAACAAGTTCACCGGTGTGGACTTCCGTGACCTGCTCTTCTACTCGGTGCTCATGCTCCTCATCCTGACGCTCACCAGCATCTGGATGGACACATCGACCTTCGGGGATGAACGGCAGTACTGGCCCCGTCGTTTCGCGCTGCTCTTGTCGATCTACCAGCTTCGCGGGCTCTCGACACAGGGCGCCTCGATCCTGGCCCAGATCGGGGTGGCCGTAGCCATCTGGCGTCAGTTGACGAACCACTAGCCGGACACGTCCGGGACCGCCGACGGCTACGGCGGTCCCCCTGACGGATCCGGCTACGCGTACGCGGCGATGTCCTTGACCACCGAGAACCCGAGCCCGTACGCGCTCATGCCCCGCCCGTACGCCCCCAGATGCACGCCTGCCTCCGTCGTACCGGCCAGTACCCAGCCGAACTCGGACTCCCGGTAGTAGAAAGAGGCGGCCGCCCCGTCCACCGGCAGGGACAGCCTGGACCACTCCGACCCGTCCAGGTCGTCGGCCAGGGCCCAGGCGGTCTCCGTCTGCTGCTCCAGCCAGTCGTCACGCAGGCTGTGGTCCATCTGCCCGGGCCAGGTGAAGGAGAGCAGCCCCACCCCCGCCAGCCACGCGGCCGAGGAGACCGAGGTGGCCTCCAGCAGGCCCGTACCGTCGGCGCTGCGCCGGGACGGATGCGCGGCGACGGTGACCACGACCGCGAACTTCTCCCGCGGCTCACCGGGGGAGCCGGTCTCGCCGCGGACGGAGGGCTCGTCACCGTGCCCGATCGACCCGTGTTCGACGGCGCCGTCGGAAGCCATACCGACCTGCATCAGCCAACGCGGCCCCGTGAACGCCTCGTCCAGGGCGTACCACGGGAAGGGCGCCTCCAGGTAGCCGTCGACCGTACGCCGGACGGAGGGAAGCTGCTGTCCCTCCGCGACCGGCGCCTGCGCGCCCACCCGACTCGTCGTCTCCATCTGCCCGGACGCCTCCTCGCTCTCGTCGGACCGGGGCGGCCCGCCCCCCTTCGGGCGTACTCCTCCGGTCCGCACAACAACTCGGCAGCATATCCACACCCGTGAGAGCGGCAGGGCAGGCGTTGGTTGCGTGGGTCGCGCGAACGGCCTGTTCAGGCCGTGCGAGCCGGGTGTCCGTTATGAAACGCGTCACGTGCACGGCGCGTGCGCCGGTGCGCGTGTCGCCATCTGGCGTGCCGCTATGTGGGGTGTCGCTATGTGCCGTGGAGCTATGTGGCGTCGGCGTCGAAGAGCGGCCGGTCGTCCGTGCCGGGCTCCTCGGGCTTCTTGGTCATGTCGACCCGGCCGCCGGAGGACGAGGAAGCGGAGGACGAGGAGGAGGCGGGGGCGGACGGCTCGGTGTCGTAGCCGTTGACCGCGTCCGTGACCTCGGCCACCTCCTTCTTCAGGTCGAAGCCGTTGCGGATCTCCTTCAGCCCCAGATCGTCGTTGTCCAGCTGCTTGCGGATGAACGTCTTGGGGTTGAGGTCCTCGAACTCGAAGTCCTTGAACTCAGGACCCAGTTCGTTGCGGATGTCCTGCTTGGCGCTCTCCGAGAACTCGCGGATCTTCTTGATCGTCCGTGTGACGTCCTGAATGACCTTGGGGAGCTTGTCCGGGCCGAAGACGAGCACGGCGATAACGATGATCGTCACCAGCTCCAGTGGCCCTATGTCATTGAACACCTGACGCTCCTTGCGATGTCCTCGGTCGCTCAACGGTACCCGGCGTTCCTGTCCGACCGGTACCGTCCCGAGGTGAGACTTCTGTCAGTTCTGCTCGGAAGCGCCCAGCACGAGTGAGACCTCGCGCTCACCGCCGCCGCGTTCGACCGTCAGCCGCAGCCGGTCGCCGGGGCGATGGGCGCGGATCTTCACGATCAGCTCCTGGGCGGTGTGCACGCGCTGTCCGTCCACGTCGGTGATGACGTCGCCCGACCGCAGGCCCGCCCGCTCCCCCGGGCCGTCCTTGAGGACGGCGGGGCCGCCGTCCGCGCTCCGGCGGTCGATCCGGGCGCCGTCGCCGGTGTAGCCCATGTCGAGGGTCACGCCGATCACCGGGTGGCTGGCACGGCCGTCGTTGATCAGTTCCTCGGCGACGCGTTTGGCCTGGTTGACGGGGATGGCGAAGCCGAGCCCGATGGAGCCGGCCTGGCCGTCCGCGGAGTCGGAGCCGCTGTCGGCGGAGCGGATGGCCGAATTGATGCCGATGACCTGGGCCTGCCGGTCCAGCAGAGGCCCGCCGGAGTTGCCCGGGTTGATGGGCGCGTCGGTCTGCAACGCGTCGACGTACGAGACGTCGCTGCCGTCGTCCTTCTCGCCGCCGGACGTGATGGGCCGCTCCTTGGCGCTGATGATGCCGGAGGTGACGGTGTTGGCCAGGTCGAAGGGGGCGCCGATGGCCACGACGGGGTCGCCGACCCGGACCTCGTCGGAGTTGCCGAGGGGCAGCGGGGTGAGTCCGTGGACGCCCTGGACCTGGACGACGGCGAGGTCGTAGCCGCTGTCCCGGCCGACGATCCGCGCCTTGACGGTGTCGCCGCTGCTGAAGGTCACGGATATCCGGCCGCCCGACGCGGCGGGCGCGACGACGTGGTTGTTGGTCAGGATGTGGCCCCGGGTGTCGAGCACGAAGCCGGTGCCGGTGCCGGCCTCGTCGGAACCGCTGACATGGATCGTGACCACGCTCGGCAGCGCCCGGGCGGCGATCCCCGCCACGCTGTCCGGCGCCCGCCCGGCGGGCACGTGCCCGGCCTGCGGCAGGCTCACGTCGCCGTCCAGTCGCTGGCGCTCGACATAGGCGCCCGCGATCCCGCCGATCCCGGCGGAGAGGACCGCGACGACCATGGTCCACCCGAGCAGAAGCCGCCTGGCCCGGCGGCGCCGCTGCTCCTTCGACGGCACGGCGGCACCGCTCTGCTGCAACGGACCGTGCACCAGGATCCGCCCCTCGCCGGAGCCGCCGGCCCAGGGGTCGTACCGCTGCCATGGATCCCCGGCAACCTGCGGCTCGGGCGCCGCCCCGGCCGGGGTGGCGGGAACGGGTGCGGCCGGCGCGGGCGCCTGTGCATGCGGTACGGCCGCAGCGGGTGCCGGGTGCCCCGGAGCCGACGGCACGACCGCTGCCGGTGCCGGTGTGTGCCCGGGGGCAGGCTGGCTCTGCACCGGTACGGCCGCTCCGTGGGGCAGGGTGGCCGTCGCCGGGTGCTGGACCGGGGGTGCGGGGGCCCAGGGCCCCGGCTCGCCGTACGGCGGGGTGCTGTACGGGTCGGGGTCGTGCAGAGGCTTGGGCCGCTCGCCGGGAGCCGGCCACCCCGCCTGCCCGCCCTCGACCACCCGGCCGGCGTCGGCGGCCCCCTCGACGACGGTCCGCGCTACGTCAGCACCCTGGACGACAAGGCCCTCGACGGCGGCCCCCGCTACGGCAGGCCCTCCTCCGGCAGCAGGCCCCTGCACCGCAACAGCCTCGTCCGCAGACCCGAGCGCCGCAGGCATCCCGACGGCAGAACCATCCATGGCAGCGCCCTCGGCGGCAGGCCCCTCAACCGCAGTGCCCTGCGCCGCAGCCGCCTTCACGGCAGAACCCTCGGCCACACCCTCGCGCGCAGACCCCTGGCGCGCAGACCCCTCGGCCACACCTCCAGCCGCAGCACCCTGCACCGGCTCTCCCCCTGCCCCCTCTTCCGCGGCAGCGGCCGGCTTGGGCAGTTCGAAGTCGCCGTCGGGGGGTGTCTCGGCGGGGCGGGCCAGTTCGAAGTCGCCGGTCACGGACCGGGATTCCGCGGACTCCCCCGCCGCTCCCTCCGAGTCGTCGCCCGGCGGGACACGGTTCCCCTCGTTCATGCTCTCCCCACGGCTGGCCGCGACCGCACGCTTCGGTGGCGGCCGCGGAACGTCGACTGCGCGCCCGGGTCCTCGCCACGGGCACGGCCCTCACAGGATTCAACCAGGTTCGCGGGCCGGGGAGCAGGGGCCGGTCTCAGCGGGCCTGGTGGGGTGGGTCGAGCAGGGAGGGGGACGCCGAGGGAGCGGAGGTGGGGTGGGGGGCGGGGGCGGACAGCAGCCCGTGTCCGGACAGCAGGCCGGGACCGGTGGCATCGGGCGTCGGCGACCAGGCGGGGAGCGGTGGAAGCACCGTCTCGTCCAGCGGGCGTATCAGCGGGGACGCGACGGCAGCGCCCGCCGTCGCCGGGGCGGTCAGCGGGCGTACGGCGCCCTGGGGGCCGGTGTCCTGCTGCCCGGTGCCCGGCGAGGGGATGCCGGGCACCATCGGCGCGGCGATGGAGGTCGGTGCGACCGAGGTCTCGGCGAGCAGCGCGCTGCCGCCCTGGGCGAGCAGCGGGCCGACCGGCCGGCGGCGCTGGGTGTCGGGCGTCGCCGCGCCCGCACCGCTGCCCGCCGGACGGGACGGGACGACTCCGGTGCCGGAGCCGCCGCGGGCGTCCGCGCTGAAGTCCCCGGGGACGGCGGTGGTGACCCCGCCGAGGGCGATCGCGGCCAGCGACACCGCACCGGCCGCGGCGAACGCGAACCGCAGCCCGCGCGAGGCCGGGCGGGCGTCGTCCGGGCGGCCGACGGGATGGATGCGGAAGCCGCGCTGCTCCGCCGCGGAACCGGGTGCGGCCGGGGAGTGCGGGGCGTCGGGGACGTATCCGAAGGTGAAGCGCTCGCCGCGCCGCGCCCCGAAGACGCCGAGGGCGGCGGAGGTGCCGGTGGGGCCGGGGGCGATGCCGCGTCCGAAGAGGCCGCCGCCGGGCGTCGTGCCGTCCCCGTCCAGGTCGCCGCCGGGCAGGCCCTGGAGGCGGGCCAGCAGGCTCGCCGAGGGCGGGGGCGGGGCGGCCTCCGCGAAGACGCTCTTCAGTGCGCGCTGGGCGTCCGCCTCCGCCTTGCACCGGGCGCAGGTGGCCAGGTGGGCGAGGACCCGCTCGCGCGTCTCATGACCGAGCTCCCCGTCCACCAGGGCGGAGAGTCGGTCTCCCAGGTGCTGCTCTGCGAGGTGTCCTTCCTCGACAGGTTTCGGCCGTGATCCACTCACGCGGTCGCGCCCCCTCCCCCCAGAGCGGGCACACGGGGCCTGAAGGAGCGGCGCTCGGCCGCGCGGGCCTCCGGGGAGCGGTGCGCGAGCGCCTTGCGGAGCTGGGAGCGGCCGCGGTGGATACGGGAGCGGACCGTGCCGAGCTTGACGCCGAGGGTGGCGGCGATCTCCTCGTACGACAGTCCTTCGATGTCGCACAGGACGACGGCGGCGCGGAACTCGGGCGCGAGGGTGTCGAGGGCCTGCTGGACGTCGGCGTCGAAGTGGGCGTCGCTGAAGACCTGGTGCGGGGTCGGCTCGCGGCTGGCCAGGCGCTCGGCCGCGTCCTCGCCGAGGGCGTCGAAGCGGATGCGCTGCTTGCGCCGGACCATGTCCAGGAAGAGGTTGGTGGTGATGCGGTGCAGCCAGCCCTCGAAAGTGCCCGGCGAGTATGTCGACAGCGAGCGGAAGACCCGGACGAAGACCTCCTGGGTGAGGTCCTCGGCGTCGTGCTGGTTGCCCGTCAGGCGGTAGGCGAGGCGGTAGACGCGAGCACTGTGGGTGCTGACGATCTCGTCCCAGGTGGGCGGAGTCCACGCCTGCCCGTCCGCGTCGGTGGAGAAGGTCGCGGTCTGGGCGTCGCCTGCGGCGAAACCGGTGGCGTGGCTGTCAGCAGCGGTGTCGGTCACGGATTTCGGCCTGCCCGCCGACCCGAGGAAGCGCCGCAGCACTCCGCCCCGATCCCCGGGCGCAGCCGCACCTCCCCTGTCGGCTCTGGTGGTGTCCAGTGGAGCCCCTACCATAGCCACCTCGCCCGTTAGCTCCGGATAAGCGGTTTTACGAGAATTTGATACGCGCTGACACGCCTCACCCGGCTGTGTCGGCAGTTGCTCGGTGTCCTGTTCCACCTCTTACCCCCCGCCGCCTCCCCGGCCACCGTCTCATCCCTATAAACGCCCGGTCCCATCTGCGGGTTCCCGTCGCCAACGGATACAGTCACGCCCAGGCATCCACGGGGACAGGAGAGGGTCATTACCGGCAACCGGCAGACGAGCTGGGCGTTCGCCGACGCCTTTGTCGCCGAGGAAGAAGCGCTGCTCTGGGCCCGTGACCGCGCCCGGGAGGCAGGGCTGCGTTCGGTGTCCCCCAGCACGGGCGCCGCGCTGCGACTGCTCGCCGCCTCCGTGGACGCGAAGGCGGTCGCGGAGATCGGCACGGGCTGCGGGGTGTCCGGAATCCATCTGCTGCACGGGATGCGGCCGGACGGGGTGCTCACCACGGTCGACCCGGAGCCGGAGCACCAGCAGTTCGCCCGGCAGGCCTTCCGCGCCGGGGGCTTCGCCAGCAACCGGGCCCGCTTCATCCCGGGCCGCGCCCTCGACGTCCTGCCCCGGCTCGCGGACGCCGGCTACGACCTGGTCTTCTGCGACGGGGACCGGCTGGAGTACTCGGACTATCTCGCCGAATCGTTGCGCCTGCTGCGGCCTGGCGGTCTGGTGGTGTTCGAGGGGGTCTTCGCCAACGGCCGCACGGTCGACTCCGGGCCGCAGCCCACGGAGGTGCTGCGGCTGCGGGAGCTGCTGCGCACCGTGCGCGAGAGCCAGGAGCTGGTGCCGTCGCTGCTGCCGGTGGGCGACGGGCTGCTGTGCGCGGTCAGACGCTGAGCGGAACCTGTTCACCGCCTGCCGAGGCAGGCGGTAGAGCGCGGGTTCCGAAGACGCGGCTGCCCCGGCACCGCGTACGATGCCGGGGCAGCCGGGAGGACTGACTCGTTCGCTCAGACGACGACGTTCTTCAGCGCGTCGCCGAGCGCCGCGGCCTCGTCAGGGGTCAGCTCGACGACAAGCCGACCGCCGCCTTCGAGCGGAACGCGCATGACGATGCCCCGCCCCTCCTTGGTCACCTCGAGCGGGCCATCGCCCGTCCGCGGCTTCATGGCCGCCATGCTCGTTCCCCTTCCTGAAACCAGCTCATCGTCTGCCGACAGCCCCGAGGGGCGCACCCGCGGTCCGGCTCGGACACACGACACCGGCATCGAACACATTGCTTCCAGGCCATTATCCCGCATCTCAGGACCCGATGACCAACATCAGTCGGCATCGCTTGGGCAACGCGCGCGAGCAAAACCACTCAATTCGGCGATGTGGCTGTGATACTGCTCCCCCGCGCGAACCCGCACCGCACGGCGCCGCTCCGCTTTTCTTTGACACAGGTCACACGTCCGTTCCGGCCCTTGGACGGCGATCTCCGCCATGCTGTCCTTCGGACAGGGACGTACTGAGCGGTACGTCAGCCGCGAGGACAACGGAGGGGACGCCATGACCGACACCGTGCTCTACGAGGTGAGCGACGGGCTCGCGACGATCACGCTGAACCGCCCCGAGGCGATGAACGCGCTGAACATCGCGACCAAGGTCGCCCTGCGGGAGGCGGCGGAATCCGCGGCCGGGGACACGGCCGTACGGGCGATCCTGCTGACCGCCGCCGGGGACCGGGCGTTCTGCGTGGGCCAGGACCTCAAGGAGCACATCGGACTGCTCGCCGCCGACCGGGAGACCGGCTCCGGGCACACCATGAGCACGGTCAAGGAGCACTACAACCCGATCGTCCGGGCGCTCGCCGGGGCGGCCAAGCCGGTGGTCGCCGCGGTGAACGGCGTCGCGGCCGGGGCGGGCTTCGGCTTCGCGCTCGCCGCGGACTACCGGATCGTGGCCGACACCGCCTCCTTCAACACGTCGTTCGCGGGGGTGGCGCTCACCGCCGACTCCGGCATCTCCTGGACCCTGCCGCGGGTGATCGGCCCCGGCCGCGCCGCCGACCTGCTGCTCTTCCCGCGCAGCATCAGTGCCCAGGACGCGCTGGAGCTGGGTGTCGCCAACCGGGTCGTGCCGTCCGCTCAGCTGCGCGCCGAGGCCGAGAAGGTGGCGCGGGCGCTGGCCGAGGGGCCGACGGTCGCCTACGCGGCGATCAAGGAGGCGGTGGCCTACGGGCTGACGCACTCCCTCGACGAGACGCTGGAGAAGGAGGACGAGCTCCAGACGCGGGCGGGGCAGTCCGAGGACCACGCGATCGCGGTGCAGGCGTTCGTGAACAAGGAGAAGCCGAAGTACCTGGGGCGGTAAGTCCTGGTCTTCTTGCCGGGCTCGTCCTCAGGGCGCGCTGCGGGCCACGCAGGTCGCCAGGTGGTCGTTGACGAGCCCGCACGCCTGCATCAGGGCGTAGGCCGTCGTCGGGCCGACGAATCTGAGACCCCGCTTCTTCAGGGCCTTGGACAGGGCCGTCGACTCCGGGGTGACCGCGGGGACGTCGGCCAGGGTCCGCGGGACCGGGCGGGCGGCCGGGTCCGGGGCGTGGGACCAGATCAGCTCGTCCAGCTCGCCCTCGGCCCAGCCGGCGAGCACGCGCGCGTTGGCGAGCGTGGCGTCGATCTTGGCGCGGTTGCGGATGATGCCGGGGTCGGCCAGCAGCCGGTCGCGGTCCTCCTCGGTGAAGGACGCGACCTTCTCGATGTGGAAGCCGGCGAAGGCCGTACGGAAGCCGGGGCGGCGGCGCAGGATGGTGATCCAGGACAGGCCGGACTGGAAGGCCTCCAGGCTGATCCGCTCGAAGAGGGCGTCGTCGCCGTGGACCGGGCGGCCCCATTCCTCGTCGTGGTACGACACATAGTCCTCGGTGGACAGGGCCCACGGGCAGCGCAGCGCGCCGTCGGCCCCGGCGAGGGCACCTCCGTCGCTCATCGCTGCTCCTCCGGGCGCTCGCCCCGCTCCGGCTGGTGCGCCTCTCCATGCGCGTGTACGTGCGCGGCGGCGGCGCGGGCGCCGGCCAGGGCGGACTCCAGGTCGGCGATGTGGGCGTCCCGCTCGGCGAGTTCCGCGGCCAGCCGGCCGAGGGCGTCGTCGACGTCCGCCATGCGGTAGCCGCGCGGTGCGACGGGGAAGCGCAGGCCCTCCACGTCCGCGCTGTCGACCGGGCGGTCGGCGGGCAGCGGATCGCGCAGCCGCTCGGGCGCCGCCTCGGGCAGCGGGCCGCTCTCGCCGCCGCCCACCACGGCGAGTGTCACCGCGGCGACCACGACGGCCAGCGCGACGACCAGGAACAAGAACATCACCATCGCCAGGGGGTCCCCACGCTCTCAGCCGGACACGGTGCCGGAAGCCGAACTGTATGGGTCCGATCGTGCCATGCGAGTCCGACAGTTAGGGTCACAGACGGCTGTACAGCGGGACGTACTAGGAGAGGTCACAGCGGATGCTCAGGCTGGGCAGGCGGGAATTCGGCCCGCACGAGCCGGTGATCATGGCGATCGTGAACCGGACCCCGGACTCCTTCTACGACCAGGGGGCCACCTTCCGCGACGAGCCCGCCCTCGCGCGCGTGGAGCAGGCGGTGGCCGAGGGCGCCGCGATCATCGACATCGGCGGGGTGAAGGCCGGGCCCGGCGAGGAGGTCTCCGCGGCGGAGGAGGCCCGGCGCACGGTGGGCTTCGTGGCGGAGGTGCGGCGCCGCTTCCCGGACGTGGTCATCAGCGTGGACACCTGGCGGGCCGAGGTCGGCGAGGCGGTCTGCGCGGCCGGGGCGGATCTGCTGAACGACGCCTGGGGCGGTGTGGACCCCGGCCTGGCCGAGGTCGCGGCGCGCCACAAGGTGGGGCTGGTGTGCACGCACGCGGGTGGGGTGCAGCCGCGGACGCGTCCGCACCGGGTGGCGTACGACGATGTGATGGCCGATGTCCTGGAGGTGACCGTGGGGCTGGCGGAGCGGGCGGTCGCGCTGGGTGTGCCGCGCGAGTCGGTGCTCATCGATCCCGGGCACGACTTCGGGAAGAACACCCGGCACAGCCTGGAGGCCACGCGGCGGCTGGACGAGATGGTCGCGACGGGCTGGCCGGTGCTGGTGTCGCTGTCCAACAAGGACTTCGTCGGCGAGACGCTGGACCGGCCGGTGAAGGAGCGGTTGATCGGCACGCTGGCGACGACCGCGGTGTCGGCGTGGCTCGGGGCGCAGGTGTACCGGGTGCACGAGGTGGCCGAGACCCGTCAGGTGCTGGACATGGTGGCCTCCATCGCCGGGCACCGCCCCCCTGCGGTGGCCCGGCGAGGCCTGGCCTGACGAAGGCCTAGCGGGCCGCCTCCTTGGAGACCAGGGCCACCGCTTCCGACACGTCGTCCGTGACGTGGAAGAGGAGGAGGTCCTTCTCGGCCGCCTTGCCCTGGGCCACCAGGGTGTTCTTCAGCCAGTCCACCAGGCCGCCCCAGTACGCGCTGCCGAAGAGGACGATCGGGAAGCGGGTGACCTTCTGGGTCTGCACCAGGGTGAGGGCCTCGAAGAGTTCGTCGAGGGTGCCGAGGCCGCCGGGCAGGACCACGAACCCCTGGGCATACTTCACGAACATCATTTTCCTGACGAAGAAGTAGCGGAAGTTCAGCCCGATGTCGACGTAGGGGTTGAGCCCCTGCTCGAAGGGCAGCTCGATGCCGAGGCCGACCGAGATGCCGCCCGCCTCGCACGCGCCCCGGTTGGCCGCCTCCATCGCCCCGGGGCCGCCGCCCGTGATCACCGCCCAGCCGGCCTCCACCAGCCCCCGGCCGAGCCGCACTCCCGCGTCGTACTCCGGCGAGTCCTCCGGCGTGCGCGCCGAGCCGAACACGCTGATGGCGGGCGGGAGTTCGGCGAGCGTGCCGAAGCCCTCGATGAATTCCGACTGGATGCGCAGCACCCGCCAGGGGTCGGTGTGCACCCAGTCCGAGGGACCGCCCGCGTCCAGCAGCCGCTGGTCGGTCGTACTGGCGGTCACCTGGCCGCGCCGTCGGAGGACCGGTCCGAGCCGCTGCTCGTCCGGCGGCTGCTTCTTCCCCTCGGGGTTTCCGGTAGCCATGTGCGCTCCCTCCGCTTGCCGGTAGTTCGATCTCAGACTAGATCCACCCGGGTTACGGAGGGGGTACGTCGGCGTGTCCGGGGACGAAGAGCCGCGCGGCGGCCCTGCGGTGCCCGCTACGCGGTGAGCCAGTTCCGCAGGCGCTCCTCGCCCGCGATGATCTTCGCCGTCTCCACCCGCTCGTCGCGCTTGTGGGCCAGGTGCGGGTTGCCGGGGCCGTAGTTGACCGCCGGGATGCCGAGCGCGGAGAACCGGGAGACGTCCGTCCAGCCGTACTTGGGGCGCGGGGTGCCGCCCACCGCCTCGACGAAGGCGGCCGCGGCCGGCTGGGAGAGGCCGGGGAGGGCGCCGGGGCTGTGGTCGTCGACCACGAACTCCTCGACACCGCAGTCCGCGAACACCTCGCGGACGTGCGCGAGCGCCTCCTCCTCGGTGCGGTCGGGGGCGTAGCGGAAGTTGACGGTGACGACGCACTCGTCGGGGATGACGTTGCCCGCCACTCCCCCGGCGATGCGCACCGCGTTCAGGCCCTCGCGGTACTCGAGGCCGTCGATCAGCGGCCGGCGCGGCTCGTAGGAGGCCAGCCGGGCCAGGATGGGCGCCGCGGCGTGGATGGCGTTGGAGCCCATCCAGCCGCGCGCGGAGTGGGCCCGCTCGCCCTTGGTCCTCAGCAGCACCCGGAGCGTGCCCTGGCAGCCGCCCTCCACCTCGCCGTCGGAGGGCTCCAGCAGGACCGCGAAGTCGCCCGCCAGCCACTCCGGGTGGGCCGCGGCGATGTGCTTGAGGCCGTTCAGCTCCGCGGCGACCTCCTCGTTGTCGTAGAAGACGAAGGTCAGGTCGCGGTTGGGGGCGGGGACCGTGGCCGCGATGCGCAGCTGCACGGCGACCCCGGACTTCATGTCGCAGGTGCCGCAGCCCCACAGCACGCCGTCCTCGTCCAGCCGGGAGGGGACGTTGTCCGCGATCGGGACGGTGTCGATGTGGCCGGCCAGGATCACCCGCTCGGCCCGGCCGAGGTCGGTGCGGGCCACCACGTTGTTGCCGTACCGGTCCACCGTCAGGTGCGGCAGGGCGCGCAGGGCGGTCTCGATGGCGTCCGCGAGGGGCTTCTCGGTGCCGCTCTCGGAGGGGAAGTCCACGAGCCGCGCGGTGAGCGCGGCGGCGTCCAGCGTGAGGTCAAGCGAGGTGTCGGCCATGCTCACGACCCTAGCGCGCCCCCGTCGGGGCCCCCTCGCTCCCGCTGTACGGAACCCCTCGTGAGGGCCGTCGGGGGCTCCAGTACCTTGTACGCGTGCCAGAGCCGTCCCCCACCCGTCCCAAGCGCCGCGGCCGCCTCTTCCGTTTCGCGGCGGCCCTGTTGGTCCTGTGCGGTGTCGCCGCCTATCTCGTGGTGCAGTACATCACCGGCGGCGGCGGAGCGCGCGGCTGCACGGTGGTCTCCGCCGACGGGAGCGGGACGTCGTTCGAGTTCACGCCGGAGCAGGCGGCGAACGCGGCGACGATCGCCGCCGTCGGCACCGGGCGCGGGATGCCCGAGCGGGCCGTGACCATCGCGCTCGCGACCGCCCTCCAGGAGTCGGGGCTGCGCAACATCGAGCACGGCGACCGGGACTCGCTGGGCCTGTTCCAGCAGCGCCCCTCGCAGGGCTGGGGCACCGAGCGGCAGATCATGGACCCGGACTACGCGGCCGGCATCTTCTACGCTCACCTGGCCAAGGTGCCCGACTACATGGACCTGCCGCTGACGGTGGCCGCCCAGCGGGTGCAGCGCAGCGGCTATCCGGAGGCGTACGCCAAGCACGAGGCGGACGCCGGGCTGCTGGCGGCGGCGCTGACCGGGCGGGCGGCGGCCACCCTGACCTGCGACGGACGCCGGGACACCACGGCCACGGCGACCGGTCCGGACGCGGTACGGGCCGCGCTGGTCCGGGACTTCGGGCGGGACGCGTTGCAGGAGACCGGCGCGGAGGTGGGCGGGGTGCCCGTGCCGTCGCCGTCCCCGGCGCCGAGCGTGGCCGCGACCGCGCAGGGCTCGACGGTGACGGTGGCGGTGCCCGAGGGCGCGCGGACCGACGCGCGGGGGCGTACGGAACGGGAGCGCGGCTGGCAGCTGGCGCACTGGGCCGTCGCCAACTCCTCGGCGCTGCACATCCAGCGGGTGGCCTACGCGGGCCGGGAGTGGACCGTCGGCAGCACCAGCAACACCTGGCGGACGGTCGCCTCGGACGGCTCCGCGGGGGCCGGCGGGGGCAGGCAGGCCGGGGAGCGGTCGACGGGGGTCGTCCGGATCGTGACCGGACAGTAGTACGGGGGATCACTCCGGGGGGTTGCGCGGCGCCGGACCGGACCGCCGCCCCGGCGAGAGTGGCCGCCGTACCGGAATTCCCGGGAATTCAAGGGCCGGAAGGATTCTGCACGCGGTCGCGCAGACGTTCTTTGCCCGTTTTTATCCACACCTGATAATGCGATGCGTTATCCATTCTTTACCTGGGGCGTCCGCAACCTTCACGGGGGTTCGAGCGGTAGTCACGGCGTCCGAGCCGGAACCGGACCGGACACCACCACCGTTTTCTTCCGTCGAATGGAGCATCATGTCCCTCCCTCTGACCCGCCGGATCGCCCGTGCCGCGCTGCTCGTCGCAGCGGGAGCGGCTGCCGGGGTCGGTGCGGCCGGCTCCGCCAATGCGGCCGCGAACCTGCCGGCGGCCACGCCGAACCTCGGTGGTCTGACCGCCGTGGACGGGGCGCACGTCGGCAACACGGTCGACGGTGCCACGCAGAACGTCACCTCGCTCGCGGGCCACGCGGGCGGCAAGGCCGTCGAGCAGACGGTGCCGGCCGCGGGCAAGACCGGTGGCAGCGCCGTGAAGAAGACGACGCCCGTGGCGCAGAAGGCCGCGGGGGACGCGGCCGGTGCCGCGGGGGGTGTGCTCGGCGACACCGCGTCCACCGCGACGAAGGGCGGCCTGCCGAACCTGCCGGTGCAGGGCGGACTGCCGCTGGGCGGCTGAGCGCGCCGCTCGACCGCTGACGGCCGCTGACGGGGCCCGGGGAGTTCCCCGGGCCCCGTTCCCGTACCGCCCCGGGTTGCCGGGCCGTCAGGCGGTGCCAGGGCCCGCGACGCCGGCAAGATCCGAAAGACAGGCCCTACGCCGTCAGACGCTGCGCCGCGGCCCGTACGCGCTCGTCGGAGGCCGTCAGGGCCACGCGGACGAAGTTCCGGCCCGCCTCGCCGTAGAAGTCGCCGGGAGCGACCAGGATGCCGCGCTCGGCCAGGTGGGCGACGGTGGTCCAGCAGGACTCGTCGCGGGTGGCCCAGAGGTACAGGCTCGCCTCGCTGTGCTCGATGCGGAAGCCGTGGGCCAGCAGCGCCGCCCGCAGGATCTCGCGGCGGGCCGCGTAGCGCTCGCGCTGTTCATGGACGTGCGTGTCGTCGGACAGCGCGGCCACGACCGCCGCCTGGGTCGGCGCCGAGGTCATCATGCCGCCGTGCTTGCGGATCTCCAGCAGCGGGCCCAGCACCGCCGGGTCGCCGGCGATGAAGGCCGCCCGGTAGCCGGCCAGGTTGGACCGCTTGGACAGGGAGTGGACGGCCACGATGCCGTCGTAGGAGCCGCCGTTCACGTCCGGGTGCAGCACCGAGACCGGGTCGGCCTCCCAGCCCAGCTCCAGGTAGCACTCGTCGGAGACCAGCAGGACGCCGTGTGCGCGGGCCCAGGCGACGATGTCCGCCAGGTCCTGCTTCGGCACGACCCTGCCGGTCGGGTTGGACGGGGAGTTCAGCCAGAGCAGCTTCAGGCCCTCGGGGTCCAGCTCGCGCGGGTCGTCGTAGACCTCGTACGCGGCGCGGGCCAGGCGGGCGCCGACCTCGTAGGTGGGGTAGGCCAGGCGCGGGTAGGCGACCCGGTCGCCGGGGCCGAGGCCGAGCTGGGTCGGCAGCCAGGCCACCAGCTCCTTGGAGCCGACCACCGGCAGGACATGGCGGTGGGTCACCGCGCGGGCGCCCAGGCGGCGCTCCAGCCAGCCGGTGATCGCGTCGCGCAGCGCCGGGGTGCCCCAGACCGTCGGGTAGCCCGGCGAGTCCGCGGCGGCGACCAGCGCCTTCTGGACCAGCTCGGGAACCGGGTCGACGGGGGTGCCGACGGAGAGGTCGACGATGCCGTCGGGGTGCGCGGCGGCCGTCTTCTTGTACGGGTCCAGCTTGTCCCAGGGGAAGGTGGGGAGCCGGTCGGAGACTGCGGACACGGTCGGTGGCTCGCTTTCGTCTGGTACGGCGGAACGCCCGGCGGCGTGGGAAAACGCCTCGGTCCCGTGCGGCGGCGATCAGGGCGATCTGGCCGTACGGGACCGAGGCGGCGCGGCGCGGTGGGCGGGCCGCTTGGTGCTTAAACGGTCACTCGCCCTGCGGCGGCAGCGCGGCGACGAAGGGGTGGTCGCGCTCGATCAGCCCCAGCTTGCTGGCCCCGCCGGGCGAGCCCAGCTCGTCGAAGAACTCGACGTTGGCCTTGTAGTAGTCCTTCCACTCCTCCGGGACGTCGTCCTCGTAGAAGATCGCCTCGACCGGGCAGACCGGCTCACAGGCACCACAGTCGACGCATTCGTCCGGGTGGATGTACAAGGACCGGGAGCCCTCGTAAATGCAGTCGACCGGGCACTCCTCGATGCACGCCTTGTCCTTGACGTCGACACAAGGCTGCGCGATGACGTAGGTCACGCTGTCGTTCCTCCTCGATAGGGCGCTGGCGGGCCTCCTCAGGCTCCGCCGCCTGGCGCGCGGGAGCGCGGCGTAGTCGATGCCCGCCCCTAGTATCTCCGTTCCGGAGCATGATCCGAGCAGGAGGGGTGATCTGACCAGTGGGAATCTCGGCGGCAGGACGTCTGGAAGTCCGTGTTACCCCTTCTGACGTGGGAAAACGTATCTCGGTACGATGCTTGGCCGGAACCGGTCAGGGACCACAGAAGTTCACTGACACGGTCGGTGTTCTCACATCATGGGATGCTGGCGTGCTCATGATCACACGACGGGATGGTCAGCGCGTCCGGATTCCGGAAAACTCCCTGGTCGCGGGGAAGGTCGTGCCGGCCGCCCCGGCACGCCGGCCGGGCCCCGCGGCCTCCTATGCCGAGCTGGCCCGGATCGCCGCGCGCGCGTGGCAGCCGGTGGAGAGCGAGCGGCTGGGCGAGTGGGAGCTGCGGGCCGCGGTCCAGGAGGTGCCGCGCGAAGCGCGTCCATGGGGGGCGGTGGTCGGGCGACGGGTGGGCTTCACGCGGCGGGCCAACAGCGTGCTGCCGCTCGGCGACCCGGGCCGCCCGCTCGACGCCGCCCTGGAGGCCGTACGACGCTGGTACGGCGAGCGCGGCCTGCCCGCCTACGTCCAGACCGCCAGCGGGGCCGAGGGCACCGAGGAGCTGCTCGGCGCGGAGCTGGAGCGGCGCGGCTGGGTGCGGGAGGTGACCGCCGAGCTGTGGACCGGTGCGCTGGCGCCGGTCGCGGACCGGGCCGAGGGCGCCGGGGTGGTGCTGTCCCGGGAGGCGGACGAGGCGTGGCTCGCGCGGTACCGGCGCAAGGGGGTGAGCGAGGTGGCCCTGCGGGTGCTGCACAGCGGGCCCTCGACGTGGTTCGCGACGGTTCCCGGTGGGCAGGCTCCCGCCGCGATCGGGCGGTGTGTCGTGGACGGGAGGTGGGCCGGGTTCGCCGCGGTCGAGGTGGACCCCGAGCGGCGCCGTCAGGGGCTCGCCACCGAGGTGATGGCCGCGCTGGCCCGGCACGCCCTGGACGAGGGCGCCTCGGCGGCCTGGCTCCAGGTGGAGCGGGACAACGAGGCCGCGCGGGGCCTGTACGCGGCTCTGGGCTTCGCCCCGCACCACGCCTACCACTACTACCGGGCGCCGGACCGGCCTCGGGACGGCTCGGCGACCGCGTCGGCACGGTCGTAGAACCCGTCGGGAGAGGGCAGGAGCCAGTCATGCACCACCCGTATCTGCCGCCGCCGTATCCGCCCCCGCCGGAACGTTCCGCCGAGCTGCGCGAGCGGTTCGCGCAGGAGACCCGGTCCGAACGGCCCGACCTCGCCGCGCTGTGCCTGCTGATCGGCGCGGAGGCGGACGGCACGCTGGACGAGGCCGGCATCGACGCCGCCCAGCTGGAGCTGGACCGGCTGGCCGGTGAGCTGCCGTACCGGCCGGGCGGGCCGCGCGCCTGGGCCGAGGCGGTACGACGGCTGCTCGGCGGGGCGTACGACTTCCACGGCACCCCGGGCGACTACCAGCGGCTGGAGTCCTCGCTGCTGCACGAGGTGCTGCGGCGGCGGCGCGGGCTGCCGATCCTGCTGTCGGTGGTGTGGCTGGAGGTCGCCCGGCGGGCGGGTGCCCCGGTGTACGGGGTCGCGCTGCCCGGGCACTTCGTGGTCGGCTTCGGTACGGCCAAGGAGCAGGTGCTGGCCGATCCGTTCGACGGCGGCCGGGTGCTGACCGGCACCGACGCCGAGCTGCTGGTGGCCGGCGCGACGGGCGCGCCGCTGGACCCCGGGATGCTGGAGCCCGCGCCGCCGCTGGAGGTCGTCCAGCGGATCCTGAACAACATGCGCGCGTGGGCCGCCGCCCGGCCCGAGCGGTCGGACGTCGGGCTGCTGGCCGTGGAGCTGGCGCTGCTGATCCCCTCGCATCCGGCCCGGCTGCGCTACGAGCGCGGGCAGCTGCTGGTGCAGCGGGGGCAGTTCACCGCGGGGGCGGCGGAACTGGACGCCTACGCCCACCTGATCGAGGTGGTCGACGAGAGCGCCGCCCACCAGGTCCGCCAGGAGGCGAACACGGCGCGGGCCAAGCTCAACTGACGGTCCGGGGCAGTCAGAGCCAGCCCTTCTCCCGGGCTATGCGGACCGCCTCCGCCCGGTTGCGGACCGCCAGCTTCTGGATGGCCGTGGAGAGGTAGTTGCGGACCGTGCCCTGGGAGAGGTGGAGGGCCTTGGCCAGTTCGGCGTTGGTGGAGCCGTCGGCCGCCGCGCGGAGCACCTCGCGCTCGCGGTCGGTGAGCGGATTGGCGCCCTCGGCGAGCGCGGCGGCGGCCAGGGTGGGGTCGATGACCCGCTCCCCGGCCAGCACCTTGCGCACGGCCGCCGCGAGCTGGGCGGCGGGCGCGTCCTTGACCAGGAAGGCGTCGGCGCCCGCCTCCATGGCGCTGCGCAGATATCCGGGCCGCCCGAAGGTGGTCAGGACGACCAGCTTGACCTGGGGAAACTCCTGGTGCACCCGGGCCGCCGCCTCGATGCCGGTGCAGCCCGGCATCTCGATGTCGAGCAGCGCCACGTCCACACCGTGGGCGCCGACGGCGGCGAGCACCTCGTCGCCGCGCGCGACCTGGGCGACGACCTCGATGTCGTCCTCGAGGCCGAGCAGTGCGGCCAGCGCCTCACGGACCATCGACTGGTCCTCGGCCAACAGGACCTTGATCGTGCTCGTCATGCCCCGGATCCTATGTCCGCGCCGGCCTCCGTGGGGACGCGGGCGACCAGCCGGAAGCCGTGCCTGACCCGGCCCGCCTCCAGAGCGCCGCCGGCCTTCTCCAGCCGCTCGGCCAGACCCGTCAGCCCGTTGCCGGGGCCGCCGCCGGGAACGCTGCCGGTCGCGCCGGACCCGTTGTCCTCGACGGAGAGTTCGAGGACCGGCCCGTCCAGCGTCTGGCGGCGCAGCAGCCGCACGGCACAGGTGTCGGCGCCGCTGTGCCGGACCACGTTGGTGACCGCCTCGCGCAGCGCCCAGGCGAGCGCCGCCTCGGCCTCCTCGGCCACGCCGGTGAGGTCGGGCTCGGCGGGGATCTCGGCGGTGACCCCGGCGGCGGTCAGGGCCACTTCGGCACCGGCGAGTTCGGCGGCGAGGCGGGGCCGCCGGTAGCCGGTGACGGCCTCCCGGACGTCGACCAGGGCCTGCCGGCTGACCTGTTCGATGTCGGCGACCTGCTGGGCCGCCTTGTCGGGGTGGTCGGGCAGCATCCGGCCGGCCAGCTCGCTCTTCAGCGTGATCAGGGAGAGGGAGTGACCGAGCAGGTCGTGCAGGTCGCGGGCGAGGCGCAGGCGCTCCTCGTTGGCGGCGAGCTGGGCGACGGTGGCCCGTGCCTTGCGCAACTCGATCGTCGTCCGCACCAGTTGGCCGACGCCGGTCATCGCGAACCCGATGAGGAGGACGAGCAGCAGGTCCCAGTCCGGCCGCTGCCCGTCGTACAGCCCGACGAGGAGGGACACGGCGGCCGTGGCCGGGATCGCCCAGTAGGCGGCCCGGACCGGCAGGGTCGCCCCGCAGGCCACCGAGACGTAGACGAAGAGCCCGAGCCACGGACGGCCGAGGGTGGAGGCGAGCAGGGGGGCCAGGACGCCGAGGACCGCGAGCAGACCGACCACGGTCCGCCGGGCGAACGGCCGGCCCATGTTCCGGAAGACCAGCGTCAGATAGGCCGCGACGAAGACGGCGAGGCCGAGCGCGCCGGCCGCGGTGGCCGCGCCCGTGTGCCGGCCGCCGGCCAGGTCGCCGACCGGCGGGGCGAGGAAGACCAGCCAGACCCCGATCCACAGCGCCTTGACCCGCAGCTCGCGCCACGTTCGCGGGCCGTGGCCGATCATCACCAAGCGCTCGGGCCGCCGTTCGCGGGTCCGGGTGTCTTCCGTCATGGCGCTCACGCCTTCAGCGTGTCCTTCCGGTACAGCCAGGCCGCGCCGCCCGCGAACAGCAGGAAGTAGACGGCGAGGACGGCGATGTCGGTGGCGTGCGGTGCCTGGCTCTGCTCGATCGCCCGTCCGAGGGCAGCGTACGCGTGGGTGGGCAGCCACTTCGCGATGTCCTGGAGGAACTGCGGGAAGGTCGTGGTCGGCATCCACAGGCCGCCGAGGATCGACAGACCGAAGTAGACGATCATCGTGATGGGGCGGACCGCGTCCCCGGAGGCGACATAGCCGATGGCGACGCCGAGCGCGGCGAAGACGAGGCTGCCGGCCCAGATGACCCCGGTCAGCGCGAGCCACTGCCAGGGGTCGAGGCGTACGTGCTTGACGGCGGCGGCGACCGCGAAGACCACGACGATGGACGGCAGGCTCACCACGGCCGCGCTGGCGGTCTTGGCGAGGACGTAGCCGTGCCCGGGCAGCGGGGTCAGCCGCAGCTGCCGTACCCAGCCGCTCTCGCGCTCCTTGGCGATGCGCTCGCTGTTGCCCATCAGCACGGCGGTCAGGGCGCCGAAGGAGGCCATGGACACCATCAGATAGGTCGCGACGGTCAGGCCGGTGCCGTCGACCTTCTGGTTCGAGCCGGCGCTGCTGGAGAAGATCAGGTAGATGAAGGAGGGATAGAGCACCGAGAAGAACAGGAACTTCTTGTTCCGCATGACGCGGGCGAGTTCCAGCTTGATCAGCGAGTTCATGACTGCTTGGCCTCCTCGGCCTCCGTGATGGCGACGAAGGCCTGCTCCAGGCCGAGCCCGGCGACTTCGAGGTTGCGGGGGTAGACACCGAGGCCGTACAGGGCGTGGACGGTGGCGTCGGCGTCGGACGACTGGAGCCGGACGGTCTGCCCGGACACGTCGACGGACGTCAGGAAGGGCAGCGCGCGCAGCGCGTCCTCGTCGATCGGGCCCTCCAGGTCGAAGGAGACCCGTCGGGCGCCCGCCCTGGCCTTGATCTCGGCGGCGGTGCCGTCGGCGAGGAGCCGGCCGCGGTGCAGCACGAGCACCCGGTCGGCGATGGCGTCGGCCTCTTCGAGGTAGTGGGTGGCGAACAGGACCGTACGGCCCTGGTCGGCCTGTTCTCGCATGGTGGCCCAGAAGGCCTGGCGGGCGGAGACGTCCATGCCGGTGGTCGGCTCGTCCAGCAGGATGAGGTCGCTGTCCCCGGCGGTGGCGAGCGCGAACCGGACGCGCTGGACCTGGCCGCCGGAGAGCTTGTTGACCTTGCGGTCGGCGATCTGGGTGATGCCCGCGCGGGCCATCACGTCGGCCGGCTTGTGCGGCCTCGGGTGCAGCGAGCAGCCGAGCTTGACGAGTTCGGCGACGGTGACCTCGTCCATCAGGCCGCCGCTCTGGAGCATGGCCCCGACCCGGCCGGCCACGATCGCCTCGCGCGGGGTGCCGCCGAACAGGCTCACCGAGCCGCTGTCGGGCTGCTTGAGGCCGAGGAGCAGGTCGAGGGTGGTGGACTTGCCGGCGCCGTTCGGGCCGAGCAGGGCCACGGTCTCGCCGGGGTGGAGGCGGAGCGAGAGGCCGTCGACGGCCCGCACGTCCCCGTAGGTCTTGGTCACCTGGTCGAACCCGACCACCGGGGCGGCGGTGGCCGGTGCCGCTGTCGTTGTCATGACACCCATGCTCGCCGAGCGGACCGGGAGGCGGGCAGTGTCGCCGGTCCTGAGTGCTGCATGACAGATGTCATACGACAGCGCGGCGGGCCCGTGGACAGCCACGGGCCCGCCGCGCCGGTGTCAGCTGGGGTTGGTGGAGATGACCCCGACCCGGTTGGTCTTGCTCAGCAGCGCCGGACGCAGCGCGGCGTACACGTCCTCCGGGGTGACCGGCGTCTTCTTGCCGTTGCCGCGGGTGATGAGCACCCCGTCGAAGGCCTGGCCGTACAGCTGCTTCAGGGCGACCAGGTCGGGCTTGTCGACCAGCTTGCCGTTGACGGCCGTCACCTTGAGGAACTTCCACAGCGACTTCTGCGGGCTCATCAGGACCGAGTGCGCCGCGTCCACCCGTACGGTCACGAGCCCCGACATCGCCGGCTCCCCGAACTCCTTCAGCTCGCGGTCTACCTCGGCGTTCGAGACCGTCGGCTGCCGGGTGGTCGTCGGTACCGCGACCGCGGCCGCGCTGTCCGTCTCCACCATGGTGCGGTAGGCCTGCTCGATGGCCGCGGTGGAGCGGCCCGCGTCGATGCCCTTGCCCGTCTTGCCGTAGACGGCGACGGCCTTGCCCGCCACGAACTTCACGGTGCCGTCGGTGACCGAGCCGGAGCCGCCGCCGGCCTGCTGGAGGGCGGCCTGGAGCTTCTCCTCGTCCACCGGCATGACCGGGTCGATCACGCGCTTCTGGCCGAAGAGGGAGCCGACCACGGACACCGGGTTGTAGTCGCTCTTCGCGGCCTTGCTCACGGTGGCCTGGAAGTCGAACTGGAGCCCCGCGTTGGCCGGGGTGAGGGTGACCGTGCGGCCGTCGACGGACAGCTTCAGCGGCTTGTTCACCCGGCTGCCGAAGGTGTCGTCGAGCTTCTTGACGGCGTCGTCGCGGGTGCCGCTGATGTCCACGCCGAGCACGGTGGTGCCGTTGGGCACGTCGGTGTGGTTCATCAGCAGTCCGGCGCCGTACACACCGCCCGCGACGACGACCAGGCCGACGGCGAGCAGCATCAGCTTGCTGCGGCCCTTCTTCTTCGGCTTGGCCTGCGCCTTGTTCTGCGCCTTGGGCGCGGGGGCCGGCGCGGGCTTCGGCGCGGTGTGCGGCACCGGGCCGTCGGAGTGCGCGCCGAAGGGGGCACCCGACGGGCTGCCGGCGCCCGGGACGACCGGGATGCCGCTGGTGACGGTGTGCCCGGAGACGTTGTCGTCGGCCGGGGAGCGGTAGCCGGGGGTGCCGGGTTCCGGGGCCGGTTTCTGCGGGGTGAGGATCGCGGTGTCGTCGCTGATCCCGCCGCCGGGACCGCGGCCGACGGGAGCGCCGGCGGCCTCCGGGCCGGCGAGGTCGGCGATGGCGCTGCGCTGGGCCGTGCCCTGCGGGCCGCCGAAGGGCTCGCCGCGGCCGAGGTCGGCGCCGGACGTGAGGAAGGGGCTGTCGCCGGTGACCGGGCCGCCGGTGGGTCCGGCCGGACCCTGCGGGCCGCCCGGACCGCCGGAACCGAGCGGCCCGTCGAAGCCGCCGGAACCGCCGGCCGCGGCACCGCCGCCGAAGCCGTCGGCCGCGCCGGTGTCGGCGCCGTCCGAGAAGTACGGCAGCTCGTCCCGGCGGGAGTCACCCGTGCCGGACGGGCGGGAGCCGCCGCCCAGCGGGCCCGCGGCCAGCGCCTCGGTCACGTCGAAGGAGCCGGTGCCACCGCCGTGGCCCGGGGCGACCGGACCGCCGGTGGCGCCGGGCAGACCGCCCTTGCCGCCCGTACCGCCGGGCCGGGAGCCGCCGGACATGCTCATGGAGCCGACCACACCACCGGGGCGGCCACCGCCGGAGCGTGCGCCACCCGGGCGTGCGCCGGTGCTGCCAGTCGTACCGGATGCACCCGGACCACCCGGGCGGGCGGCCGACGCGCCGGTTGCGGTGCCGGAACCGCCGGGCGTCCCGGCCCCGTTCGTGCCGCCGCCGCCCGGAGCGCCCTTGGGCGCCGAGGACTTGCGGGGCGCGAACCAGTCGCTGGCCTTCTCCTCGGCCTGCGCGGCCGGTTCGGCGGCGGCCCGGTCGGGCTCGGCCGGAGCGGCGGGCGCCTGCTCGGCGGGCGCCTCGTCCGCGGCGGGGCCCTCGCCCTCCCCGACGGGCTTGCGCACGACGACGGGCGGGATGGGCCGGGAACCGGGGATGTTGATCCGGATCCGGGTGGTCAGCGTGGTCTCGGTCTTCTTCTCCTCCGGACGCGCGCCCGAACGGCCCGCGTCCGTACCGTCGTCGGAAGCCAAGGGGGTCCCGTACGGCGGCGTGCCGGAGGGGTATGCGGCTCCGCCGCGCCCGTCGGGCCCGGAGGACGGAGTGTCAGTTTCACGACTCAAGGCAGGTTCTCCCAGTTGGCTCCACCGCCCGTCACGACCTCATTTGCTCGGGCAGCTCGGCGGCGCGCACCACCATACTGGCCACTTCTGGCGTGTATCCCATGACCGCTGAGGAAACCCACACCGGACTCGCACGCACACCGTACGGCGAAGTGGTACGTCACTTGCCAAGTCGGACGGGGCCGCCGCCGGGTTGCCGCACCGCCCCAAGGGTGGCGCAGATCACAGCCAGGGCCATGCCGCCGAGCAGGAAGAGATAGGAGCCTCCGCCCGCGCCGAAGAGGAAGTCGCCTTCGGGGCGCGAGGCGGTGAGCAGGATGACGCAGACCATCCAGCCGGCCGCCGGGGCGACCGCCCCGCCGCGCCCGCCGGTGGCGTACGCCCCGCCGAGGAACACCCCGGTGGCGCCCGCGAGGGCGAGCAGCAGCCCGCCGGGGAACCAGGCGGCCTGCACCAGGGCGCCGGCCAGACCGACGACCGCGCCGAGCAGGAACAGTCCGACATGGGCGGCGGCGCGCCCGGCGGAGGGCGGCCGCAGCGGCTGCGTGAGCAACGAGCCGTTTCCGTTGCCGCTCACGACGCCTCCCCGTCCTCGATGCCGGCGAACAGGTCGGTCTCGCCGGCCTGCCCCTGGCCGCGCACCAACTCGTAGTACTCGGTGGTGAACAGCGGCTGGGCGAGTTCGTTCGAGAGTGCGAAGTACGGTTCGGCGACCTCGATCTGGGTGACGTGGGCGCGCATCGCGGCGGCCTTTGCGGTGGCGAACGCGGTGCCGTCGACGGTGGTGGTGACGCGCCCGTCGTCCACCACACCCGGTACGTCGTCCACGGCGGCGCTCTTGTCGAACGGCAGCGCGGTCAGCTCGTCCTGGAGGCGGGCGAAGGCGGCCTCCACGACGGAGCGCGGGGCGCGGTTCCAGTAGACCTTGGCGACGCGGTGCCCGCGCTCGTCGGCCAGCTCGACGGCGCGCATGGCGACGCGGTGGGCCTGGATGTGGTCGGGGTGGCCGTAGCCGCCGTCGGGGTCGTAGGTGACCAGCACCTGCGGCCGGACCTCCAGGATCACGTCCGCCAGCAGCCCCGCGGCCTCGTCGACGTCGGCCTGCCAGAAGCAGCCGGGGTCGTCGTTGTCGGCGGTGCCCATCATCCCGGAGTCCCCGTACCGGCCCGCCCCGCCGAGCAGCCGGGCGTCGGTCACCCCCAGCTCGCGCACGGCGGCGGCCAGCTCACCGCGCCGGTGGGCGCCCAGCGCGGGGCCCGTCAGATGCCGCAGCTCCGGGGGGATGACCTCCCCCCGCTCACCGAGAGTGCAGGTGACGAGGGTCACATGGGCACCTTCGGCCGCGTACCTGGCCATGGTCGCGCCGTTGTTGATCGACTCGTCGTCCGGGTGCGCGTGCACCAGCAGCAGACGCCGGGAGGGCAGTTCCGTCATGGGGCCACCCTACGAGGCGGCGGCCGCCCGGGGTGAGCTGATCAGCGTGGCGGGGAGGGCCGCCAGCAGCAGCGCGGCCGCCGACCAGCCGAACGTCACGGCGTAGGAGCCCCCCGAGGCCGACATGAGCAGCCCCCAGCCGAGCGCCTCGCCCAGCTGCTGTGCCGTGCCGGCGTTCGCCGCGGCCGCACCGGCGTGTTCCGGGGCGATGTCCGCGGTGGCCATCGCATAGAGCGGCATGCCGGCGAAGCCGATGCCGAAACCGGCCGTCAGCGTGCCCACCAGGAGCAGTGGACCCCCCTCCAGCGACAGGCCGGCCAGCAACGCCGCCCCGAGCGCCGCCACCAGCAGGCCCGCCGCGATCAGGGCGCGGGGCGCGGCCCGGCCCAGCAGGCGGGCGGATACCTGGGTGGCGCCGACGGCCACCGCCAGGGCCGGCGGCAGGAGGCTTGTCCCGACCTGCACGTAGTCGTTGCCCCGTTCGAACAGGAAGAGGGTCACGGCGTGCCAGAGGCCCATGGCGCCCGTGCCGAACAGGATCAGGGTGAGGTGGCTGCCGAGGCGGCGGCGGTCTCGCAGGACGTACGGCTCCTTCCTGCGCTGCCGCCACACGCGGCCCGCGAACAGGGCCGCACCTCCCAGGAGCAGCACGAGGACCTGCGGGTCGGCCCACCCGAAGTCCCGGACCCGGTTGAAGCAGTAGGCGAGCGCCACCATGCCCAGGGAGCCGGAGAGCACACCGGGCAGGTCGGATCCGGCACCGGTGCGGCGCGGGCCGTCCTGGACCAGGGGGCCGACGCCGGCCAGGGCGAGCACGGCCAGCGGGACGACGACGTACAGGCAGATCCGCCAGGAGAGGTACTCCAGCATCGGTCCGGACAGGGCCAGCCCGAGGGCCGTACCGCCGGCGGTCACCAGGGCGTAGATCCCGAAGGCCCTGCGGCGCTCGCTGGGCTCGGGGAAGCCGGTGCTCACCAGGGCGAGCACGGACGGGGTGACCAGGGCGGCGAAGACGCCCTGGAGGGCGCGGGCGAGGGTCAGCACCGCGGCGGTCTCGGCGGAGCCGCCGAGCGCGGAGGCCACCGCGAACCCGATCAGGCCGATGACCAGGGCCGGTTTGCGCCCGATCCGGTCCCCGAGATACCCGCCGGGCAGCAGCAGGCCGCCGAAGGCGATGGCGTAGACGGCGGGCAGGGTGAACGGGCCGGCGTAGGACGCGTGCAGATCGATCTGGACGGGTTGCATCCCCAGCACGAACGCCGCCGTTTCCAGCGGGACCGTCAGCTGCGCCAGCATCAGCGCCACCAGACCCCACCAGCGCCGTGGGTTCGGCGGGGCGGGGGCGGTGGGGACCGTCGGCGAGTAGGCGGGCGGCGGGGGCGGGGACGCGGGCGGGGTCTGCGGCACCGGGGCGTCGGCGCGGGACCGGGCCAGCGCGACCCGCGGGTCCGGCTGGGGTTCGGCGCCGGGGCCGGGCACCGGTGCCTCCCCCGAGGATCCCGGCGCGGGCGACCCCGGTTGAGGATCCGCTGCCGGCTCCTCCGCCCGCGGCGCCGGGGCGAAGTCCAGCAACTGGGCGGCATGCCGACCGAGTTGTGCCAGGACGGGCCCCGGCAGCCATTCCCCGGCCCGCTCCGGTGCCGTGCGCTCGGCCACCTGCCGCGGGGTCGGCCGTTGGGCCGGGTCCTTGTGCAGGCAGGCGGCGACCAGGTCGGCCAGCGGCTCGGGTACGCCGGTCAGGTCCGCCTCCTCCTCGGCGATCCGGAAGAGGTGGGCGTTCAGACCGGTTTCCGTGGCGCCGAACAGAAGGCGGCCGGTGGCGGCGTAGACGAGGACCGCGCCGAGGCAGAACACATCGCTGGCGGGGGTGAGTTCGAGGCCGCGGACCTGTTCCGGCGACATGAAGCCGGGTGAGCCGATGAGCATGCCGGTGCGGGTGAGCAGGCTGTGCCCGGAGAGGCTGTCCATGGCGCGGGCGATGCCGAAGTCGATGACGCGGGGGCCGTCGACGGTGACGAGGACGTTGGAGGGCTTGAGGTCGCGGTGGATCAGGCCCGCCTCGTGCACGGCGCCGAGGGCGAGGGCGAGCCGGTTGGCCAGGGCGTGCACCGAGTACTCGGGCAGCGGCCCGAAGTCCTTGGCGACCACGGTGTGCAGGTCGGGCCCCGGGATGTACTGGGTGGCGACCCAGGGGACGGCGGCCTCGGGATCGGCGTCGAGCACGGCCGCCGTCCAACTGCCGCCCACCCGCCGGGCGGCGGCCACCTCACGGGCGAACCGCCGGCGGAACTCCTGATGCCCGGCGTACTCGGCCTGCACGACTTTCACGGCCACGGTGCGGCCGCCCTCGGAGCGCCCGAGATAGACCAGCCCCATGCCGCCCTCGCCCAGCCGGGCGATCAGACGGTACGGGCCGATGCGGGTCGGGTCGTCAGCGGTCAACTGGTCCACGCCGGAAAGGTAGTGCAACTATCCAAGCGTGGCGAGGGCGATCGGCGAAGTCGGTGCCGGAGCCGGCCGCGACCGGGCCGGCTCAGAACTTGATGCTGCCGATCATGCTGGCCACGTTGGTCGTCAGCTCGCTGATCGTCGGAGCGATCGTCGAGGAGGCGAGATAGAACCCCAGCAGGACGCAGACAGCTGCGTGACCGCCCTTCAGCCCGGACTTCTTGATCAGCAAGAAGACGATGATCGCCAGCAGCACCACCGCCGAAATCGAGAGTGCCACGGCGGCTCACCTCCAAAGATCGCCAGTCACAAAGATCGCCAGATCTAGATCAGTTGAGCAAATCCATGCAGACGCCAGCAGGTTCATACCCACACAGCGGTAGTGATCATAACTATCCGTATGCGCGCATCGCTCGGCGCACGGCCGCACAAGGGGGCGCATGGCCAATATGGTCGGGGTATGACGACCGAGGCTGACTCCTTCCCCCGTCGGCACGCCCGGACGCTGCGGTTCACGCTCGGCGCGCCGCGTGCGTTCACCGTGGCGCCCGACGGCTCGCGTGTCGCGTTCCTGCGTTCCGGTTCCGGCACGGACCGCGCCCACTCCCTGTGGGTGCTGGATCTCCCGCAGGGCACCGAGCGCCTCGCGGCGGACCCGGCCGCACTGCTTGCGGGGGCCGGGGAAGAACTCTCCGCCGAGGAGCGGGCGCGCCGGGAGCGGAGCCGCGAGGGCGGCGCCGGGATCGTCGGGTATGCCACCGACGCGGCCGTGGAGTTGGCGGCTTTCACCTTGTCAGGGCGGCTTTTCGCGGCCGAGCTGCGGGTCGGCACGGCACGCGAACTGGGCGTGCCCGGGCCGGTGATCGACCCGCGCCCGGCGCCCGACGGGCGGCACATCGCGTATGTCGCGCGGGGCGCGCTGCGGGTGGTGGACGCGGAGGGCGGTGCCGACCGGGCGCTCGCCGAGCCGGAGGCGGAGGGGGTTTCCTACGGGCTCGCGGAGTTCATCGCGGCCGAGGAGATGCACCGTTCGCGCGGTTTCTGGTGGGCGCCGGACGGGCGCCGGCTGCTCGTGGCGCGCGTGGACGACACGCCGGTGCAGCGGTGGTGGATCGCCGACCCGGCCCACCCGGAGCGTGAGCCAAATAACGTCGCGTACCCCGCCGCCGGTACTCCTAACGCGGAGGTGCGGCTGTTCGTGCTCGGCCTGGACGGGGAGCGCACGGAGGTCGCGTGGGACCGGTCCCGCTATCCGTATCTGGCACGAGTGCACTGGTCAGAGGCAGGTGCCCCGCTGGTACTCGTGCAGGCGCGGGACCAGCAGAGCCAGTTGATCCTCGCGGTGGACCCGGACACCGGGGCCACCCGGATGGTGCACGCCGATGAAGATCCAAGTTGGCTGGAACTGTTCGCTGGAGTGCCCTGCTGGAGCCCCTCCGGGCAGCTTGTCCGTATCGCGGACGAGGGCGGGGCACGCGTGCTGGCGGTCGGCGAAAGGCCGCTGACCAGCGGTCAGTTGCACATCCGGGCGGTGCTGGACGTCGGTCGGGAGGACGTACTGGTTTCCGCCTCCGCGGGCGCGGAGGCGGAGGACCCGGAAATCGGCGAAATCCATGTGTACCGGGTGAACGAGCTGGGCGTGGAGCGCCTGTCCCAGGAGCCGGGTGTGCACTCGGCGGTGCGCTGCGGAGGGGTGACGGTCCTGGCGTCCGCGGCGCTGGACCGGCCGGGCACCCGGGCGCAGGTACTGCGTGACGGAAAACCGGTGGCCGCTGTCCGGTCGTACGCCGAAGATCCCGGTATGTCCCCCCGGGTGACGCTCACCCAGGGGGGCGCACGCAAAATTCCATGCGCCGTGCTTATGCCACGGGACTACCACGGTGACACGCCCCTGCCGGTGCTGCTGGACCCCTACGGCGGTCCGCACGGCCAGCGGGTGGTCGCCGCGCACAACGCCCACCTCACCTCCCAGTGGTTCGCCGACCAGGGCTTCGCGGTGGTCG
Source organism: Streptomyces sp. NPDC001606 (assembly GCF_053596835.1). Taxonomy (NCBI): domain Bacteria; kingdom Bacillati; phylum Actinomycetota; class Actinomycetes; order Kitasatosporales; family Streptomycetaceae; genus Streptomyces; species Streptomyces sp. NPDC001606. The sequence goes on from NZ_JBSFHC010000002.1 coordinate 681,687, forward strand.
TCGCCGACGGGCGGGGCACCCCGGGCCACTCCCCCGGCTGGGAGAAGGCGATCCGGGACGACAAGGCCGCCGTCGTGGTCCAGGACCAGGTGGACGCGCTGCACGCGCTCGCCGGACGGTTCCCGCTGGACCTGGACCGGGTGGCCATCCGGGGCTGGTCCTTCGGCGGCTATCTGGCGGCCCTCGCGGTGCTGCGCCGCCCGGACGTCTTCCACGCGGCGGTGGTCGGCGCGCCCGTCACCGACCTGCGGCTCTACGACACCCACTACGAGGAGCGCTATCTGGGCCACCCGGACGAGCAGCCGGAGGTCTACCGCCGCAACTCGGTGATCGACGACGCGGGCCTGGTCGACGCCGCCGAGCCGCACCGGCCGATGATGATCGTCCACGGGCTGGCGGACGACAACGTGGTCGTCGCGCACTCCCTGCGGCTCTCCTCCGCGCTGCTCGCCGCCGGCCGCCCGCACGAGGTGCTGCCGCTGTCCGGGGTGACCCATATGACCCCGCAGGAGACCGTCGCGGAGAACCTGCTGCGGCTCCAGCTGGACTTCCTGCGGCGGTCGCTGGCCCGTCCCGCAAAATGAACGTGAACCGCGTTAACACACAGGCAACTTCACGGAAGCGGCACCGATATACGGACGCGCGAGGCTGATCCATGTACGGCCGTGCGGGTGCCGTGAACGGGCCGGGGTGCGTCATGTCACCCCGGCCCGTTGCCGTTCTCCAGGGCGTCCTCCGGCGGTACGACCTGCTTCTCCTCGGCGAAGTGGCAGGCCGAGTCGTGCGCGGCGGGCCCGGCGGCGCCTCGCAGATGGGCCGGCACGGCCAGCGCCGGCACCTCCAGGGCGCAGCGCTCTTGTGCCTTCCAGCAGCGGGTGCGGAAGCGGCAGCCGGACGGGATGTCGGTCGGGGACGGCACATCGCCGAAGAGGATGATCCGCTCCCGGTGTTCACGGGCCTCGGGGTCCGGGACCGGGACGGCGGAGAGCAGCGCCTGGGTGTACGGGTGCGTGGGATGGTCGTAGATCTCGGCGTCCCGGCCGATCTCCACGATCCGGCCCAGGTACATCACCCCGACCCGGTCCGAGATGTGCCGGACGATGGACAGATCGTGCGCGATGAAGACGTAGGAGAGGTCGAAATCCGACTGGAGCCGGTGCAGCAGGTTGATCACCTGGGCCTGCACCGAGACGTCGAGGGCGGAGACCGGCTCGTCGGCGACGATCACCTCCGGGCGCAGCGCCAGACCCCGGGCGATGCCGATGCGCTGGCGCTGGCCGCCGGAGAACTGGTGCGGATAGCGGTTGATGTACTCCGGGTTGAGGCCGACCACGTCCAGCAGCTCCTGCACCCGGCGGCGCCGGTCGCCCTTGGGGGCCGCCTCGGGGTGGATCTCGTACGGCTCCCCGATGATGTCCCCCACCGTCATCCGGGGGTTGAGGGAGGTGTACGGGTCCTGGAAGACCATCTGGATGTTGCGGCGTACCGCCTTCAGCGCGCGGCCGGACAGACGGGTGATGTCCTCGCCCTTGAAGCGGATGGAGCCGGCCGTGGGGCGTTCCAGGTTGCACAGCAGCTTCGCGACCGTCGACTTGCCGCAGCCGGACTCGCCGACGATGCCGAGGGTCTCGCCCCTGCCCAGGGTGAAGTCCACGCCGTCCACGGCCTTCACCGCGCCGACCTGCTTCTTGAAGAGGACGCCCCGGGTCAGCGGGTAGTGCTTGACCAGCCCGGCGACCTCCAGGATCGGCTCAGCGCTCACGGCCATGCAGACACTCCCTCCAGAAGTGGCAGGCGCTGCCGCGCACCTCGGACACCGGGTACAGCGGGGGTTCGTCGGCGCGGCAGACGTCCTGCGCCATCGGGCAGCGGGGGTGGAAGGAGCAGCCGGGCGGGATGTGCATCAGGTTGGGCGGCAGGCCCTGGATGGCGTACAGCTGCCGGCCCTTCTGGTCCAGGCGGGGTACGGAGTCCAGCAGGCCCCGGGTGTAGGGGTGGGCGGGCGCCTTGTAGATGTCCAGCACCGGCGCGGACTCGACGATCTTCCCCGCGTACATCACCGCGATCCGGTCGGCGACGTCCGCGACCACGCCCAGGTCATGGGTGATGAGGATGAGTCCCATGTGGTACTCGCGCTGCAACTCCGCGAGCAGGTCCATGACCTGGGCCTGGACGGTGACGTCCAGGGCGGTGGTCGGCTCGTCGGCGATGATGAGCGCGGGCTCCAGGGCCAGCGCCATGGCGATCATGATGCGCTGGCGCATGCCGCCGGAGAACTGGTGGGGATAGTCCCGCACCCGCTGGGCGGCGCCCGGGATGCGCACCCGGTCCATCAGTTCGACGGCCCGGGCCCGGGCGTCCTTGCGGGACATCCCGCGGTGCACGACGAACATCTCGCCGAGCTGGTCCCCGACCGAGAGGACCGGGTTGAGGGCCGACAGCGCGTCCTGGAAGATCATCGCCATTCCGGCGCCCCGGATCTTTCTGCGCTCCTCCTCCTTCAGGGTGAGCAGATCCCGCCCCTGGAAGAGGATCTGCCCTGCGGTGATCCTCCCGGGCGGCGAGTCGAGGATCCCCATGACCGCCTGCGCGGTGACGGACTTGCCCGACCCTGACTCCCCCAGCACCGCCAGCGTCTCCCCCTCGTCCACGTGGTAGCTGACCCCGTTGACGGCATGGGCGACCCCGTCCCGGGTCCGGAACTCCACATGCAGGTCCCGCACGTCGAGCAGCACGCGACGATCACCTCAGCTTCGGGTCGAGGGCGTCGCGGACCGCGTCGCCGAGCATGATGAAGGCCAGGACGGTGACCGCCAGGGCGCCGGCGGGCCAGAGCAGGGCGTGCGGGGCGTTGCGGATGTAGTTGGAGGCCGACGAGATGTCGATGCCCCAGGAGACGCTGGGCGGTTTGAGGCCGACGCCGAGGTAGGACAGGGTCGCCTCCAGGGCGATGTAGGTGCCGAGGGCGATGGTGGCGACGACGATCACCGGGGCCACGGCGTTGGGAGCGATGTGGCGCAGCAGGATGCGGGAGTCGGAGGCGCCGAGGGCGCGGGCGGCCTGGACGTAGTCGCTCTGCTTGGCGGTGATGACCGAGCCGCGCGCGATGCGGGAGATCTGCGGCCAGCCGAGCAGGACCATGAACCCGATGACCGGCCAGACCGTATTGCTGGTCACCACGGAGAGGAGGACGAGGCCGCCGAGGACGACCGGGATGGCGAAGAAGATGTCGGTGATCCGGGACAGGATCGCGTCCCAGGTGCCGCCGAAGTACCCCGCGAGGCCGCCCAGGACGGAGCCGAACAGCGCCACCCCGAGGGTGGCCAGCACACCGACCGTGACGGACGTACGGGCGCCGTAGACGGTACGTGTGTAGACGTTGCAGCCCTGGCCGTCGTAGCCGAAGGGGGCGCCGGGGCCGGGGCCGTCCTGGGCCTTGGCGAGGTCGCAGGTGAGGGGGGAGCCGGAGGCGATCGCCGAGGGCCACAGGGAGATGAAGACCAGGAAGAGGATGACCACGGCGGAGAGCAGGAAGACGGGGTTGCGGCGCAGGTCCCGCCAGGCGTCGGACCAGAGCGAGCGGGGTGCACCGGCCGGGCCGGTGCCTTCCGGGCCCCCCGGCGTCTTCTCCAGGGTCGCGGCCTCGCTGGCGCCCAGGTCCATCGCGCCGCCCATGCCCGTGCCGGCGATCGCGCGCTCGGGTTCGTACGGCTGCTCAGGCATAGCGGATCCTCGGGTCGAGTACGGCGTACAGAAGGTCGACGAGGAGGTTGGCCACCAGGAAGACCAGCACGAGGATCGTCACGAAGCCGACGACCGTCTGGGTGTTCTGCCGCAGGATGCCCTGGTAGAGCTGGTAGCCGACGCCGTGGATGTTGAAGATCCGCTCGGTGACGATCGCCCCGCCCATCAGCGCGCCGATGTCGGTGCCGATGAAGGTGACCACCAGGATCAGCGAGTTGCGCAGCAGATGGCGGGTGATGACCCGGCGTCGCGGCAGGCCCTTGGCGATCGCCGTGCGGACGTAGTCGGACCGCTTGTTCTCGGCGATGGAGGTCCGGGTCAGCCGGGTGACATAGGCGAGCGAGACCGAGGCCAGGACCAGGCCGGGCACGAGCAGCTCGCCGAAGGTGGCGTCCGGCGAGACGGACGGCTTGATCCACTGCCACTCGACGCCGAGCAGCAGTTGCAGCAGCAGACCGGTGACGAAGGTGGGGACGGAGATGACCACGAGGGTGGCGAGGAGCACCCCGGTGTCGACGGGACGGCCCCGGCGCAGACCGGTGACCACGCCGAGGGTGATGCCGATGACGATCTCGATGAGGATGGCGACGAGGGTGAGCCGGATGGTGACGGGGAAGGCCGTCGCCATCAGCTCGGTGACCTTCTGGCCGTTGAACGCCGTACCGAAGTCTCCGGTGAAGACGTTCCCCATGTAGGTGAGGTACTGCTGCCAGACCGGCTTGTCCAGGCCGAACTCCTTCCTCAGCTGGGCCGCGGTCGCCGGGTCGCACGCCCGCTCCCCGCACAGGCCCGCGACGGGGTCGCCCATCACGTTCACCATGAGGAAGATCAGCAGGGTGGCCCCGATGAACACCGGGATCATCTGGAGCAGTCGCCGCAGGACATAGCGCCCCATGCCCGGTCAGCCGACCTTGATCTCGTTGTAGACGGGGACGCTGAAGGGGTTGAGGGCCACATGGGACAGCCGCTGCGAGTAGCCGGCGCTGCCGTTCTGGTACCAGAGCGGGATGGCGGCCATGTTGTCGCGGACGACCCCCTCGGCCTGCCGGAAGAGGTCCACGGCCTTGCCGGGGTCGGTCTGCGCGTTGGCCTGGTCGACGAGGTGGTCGAAGTTCTTGTTGGACCACTTGCCGTCGTTGGAGGAGGCGTCGGTGTAGTAGAGCGGCTGGAGGAAGTTCTGGATGAGCGGGTAGTCCATCTGCCAGCCCGCCCGGAACGGGCCGTGCATCTTGTGCTGCCCGATCTGGTTGCGGAAGTCGGCGAAGGTGCCGACGGGGTTGCCCACGCAGGCCGTGCCGTTGCCGAGGGCGTTGTTGATGGAGTTGCACACCGCGTCCACCCACTCCTTGTGCGAGCCCGTGTCGGCGTTGTAGGTGATCCTGACCTGGCCGCCGGGGATGCCGCCGCCCTGCTGGATCAGCTTCCTGGCCTCGGCGGGGTCGTAGTCGCAGGCCTTGCCGCACAGGCCGGCCTGGTAGCCGCCGGCCGCGCCGAGCACCGGGGAGGTCCAGTCGGTGGCCGGGGTGCGGGTGTTGCTGAAGATGGTCTGGGTGATCTGCTTGCGGTTGATCGCCATGGACAGGCCCGTGCGGACCTTCTCCGACCCGGCCTTGTTCCAGGCCGGGTCGTAGTAGGGGAAGGCCAGGGTCTGGATGATGCCGGCCGGGGTGTTGATGTACCGGTCGCCCAGGTCGCTCTTGACGTTCTTCAGCTGGGCGGCGGGGACGTCGTCGACGAGGTCGAGGTTGCCCGCCATCAGGTCGGTGTAGGCGGTGTTGTTGTCCGTGTAGACCTTGAGGGTCACTCCGTCGTTCTGCGCCTTGTCGCTGCCGGGGTACCCGTCCCACTTCCTCAGGGTCATCTGCGAGCCCTTCGTGTAGGACTCGATCGTGTACGGCCCGTTGCCGACCGGTTTGCTCAGCCAGCCCGCGTGGTCGGTGAAGAAGGCGCGGGGCAGCGGGGCGAAGGCCGCGTAGCCGAGGGTGTCGGGGAAGCCGGAGAACTTCTGCCGGAGCCGGACGGTGAAGGTGTGGTCGTCCACCACGTTCAGCCCGGACAGGGTGCCGGCGCTCTGGCTGCCGCTGTCGGGGTGCACCTTGTCGTAGCCCTCGATGTACCCGAAGAAGTACGCGTTCTTCTGGTTGTTCTTCAGGCTGGCCCCGTAGTTCCAGGCGTCCACGAAGGACCGGGCGGTCACTTTTTCGCCATTCGAGAACGTCCAGCCGTCCTTCACCTTGATCGTGAAGGTCTGCGAGTCCTTGGTGTCGATGGACTGGGCGAGCCAGTTCTCGGCCTTGGCGGTCTTCGGGTCGTACCGCTTCAGACCTCGGAAGATCATGTCGAGGACCTTGCCGCCCTGCACCTCGTTGGTGTTGGCGGGCTCCAGCGGGTTCTGCGGGTCGCCCCAGGAGGAGCTGAGCACCGCGCCGCCGTTGCCGCCGCCGCCTGATCCTCCGCCGCCCCCGCAGCCCGCCGCGGCGAGCGCCACCGCCACCGCGCCGACGGCCCACCGGGCGCGCGAGATTCCCCGCATGGCTGCCTCCCTCGTGATCACTGCCCCGATACCGGCCAATATCGGCTCATAGATCACATACCGCATGCGCGCCGCCCGATTGAGGGGCCTTTAGAGGGACACGTCATCCGAATGCAGGCACCCCCCACGGACCCCCTTGACGATCTTGTCCGAGGAGCGCAACAGATCTTCGCTTAACGATGCTGAAACGTTGGATTGGGACGTGTCGATGTACGCATTTCGACACTCGACCGTCCGCATAACGAACGCCTTGCCCGATTCGTCCAATTGGTCCGATCTGAAGCACGGATTGATTACGGCGCGCTACCCGTGTAGCTGCGGAATGGTCAAGTACGAGCCAAGAAGGTAAAGACGCAACCAAGGCGGCCCAGAATTTATTGACCTTGAATGAATTGCGTTGAAAAAGTCCGGCGTAGCCCGTAGGGGAGCGCCCTGCGGAGCCTTGACCCACAAGGCACGGAGCATCATGACCCCCGCAACTCCTTCCCCGGCCGCCCCCCTCGAGGTGACCGACGAAGACAGCGCCGCATCGGCGAAGCCCGGCAACCCCAAGGGCACCGAGAGCCGCTCTCCGGGACGGCTGGCCTGGACCCGTTTCAAGCGGGACAGGACGGGCGTCATATCCGCCTATGTGGTGATCTTCTTCTTCGTGATCGGCATCTGCGCGCCGCTCATAGCCAAGCTGTACGGGAAGAACCCGTACACGACGTACGGCCAGAACACGCCGGGTCTCCTCGACGACTTCGGTCTGCCGGCCGCGCCCAACGGCGGGATCAGCGGCGACTTCTGGTTCGGCATCGACCCTCAGCTCGGACGGGACGTCTTCACGTTCCTGCTCTACGGCATCCGCAACTCCCTGCTGATCGCCGCCCTGACCACCCTGCTGGTCACCGCCCTCGGCATCGTCATCGGCCTGACCGCCGGCTACCTGGGCGGCAGGACGGACTACCTGGTCGGCCGGATCATCGACATCCTGCTGGCTTTCCCGCAGACCCTGTTCTTCATCGGCTTCTGGCCGGTACTGCTCACGATCCTGGTCGCGCCCGACGAGGCGACCCCGGTCTGGCTCACCGTCGTGTCCCTGATCACCGTCATGACGGCCTTCGGCTGGGCGCCCATCGCCCGACTTCTGCGCGGTGAGGTCCTCGCCCTGCGCGAACGCGAGTTCGTGGAAGCGGCCAAGGTCACGGGTGCATCACCGGCCCGGATCATCTTCAAGGAACTGCTGCCCAACCTCTGGACGCCGATCCTGATCCAGGCAACCCTGGCTCTCCCGGCGTACGTGACCATCGAGGCCGGTCTCGCCTTCCTCGGCGTCGGTCTCTCCGACCCCACGCCGGACTGGGGCGTCATGGTCCAGAACGCGGCCAACTTCTACCAGGGCGACATCACCTACATGCTCTTCCCGGGTCTGTCGATGGTGATCTTCGTGATCGCCTTCAACCTCCTCGGCGACTCGGTGCGTGACGCGCTGGACCCCAAGGCCGGGCGCTGAACCTCCCGTTCCACCTTCCGGCCCGGGCGACGGGGCCCGCCGGAGCAGCTCGTAACTCTCCTCGACAAGAGCAGGAAGCCATGTCCCTTTCCCGCAGAAACTTCGTCATCGCCACGTCGGTCGCGGCCGGCGGCTCCATGGTCCTCTCCGCGTGCAGCAGCGGCGGGAGCGGGAACGGTGGCAAGAACTCCCACGCCGGTACCGACAAGTACACGGGTTCCGTGACCGTCGGCACCAAGGAGGACTCGACCGGCCCCGCCCCGGAGATTCCGGGCGCGAAGAAGGGCGGCAACATCATCGGCCTCGGGCCGGACGACTTCTCCCACCTGGACCCGCAGCGGATCTACTTCGCGTGGAACTCCACCATCGCCAACCTGTACGTCCGTACCCTGACCGGCTACAAGATCGCCGCCGACGGCTCCATGAAGCTCGTCGGTGACCTGGCGACCGACCCGGGCACCATGTCCGACGGCGGCAAGACCTGGACCTTCACCCTGAAGGACGGTCTGAAGTGGGACGACGGCAGCGAGCTGACCGTCGAGGACGTCCGCCACGGCATCGAGCGCGGCTTCGCCAGCTTCACCACCGAGGGTGCGCAGTACGTCCAGTCCGCGCTCGTCGGCTCCAGCGACTTCCGGTCCAAGTACAAGGGCCCGTTCAGCGGCAAGCACCTGGACTCGATCGTCACCGACAAGGCGAAGAAGACCATCACCCTGAAGCTGAAGGTCGCCCGTCCCGACCTCAACTTCACCCTGGCGATGCACTCCTACGGCGCCGTGCCCGTCGGCCACGACTCCAAGGAGAAGTACGACAAGGACCCGGTCTCCGCCGGTCCTTACAAGATCGCGCAGCACTCCGTCGACAAGTCCCTGAAGCTGGTGCGCAACCCGAACTGGGACCCGAAGACGGACGCGATCCGCAACGCCTACCCGGACAGCTTCACCTTCCAGTTCGGCTACGAGGCCCTCGCGGCCACCGACCGTCTGATCGCGGAGAGCGGCGACGACCAGTACGCGGTCATGGCGTACAGCGGTGTCCCGGCCCAGCGTCTCCAGAAGGTCCTCGGTGACGCCCAGCTGAAGGCGCGCACCATCAACGGCCTGCTCACCGGCCTGTACTACTACGCCATCAACTGCAAGCGGATCACCGACCCGAAGGTGCGTCAGGCGCTCAACTACGCCTGGCCGCTGGAGCAGATCCGCCGCATCTACGGCGGTCCGTCCGCCGGTGACTACGCGACCTCCATCATCAGCCCCGACATCCTGGGCTACGAGCACCAGGACGTCTACGGCAAGCTGAAGAAGCCGCAGGGCGACCCGGTGAAGGCCAAGGCGCTCCTGAAGGAGGCCGGCAAGCTCGGCCAGAAGATCGTCTACACCTACCCCAAGGGCAGCAACGACGCCTACACCAAGACGGCGGTCGTCATCACCAACGCCCTGAAGGAGGCGGGCTTCGACCCGGTTCTGAAGCCGGTGGACTCCACCAGCTACTACGACCAGGTCCAGCAGATCGACAACAGCTTCGACGTGATGTGGTTCGGCTGGTCCCCGGACTGGCCGACCGGTTACACCGTGATGCAGCCGCTGTTCGACGGCTCCACCATCGCCAACGGCTCCAACAACGTCTCGCAGCTGAACGTCGGCTGGGTCAACGACGCGATCAAGAAGAACGCGGTCATCGCCGACCCGAACCAGGCCGCCAAGGCCTGGGAGGCGCTGGACAAGAAGATCATGACGGAGCTGGCTCCGATCATCCCCGAAACCTTCCAGCGCCGGTTCTACCTGCACGGCTCGAAGGTCGGCGGCGCGATGTTCGACCCGCAGTTCTCGGCGTTCATCATGTACAAGCTGTACGTGAAGGCCTGACGCTCACAGCCAGTCCAGGGCCAGGGCGATGGCCGCGGCCACCCCGGTCCAGGCGACCGGGCCCAGCGGGGTGCAGCCCACGGCGTAGCTCACGCCCGGGATCTGTACC